>JBKDGH010000180.1:0-21266 GCA_046336655.1 Flavobacteriales bacterium | reverse complement strand
TAGACTCAGACAGAATAAACTGGGTTCAAGAAGCGCTAAACGAAAGACCTCGAGAGACACTTGGATACAACACACCCAAGTTTGCCTTGAACAAACTAATTTCGGAACATCAAAAAAATGCGTTAGCAAGTTGAATCCGCCATCTCAATTGTGAAAGGACCTTCCTTCTTCTCTGTAGTTATTATGCCCATTCTAACAATATTTTTCAGACTAAATTCCTTTAATTTATTTCCGGTAGCCTCTCCCACTTGATATTCTTTAAAGTCTTTGAAATAAATAATTTGCTCCTCCCACGCATTGGCTTTAGCTGAATAAAAAGCACCTTTGTAATTAGGCAAGGTCCAGTTATTATTATCTTCAAGAGTAAAAGCAAACTTCTGATTAGTTGCCTTAAATCTTATTTTCACCCCCTTGAACTGAGAAATATCATATTTCCCAAACGTTGTTTTTACCGAGGCAAATCCACCGAAATTATCCAGGGAAATATCACCTGTCAAAACCATCGCGCTCTGAGTGTATTCAAGTTTGGATTTTGAGATCCCACCCATGATATTGTCAGAAATCAGCACCCAGTTACTGATTTGATCTTGTCCGCTTCCGAAATTGAAGGTTAGTTCATTTGTTGTCGTGCCGGTCACAGACAACCCCAATAAGAAGATCAGCATGAATTTCATCACTCTCTTTTATTTTGACGAAACAGATATGCCACAGGCTTGTTCATGATGGCCCGAATGCTATTTACCCGGAAAATAGAGGCGGTTTCGGGTGGCGAATTGGCGGGCCCCACGGCTAACCAAGCGAGATGATCAAACGCGAGTATTCGAAGGCATATGAGATCAGAAAGCAATCCGACTGGACAATCCGGGGTACACCATGGAGATAAAACCCTCTGTGGCCCTCAAAAAAGAGCAATCAGTTCACAATCGGAATCAATCCGCGCAGTCCCATATCCACTACCTGCTCACCGATGGCCGGCTCGTAAAGGCCGTCTTCTGTGACTTCCACCCATTCGAAACTGTTGTTAGTTGAGAGTGAAAGTGTCACGATGATGTCTTCGGTTTCATTGCCGGTAATGGTCAGCGGTGCGGCAAATGGTCCGGTGACTACACAGCTACCTGCAGGAATCGGTGAGCTGTTCCAGATCGGATTGGGCACCGTGGTCGCGCCGGGAGGAGCCTGTCCGGAGAGCACATAAGGCCTTCCGAACACATTTGCCTCAAAGCCCCAGTAGCCTTGCAGGCGATCATCATTGACGACCACCTGTTCCTGATTGATGGAATACGTTCCGATATAGGTATTGAACCCCACAAAACTGGCAATGGTGCCGGAGAAATTGAGGCCGCTCTGACGCACCTGGATATTATAATTCTGATAAGCCAGCGAAACCCGCATATACTCGTAATTACCCGCTGCAATCGAAGAAAGCGGCACTGCAATGTAATTCTCTCCCTCATCCTTGATGATGGCTTTGCTGAAGTCAATCGCCATGCCGCCGCCGGCATCTGTTTCAGGTGCATGGTAGAGCACCTCCCCTGCACCCAGTGGCGTAAGAGCTGTTGGAGCAAGCTCGAAATAATGTGCTGAAATACCTCTGAAATCAGGGCTTTGGGCCGCATGCCCTGCGGGAACGCCCGCGGGCTGACCGATGTTATTCAGACGCTCCTGATCGGGGTTGAATGCAAAGCGGAAGATGAGGCGCGGGCCCACGGGCGCGGGCTCCTCAGGGGCTTCGTCCTTTTTACATCCTAATGAAAAAAAGAGAGTAAAAAGAATTACCCCGGAAAGCAGTGCTTTTTTCATGGCAAATGATTGTTTGATAAAATTACTCCATCCAATCCCATGCCGATCTCCACGCCCCGGATTTTTCTGCAAAATCCAGAAACGCGCTGAAGAACTCATCTCCGGCGAGTGTGGCGCTGTCTCCAATGACAACCAGCTTCTTACGCGCCCGGGTCATGGCCACGTTCATCCGCCGGTAATCCTTTAAAAAACCGATTTCACCGCGCTCATTGCTGCGCACCAGGCTTATGTAAATAACATCACGCTCCTGGCCCTGAAAGGAATCAATGGTATTGACTGCCGCATCCGGGCGATCCGAAAACAAATCCTCGAGGAGCTCAATCTGCGCGCGATAGGGCGAAATGATTCCCGCCGAAAATGGTTCATTGACCATCGTACAGAAGCGGTCGAAATGCCTTCTCACAAGTGCGGCTTCTTCGGGATTCCGGCGCGATTCGGTTTCCTCGCTTTCCTCTTCGGTGTATCCGCAGCCAGCTGTATCCACAAACTCGAGCACTTCCGGCGCGCCTTCCAGCGTCCAGTGCTTTACGCTTTCATGCGCTTCGAGTTTCCCGCCGTAAAACCACTGGTTGGAAAACGTCATGATCAGTTCATTCATCCGATACTGGGTGCGCAGCAGATTTATCCGCGAATGCCGCTCAATGGCTTTCTCCAGCAATGACTTCGACAGTCCGTTGCGGGCGGCTTCCTGGCTCTTCACCGTTGGCGGCAACTGAAACGGATCACCAGCCATGATTACTTTTTCCGCTTTGAGAATGGGCACCCAGCATGCCGGTTCGGTCGCCTGACCTGCTTCGTCTATAATCACAGTGCGAAAAGTGCGGTCACGCAGGTATTCATGCGCCGCCCCGATGAGCGTGCAGGTAACGGCGTGTGCTTCGCCAATGACCTTTTGCACGAGGTATGATTCCAGTTCGCGGGCTTCTCGACTGAGTTCTTTGGCTTCTTTGAAAATGAGTTTGCGCTGCTCCGCTTCTTCCCGACCGAACTGGCGCCTGTACTTGCTGCCCACCCTGCGCAGTTCGATTGCCTTGCGCTTCAGTTCGCGAATTTGTTTGAAGTCGCGCTCATTCTCCACCATCGCATCGAGGCTCCATTGCGAGGTGTCATCTCCGATTCGGGCGAGATTTCCGATGCGCACAGGATTCATTCCGGCAGCTGCAATGGAGCGCGTGAGATAATCCACCGCCGCATTGGATGGCGCGCATACGAGCACCTGTTCTCCGCGCTTCACCAGTTCGCGAATGGCTACCACCAGCGTGGTGGTTTTTCCTGTTCCGGGCGGACCGTGCACGAGCGCAATGTCTTCTGCCTCAAGAATGGATTGCAGCGCTTCATTCTGGGATGCATTCAGCCTGTCTGATGTGGATGAAGGAAGCGGAATGAACGATGCGCTGCGATGTGCGAGCACAGTGTCACGGAGCTCTTTCAACCTGCCCTTTTCGACGTTGATCAGTTGGTTCAATGCCTTCCACATTTCATCATAGGAACGCGCATCGAAGAGCAGGTTTACGCCAATCTTGCCGTCATCCAGCCAGTCGGGTAATTCATCCACATAAAATGAAATCTTCATGCGGCGCTCGGAGACGAAGCCGACGGTGCCCTGAAGTTTTTCTCCCTCGTTGCCTGATGACTGAGAGAACAGGCTGACCGGTGCAGCGGGCTGAAAGAAATGCCTGTGCCATTCGCCGGGATATTCCACGACTACAAATGGATACGCGCCAAGCCCGACGCCGGTTTCCTCGATCTTCAGTGGATACCATGTCACACCTGCCTGCACGCGCTCGCGGATGCTGCGTTTCTCGAGAATGGCCTCGTGCAGCCGGAGGTCTTCCTGCTGCTCCATCCGGAGGTTTTGGGCCACGCGGGCCAATTCATCCACTGCATTCATACGAGGCGCAAAGAAGCGGTAAAAAAAGCGTCCCGGTGAATTCCGGGACGCCCTAAGCACATTATGACTTGTTAAAATCAGTCGATATCAACGCAGCAGGGTAACATGACCTTCGAAATACTGCATTCCATCCGATCGCTTCCAGCCAAGGATGAAATAGTAGGTTCCTTCAGGAGCCTCCTCTTCTCTGGGTACCCAATTGTTGCGGTAGCTATCGGATTCGAAAAGCAGCGTTCCCCAACGGTTATATACCCGCAAAGTGCTGCCAGGGTATTTATCAATATTCTCTATTACAAACGCATTGTTCAGCGCGTCATTGTTCGGTGTGAACACGTTAGGAATGATGATCTCACATGGTTCAGCCTGAACAGTGACTACTCCGCTGCTTTGCCCGCATGGATTGGAAGCGGACCAGGAGATTTGCGAAATCAATGAATCGGCTACGATGGTGATGGTCGGCGTACTTTCAGCGGTGCTCCATTCCCAGGTGAAGGCATTATCAAAACTTCCCTGAGGATCGAGCACAACAGTCGAACCGAGACAAACCAGCGTGTCAGCCAGCACAAACGACGGCACCGGATAGAACGTCACGGTGATACTATCGCTCAACTGACATTCATTATCGGTATATGTCAGATCGTACACTCCGTAAGCAGAAGCGGTGATTGCCACATCGGCAGATTGGGTGCCGGGAGCAAAGGTGAGTTCACCATCGGATGAGGTATAGGTCCATAAGCCCGGTACATCATTGCTGTTGATATTCGCGCTGAGGTCGCACTCAAAGAAATCCTGCGGCAGCAGCGGCACAGGGAAATTGGCAACCGAATAACTGTCTGTGCCCGGACAACCGAGATCATTGGTTACTGTGACGGTATAGTTGCCCGCCCCTACCTCAATGGAAGGTGCAGCGCTGCCGGTGCTCCATGTGATTGTAGTAAAATCATCATTGAGGGACAGCTCAGTGGTTGTGCCGGCGCATATCGGCGTTTCACCGGAGATCACCGGCACGGGGGTTTCTGCCACACTTACCACAATGCTGCCGCTGGTTTCACATCCACCCAGAGAAGCTGTCACGGAGTAGGTGCCCGGCTGATCCACCGAGATCGTATTCGAAGCAGCTCCATTGCTCCATTCGATGTTGGTATAGCCGGTGGGAATGCTGAGAAAGGTACTTTCTCCCGAACAGATAGCAGGTACACCGGAGATTTGAATTTCTTCCGGCACATCGATAACCACAATGGTATAGATTACCTGGGTAGAAAGAGCAGGAGTGCCGTTATCCGTGGCAACCACTGTGAATGTATAACTTCCCAGATTGCTGTCGGGCCCGGCGGTGATATTGAGTTGGGTGGACCCGGGATTGGTAATCACACTTGATGTCAGGCCAGCCTCTGCGGGAATTTCGTATTCCAGTGTAATCGTCTGATTATTCTCCGGACCCAGAAACTGAAGTGATATTTCTGAGTTCTGACAGATATAAATCGTTTCACATAAACTCAACGAAGGGGTAAGTGGGGGAACGTTGGTGGCATCATTGGAAGTGCAGGCATCAATCGTGAAAATCAGGTTGTCGAGCCACGAAACACCGTCAGCATTGCCACCCGGGCCATCGTAATCCACACCTTCGTGATCAAAACGGCCAATCTGGATAAAGTTCACCCCATCGCCCTTGTTGCAGCCCACAGTAGCCGGCGTTCCTCCGAATCCGTCGATGCCACCGCTGGCAGATCCGGTAGTCCACTCCATGTCAGCGTAGCAAAATGACACATTGGCATCGCCCGGAATAATCGGATCCTGGCCATTGGTGATGATGAGCTGGAAAGTGTTGAGCTTATCCGCCATATTATTGAAATACCCTACCCTATCCCAGAATACGGTCAGACTTGTTGGAGTCATGCGGTAGTGAACCAATCCGCTTTCGGAATTCCGGGTGTCCACATCGGCCCAGAAAGGAGCGACCATCACATATTGTGCGCTGGGAAATGCAGCTGCCGAGAATGTTCCGTAGGGCGTACCGAAGGATACGTTGCCATTGTTATTGATATAGCACGAGGTATAGTTCTGGCCATACAAACAAAACGTGAACGGGAGCTGAATCAGCGCAGTTGACCCGTCATCATTGCGGTACTCTGGTGCCTGTCCGTTGGTGAACGGTACGATGTCAAACGACTCATCCAGAGGCTGAATGCAAGCGCACTCATCTCCTCCACCTCCACCCAGCATTTTGGAGTCAGAAGTGATGCGGATGTCTGCCGGCTTTCCTTTCTGACTTTCCTGACTCACATTCATTTCGATGTGAAAAATCCCGTTGGCCTGACCGGACTCCTTCAGAGTCTGATATTCCTCCGGCGTGATCACCAGCGGGTTTGACTCAACCTGGGAATGAAGTTGAGAAACACTGCACAAGCACATGACACACAACAGCGTACGTAATAAATTCTTCATGGGGGTAAAAATAGCTTCTAATCCCTGACGAATGACTTCGGTGAAAAGTTGTCTGCGACCCCTGCTAATGATTAAGAATCATCAATCACCCCGCATACTTAGCTTTGCTGCACTATTTATACGATGCAACTTATTCCTGCTGATACTCCCGAAAAAATCTCCCGCTGGATGCGCGTTTCGGATTCCATCTACTCCGGTCAATCCAATTATATCCCTCATCTCCGGCAGGATATTGAAAAGGTCTTTGACCCGAAGCGCAACAAATTCTTCCGCGAGGGAGCTTGCCGACGCTGGATACTGGAGCATGCGGGAAAGGACATCGGACGAATTGCCGCATTTCACTGGAAGAAGTACAGCTCCGGGTTCAAACAGCCCACGGGGGGAATCGGATTTTTCGAGTGCATTGACAGCCGCGAAGCTGCACATCTGATGTTTAATGAGGCGGTAAAATGGCTGAAAGGAGAGGGTATGGAAGCCGTGGACGGACCGATCAACTTCGGAGAGAAGGACGCCTATTGGGGGCTGGTTACAGAGAATTTCAAGGATATGCACAGCTACCGTATGAATTTCAACCTGCCTTACTATCAGGAGCTGTTTGAGTCTTACGGATTTCAGACGTATTACCAGCAGTGGTGCTATAAGCGCGATCTTTATGTACCCGCTCAGGAAGTGTTTGTGCGCAAAAACTCCATGCTTCGGGGCGAGGGCGGTTTCAGCGTGAAGAATGTGAAAGGCTACTCCGACGAAAAAATTGCCGAAGACTTTTTAGCCGTCTATAACAACGCCTGGGGCGGTCATGCCGGATTTAATAAGATGCAAATCCAACAGGCCAGAAACATTGTAAAGGCGATGAAGCCTGTGCTCGACCGGGATATTGCCTTGTTTGCCTATCACTACGACCGCCCGATTGGATTTTACATCAGCCTGCCCGAGCTCAACGAAATATTCAGGCATGTGCGCGGCAATCTGAATCTCATTGGCAAGCTCAAGTTTCTGTACTATCGCGCCTTCGGAAAACGACACACCATGGTGGGAATTATTTTTGGCGTGGATCGTGAATATCAGGGACGCGGGGTGGAAGCTGCCCTGGTCAAACATACCGAAGAGCACATCGTAACCCTCAACCGGTACGCCGAAACCATCATGACCTGGATCGGAGACTTCAATCCGAAGATGATCCGCGTGATTGAAAACCTCGGCGCATCGCGCTACAGAACGCTGCGCACCTACAGAAAGCACTTCGATCCGAACATTCCTTTTGAACGCTGTCCGATCATCGAATGAGTGCTGACTTCACAGAATTCCAAAAAAAATGACGGGAATGCATTTTTGGACGGCCTGAACTGTATATTTGCGCCCGCAATTTTGAAAGGTTGATCTCGTAGCTCAGCTGGTAGAGCAATACACTTTTAATGTATGGGTCCTGGGTTCGAGTCCCAGCGGGATCACAGAAGGGAGAAGAGAAAGCGGGCAGACCAACTGCCCGTTTTACTCTTCATAAATACGAAGTTCGCCCGGGTGGTGAAATTGGTAGACACGTACGTTTGAGGGGCGTATGGCGCAAGCTGTGCTGGTTCGAGTCCAGTCCCGGGCACCACAGGTGCACAATGATTACTTCGGAGATGAGAAACGCTCATCTGATCAGTTGAAATAGCACTCGTTTTTTTTTGAGGCGCGTTACTCAAAAATTTCCGGCTACCGAAGTGGCGGAATTGGTAGACGCGCACGTTTCAGGTGCGTGTGCCGCAAGGCGTGAGGGTTCGAGTCCCTCCTTCGGTACTTAATCAAAGAAAGACCGCTCTCAAAGCGGTCTTTTTTGTGCCCGGAACTCCCCGGCATCAACTCTTAATCTGAACTACTTCTGGCTGCCGCGTGTTTACTTTAGCAACATTCTCATGGTATCAGACCACAACCCCGATCTTCTTTCTGCGGACACCTGGTGGCCCGGAGCCACCCGGCCATTCCTGATTTCAGGACCTTGCAGCGCAGAAACAGAAGAACAGGTGCTTGCTACCGCAACGCGATTAAAAGCTACCGGATTGGTGCATGCTCTTCGCGCAGGACTCTGGAAACCACGCACGAGGCCTGATTCGTTTGAAGGAGTTGGCAAAGACGGCATTCCCTGGCTCATCGCAGCGCGCGAGGCAACAGGTATTCCGGTCATGACGGAAGTGGCCACCACCGAGCATGTGGAACTCTGCCTGAATGCCGGGATAGATATGCTCTGGATCGGTGCGCGCACGACGGTAAATCCTTTCAGCGTGCAGGAAATTGCGGAAGCCCTTCGCGGGGTGGACATTCCTGTGCTCGTGAAAAACCCGATGAATGCAGACCTTCAGCTCTGGATCGGAGGCATTGAACGCATTCACCGTTCGGGTGTGCGGCGCATTGCAGCCATTCATCGCGGATTCTCATTTTACGGTGAAAAGCGTTACCGCAATCGTCCGCTTTGGGAAATTCCCATTGGATTGAAATCACTACATCCTGAGATTCCGATCTTTTGCGATCCTTCGCATATCACCGGGCGCCGCGCTATGCTCGCTGAAGTCGCCCAGCAGGCGATGGATCTGGGTATGAACGGCCTCATGATTGAATCACACATCACTCCGGATGAGGCGTGGAGTGATGCAGCACAACAGATCACCCCGGAAGCGCTGGCTGAATTGATAGGTCAGCTTCAGCTGCGGACCGCCCGTCCTGATCAATTTACCAGTGATGAACTCGAGCTGCTTCGCGCAGAGATCGACAAATTCGACGAGGAGATCATCGGACTCATTGCTCAGCGCATGATGGTCAGTGAACGCGTGGGTGAATACAAAGCCGTGCATCACATGCAGCCTTTTGACGTGGAACGGTGGAATGAAATTCGCCGCACGCGGTCAGGTTGGGCAAAGGACCTCGGGCTCTCCGACGAATTCATCATGCGTTACCTCGAGCAGCTTCACAATGAATCACTGCGTCGCCAGACGCGTGTGATGAATAATCCGCATTTTACACCTTCACCTGAAGGCAATACGCACTCATGAAGATCATCTGCATCGGTCGCAATTACAGCGATCACGCCAAAGAACTCGGCAACGCCACACCCGACGAACCTGTGTTTTTCTGCAAACCTGATTCGGCCATCTTGCTGCGTGGCAATCCGTTTTTCATTCCCGAGTGGAGCAAGGCCATTCACTACGAAGTGGAACTCGTATACCGCATCAACAGGCTCGGAAAACACATTGAGGAAAAATTCGCGCACCGCTACTACAGCGAGGTCGGACTTGGAATTGATTTCACCGCTCGCGATGTGCAGGATGAACTCAAGAAGAAAAGTCTGCCGTGGGAAAAGGCCAAATCCTTTGACGGATCGGCAGTTGTTTCTGAGGAGTTTATTGCACTCGACTCTTTGCCCGATCCGAAGAACATTCGCTTCTCACTGCGGAAAAACGGAGAGCTGGTGCAGGAAGGTGTCTCCTCTCAGATGGTGTTCAATCCCGATCAGCTCGTCAGTTATGTTTCAACCTACATGACCTGGAAAATGGGCGATCTGCTGTTTACCGGAACTCCTTCCGGAGTTGGCCCTGTAGCAATCGGAGATGTGCTCGATGGCTTTCTGGAAGACCAGAAAATGTTTTCGGTGCGGGTGCGATAATCTGCCGCATCAGCGGATAAACTCAACCACTACTTTCCTGTCGCCGGCCGACTGTTCATTCGAATTGCTGTCGCCGAGATAGCGTGTCACAAAGCGGTCTTCACTCAGCCCGCTACTCTTCAAAAATCGTTTTACGCTTACTGCACGTTCCTGTGAGAGCAACAAATTATTCACCGGATCACCCGTCTTATCTGCATAGCCCGTGATGATCAGCTGCAATCCGGGATTGCGCGCAAGAATATCGACCACCTCATTGAGTGCAAGCACTTCGCCGGGACTGAGTTTCGAAGAGCCTTTTTGAAAATAGAGGTTGACTGCCGAAGGAATATTGTAGACCGTGACCGTGCCCCTGCCTTCCGAGGGGCCGGTGGCCAGCTCATTGCCACTGCTGGTAATCGCATTGCCGGTGTTCATCCGGATCAGATCCATCACCATGTTGCGCAGGTCATTGATCTGGGCCTGCATCTGATCGTTCCGCGCTTCCTGCATTTGCTGCCACTGTCTCATCTGTTCCTCGCGCAACCGATCAATCTGAGCCTGCATGGCGTCGAGTTTGGAATTATTGCGCTCCAGCATATCAATCACTTTCGCTGCAAAATCATCGGGTGGTGAGGCGTTGGCTGCCCCCGGAGTGAGCGTAGAATTGTCCTCCATACCGAGAAGCGATAATTCCGCATAGCCGCGTTCGGAGAAGATCGGTGCAAGAGGGGCGTCCGGATCAACCTGCAATGACTTGAGCAGGCTGTCGCGGGTAGCATCGTCCACCAACGTGCTTTCAGTGGATGAGAACACCAGCAGGTTTTCATTTCCGTAATTGCCTACCTCAATGTTAGCCTGAAGCTTCAGGTCATTCAGGTGTTTCTGGAAATAGAAAAACTCGAGCTGTTTCCGTGAATCGGGGGTAGTCACCTGGTCAGCGTACTCGCTTTTTTCGAAGTCAAGTGCACCGAGCTGATCGATTCGTTTGCCGACAGCATCTGAGAAGCCTTTAAATGCGGCGATTTCCCGGTAATCATAGTACTTCACCGCATTGCGCACGATTTCATTCATGTCGCGGAGCATCTCCTTTTTGCTTTTGAGCAGACGGAGCTTTCCGTTCTTCACTTCAGCCGATTGATCAATGTAAAAATTCAAAGCGGAGCCGGTCAGCTGGCTCAACCGCTCCACTTCCCTATCCGGTGCCGGTTCGTAATAGTTGATCACCACGCGGTGTTCCGATATCCCGGAAAGCCGGAATGCCCCTACCCCGCGCCCGGTAGTATCGCCCTGAAAATGATTGACAATAGTCGTCTGCTGAGCGTGCAAGGCAGCCCCGGACAGCACCAGAATGGCGATCGATAAAGAGAGGTTATACCGCATGGCGGATACTCTCAAAAGTACGTTCGGAAACCTGCGTCGGGCGCAGGAAAGACGGCGATCCGGGTCTTACTTATCCACGGGATTTGCACAGGTTAACCCGTGGGATTTCTGTTTTCCAGCATGGGGACAAAAGAGAACGTCCCGTGCATTTTGGTGACGAACTCACCTGACTCGGTTTCGTCGATAGTCATCATTTCCTGCACTTCACCTTCACCGAACGGAACCACAATTCTCCCGCCCGGCTTAAGTTGGAGTATGAGTTCCTCAGAAACCCGGGGCGCGGCACAGGTGATAATGATCCGGTCAAACGGCGCGAACGCCGGCATTCCCTTGAATCCGTCTCCGTAGGTGAGCTGAGCCTTATATCCCATTTCCCGGAGAATATTTTTCGCCTTTTCGTGGAGGAGTTTTTGTCGCTCCACGGAATACACCTTGGCCCCGAGCTCACACAGAATGGAGGTCTGATAACCACTTCCGGTGCCGATTTCCAGCACTTTCATGCCCGGTTCCACCATCAGCAGCTGCGACTGAAACGCAACTGTATATGGGTGTGAAATAGTTTGTCCGGCTCCAATCTGAAACGCCTTGTTTTCGTAGGCAAATTCGAGAAATGCCGAAGTGAGAAAAGCGTGTCGTGGGACCTTGTTCATAGCGTCCAGAACACGCTGGTCAGTAATTCCTTTCGCGGCGATTTCCTGCACCAGCTTTTTCCTCAGCCCTTTGTGCCGGTAGGTATCTGCAATCATTTCCTCAAAGCTATCCGGATACATCCCCTCCAACCGGAGTGTTGAAAAGTAAAAATCAACGGGGCCTTGTAGATAGGGCGGAAAGCCATTTTTGTACCTGCAGAACTACAGTGCACTGCCTCACTGATGTTCCTGCCTCAACACCTTGTTTCATGCTGAAAATAGGAGTACTCGGCGCCGGGCACCTTGGCAAGATCCACATGAAGTGCATCCGCGAATTGCCGGAAATATTTGAACTCGCCGGCTTTTTCGATCCGGATATTAAAAAAGCTTCCGAAGCATCGGAGCAATTCGGCGTGATGCCGTTTCACAGCATGGAGCAACTCATCGCAGCGTGTGATGCCGTGGACATTGTTACGCCAACCATCTACCACTACGAGTGCGCTTCAGCGGCAGTGCGGAAGTTCAGGCATGTATTCATAGAAAAACCCGTCACCACATCTGTAGACGAGGCCCGTTCGCTGATTAAACTCGTGAAAGAGGCGGGTGTCATTGCGCAGGTCGGACATGTGGAGCGCTTCAATCCTGCGTTTGTGGCGGCAAAGCCCATGATCAACCAGCCGCGATTTATTGAAACGCATCGTCTGGCGCAATTCAATCCGCGGGGCACGGATGTGTCTGTGGTGCTCGACCTGATGATTCACGACATTGACATAGTGCTTGCGGTGACAAAGGCCAACGTCCGCCGCATTTCCGCCAGCGGAGTAGCTGTGCTGAGTGAAACACCGGACATCGCAAACGCCCGTCTGGAGCTCGATAACGGCTGTGTGGCCAATCTCACTGCAAGCCGGATCTCACTGAAAGGAATGCGCAAGTCCCGGTTCTTTCAACGCGATGCCTACATCTCTGTGGACTTCCTAGCAAAGGAATCTGAAATCGTTAGAATGCGCACAGTGGAAGGAGATCCGGATCCGTTCTCGCTTGTCATTGATATGGGCGAAAAAGGCAAGAAGGAAATCCTTTTTGATAAGCCTGCTATTCCGGAGAGCAATGCCATCCGCGAAGAGCTTCGTGCATTCGGGGAAAGCATCCTTCAGGGAAAGCCCGTGGCTGTGACCCTGGAAGAAGGCACACGGGCGCTCGATGTGGCACTTCAGGTACTGGAGAAAATGAACCAATCCGTTCTGCTACAGGACGATGGCCTTCTTTCTCCTGGAAGCTGATTTTTTCCGCATCCCGCAATATGCGGGGCAATGCTCCGTTTCATCCCATCGGATTAGTGCACTGCACTAATTTTGCAGCCTTACCAAACCGAACCATGCGCCTGCTACTCCCCGCAGTCTTGTGTGCATTCTCTCTTTCCTGCAATGTCATCAATCCTGATGAACAGGAGCCGGGTTATATCCATATTCCGGCGTTTGAGATGGATGTGCTTCCCGGACAGGGAACAGCCAGCGAGAAGATCACCGAAGTTTGGGTGTACGCCGAAGAACAGATTGTCGGGGTGTATGATTTGCCTGCAGATGTACCGGTACTCGCCAACGGTCCGACCGATATTCAGTTTTTCGCGGGAATCAAGAACAACGGAATAAGCAGCACGCGCATCCGCTATCCGTTTTACAAACCTTTCATAGCCAGCAAAGATGTGGCTCCGTTTTCGAGAGATACCATCGTACCGGTGTTTTCTTACTTCGAAGATGTGGTCATCATTGAAAAGGATTTTGAAAACGGTAACTTCCTTGTTCCCGCGGGTTCCACCCAAGGGCTGTTCAATGTGACGAATGACCCTGAGCTCGTATTCGAGGGAAGCCGCTCAGGCATTGGCACACTCGAAGCCGGAGAAGCCCTGCTGTACTTCAAGGACGATGACAACCTGCAGCTCAATGCCGGGCTTCCCATTTTTCTGGAGATGAATTACAGCTGCAATAACTCATTCGCAGTGGGCCTGCTGGCGGTAAATGGATCAACAGTAAATAAGAACATGGCGGTGATCATCAATCCGACGGCATCGGTTCCAGGCACTCCGCGGTGGAATAAAATCTATATCGACTTCGGCCTCATTCCGATTCAGAATCCCAACGCAGATTATTTCGAATTGTATTTTGAAGTGGTACCCGATGATCAGGATGAGAACGTCACGTTCTACCTGGACAACCTCAAACTTGTTCAATGGCAATAACTCCAATCTGCTGAAAACCAACGCCCGGAGCGCATCAATGAAATGAATTCCAGGAAGCAGGTTTTAATCTATCTGGCGAGTGATTTCGTGTCGGCAGCACTGACATGGACCGCTCTGTTCGTATTCCGGAAACGCTTTCTTGAAAGCGAAAAGTACGGCTATGAGATAGCGATTGAATTTGATTCCAACTATTTCCTTGGCCTTGCGCTGGTGCCGGTTTTTTGGGTGGCCCTTTACACCCTCGGCGGCATGTACACCCGCATACTTCGCCGCCACCGACTGAAAGAAATCGGTCAGGTGATCACCGCGTCTGCAGTAGGGACTATCATCATCTTTTTTGTATTGCTTCTGGATGATGAGATCCCGAATTACCGGACTTACTACAAAACGGTGGTTCTGCTTTTCGCCACTCACGCACTCCTCACACTCACCGGACGTTTGATTCTTACCTCACGCATCGTATCCCGGATTCACTCCGGTCGCATCGGATTCGATACGATTCTGGTGGGTGGCAACTCCCGGGCGCTGGCATTGTTCGAGGAAATCCGCAGCATGCGGAGTTCACCCGGCTACAAGTTCAAAGGATTTGTGCGCGTGAATGGCCAGGACAACCTGTTGTCAGAACACATCCCCTTTCTTGGAAAGTATACCGAGCTGCCGCGTCTTATCCGCGAACAATCGATTGAAGAAGTCATCGTAGCTGTAGAAAGCGGAGATCACAAGGACCTCGAAAATATTCTCGCACTGCTTGAGGATCAGGATGTGCAGGTGAGCATTATTCCCGATACGTATGATATTCTCAGCGGTTCAGTGAAGATGACAAGTGTGTACGGCGTACCGTTGATACGGGTGAATCACGAAATCATGCCTGACTGGCAGTTTTCGATAAAGCGATTGATGGATATTGGTGTATCGCTGCTGGCGCTAATCCTTCTCATTCCGGTATATCTGTTTATCGCCACAGGAATTCTCATTACGTCTGGTGGTCCGATCATCTTCAGCCAGGAGCGCATCGGGAAATTCGGAAGGCCGTTTATCATTTACAAATTCCGCACGATGGTGCACAATGCGGAGCAGGACGGGCCGCAGCTCAGTTCTTCGGTGGACAACAGAGTAACGCCTTTCGGCAGGCTCCTTCGCAAGACCAGAATGGATGAGCTGCCTCAGTTCTGGAATGTGCTCATCGGAGATATGTCGCTTGTGGGGCCTCGTCCGGAGCGACAGCACTTTATAGACCTCATTACACAGCGCGCGCCGCATTACAGGCATCTGCACCGGGTAAGGCCTGGTATTACCTCATGGGGGCAAGTGAAATATGGTTACGCAGAAAATGTGGATCAGATGATCCAGCGATTGAAATTCGATATTCTCTACATCGAGAATATGTCACTTGCGATGGATATCAAAATCCTGTTCTACACGATCCTTATCGTCATCAAAGGCAGCGGGAAATAACTGACCTTCCAAGTCTTGCAGAAAACAACACGATGTGTTGCGTGTTATGACGATTTACCTTTCTCACTAATTATCTCCCCTATGCGCAGAAAAATCGTCAATACGCTTTTCCTCTCATCCATTGTATACATCCTCTTTACCTCTTCTTCAGGAGGCCGCGCTACCGTTGCCAACGCAGGAAATACGGGCGCTCCGATGGAAAGTCAGCTTTGTGGCAACTGCCATAACGGGGGAGCATTCGGCAGTGTAACCTTATCGATTCAGGTCTTCCAGCCCGGAACAACCACACCTGTTACAGCTTATGTTCCGGGCACCGCGTATGATATGCGGGTAACCGTGCAGAACAGTTCAGGCAATCCGGCGGGATTCGGGTTTCAATTGACTTGTCTCACCACTCCCGGTAACCAACCCATCGCCGGTTACTCCAACCTTGCATCCAACGTCAAACAAAAGCTTGTCACAGTGGGCACATTTTCAGGCCGCACTTACGTGGAGCACAACGGAGTTCTGAACAACAACCAATTCAACTTCAGATGGACAGCGCCCGCGGCGGGAACCGGCAGTGTGCGCTTCTACTCGGCGGGTAACGCGGTAAACGGCGGCGGCACTACAGGTCTGGATAACAGTGGTTCTGCCTCACTTATTCTGCCCGAGCTTCAGGCACTCGCAACAAGCGGAACGTCCGTGAATCCCACTTGTTTCGGAAGTGCAAGCGGAAGCATCAACGTATCAGTATCAGGAGGAATATCCCCATACTCTTTCCTCTGGAGTGATGGCGTTCAAACAGAGGATCGGAGCAACCTGCTTGCCGGCACATATTCCGTCACCATCACCGATCAGGCCGGACAACAGCAGGTGCTCGACTTCACACTTACACAAAATCCTCCGCTCATTGCAGGTGTCAATTCGACGCCGGCTACTCAGCCAGGTTCACAGGGCAGTATCAGTGTGATTACAAATGGACTGAATCCACCTTTTACTTACACTCTGGGAAACCTTTCGGGCAACTTCAGCACAACCACCACGAGCATCCCTGCCCCTGCAGGAAATTACAACCTGTGCCTTACCGATGCGGCACAATGCACATCATGCGTGAGCCTGAGTATCACAGAACCCGCTCCTTTGCTTCTCAATGCCACTTTGAACGGCATTTCATGCTTCGGAGAAAACGACGGTACCATTTCTATCGCTCCGCAGGGCGCCACCCCGCCTTACGTGGTGGAGTGGTCCAACGGCTCATTTGAGAATGCTATCACAGAACTGACAGCTGGAGATTACACCGTGACAATAACTGATGCAACGGGTTATTCGATCACTCAGGAGTTTTCCATTGACGAGCCGGAAGCTCTTAATATAGACATCGTTCAGGGTGATATTCTCTGCGCCGGGCAAACAGCGAACGTAGTCATCTCCGCGACGGGAGGAACTGCACCCTATGCCGGCACTGGTTCGTTGCTGCTTCCGGCCGGGGAGCAACTCATTGAAGTCAGCGACCAGAATGGCTGTGTCGCGACTACCGCGATCATGCTTTCTGAGCCTGAAGCATTGAGTGCACAAATCGGCAGCGGCGTGCTCCCTTGTATCGGCGGTGAGCTGGTTCTTGAAATCAGTGCATCAGGTGGTACAGCGCCCTATTCAGGAACAGGTGAGGTGACTATTACTGCCCCGGGAAGTTACGAGTACACCATCACCGATGCGAACGGATGCTCGACGGAAATTTCCACTGTGATTGCTTCTGAAACCGGGTTCAGCGTAAACGGCACGGTTGAATCCAACCCTTGCTTCGGGCAATGTGTGGGAAGCATCAATCTGGAAATTATTAATGCCGTTGAGCCACTCGTTATACTCTGGTCAGACGAATCGTGGGAAATCAACCGTACCGGATTGTGCGAAGGAACCTACACTTACCTGCTTACTGATGCAGAAAACTGCACCTTCACAGGTTCATTTGAGATCAGCACACCCGATTCAATTTCGATTGACATGGCGTTTGAGTCGTTGGCATGCAATGGAGACTCAACCCTTGTGAATGCTTCTGTGGCCGGGGGAACAAGCCCTTATACACTGGAATGGAATAACGGTGAAACAGAACATTCAATATTCGCCACTGCTGGTGCATGGACGCTGGACGTGCTTGATGCTGCAGGCTGCAATTCGACTTCCACAGTCATCGTCACCGAACCGGAAGAGCTGGTGATTACAGTAGATGAGTTTATCGCCGGAGGACTCGGCGCAGGTACGGTAGAAATCACAGTAAGCGGAGGAACCCTGCCTTACAACTATCAGTGGTCTGATGGCAGCACAGAAGAAGATGTAAATCTTCCGCTCGGACAATGGTTTCTGAATGTCACAGACAACAATGGATGCATCATTGAATCAGAAATTTTCATTGTGCTTGGCAGCATCGGTGAGATGACCCTTGCGGATATTTCCATTTTTCCGAATCCATCCGCAGGAAAAGTAGCGGTTGAATCCGGTGCACAAGGAATCATTGAAGAAGTAAGAATTTACTCCGGAAGTGGCAACCTCGTCTGGAGAAGTCAGGAATATTCATCCAAAGTACTTCTCGACCTTAGCCATCTTCCTTCAGGTCCTTATCACTTGGCTGCGCTTTCCGGCGGACAGTGGTCACACGGACGAATCAGCCTGCAGGAATAAAGCCATTCATCAGGTTGCGCGCCAGTGGTATATAGCGCGACATGGAAATGTCTTCTGCTGCAAAGGGAACCTCCTGCCTCAATCTGGAAAACAGGTTTTCAATTTTCGTAGAGCTCCTGAGCGGTCTGCGCAATTCGAGTCCCTGCGCTGCGGTCATCCATTCAATGGCTAACACGGACTGCAGATTCTCCACGACCTGAAGGCACTTGGTGGCTGCATTGGCTCCCATGCTGACATGGTCTTCCTGACCGTTGGAACTATCGATGGTGTCCACGCTTGCAGGAGTGCACAGCTGTTTATTCTGACTTACTATGGAAGCGGCCGCATATTGAGGAATCATATAACCGCTGTTAAGTCCGGCAGCCGGTGCGAGAAATGGCGGCAATCCGCGTTGTCCAGAGAGCAGTTTGTAGGTACGCCGCTCGGACATGCTCGCGATTTCGGCAATGGCGATGGCGGCAAAATCCAGCACAAGTGCAAGTGGCTGCCCGTGGAAGTTACCTCCTGAGATGATGCGATCTTCATCTGCAAAAATCAGTGGGTTATCCGTCACCGAATTGATCTCAGTTTCGAGCACCTGTCTTGCATAGTGCAGCGCATCCAACGATGCGCCGTGCACCTGAGGAATGCATCGGAAACTATACGGGTCCTGCACGTGTTTTTTTGGGCGAGCCATGATTGTGCTGCCTTCAAGCATATTCCTGAATTGCTGCGCTACAATGCGCTGTCCGTGATGCGGACGCACGAGATGGGTGAGATCGTCAAAAGGTTCAGGACGCGCGTCAAATGCATCCGCGCTCATTCCTGCTATGCAAAGCGAATAGTCAAACAGATGAAAAGCACGCAACAAAATCCATGTGAGATGAGCCGACATGAACTGTGTGCCGTTGATCAGTGCAAGCCCCTCCTTGCTGCTGAGTTCAAGAGGTGCCAGCCCGACCTTCTTCAGCGCCTCAGCAGCGGGCATCCTCTCGCCATTCATGCGCACCTCCCCTTCCCCGATCAGCGGAAGAGCCAGGTGAGAAAGCGGCGCAAGATCGCCGCTTGCACCGAGAGAGCCCTGAGCGAAAATGACCGGATAAATCCCTTTATTGTAAAAATCTGCCAGCCGCCGGACGGTGGAAAGATGCACGCCACTGTAGCCCTGACTGAGCCCCTGAATTTTAAGGAGCAGCATGATTTTTACAACCCCGCTATCCACCTCGGCCCCCATTCCGCAGGCGTGGCTGAGCAGCAGATTGCGCTGCAACGAGCCAAGCTTTCCGGCGTCAATGACCTCATTGCACAGTGCTCCGAAACCTGTGTTGATGCCATATACCGCATCATCTCCTGAAGCGAGTTTTCGGTCCAGGTAATCGCGGCTTTTGAGGATTCCCGCCTGAGCTTCATCGGAAAGTGCAACGCTCTGCTTTTCGGTGAGTATCTTCCGGATGACATCAAGCGTAAGTGGATGTCCGGGATGGAATGAGTATTCGGTCATAATCATGAGAATGCTCAAAATTGGTCACTCCGCAGGAAATCGCACAATCTTTTTTATTCACCGTCCGGCCCGATTTCCAACCACTGGCATGGAATCCCGCCGTGAAGTCCGTCCGGTGACTATTTTCGCAACACAACAAGACCACCATGAGACCTATCTCCTTACTCGCTGTTGCCCTCCTGCTGCTTTGCTCCGCGCAGACTGGTGCACAATCCATCACATTTCAGGAATATGACCTTCCGAACGGATTGCACGTCATTCTCCACGAAGATCACTCCACTCCAATCGTCTCAGTGACAGTGCTTTACCATGTAGGTTCGAAAAACGAAGTCGTCGGACGCACAGGCATGGCGCACTTCTTCGAGCACCTGTTATTTGAAGGTTCAGAAAATATAGGCCGGGGTGAATTTTCAAAATACGTGGAAAATGCCGGCGGCGGCCTGAATGCGAATACCACTATGGACCGCACCTTTTACTATGATCTGCTTCCGAGCAATCAGCTCGAATTGGGATTGTGGCTTGAGAGCGAGCGGATGCTCCACGCCAAGGTGGAGAAAGTAGGCATCGAAACACAGCGCGAAGTAGTGAAGGAGGAGAAGCGACAGCGCTATGATAACCAGCCCTACGGAAGCCTGTTGCCAGAAACCATGAAAGCAGCATACAGCGTGCATCCTTATTCCTGGACCCCCATCGGAAGCATGGAAGACCTGAACGCTGCAAAGGATGAAGACTTCGTGGAGTTTTATAAAACCTTCTATGTGCCCAATAACGCTGTGCTGAGTATTGCCGGTGACTTCAATCCGGAAGAAGCGAAGAAACTCATCGCGAAATACTTCGGCGACATTCCCAAAGGAACGCGTCCGATCCCGCGCCCTACGGTGAAAGAGCCGACCAATAAAGGCGAAGTGCGCAATGTGATCAAGGTAAAGGATCAGCTGCCCATGGTTGTGCAGGCGTATCACATTCCGGCGCAGGGCACAAAGGAATTTTACGCCGTGGATATGCTGAATAAACTGCTCTCTCAGGGAGGCAGTTCAAGGCTCAATCGCGCAGTGGTAGAAGAAAAGCAATTGGGATTGTTCTGCGGTGCATTCACTTTCAATCTGGAAGATCCGGGACTCACGATTGCATTTGGTCTCGCCAATATGGGGGTCACTCCCGTGCAGCTTGAAGAAGCGATGAACGAAGAATTTGAGCGCGTGAAAACCGAACTGATTTCGGAAGATGAATTTCAGAAACTCCGCAATCAGGTAGAGAGCGAATTCGTCACCGCCAACTCCTCCATGGCAGGTATCGCCGAAAGTCTGGCCAATTAC
Source organism: Flavobacteriales bacterium (assembly GCA_046336655.1). Classification (GTDB taxonomy): domain Bacteria; phylum Bacteroidota; class Bacteroidia; order Flavobacteriales_D; family Sanyastnellaceae; genus CANGTU01. The sequence goes on along the minus strand of JBKDGH010000180.1, from coordinate 360 downwards.
CACACCTATTACGGCAACGCCAATCTCATCAACAATGAAATTGAGCGTTATATGGCCGTAACACGCGAAGATCTGCGCAACGCAGCTCAGAAGTACTACATAAAAGAAAACAGAGTAGTGCTCTACTTTGAACACGATCCTTCACTCGCGAAATAATCCACCTTCAACTATCCGTATCATGAAACAGATATCCTCATTCTTTCTTTTTCTTGCAGTCATTCTCACCAGCGGATTGCAGGCGCAAGTGGATCGCTCGAAGGCTCCCGCACCCGGTCCGGCTCCGGCCATTCAGATCGGGAAATACGAAACCAGCACACTGGATAACGGCCTGCGCGTAATTGTAGTCGAAAACCACAAGCT
>JBKDGH010000179.1:0-36076 GCA_046336655.1 Flavobacteriales bacterium | reverse complement strand
GAGAATCCCCTGGTAGAAGCGCGAGGCAAACTGATCAATGCGCTTGTAGTTTTTGGTGGGGATAAACACGTTGCGCACCGCCTTGGTGATGGCGAGCAGGTAGGCCGGGTCGTTGGCCTCTTCCGTGTCGAGGTTAATGGTATCAAACGTCTCGGCCATTACCGCGGAAGGGTCGGCCACCACGCCGGTGAGGCGCGAGTGTTCCATGGCCTTGCGGGCGCGTGCGGTCATGGTCACGAGGGTGCGGTACATGGCAATGCGGCGGCCGTTGAGGCTCCATGCCGCATCGAGCGCTTCGATGTCGCAGTTGAGCATTTCCGCGTGCTCCATTTGCAGGCGGATGATCAGGTGGCGGAATTCATAGTGGCGGAGTTTCACGGCCAGATCGTCCGCCTTTTGCAAAAAGTGCATGGCCAGATCGGGTGCAGCCTTTTCGATGAGGAATTTGGCCATGTGGAGGTTCACAAAAATCTCCGACTCCGGACTGTGGTCAATTTGCTGGCGTTGCGCCGCCACGAATTCCACGAGGCTTTGCAGCAGTCTGCCGCGCAGTGATTGATAGGCAGTGAGCGAAGTAATCTTCTTGCGGTAGATCATCCCCGCGCATTCATACGGATCGCGAAACGGATCCTCCCACAGCAGCTCCAATAATTTCCGCTCCTTCGCCAGCCGCTTATTGTCGCCCATGGACAGCCGGAATTTCGTCACCTCCTCATACGACAGCCGGGGGAGTATGGGGGAGAGGATGTCCATTTAATTTCTGTTGTGAAGTTCAATACAATGTTCCGCATACGCCTGCATGGCCTCGTCCATCACCCGCGCAATGCGGCTGGGCATGATATAATATGGATCCGCCGCCTTATCCAACGCCCCCAGCGCAATCAACTTGCGGGAGATGATATTCATACTCGCAAACATGTGCACCTCCTCAAACAGGTCGTGCTCCTTGCATTTGATCAGGATTTCAGCAAGTTCGGGGGAGATGGAGGGTAGGGGTTTGGGCATGGGGAGGGGTTTGGGCGAAGGTAATTCATTCGAGGATTAAGTGAACTTGTACTTTTATTAAAAGCTGCCTTTATGAATAGTTAGTCTGAATCTTTCTGGGTTAGTATATCTAGTTCAGTTAATGAGGAGAGCCTTCAGAATCTAGCTATATTTGGAATGGAGTACCCTATTTATTTTGCACTGATATGGAAGACGAAGCGTCAGAATTTGACTATTTTCAGAACAAGCGAACTGATAGAGTCTACCTTAGTAGATCCCTAGAAGAAAAGTCCTTTTATTCAGACGATTCCGGTGAAACTCAAGAGTTGAGTAGAAGATTTCGTATAGTTTCAAAAGTAATGGATTGTCTCGAAAGTCATGAGTTTATTAAGGATGGAAAGGAGGTTGTATTGAGGGTAACGCAGGGCGGAAGGCAGGAAATAAAGGCAAAGTTCTATGAGGATACCAGAGATATTATAACCCTTACGATCCAAAAATTTACAACTCAATCGGGAGCACCTCACAAGGCGAGTTTTACCTTTCAAAACGCGGAAATATCAAAGCTTTTCAATTTTATCAGAAATGTAAAATTTCTTCCAACTTCTGAGCCCAGCACTGCTAAGTTCGATGATGATATCTTAGAAGACATCGTATTGACGAGAGAACAGGCCATTGAGCTTATATCAAAAGATCCCGAATTGATAAAGGAGATAATCAGCAGTAGTGTTACTACAAGTGATATCCAGTATCTGACTTATCGAAAAGAGCAGCTAGATATTTTCGAAAGACTGCTGAACGATAATGAGTATTTTGATACTGTTAAAGCAGCACATACCGGAAGACCAAGTGATGAGCAAGTATGGCAAGATTTCTTTGAGAGGAATACCTGGATATTCGGGTATGGATTGAGCTATGTTTTTAACTCTCCACTAGAGGATGCTAAACTCGAGCAAGTAGTTGCGGGGTATAGTTTCAACAGCTCGGGAAAGAGGGTGGATGCATTGATGAAAACTAGAGGTGCGATTAACTCGTTTTGCCTTGGAGAGATTAAAACCCATAGGACACAACTTTTGAAGCAAACGGGCTCGCCTTATCGCGCGGAATCTTGGGCAATATCAGATGAGTTGGCAGGGGCTATTGCGCAGTCACAAAGAGCTGTACAAAAATCAATAAGAGGGCTGAACACAAAAGTGGAGATTAAGGACAGAGACGGGGCTCCAACAGGTGAGCAGGTTTTTTTGTATCAGCCTAGGTCATTCGTGGTTATCGGACATCTTAAGCAGTTTATGACTGATGTAGGAGTGAATGAAGATAGGTTTAGCTCCTTTGAGTTGTTTCGGCAGAGTCAGTTGAATCCGGAAATTATAACGTTCGATGAACTTTTCGAGAGAGCGCGATTTATTGTCCGTAATGATGAGATGAAGGTTGTCGGAAATTGAAGTGTCGAAATTAGTTGTCGATTGTTGTTTCGAGCTGTCTCGTTAGCCGTATAAGGGGGAAGTCTCAGATTAGTCCTTTGTTGTAGCGGTTTTTTGCCAAATGATCTCGTAGTCATTTGGTTAATCTTGTTGAAGAGGGTGTAATCCGGAACATTGAAGCCGTGGTGTATTCGAATGAAAAGTCAAGATTATTTACTTGAATCTATGGGCCTATTTCATTACGTATATATAGCTCAATCAAATTTGTGCGATAGCACAGGATGCGTTAGCTTTCCAGCTCAATTAGTTTTATGGTCTTAACCCCACTCAAACCCCGCCAATCCCTCAACAAGGCTTTCCTAAAAGTTAAGCCCAACCGGACTGATATTGACCGCTTCAAGGCGAATCTCATTGCGTTGCTGGAATCTACTAAGGATAATGAAAGCGAGGAATATCACAAGAACCTTGTGATTGATTTTCTGAAGAAAACCTACTACGATCCCAATCACTTCATCAACACCAAGGGACGCAATGATCTGGTAATTCATAATGGACCGAAACCCGCTTCCACCGTGGGCGTGATTTTGGAGGCCAAGAATCCTACGAACAAGTCTGAGATGATCACAGTCAAGAAGATCAATGCCAAGGCTTTTCAGGAACTAGTTCTCTACTACTTGCGCGAAAGGATTACGCTGAAGAATTTAGAAGTTCGACATCTGGCTGTTACCAACATTAATGAGTGGTTCATTTTTGATGCTACAACGTTCGACCGACTCTTTGCACAGAATAAATCGCTGGTTCAACAGTTCAACGATTTTGAGACAGGTAGGTTGGCAGACACGAAGACTGACTTTTTCTACAAGCAGATTGCTGAACCGTTCATTGACAGCATCAGCTCTGAGATTTCGTTTACCTATTTCAACATCCAGGACTATCAAGTTCCTTTACGCAATGGAAGCAAGGCGGATGACGGTATGCTAATCGCACTGTATAAGTTGCTCTCTCCAGAGCACCTGCTCAAGCTGCCATTTGCAAACGACAGCAACAGTCTGGATAAGCGCTTTTACAGCGAGTTGCTACACATCATAGGGTTGGCGGAATTCAAGGACGGTGGCAAGAAAGTGATTCGGCGCAACAATCCTGGCGAACGCTATGATGGCGCTATTCTGGAAGATGCCATTCTTCAGCTCGACAGTTTAGATAAGATAAGCAGGTTAAAGAACCCCAGACAATTTGGCGACACTTCAGAGGAAAGGTTGTTTAACGTAGCCATTGAGTTGAGCATTACGTGGGTCAACCGTATTCTCTTTTTGAAGCTCTTGGAAGCTCAGCTAATAACCTATCACAAAGGAGATAAGTCCTTTGCCTTCTTGAATCTCGACAAGGTTAAGAACTACGATGAGCTAAACAAGTTGTTTTTTCAGGTATTAGCCCGCAAGCATTCGGACCGGACTGGTGCTGTGGCCAAGACGTTTGAGAAGACACCCTATCTGAATTCTTCTTTGTTTGAGCCGACGGAGATAGAGCATGACACCTTGTTCATCAGCAATCTGTCCGGGGACAGGAAGATGCCGGTTTACGCTCAGACCGTATTGAAGGATAAGCAGGGAAGAAAGCGAATCGGAGAAATGGATACTCTTGAGTATTTGTTTGAGTTCCTTAGCGCATACGACTTCAGTAGTGAAGGTGCTGAGGATATTCAGGAGGATAACAAGACCCTTATTAATGCATCGGTGCTCGGATTGATATTCGAGAAAATCAATGGGTATAAGGATGGTTCCTTCTTTACTCCGGGTTATATCACCATGTATATGTGCCGCGAAACGATTCGGAAGGCCGTGGTGCAGAAGTTCAATGACGTCAAGGGCTGGAGTTGTAGTGATTTGGATACCCTCTATGACAAGATTGAGAACATTAAGGAGGCAAATGATATCGTAAATGGCATTCGAATCTGCGATCCGGCCGTTGGCTCAGGACACTTTCTGGTGTCGGCCCTCAATGAGATGATTGCTGTAAAGAGCGAATTGAAGATTCTTCAGGATCGCAACGGAAGGCGCTTGAAGGAGTATCATGTAGAGGTGGTCAATGATGAGCTGATCATCACTGATGAAGATGGAGACTTGTTTGAGTACAATCCCGGAAGCAAAGAGAGCCAGCGCATACAGGAAACGCTTTTCCATGAAAAGCAAACCATCATTGAGAACTGCCTCTTTGGTGTGGATATCAATCCGAACTCAGTGAAGATTTGTCGTTTGCGCCTTTGGATCGAACTGCTAAAGAGCGCCTACTATAAGAATGAGACGGAGCTTGAGACGTTGCCTAACATTGACATCAACATCAAGTGCGGCAATTCGCTGGTTAGCCGTTTTACCATAGACGCCGACATCAAACAAGCGCTCAATAAGAAATGGACAATACAGAGCTACCGCACGGCAGTTGCGTCATATCGTAACGCTCAATCCAAAGAACAGAAGAGGGAGTTTGAGCAACTGATCTCCGAAATCAAGTCGGATTTTAGGAGTGAAATATCCAAGAATGATCCGAAGGCCAAGAAACTGTATAAAACCCAAGGAGAGTTGACGATGCTGATGACTCAACAGAGTCTTTTTGGAATGAACAAAAAGGAGAAGGCAGAATGGAATAAGAAAGTGGAGCGTTTGACCGGGGAGGTGAAAAAGCTGGATGCCGAAATCGAGGAGATCAAGTCCAACAAGATTTTTGAGAATGCTTTTGAGTGGCGGTTTGAGTTTCCGGAGGTCTTGGATGATGACGGAGATTTTGTGGGCTTTGATGTGGTTATGGGAAATCCCCCTTACGTGAACTTCCGAGATATAAAGAATGTCTCGGAAAAGCAGTATTTCATGAGTGTTTTTAAGGTGTCTGAGTATCAGTCTGACTTATTCATATTGTTCATTGAACTTGCATTTAGAATCTTAAGGGGCGGTGGTGAGTTCGGATTTATTATTCCCAATTCGATAGCTAACAATCTGAATAACTCCAAAGCTAGGAAGCATATTTTGGATGCAGCGACTATTCGCTCTATTGTTAATACTCCAATTGGCATATTTCCTGACGCAACTGTAGACACTGTTGTATTAGTCGCTTCATTTTGGGTTTATAAGGAGGGCCGGATATCCATTTCGGAGGTCAGGAATCAAGAAATATTCGAAATAGGTTCAGTTGATCAGAGTCGGTTTCAATCAAATGATAACTTCTACTTCGACTTTCTAACATCTGGTGAGGTTAGTAAGGTTTTGGCTAAAATTGAGGGAATGTCTGTATTGCTTGGAGATATTTCGGATTCATCTAGTGGAATCAAGGAATATGAGACTGGGAAAGGAAAGCCGCCTCAAACTGATCAGGACCGGATTGACAAGGTTTTCAACTCAAATATAAAGGTTGATGATCTGTATAGAAGGCATATTCAAGGTAATGATGTTTGCAGCTATTTTTTGAATTGGCAAGGAGGGTATTTGAAGTATGGCCCGTGGATCGCTGCTCCACGAGAACCAAAATATTTTGAAGGTGAAAGAGTAATAATCCGGGAAATCCCTGCTAAGAATAGACTCATTGCGGCCTATATAACGGAAGATTTCACAGTAAAGAACACAGCTCATATATTTAAGTTAGACAAAGAGTATGATTGTCGGTTCATTACTGGATTATTGAATTCGAAGCTTCTAGGATTTTACTTTGTCAACAAATTTTCAGAGCGTGATAATGTTTTTCCTAAGGCGAAAATTGGTCAGTGCCGATTGCTGCCAATTGTGAAATGTGACGAACATCATCAGACCCGTTTAGTCGAGCTTGTAAATGAAGTGTTGCTTAAGAAGCAACTGGACGCGAAGACCGATACAACGGAAATTGAGCGAGAGATTGATGTTGTGGTCTATGAACTTTATAAGTTGTCTCCTGACGAAATCCATTTAGTTGAAGGCTTGTAAGCATGGTGAAGACATTCTCAGGCTTCGAGATTTTGGTCGTTCGGGGTGGGATATCGGTTGAAAATGTAAAAGTTATCATATGGATTGGATCAAGACACTTTTACCATTGGTTGGCGTGGCCTTGGGTTGGCTACTTTCTGAGAGTGGGAAAATTCTCACGGATCGCAGAAAGGACAGGAGAAAGCTCAATAAGACGCTTTATTTCCTTTTGGAGTTAAGGTATCAGTTTACTCAGGAACTTATGCTAGGTTCAGAATTGGACCGCCTTCAAGAAGTTTTGAAGACAAAGCTAGCAGAGAAATTGGGCTTGCTAGAAGATGATCCGGAGTTAGCGCATATTTTTCAACTTGTTTTTCCTGTAATGAAGAATGAACTTTCCGGCCAGCTGGAGAGGAACTCGAGGTACGAGTACTTATCGGAGAACATTGATGCAATGATGATCGAGTTGTCCGAAGTATTTCCAATACTAACATTTGAGCTAACAGGACAGCATAAACTGAGAGAGCGCTTGGAGAATGCGAGTTCTTATTTCCGAAAGATGCAAGAGCAGATTAAGCAGGCTCCTTTTGATTTAGGGGAATGGTTCAGTCCAGAATTGACAAATGATTTGTTAGAGGATTTGGATGATAGCATATTGCAAGTTGCTTCCTTAGTTGGAAGGAGCATGTTAAAGAAGGCGCGTTTGAAAGTAGAGCGCATGTCGTCTTCATTCGATGAAGAGGATGTGGATGCGCGGCTTGATCAATTCTTAGAGAAAGTTATGAGGGATTTTCCTGGAGCCGTTTCATAGGAGATTTTTTTACTTGCATGTAAGTACGAGAACACGGACTGTGAGAGGTGTTGGTAACGAGTTTTTTGGGGTCTGTAAGCCATTTGCTCATTCCGGCGATATTGGCCCCCTATTCCGGGATACTGACCCCCTCTGATTGATTTTCGTTTTGGTGGCTTGGTTGGGTAAAGTTATTTGTTTTTTCTCATTGACTCACCTTTGATGCTCATTCCGGCGATATTGACCCCCTGTTCCGGCAAATTGACCCGGGTGTCTTTTGGTTGCACTGAGCCGGTTGCCGTATGGACATGCTATGGCTTGAGGAGGCGCCGCAGAAGCCCATTTCCTTTATCTTCGCTCTATGATCCATCACCTCGAAATATCGAACTTCAAGTCAGTCAAGAAGCTGAAGCTGAACTGCAAGAAGGTCAACGTGTTCATTGGTGAGCCCAATAGTGGCAAGAGCAATATAGTTGAAGCGATGGCTCTGCAATGTGTGGATATGGTTACAAGTGGTTTGGACCGTGGTGTGTTTCGATTTCGTCGGATAAGTGACTTGTATACTGATTTTAATATAGAGGAACCAATTATTGTAAAAGCAGATGAATCTACTGCTACATTATCTTATCCCTTAAATGGCAATGTTCGAAATAATGTGGGTTTTTACAACTATAGATTTTGGTATAATGAGAACAGTGAGGACTCACATTCCATTTTATTGAATCATTCTGGAGAAGTTGCGCAGTCGGGCAGGCTGCATGCGTCGAATGTTATGTATTACAACTTCAAGCGATTGACTTTCGCGGATGGGAACAGGCTTAGTAACCTCGATTGTCCTCATGGAGTGAACCTATCTGCGTTGTTGGTGTCTCATAAATCGCTTAGGCTTTGGGTAGCCGATTTTCTCGCTAAGAGCAAGTTGTTGCTAAACCTTAAGCCCGATGATGGTTCCATTGAGGTAGGAAAATGGGTGGATGGTACTATTTATAGTTACCCATATTCGTCTATTTCCGAAACCCTACAGCGTGTCATTTTTTATGAAATGGCAATCGCATCAAATAAGGCTTCGGTATTACTCTTTGATGAGCCGGAGACGCATACCTTCCCGTTTTACACCAAGTACCTCGCGGAGCGCATTGCGTTGGACGAATGGAATCAGTTTTTTCTGACTACGCACAATCCCTATCTCCTGCTCAGCCTCATCGAGAAGACACCCTTTGATAACCTCAATGTGATCCTCTGTCAGATGAAGGACTACCAAACCGAGGCTACTGTGCTGAACAAGGAACAGGTGGAGCAAGTGCTCGATCTCAATTCAGACGTATTCTTCAATTTTGACCAACTGCTCGGTAAGTGATGAGGGTTCACGTGGAGTGTTTGCCGGATGAAGCGTTGGCTATGGCATTGGGCGTGCCCCGGAAACGGATCGTCCACCATGCCGGAAAGTCCAGGGTTTTTGCCAAACTCCAGAAGGAACAAGGCGGTATGGCCATCGTTGATCAAGATCCCGATGCGGCTCGTTGCGCCTATGAACGCGCCTTGGTTCTGAAGGCTGAGGAGCATGGAATGGAGTTTCTGACCGATGAGCAAGGAAGGCTTGTAATCCGGTTATCCGGTAAGTTGGAGGATTGGATATTGGCTCGCTGTAAAGAAGCTGGCCTGAAACCCGAAGATGTGCAACTTCCTTCTCGCGCCAATGACCTTCATCGGGTTGTGAATACCCACCTAGACCGTTTCCAGCAACTTATAACCTCACTGTTGACCCAGAACTCCCCGGGGTTGGTGATGCTGAGAGAGCATTTGAAGGCATAGGCGTTTATGGCATCAGGGGCGCGGTTATTGCTTCAGCCTGTCGCCGCTATCTACCGCTTGGCAGCACATGATCCTCACGAACAGAAACTTCGTGAACCTTCGTGTTGCTTAATGCCTTCGTGGTGAAGAATGAATCGTAACACAGAGACTCGCGTAGTTTGTGGTGCCAAGTGGCGTATGATACCGTTGAATGAGGTCAGAGGTATCAGTGCGCACGGAATACTACAAATGTCCAGTTTATTTTGAAAAATACTGGACACTTACTTACCTTTACTCTATGTCAGAAGGAGTTAGAGTAGCTGATTATGTGAGGGTTAAGGTGAGTAGACTGCCTAAAGGGTTCGTATTCACCTACGATGTTGTGCTAGGTGAGGTGACCAATAAGGAAGCCGTAATTAAGGCGCTTAACAGATTAGTAGAAAAGGGTGTAATTAAAAAGTTGTCACGGGGCAAATACTATAAGCCTGAGGTAACTGTCTACGGGAGCGTATTGCCGGTCCAGGCACAAATAGTGAAGGACCTGATGGAGAGTAATGGCAAGGTGATAGGCTACCTTACTGGGTATAGCGTATACAACGAGTTGGGCCTGACAACTCAAGTGAGCAACACCATACAGATAGGGAGTAATGATGTGCGCCCGGCGTTTAAACGGGATCGATATACCATCTCGTTCATTCAGCAGAAAAACCCAATTAACAAGCGGAATATCCCTCTGTTGCAGGTGCTGGACTCAATTCGCTATATCCGGGAAATCCCTGACGCGAGTATTGAATCATCGTGCAAGCGGCTGTTGATCATTATCAGTAATCTGGATATAGATAAAGCTAAAAGCCTTGTCCGCCTGGCTATGAAATATCCACCCGCGACACGCGCGCTTCTGGGTGCATTACTCGAACAATTGGAAAGTGCCGTGGAGCTTGAGCCACTCCGCAGATCATTGAATCCCATTACCACATATAGACTGCCCGGCGCCGTGAAAGCATTGCCCACAGTGACAAATTGGAATATTGTATGAAGTTGCACCTCAACCCAAAGTTGTTTTCCGACACCCTTCGTGCTACTTCGGAATACATGGGCATCAATCTTCAATTTGTAGAAAAGGACTATTGGATCACGCTGGTGTTGCATCGAATGGCTGATAGCAAGTATGCTGAGGGAACAGTATTCAAGGGAGGAACTTCTTTATCGAAGGCATACCGAATGATAGATCGGTTTTCGACAGATGTAGATTTGGCTATTGTCCCGAACGAGGGAGAAACCGGCAGTCAAGTTAGGGCTAGACTTCGAGGTGTGGAGTTAGGTATTTCGACAGAGTTGACTGAGCGACCAACTGAGGGTATATCAAGTAAGGGATCAAAATTCCGAAGATCGGTTTTTGAGTATAATCCAATTGATAAAGGCCACACGAACAATACACTCATTCTTGAAGTCAATTCGTTTGCCAATCCCTTTCCCTTTGAAAAGTGTTCCATTCAGAGTATGGTTTATGAGTTTATGGCCAACAGGGACAGCATGGATCTCATTGACTCGAATGAGCTAAATCCTTTTGAGATCAATGTGTTGTGCATCGATCAAACCTTACTGGAGAAATTGATTTCACTTTTCCGGGCCTCCTTTGATGAAGATGTGATTGTCGGTTTGTCCAGTAAAGTCAGGCATTTCTACGACATCTATTATCTCATGCAGCAACCTCTCTGCAAGGAGTTGGTCGAAAAACCTGAATTCAGTAGACGGTTATTCGAGCTGTTTGATCATGACAGGGAAATCTTTGATGAACCAATAGGTTGGAAGGAAAAGGCTATTCGAGAATCACCGCTGATTGTTCGTTTTGAAGAAGTTTGGGAAGCACTTCGGGATCAATACACAAGAGAGCTGGGTGCATTGGCGTATCGCCCAATACCCGAAGAGAAGAGTATTGCCGAAGTGTTCGTGGACTTGACGAAGAGTCTTAGACTCAATACTGATTAAGCGATTCTGCAACGGGGAAGACCTTGCCCAATCGTGGTATCAGCGCACTATAAGCTGAGTGTCCTCCCCCCATCCACCGGCAGATTGATCCCATTGATATACGACGCCGCCGGTGAGGCGAGGAAGGCGATGGCCGCTGCGATTTCTTCGGGTTTGGCGAGGCGCTTCATGGGCACTTCGGATTCCATTTCGTGCTTGACTTCCTGTGCGGCGGCTCCGGTTTTGGTGGCTTTGTTCTGAATGATCTGCTCGAGGCGTCCGGTCTCCGTGGCGCCGGGCAATACGTTGTTGACTGTGATGCCATGCACGGCGAGCTCGTTCGCCAAGGTCTTGGACCAGTTGGCCACCGCCCCGCGGATGGTATTGCTCACGCCCAGGTTGGGCAGCGGCTGCTTCACGGAGGTGGAGATGACGTTGATGATGCGTCCGTACCCCGCCCGCTGCATGCCCGGCACCACCGCCTGCGCGAGGATGTGGTTGTTGATCAGGTGCGCGTTGAACGCGATGCGAAACGCTTCCACATCGCTGTCAATGGCCTTGCCGGGCTGCGGACCGCCCGTATTGTTCACGAGGATATGAACCTCATTGTCTTTCACAAATGCAGTAACAACCTCATGCACTTGCTGCGTGTGCGCAAAGTCCGCCACGAGGTAGCTGTGCTTCTGTGCGGCTGGCGTGGGCAGGGTGGTTGCGGCTTCGCGGAGCTTGTCTTCATTGCGCGCAAGCAAAATGATGCGCGCTCCGAGTGCTGCCAGTTCGCGTGCGGCTGCGAGGCCAATGCCTTGGGTGGATCCGCACACCAGGGCTGTCTTTCCTTCGAGGTTGAGATTCATGGCGCAAAGATGCGCAGGTTCATGAGATGCGCGACCAATCCGCGCGGTGACGTTCCTGCTCGCGAAGATAATCCGCCAGCACGGCGTGTTCGGGTGCGGTCAGACGCGGATCACTTTCGAGAATGGTGAGGGCTGCTTCACGCGCCACCTGCAGGATCTGCTGGTCGCGGGCGAGGTCGGCGATCCTGAGGTTCATGGCGCCGCTTTGCTGCACGCCGGACAAATCGCCCGGTCCGCGAAGCTGCAAGTCCACTTCGGCAATTTCAAATCCGTCGTTGGTGCGGCACATGGTTTCGAGGCGTGTGCGCGCTTCGGCGCTCACTTTGTTGCCGGTCATCAGGATGCAATGGCTCTGCTCGGCACCGCGTCCTACGCGTCCGCGGAGCTGATGGAGCTGCGACAACCCGAAGCGCTCCGCACTTTCAATCACCATTACGGAGGCGTTGGGCACGTTCACACCCACTTCAATCACCGTGGTGGCCACCATGATCTGGGTGCGCCCGTGGACGAAGTATCCCATTTCAATCTGCCGGTCTTCGGGCTTGAGCCTGCCATGCACCACGCTGATGCGGTAATGCGGCAGCGGAAAGCGCCGCGAGAGGGCATCATATCCGTCCTGGAGGTGGTTATAGTCCATCGCCTCGCTTTCTTCAATGAGCGGATAGACGACATACACCTGCCGGCCTTTTTTAATTTCTTCTTCAATGAATCCATATACCTCCAGACGTCGGCTGTCAGACCGCCACACGGTTTGAATGGGTTTGCGGCCGGGTGGCAACTCATCAATCACACTCACATCGAGATCGCCGTACAGCGTCATTGCCAGCGTGCGCGGAATGGGCGTGGCCGTCATCACGAGGATGTGCGGAGGTATTGCTGCTTTCTGCCAGAGTGCCGCGCGCTGCACCACGCCAAAGCGGTGCTGCTCGTCAATAATCACCAGTCCGAGGTTGCGGAACTGCACTGCGGGCTCAATGAGCGCATGTGTGCCTACCAGAAAGATTTTCTCATCGGATTGCAGCGCTTCGAGGATTTCACGGCGCGCTGCGCGTGGTGTATTGCCGGTGAGCAGGAGCACCCGAACGGGCATTCGGGTCAGCAGTTCGGTGATGGATTGATAATGCTGCTGTGCAAGAATCTCCGTGGGCACCATCATGCACGCCTGGAAGTGATTGTCCATGGCGAGCAACGCGGCAAGCACGGCCACTACTGTTTTTCCGCTGCCTACATCGCCTTGTATGAGGCGGTTCATGTGGTAACCGCGGGCTACGTCGGCGCGGATTTCTTTCACCACGCGTTTCTGTGCGTTGGTGAGTTCAAACGGCAAGTGGTGCTGGTAGAAGTCGTTAAAGAGTTCGCCGACTTTTTCGAATACCACTCCGCGCTCTTCTTTGGTTTGCGCAAGTTTCTGCTTGCCGAGCTGAAGCTGGATGAAGAAGAGTTCTTCGAACTTCATGCGCCGCGTGGCTTGCGCCAGCGCTTCCGCAGTGGTGGGCACATGGAGTTGCACAATGGCTTCTGCGCGCGGCATCAGACGGAACTTTTTCAGCAGTTCGTCCGGAAGATTTTCGCGGATATAGGATTTACATTCTTCAACCACCAGGCGCGTGAGCTTGGCAATGCCGTTGCTGTTGAGTCCTTTCTTCGCGAGTTTTTCGGTGGATGAATACACTGGCTGCAGTCCGCTGCCTGCGGCTATGCGCGACTGTTCGAGCGATTCAATTTCGGGATGCGGAATGGAGAGCTTGCCCTTGTAGACGTTCGTCTTGCCATAGACAATGCACGGCTGAAGGAGCTTTACACTGTCTTTGATCCACTTGGTGCCTTTGAACCACACGAGCTCCACTTCACCCGTGTCATCGCGGAAGAGCGCAGTGAGTCGCTTCACCCGTCCGGCGCCGGCTTCGCGCATGGTGACGATCGTGCCGGAGAGTTGCACCCACGTTTCTTCCGCCGGGATGTCTTTGACATGAATGATCTCCGAGCGGTCAATGTAGCGAAACGGAAAATGCTGCAGGAGTTGTCCGCGGGTCACAAGCCCCAGCTCTTCCTTCAGCGCATCTGCCCGCTGCGGACCAACCCCTTTGACGTAGATGAGTTCTTTGTCTAGCATCCCGTGCGAATTTAGGAGAGCGGCGGGTTGTGCAGGGTGATATGTGCAGATGGCATAATTTATTCGTCCTTTACGGGATAAATACACAGGGAATGCGGGCGGTTATTCAGCGTGTTTCAGAAGCTTCAGTGACAATCGATGCTGCCGTGTCGGGCGCCATCGGAAAGGGATTGCTCATCCTTCTCGGCATTGAAGAGGGAGATGGTGCTGCCGATGTGGAGTGGCTCACGGACAAGATCATCCGCATGCGCATTTTTCCCGATGAAGAAGAGAAGATGAACCGCGATGTGATGGAGGCAGGCGGAGATTTGCTGGTGGTGAGTCAGTTCACCTTGCACGCCGCCACGAAGAAAGGCAATCGCCCGTCGTTCATCCGCGCTGCGCGTCCGGAGCTAGCGATTCCGCTCTACGAGTTGTTTCTTTCCCGCGCGGAAGAGAAGCTCGGCAGGCCGGTGGCGAGCGGACAATTCGGCGCGATGATGCAGGTGTCGCTGGTCAATGACGGACCGGTGACCATCCTCATTGATTCGCGCCAGGAGTTGTGAGTGCGTTTACCCGCCGACGCGCTTGTTGAGGTCTTCTGCACCGGCTTTGCGCTCTTTCACCTTCACACGCTGATTGTCTGCACAGGCTGTTTCGGGTTAGACGAAAAAAAAACGACCCGGCGTGAACCAGGTCGTTTGAAGGATGTTTATTTCAACGGTAATGAATCTCCCCCATATCCAAGAGGGGTAGGTTTTGGTTAAAGGTTTAGTGACTCAGGGCTGCCAACGGGCTGCCCTTTGTTTTTTCACCTTATTCGTCCTCCGCCTCGAAGAATTCCTTGAGTCTGGCCAGGAACCGGCTCGGGCCCTTTTCATCGCGGGTGCGGGTGCGCGGGGCCGTCGCAGGCTGAGTGTTTTCTTCCTCTTCTTTCTGCATGGCCGGTGCGTTCTGGTTGGCAGGTCCGTCAACGACCTGTTCGAGGCCATGAATGACCAGTCCGACACCGGTGCTCATGGCAGGCACCAGCATGTTTTCGTTCGGGGCCTTGCTCACGTGCTCATTGGGGTATCCAATGCGGCAGTCCATTCCGGTGATGTACTCCACCAGCTGCTTCATGTGCTTGAGCTGGGCGCCGCCACCTGTGAGGACAATGCCTCCGATGAGCTGTTTTTCGTAGCCGCTGTTGCGGATTTCGTAGTGCACGTGCTCGAGGATTTCCTCCATTCGAGCCTGAATAATGTGAGAAAGGTTGCGCAGAGAGATTTCCTTTGGCTCGCGGCCTTTGAGACCGGGAATCACAACGATGTCGGTCTCCTTATTCTCCAGGGCTAATGCACTGCCGAATTTCACCTTGAGCTGCTCGGCCTGATTCTTCATGATGGTGCATCCCTGACGGATATCGTCGGTGATTACGTTGCCGCCGAACGGGATGACCGCAGTGTGGCGGATGATGCCGTCCTGGAAAATGGCGATATCTGTGGTTCCGCCGCCGATGTCCACGAGTGCAATGCCGGCTTCTTTTTCCTCATCGCTGAGCACAGCGGCGGAACTGGCGAGGGGTTCGAGTGTGAGTTGGTCTATCTGCAATCCGGCCTTGGTGACACACTTGTAAATGTTGCGAATGGCAGTGACTTGTCCGGTGATGATGTGGAAGTTGGCCTGCAGCCTTACACCGCTCATTCCCACCGGGTCTTTGATACCGGCCTCCTGATCCACGGTAAATTCTTGCGGCAGGGCGTGAATGATCTCTTCACCGGGAAGCATGTTGAGCTTGAACATGTCTTCCACAAGTGCGTCGATGTCCTGACGGGTGATTTCCTCGTCAATATTGCGTCGGGTGCGCATGCCGTTGAACTGAAGGCTTTTGATGTGCTGTCCGGCAATACCCACATTCACCAGTCGGATCTGTACGCCGCTGGATGCCTCGGCCTGCTCCACGGCCGCGCGGATGGACGTCACTGTTTTTTCGATGTTGGTGACTACACCTCGGGTTACCCCGATGCTTTCACTTTTGCCGATTCCGAGAATTTCGATCTTGCCAAATTCATTGCGCTGTCCGACGATGCAGGCAATCTTGGTGGTTCCGATGTCGAGTCCGACGATGATTTCGTTTGCCATCATGTTAGTTGTTTTCACAGACCACCTGGTTGTCAAACTTCAGGTTGATCCGACGGTATTGGTTTAGGTCGCGGGTATGCAGGGTATGAGCGTAGAACGCCAAAAGCTTTTTGTATTTCAATTCGAGGTTGCTGGCATCTCCGATCACGATGCGGTGATTACCCACGCGGGGCACGACTTCCATTTCGCCCTTCTCATTGAATACCACGTGCTCCACCTGGGCGTTCATGAATTCGTTTTCCTGGAGAAAGCGGGTGAAGGACACGATTTCATCGAGGTGCGACTGGCGTCTCCAGGTGCTGTCTTCTGCGAGCACGGGCACGGGCAGCTCCTGCATTTTCTCCAGCAAACGGCCGGTGAACAGCGGCACATCGGCTGTTGCATTTCTGCTCAGCGGCATGGTGAATCCTTCCTCATCGATGTAGAATCCGGTGCCATCCTGGTTGAGTACCCGGGCCATCGGGATGCGCTGGATGGCCTTCACCACGCAGCGTCCGTCAACCGTCACAAACGCCTGCACCTGTCGGATGGAAGGATGGTCCACCACCACCTGATGGATGGTGTCGAGGTTGACGAGGTCGGCCGGCGTGCCGATGAGGTTGGGTTGTGCCTTAAGCACCAGTTTGGCGATGGAGGCGGAGTCGAGAAACGAACGGCCGCTGGCGTCATTCACATCCACCTCGAGGGTGTGAACAGGAGTTTTCGATCGCTTATGATCCGCAAAGCCGAGGAGGGAAATCAGTCCAATGCCCCCACAAACGGCCAGGCCGTTGAGCAAAATCGACCGCCAGCGTGAGCGGCGACGCGCTTTTTTCGGGGTGTCTGAGGCGGTGGTTTCCATGGCGGGCTCTGGCTCCAGAACCCGCGCCGCTGGCTCATTGGAGCAATTCGCGGACGGCGTCTGTGAGCGTATCAATATCCCCTGCGCCCATGGTCAGGATGACTCCTGAATCCACTTCGCGCAGTTCCTTCAATAATTCATCCTTTTCCACCACCTTTTTCAACGGATTGCGGATTTTATCAAGGAGCATGTGTGAATCCACGCCGGGAATCGGAAGCTCTCTCGCGGGGTAAATGGGCAGCAGGATAATCTGATCCAGTTCATCCAGACTCTCCGCAAACCCATCCGCGAAATCACGGGTGCGGGTGAAGAGGTGGGGCTGGAAAATGCCGGTCAGTTTTTTACCGGGATAGAGCTCGCGGGCTGACCGGATACAGGCCTGAAGTTCAGTGGGATGATGGGCGTAGTCATCGATATAGACAAATCGCTCATTGCTGACCTGAACCTGGAAACGCCGGGCTACTCCTCTGAAACTTGCCAGTGCTTCGCGAAGTGCGTCAGGGGACAATCCGGCGAGTAATGCCAGTGCACTTGCTGCCACCGCATTTTCCACGTTATGCCTACCCGGCAAACCGACCTCGAGATCGTCGAAGCGGCCGAAAGGAGTATGCAGGTTGAAGCGGTATCTGCCGTGCGCAATATGAATGTGATCGGCGAAGTAATCTGCCTGGCCGTCAATGGAGTACGACTGAATGCGCAGGTCAGGTCGCTCGGTGAAAATGGCGTCATCGAGGGGAAGGCCTTTGCGGACAACAAGTGCCCCGCCTTCCCGGGTTTTGCGGGCAAAAAGCCGGAATGATTCCACCACATGCGAGGCATCGCCGTAGATGTCAAGGTGATCGGCATCCATGGAAGTGATGACAGAGAAAGCCGGTGTAAGCGTGAGGAAGCTGCGGTCGAATTCATCCGCTTCCACCACGGTGAGATCGGACTGTGCATCGAGCAGGAGATTGCTCTGGTAGTTGGTGGCAATGCCTCCGAGAAAGGCGTTGCAGCCTTTGCCGCCGGCGATGAGCACATGCGCAGTGAGCGCGCTGGTGGTGGTTTTGCCATGTGTGCCGGCTACTGCAATGCAGCGTGAGGTACGGGTCACTTCACCCAATAATTCGCTGCGCTTCACGCAGGTGAATCCCTGCTCCCTGAGCCAGTTGAATTCGCGGTGGTCTTTGGGGATGGCCGGGGTGTACACGACCAGCACTTTTTCTTTCGGGGTATGATGCACGATGGCAGGAATCTCGGCCACCACATCGTCGAAGTGAATGGCGATACCACTGAGCTGCATATCCATAGTCAGTGGCGTGGAGGTGCGGTCGTACCCGCCTACCTCTGCACCGCGCGAATGGAAATAGCGGGCAAGTGCGGACATGCCAATGCCGCCAATTCCAAGAAAATAATAGACCGAGCGATCAGTGAGTGAGGCCGACATGCGGGCGAAGGTAATTCCGGTCAGGCGATCGCGCGTGACTCGGAGTTATCTTCGTTTTATGTCGGAAACCATTACCGAAGTCGAAAGTCAGGTCATTACCGAAGTCGCCCATGAGTCGCATGTGTATGTGCATGTCACATACCCTCCCGGACAAGGTGAAATGCTCCTGCGCATCTGGCGCACCACTTTTCTTTTTGATAAGGGCTCATCGCATGAAAGCCGGCTGGTGCATGCGGATAATATCAGTTACGCTCCGACGTGGACGATAGTGCCTGCAGGCAGGGCGCACACTTTCCTGCTCATTTTCGAAGGGCTTCCAAAAGAGTGCACCGTGTTTGATCTCGTGGAAAAGATTGACCAGCCCGGGGCGTTTGAGATTCGGTCGATCCGCAGAAACAAATCGGATGTATACCGTGTGACGCTCGATCCGTGATGCTTCAGCCTTGAGTAGCGAGTGCGATCACCTGCTGTGCGATTTGCTCCGCAGCGTCTTTCTTTCCGAGTTCGAGGATGCGTGTGGAAAGCGCAGCGCGAAGACCAGCATCTGACATCACGCGTACCACTTCGTCGCCGAGACGCTCCCGTGCTTCCGCGTCTTTCACGAGAATGGCGGCGTCTTTCTTCACCAGGGCCATCGCATTTTTGGTTTGATGATCTTCAGCCACGTGCGGAGAGGGAACGAGAATCGCAGGCTTGCCGATGAGGCACAGCTCTGCGATGGACATGGCTCCGGCGCGTGAAATGATAAGGTCTGCGCACGCATAGGCAAGGTCCATTTCCGTGATGAATGCGTGAGCGTGAACGTGCGATGTCGAATCGGCAAATTCGCGCCCCTGCGCAGCAAAGCCTTTACCGGTCTGCCAGAGAATCTGATAACCCGCTTCGGTGAGCCGCGCTGCGGAAGCCATGATGGACTCATTGATGGTGCGCGCGCCCAGACTTCCGCCCACCGCAAGCACTACAGGGCGTGAAGGGTCAAGGCGGAAGTGCGTCACAGCCCGCTCGCGCTTGCCGTTGATCTCGCACACCGCTTTGCGCACCGGATTTCCGGTGAGGATGAGTTTGTCTTTTGGAAACCATTGCCCGAGTCCCTCATATGCCACACAGATTTTCCGCGCCGTTTTTGCGAGAATCTTGTTGGTGATTCCGGGATAGGAGTTTTGTTCCTGAAGGAGCGTAGGCACCCCGGCACTCGCCGCCGCGCGCAGCAGCGGTCCGCTGGCATAACCTCCCACACCCACCGCGATATCCGGACGAAATGACCGAATGATCGTTCGGGCCTTGATCATACTCTGGATAATCCTGAAGGGTAAGAGCAGGTTTTTAACCGTAAGCCTGCGCTGAATGCCCGCGATGGGCAGTCCTTCGATTCGGTATCCGGCCTGCGGCACCTTTTCCATTTCCATTTTGCCAAGGGCACCTACGAAAAGGATTTCAGTATCGGGACGCAGGGCTTTGACTGCATTGGCAATGGCAATGGCGGGGAAAATATGTCCTCCTGTACCGCCGCCGGAGATGATCATTCGAATCGGTTTCATGCGAGCGGAGCATTGACGGGTGGGGCCGGTTCAGCTTCAGCAAGAGATGATTCGATTTGCGGCTGTAATGCGCTCCGGCTGATGCTGAGAATGATTCCGATGGCGAGGCAGGTGAACAATGTGGAGGTTCCTCCCATACTCACAAGGGGTAGAGGCTGACCGGTGGTGGGGAACAGACTCACGGCAACGCCCATATTGATGAGTGCCTGAATGACCAGCATGAAGGACAGTCCGAGTGCAGCAAGGGCACCAAAGCTCTTCGGGCATTTGGATGAAAAGCGAATGGTGCGGAAAAGCAGAATGAGGTAAAGCAACACGAGTCCGATTCCTCCGAACACCGAGCCGTATTCTTCGATGATGAATGCGTATATCATATCGGAATACGGGTGCGGAAGAAAGTTGCGCGATGATCCGGTTCCCGGACCTTTAGGCACCAGTCCACCTTCGTAGATGGCATACTTCGCAAGATTCGCCTGGTAGTTTCCTTCGGCGTCAGCGTCCATGCGGTTGATGATCCTGTTCTTCCAGGTTTCATAACGCGGAAGAGTGCCTTTGGGAGCATACTCACCGATAGCTATGATCATGAGAATTCCGGCGATACCACCCAGCGCGAGTTTACCGATATGCCTGAACGGCACTCCGGCGACAAACATGACCACCACACTTACCAGGGCGATCATTGCCGCAGTTGAAAAGTTTGCCGGGAGAATAAGGATACAGATCACGCCTACCGGAAGTAATGCGGGCAGAACGCCCTGCCGGAAATCATGAAGGACTTCATGTTTCAGGCTGAGCACACGTGCCAGGTACACCATCAATACCACCTTGGCAAAGTCGGATGTCTGAAAGGTCAGACCGATCACCGGAATGCGAATCCAGCGATCAGCGCTGTTGATGTTGGATCCGAAAAAAAGTGTGACGAGCAGCAACGCCGCAGCAACCCAGATGAGCAGCTGGGAGAACTTCGAAAAGTACTTCACCGGAATGCGGTGCACATAGTACATCACTCCGAATCCCAGAGAGAGCATAATGCCGTGTTTCAGCAGAAAGCCCAGGCTGTTTCCACCTGATTTATAGGCAAGGGTGGAGATGGCGCTGTACACGGACAGCAGCGAAATCAGACTGAGGAAGAAGGTCGCGATCCATATAACGCGGTCACCTTCCAGTTTGCCGAGGACACGTTGAATCATGATCCTTTATGGGTTCACAGCGAGCGCACGGCGTTCTTGAACTGACGCCCGCGGTCTTCATAGTTTTCAAACAAATCGAAGCTTGCACATGCCGGAGAAAGAAGCACTGCATCGCCTTCGCGTCCGAGCTCATAGGCTACACGCACGGCCTGTTCAGCACTGTTGGTGTCAATGATAGTATCTACCACACCGGAGAACGCATTGCGGATTTTCGAACTGTCGGTGGTGAGGCAGATGATTGCTTTCACTTTCATCTTCACGAGTTCCAACAACTCGTTGTAGTCATTGCCTTTGTCCTGTCCGCCAGCAACCCAGATTACAGGGCGATCCATGCTCTCCAGTGCATACCAGGTCGAGTTGACGTTGGTGGCTTTGCTGTCATTGATGAATGTGATGCCATGCACTTTGGCCACATGCTCAAGGCGGTGCTCGATGTTTTCAAAGTGCTCGAGGCTTTCTCGCACTACTTCTTTGCGGAGGTCAAGAATGCGGGCTGCTACACCTGCGGCCATGCTGTTGGCCAGATTGTGCTTGCCCTGCAGAGCGAGTTCTGTAATTTTCATTGTGAAGGGGTTTTGGTAAGTGTTGATGGTGAAATAAGGTTCGTGTACATAAGCGCCTTCCTGTCCCTCAGGCCATTCAAGGCCTTTGATGGAGATGGGGTAGAGGCGCGCCGGTGTGTGGTGACGTTCAAGACCCTTGATGGTCTCAGGGTCATCCATGTTGAAAATGAAAGCGTCTTCAGGTGTCTGATTTTGAAGAATGCGGAACTTGCTGTTCACGTAATTCTCCATGTTGTATTCATACCGGTCGAGATGATCCGGGGTGATATTGGTGAGCACCGCGATTTCTGCGCGGAAGTCAAACATGTCATCGAGCTGAAAGCTGCTGAGCTCGAGTACGTAGTAATCGAATGATTGTTCGGCTACCTGAAGCGCGAAGCTTCGTCCCACGTTTCCGGCCAGTCCCACTCGCAATCCCGCATTCTTCAGGATGTGATGGGTGAGCAGGGTAGTGGTGGTTTTGCCGTTGGATCCGGTGATACAGATCTTCTTTGCGTTCGTATAGCGCGCAGCAAATTCGATTTCGGATACCACCGGAATGCCTTTCGCCTTAATCAGACCAAGCAGAGGCACTTTGTCGGGGATGCCCGGGCTCTTGATCACCTGTTCACTTTCGAGAATGCGCGCTTCGGTGTGCTGGCCTTCTTCGAAAGGAATGCCGCGATCAGCCAGCAGTTTTCTGAACTCCGGTTTGAGCGGACTCTTATCCGACACAAACACGTCGAAGCCCTGTGCGCGCGCCAGAATGGCCGCACCGGTGCCGCTTTCGCCTCCGCCGAGGATGGTGATTAATCCGGGCACGTGATCAGCGGACTTTTAAGGTGATTACGGTGAGTATGGCGAGCATGATTCCGATGATCCAGAACCGGCTGACGATTTTGGATTCATGGTAACCGAGCTTCTGGTAGTGGTGGTGGAGCGGCGACATCTTGAAGATTCTTCGTCCTTCTCCGTATTTCCGCTTCGTGTATTTGAACCAGGATACCTGGATCATTACCGAGAGATTCTCAATCAGGAAAATGCCGCACAGCACTGGTATCAGCAGCTCTTTGCGGATTGCGATAGCGAACGTGGCAATTACACCACCAAGCGCCAGACTGCCGGTGTCGCCCATGAAAACTTGTGCGGGATAGCTGTTGTACCAGAGAAATCCGACGCAGGCACCCACGAATGCCGCGATGAAAATGGTGAGCTCACCACTGCGCGGGATATACATGATATTGAGATAATCCGCGAACACATAGTTACCGGATACGTATGCGAGAATGGCCAGCGTAACGCCGATGATTGCGCTGGTCCCCGTGGCGAGGCCGTCAATCCCGTCGGTGATATTCGCGCCGTTGGAAACCGCAGTTACGATGATTACGACAATGAGTGTGAAGAGCAGCCACAGGGAGGTTTGTGATCTCCAGCTTTCCGGGATGAGCCATGCGTAGTCAAACTCATTGTCTTTGATAAATGGAATGGTCGTCTTCAGTGACTTTTCTTCTGTCCATTCCTCCGGATGAAATGCCTCAGCTTCCGTGTTGTAATTCAGGGGTGCATCGGTCGTGTGAACCTTGATGGTGACGTTGTCATTCCAGTAGAGCATACTGGCCACGATGACGCCAACTCCCACTTGTCCGATGATTTTGGATGTGCCTGCGAGTCCTTTTTTGTCCTTTCTGAATACTTTGATGTAGTCATCCAGAAATCCGATAAAGCCCAGCCATACCGTGGCGATGAGCATGGTCAGGATATAAATGTTGCTGAGGTCAGCAAAGAGCAGTGTGGGTATTACAATCGCCGCGAGAATAATGAGTCCTCCCATGGTAGGAGTACCTGCTTTTTCATTTTGTCCAACCAGTCCGAGATCGCGGATCGTTTCACCCACTTGCTTTCGGCGAAGCATTCGGATAAGTGATTTTCCGAATACGAGGGAGATGAGCAGAGAAAGAATCACGCTCATGGCAGCGCGGAAGGAGATGTAGCGGAAGAGGCCGGCTCCTGCTACATCGTAGTGGGTGTCGAGATAATCAAAGAGGTGGTACAGCATTATTTCCCGAGCATTTGAAGTGATTCGCCCACCACCTCGAAATCATCGAAGTCATGGCGTATGCCTTTGATTTCCTGGTATTTCTCATGGCCTTTTCCGGCGATGAGAATGATGTCACCCGGCCCTGCGAATTCACATGCAAGGCGAATGGCTTCGCGTCGGTCGGAGAGTGAGATGGTTTTCTTCATCTGCACCGGATCGAGGCCCGATTTCATTTCACTGAGAATAGATTCCGGTTCTTCTGACCGCGGATTATCGCTGGTTAGAATGACACGGTCACTTGCATTTGCTGCGATAGTCGCCATTACTGGTCGCTTCGCTTTATCGCGATCGCCGCCACATCCCACCACAGTGATTACCTGCTCATTTCCCTGGCGGATGTCGGCGATCGTCCCGAGTACATTTTTCAGCGCATCCGGGGTGTGCGCGTAATCCACTATGGCCGTGATGCCGTTCTCTGTGCGCAGGTACTGGAATCGGCCGTCAGGCGCATCGAGTTCTGAGAGCACGGTAAGCACTTCCATGCGGTCCATTCCCAGTTCAACGGCCGCAGCATACACCGCCACGATATTGAAGGCATTGAATCCGCCGATGAGTTTGGTGTAGAGGTCTTGCTGATCAATGGTGAGGTGCAGCCCTGAAAAGCTGTTTTCAATAACGCGGGCCTTGTAATCAGCCATGCTTTGCAATGCGAAGCGCTTCACCTTTGCTTTGCAGTTCTGGACCATGATTTCGCTGTGGCGGTCATCGTGGTTGATCAGTGCAAACGCAGATGACGGAAGCCCGTCGAAGAGTATTTTTTTGGCCTTGATGTACTCGTTGAAGGTGCCGTGGTAATCGAGGTGATCGTGTGTGATATTGGTGAAGAGGGCACCCGCGAACTGAATACCCGCGAGGCGCTGTTGATGAAGCGCGTGGGATGATGCCTCCATGAAGCAGTGGGTGCATCCGGCAGCGACCATTTTCGCAAACAGTGCGTGGAGTGCAACGGCGTCAGGTGTGGTGTGTGTGGATGGCACTTCTTCTTCATTGATGCGGTTGACCACAGTGCTCACCAGACCACACTTGAATTGCAGCTTTCGGAAAAGGCGGAAGAGGAGTGTGGCCACTGTAGTTTTCCCGTTGGTTCCGGTAACTGCCACGATGCGCAGTTTATCGGCGGGATTGTCGTAGAAATTGGCCGCAATGATTCCGAGTGCATGCGCCGAGTCGTTGACCTGCACGTAGGTAATTCGCTCATCGCGCTGCCCGGGCATGTGCTCACATACAACAGCAACAGCCCCTTGCTGAATCGCCTGGGGGATGAACGCATGACCATCGCTCGTCACTCCGCGCATGGCCACAAACAGACTCATGGACCTCACCTTGCGGGAATCCATGGTGACGTGTTCCACTGCAATGTGAGTGGAGCCTGACACATCTGCAATGCGTGCGCGATAGAGTATGTCTTTGAGCAGTTTCACAACAGTTCGATCGTTATTGCTGAATAGGTATTTGCCCGGGTGCCGGGTGGAATGCTTTGCCGTCGTACCGTTCCGGTGCCATTTGCGCGCACTTGCAGTCCGCAACTCTCGAGGAGATACATCGCATCGCGCAGGCCCATACCCACTACGTTGGGAACCATGCCCGGCTTGATTGCGCGTTCGAGTACCTGCACGGAATCACGCGTTGATTCAGTGGTTACCCATTCCGATCGTGTGCTGCCCTGCACGGGGATATCAAGCGCGCGATAGACAGTTTGCAGGTGTCTGCCCGATCCGTTTTTGGAAACGGGTATGCGAGCTGCAGCGAGAGCCGTGGAGTCGGGTGTTGATTCCTGCTCATGGAATTCGATCTTGGTGGAATAGATCTTGTCTGCGAGTTCTTTGAACACCGGTGCGGCCACTGCGCTGCCGTAATACGAGCCACTTCTCGGATCGTGCACCACTACGATGCAGGAATACTTCGGCTCATCCGCAGGGAAGTAGCCGACGAACGAAGCGCGGTATCGGTTGGCCTGGTATGAGCCGCCTTCATTCAGCCAGCAGGTTCCTGTTTTCCCTGCCACGCGATAGGGAGAGTTTTTGAATACCCAGTCGGCAGTTCCTCCGGGATCCATTACACCTTCCATCATCTGGCGGCATTTGCGGATGGTGGATGAACTGCAGAAGTCCTCGCGAATCACCACAGGCTTGAATCGCTTCTCTGTTCGCCCATTTCGTCGCAGCTCTTCAGCGAAAAGCGGACGTACCATTTTACCGTCGTTGGCCACAGCATTGTAAAAGGCCAGAGTCTGAAGGGGCGTGCACTGTGATTCATAGCCGATTGCGAGCTGGGTCAGACTGAGCCCGCTCCAACCCGGATCGTTGGTGGTCGCGTACAGTCTGGGTTTCGTTTCTCCTGAGAGTTCGACACCCAGTGACGAGCTAATTCCGAACTCCTGAAGTTTGTCCAGAAATCGCTGTGGTTTGTTTTCAAATACCTGCTTCACCAGCAGTGCAGTGCCGATGTTGGATGACTTTTCGAACGTTTGCTCGAGTGTGATGGTGCCATTGCCGCCCTCATCCCAGTTGGAATCCTTCATGGGCTTGCCGTAGAAGTAGGCGATACCATTTCCGGTGGCGACAGAATCCTCGAGGTCTACAGAGCCTTCTTCCAGGCAGGCCATGAGGCTTGCAAGTTTCATTGTTGAGCCGGGCTCAGTGTTCTGGGAGATGGCGAGGTTGAGTAATTCTTCGTACTCACCCGTTTCGGCATTGCGCATCAGGTTGGCACTTGCGCGGACGTAGCCTGTTTCCACTTCCATGAGAATGGCGCAGCCCCATGAAGCGCGGTGTTGTTCGAGTTGTCTGCGCAGCGCAGAATGTGCCACGTCCTGCAGATGCACGTCAATCGTAGCAACGAGATCATACCCTGGTTCGGGTTCTACGATGTATTCATCTGACATGGGTTTCCACACTCCACCGGGAATGCGTTCCTGCATTTGCTTGCCTTTCTTGCCTGCGAGAAACTGGTCATAGGCAAGTTCGAGTCCCACTTTATGGTCTTCGCGTTCAAGGCCGATGGTGCGGGCAGCAAGGGCACCCAATGGCTTTTTGCGCTTGCTTTTTTCGATGAAAATGAACCCGCTTTTATACCTGCCTTCACGGATGAATGGAGCCTGCTTGATTTTCTGGAGCTTGTTGTAGTCTATATGATCGGTGATAAGCTGATATCGCAGACCTTGAGAGCGGGCTTTTGAAAATTGTTCGCGGTAGCCGGCACTGGATTTATCCCCTGCAATGCGGGAAAGCACGAGGCACATGGAATCCACTTTGGCGCGGTATAGTTCGATATCGTAGTTGGCTTTGCTGTCCCAGCGAATCTCATATTCCGGCACACTGGTGGCGAGCAGACTTCCGTCCGTGGAGATAATCTGACCGCGCACCGGTTCGATCTCATTGATCTTATAGGTGAAATTTTTCGCGATTTCCAGCGCCTTCGGATCAGGCATAGCCTGAAGCATGAAGACCTTGACTACGATTGCCATAGCCAGCAGTACGAGGCCGACGGATACCATGTAGGCCCGTGATGCGATATGGCTGTTGGGGTTCATTCGCTCGTGAGGAATCCTTTTTCGACGTCTATGACCTGTGGAGGAGTGCGCAATTCCCGCAGTCCGATTTGTTCGATACTTTCAGCTACACTGCTTTGCTGCCTGCTTCGTTCGAGGTCGCTCATCGTCGTGTTGTAGGCGGATCGTGTTTCGTTGAGTTCTTTCTGTTTGCGGGAGATGTCCACCTGAGTCTGCTCGAAGTAGTACATCAGTGCGATGTGCAGAAGAAAGAGGACAGCGAGAAAGGAGATGAAGGGAAGGTGATTAATGAGTCCTTCACGTGCGAGGAATTCGCCGTTGAGGACTTTTTGCAGCATCCGGCCTTTCTTCTTTTTGGATAGAGGCCGTGCAGGCGGAGATTCTTCCTTCCTGAGTGTGTTCATCCCTCTTGAGGATCGTTAGTTGGTTAATCCCGAATGAGCGGTCATTCGGTGGGTTCACTTGTTCTTTCTGCTATGCGCAGCTTTGCGCTTCGTGCTCGTGTATTGAGCATATTCTCTTCTTCGTTGGGTACGATGGCTTTTCCTGACAATGGATCGAAGGGGCGGTGCAGGTTTCCGTAGAAATCCTTATTCAAAATGCCCTCCGTGTTTCCTGACCGCATGAAGTCCTTCACCATCCTGTCTTCCAGAGAGTGGTAGCTGATGACTACCAGTCTGCCGCCGGTGCGGATGAGTCTCGCAGATTGCATCAGGAATTCGCCGAGTACATTCAGTTCGTCATTCACTTCGATGCGGAGTGCCTGAAATACCTGGGCGGCGTACTTGTGTTCCTTGCCCCGCTGAGCCAGCGGACGGATGATTTGCATGAGCTGAGCCGTGGAGTGCACAGGCCGTCTGTTCATCACTTCCCGAACCAGTCTCCTCGCATTGGTTACCTCACCGTAATGTTTGAATATGTGCTCCAGCCCTTCAGGGTCGGAGTCATTCAGAACATCAGCTGCGGTCTTTCCCTGTGAGGGGTTCATGCGCATGTCGAGCGGGCCGTCAAAGCGGATTGAGAACCCCCGTTCGGATTCATCAAACTGATGGCTGCTCACTCCGAGGTCGGCAAGAATGCCATCCACCTGACTGAATCCGGCGTAGCGAATCCAGTTCGACATATTGCGGAAGTTTTGCGGAATCAGTTGAATTCGCTTGTCATCCGGCAGGTTGGCTGCGGCATCCGGATCCTGATCGAATGCAATCAGTTTTCCATTGTCCAGTCGTGTCAATATCTCCCGTGAATGTCCGCCACCACCGAAGGTGACATCCACGTAAACCCCGTCGGGTTTGATGTTAAGTCCATCCACTGACTCCTTCAGAAGCACCGGGCGGTGGTAGCCATGGTCGCTCGTGCTCATGGGTTCTTTCAGGTAGCCGGTTTGCCTTCGATGTCTTTTCTCACTTCCTCAGCGAGCGCTCCGAAGTCGAGGTCTTCGTCGAGCACTTCCACATTGTAATTCGCGGAGCTCCAGATTTCCATCTTTTCGCCAATGCCAGTGAGGATGACTTCATTGCTTTTTTTCAGATCCACTTCCGCGTAATCGAGCAGCACGGAAGGGATGAGCAGTCGGCCTGTGGCATCCAGTTCAAGCGTGGTGGCGCCGCGGAGAAACTTTCTCTGAAAGCGCTGGTGCTTTTCGCTGTAGCGGCTCAGTCTGCTGATCTCTTCATTGACCTTGTCCCATTCCGGTTTCGGATACAGAATCAGGCATTTCGAGAAGATGTCGCGGTTCACCACCAGTCCGTGATGAATCACCATTTCCAGCTGCTTCCTGAAGCGGGCAGGAAACATCATGCGTCCCTTGGGATCGACCTTACAATGGTATTCGCCGAGAAGATTGAGCATGGTGGAAATGGCCAAAGCCGGGACGAATTTAGCCATTAGTTACCACTTTCTACCACCAAAGAGGTAAAAATGGGCTTTTGTTGAAAAATGACACCTGTGTGGACCGTAGCCGGAAGCTTTAAAAAGCCTGTAAAACATAGTAATTGGAGTGATTTAAGGCTGAAAAATCAGTGTGGTAAATTGTGGGAGATGGGATCGGATTCCGGGTTATTGCCCCGAACAGGAAGTATGTGGTCATCGAGTCACCGCGACATCTTTCGTTACATTCGCAGTTGATCAGGAATACCTATGGACTATACGATCAGGGAGGAAGGAAACTTCAGATACATTGAAGAGGGCGAGGGAAAACCGCTGATTCTGCTGCACGGCTTATTCGGAGCGCTGAGCAATTTCAGGGATGTGGTAGATCATTTTTCGAAGCAGCAAAAAGTGGTCATACCCATGCTCCCGTTGTATTCCATGCCGGTGCTGAATACCGGTGTGAAGTCCATTGCGCATTTCCTGCGCGATTTTATTCAGTACAAGCGCTGGGAGCAGGTGGACCTGCTGGGCAATTCGCTCGGCGGACACGTGGCCCTGATTTATTCACGGGAGCACCCTGAAAAGGTGCGGTCGCTCACGCTCACTGCCAGCAGCGGATTGTATGAGAATGCATTCGGCTCGAGTTTTCCGCGCAGGGAGGACAAGGAGTTCATCCGCAAGAAAGTGGCGGTTACGTTTTACGATCCCGCACATGCTACTGATGAACTGGTGGATGAGTGCTTTCAAGTGGTCAATGACCGGAACCGCGTATTGCGCATTCTGGCTTTGGCTAAAAGTGCGATCCGCCACAATATGGCGAAAGACCTGCCGCAAATGACTATCCCGACATGCCTGATCTGGGGAAAGAATGATACCATTACGCCCCCTGAGGTTGCGGAGGATTTTCACAAGATGATGCCCAACAGCACGTTGTATTGGATTGATAAGTGTGGTCACGCGCCGATGATGGAGCATCCGGAAACGTTCAATGCGATACTCGGGAACTGGTTCAGGGAAAAGGGACTGAGCACTTAGTGCAGCGCGTGAAGTCCGGCGTACTTTGCGCACATGAATATCAGCAGCGCAGAATTCCTTACTTCGTCAACCCGGGTTGAAAATTGTCCGATTCCGGACAAGCCGGAATATGCGTTCATAGGCCGCTCCAACGTAGGAAAGAGCAGCCTCATCAATATGCTCGTGAATAAGAAGGGTCTGGCCAAGACTTCGTCCACTCCGGGAAAGACGCAAACGATCAATCACTTTCTCATCAATGGCACCACGCACCCCTGGTACCTCGTGGATTTGCCAGGATACGGCTATGCAAAAAGCGCAAAGAGCGCGCGCGAAAACTGGGAGCGTTTTGTCCGCTATTATCTGGCTCACCGTGAAAACCTGATCTGCACATTCGTATTGATAGACATGAGGCACCCTCCCCAGGCCGCGGACCTCACCTTCCTCGAGTGGCTTGGGAAAAACGGAATCCCGTTTCAGATCGTTTTTACCAAATGTGATAAACTGAGCAAAGGGCAAATTGAAGTGCTCTTTACCCATTATCAGGAGCGTTTGCTCCAGGACTGGGAAGAGATGCCCGGCTTTTTTCTTTCATCTGCAGAGACCCGATTAGGAAGGGATCAGATTCTTCTTCTGATTGATCAGCTGAATCGGGATTGGGCAGGGATGACTCCGCTTAAATCTCCGGCCCCTTGAGGTTCAGTTTTTCAGCGTAGTATTCGCAGAAATCGCGCATCGTAGCTGCCATGCGGTCTTCGCCAGTGGCGCGTTCAAAACTGTCCGCGAGGGTCAGAATGGTCTGATGCACGAAGTATTTCATCTCGTCCACTTCCATGTCTTTTGTCCAGAGGTCGATGCGCAGCGTATTGCGTTCGTTTTTATCCCAGACAGAAAGGATCATGGCCTTGGCCTCCGCTTCGGCCTTGCGGTCTGTGGCCTTCCAGAGAATGTTTTCCGGGACGTTGTTTTCATCGAGTTCAACGTCAATATGTATGGATGACTTTTTCATGAGAGGTAGGTCAGATGCTATTTGGGAGCTTTGTAGGATCGGAGAATGTCGGCGTCGGGAACAGAAGAAAGCATATCCTGAACACTTACTTCAGGGTGTTCGTTCATGTAGGTTCGCACAATGCGCCAGCCCATCCAGATGCCGAGTTGCGGCGGTGATTCCTGAGGCACATTGCCAGCATTGGTAAACGGGCCAAAGTCGAACCACCGGATGTTGTCGCGCATGGAGGTATTAAACATGATTTCCTGTTTCGCAAGTTCCTTCCAGGTATTCCACTCGTTTTCTTCAGCCCATGCGAGTTGCGGTGTTGTCCAGTTCATCTTCACCGCATCGGCTTCGTCGGGCATGAGGAGGTCCAGGAGGTACATCACCTTGCCGTGAAAGACGAGCAGGTGCAGCATGTCGGGGCGTTCCTTGTATGGTACGCTCTGGCTTACCTCACGTTGGCAAAAGTCTTTGATGGTGTTTGTCACCGCGTACTCCGGGAGCATGTCTTCTTTGAGGTACATCGGGAAGAGGTCTGCCGGAAGTTTCTGCACCACTGCATTTTCGGGTCCGAGGAAGTAATCCAGTCCGGTGGCGAGCAATTCATCCGTGGAGAACGCGCTGAAGTTGAGACCGGAGTTCACATACACCAATCGCGGAATGATGCTGTCCGGAAAGAGCGTATGCCATCTCCCGATAGCCTGTTTGAATTGATTGTCCAGCTCCGCAGTTCTGGTGTCCGGAAACACACGATCCACCTCCCGCTGCAATTCTATCATATCCGGCCAGGTGGCGAAGGCGTTGAGCTCACTGATGGTCGCGAGGCTGTCGCAATGCCCGATGCGCAGAATCTGCTCCAGGTAGATGCACAGGAAGTCGCCGTACTTCTGGTATAGTTGTTGTCTGGCCGCCGCCGGGTCGGAATAATCCGCCTGAAATATGGAATGATCCATGCGGTCAGATTGGTAGGGCAGAGGCTCAGCAGGTAGCTCGACCTTCCGGAAAGGAGCATTTTCTTCACAGGAATAAAAAATGACCGTGAAGAAAAGAGCTACTATCAAACCGTGTTTCCGTGTGATCATCATCCTGAAAAGATATTAGCTTTGGCAGCCGTCTGGCCGCAATGTTAGAACAGTTAAACGCTATCGTATGAAAAAAAGTACACTTCTCTTGCTCGCTGTGATGTTCGGATCGCAGCTCATGGCCCAGTCCGACAAGTTCAAAATCGGCTTTAAGGTGTCCCCCAACGTCGGGTGGATAAAGCCGGATACCAAGTATATCACGAACGAGGGCAGCTCCCTGCGCTTTGTCTTTGGGCTGGTTGCCGACATTCATTTCACGGACAATTATGCTGTTGGTACTGGATTGAATGTGTTCCAAAGCGGAGGAAAGCTCTCTTACTACCGCTTGACCAATGAGGAAGGACTTGAGCATATATCGCTTCTTGAAAGAAATTATACGCTTCAATACGCTGAAGTACCGCTTACTCTTAAGTTGAGGACCAACGAGATTGGATACATCACGTATTGGGGGCAGTTTGGCCTTGGTCTGGGTGTGAATATCAGGGCTAAGTCGGATGACGAGATTGATTATCGCTACACCCGCTCGGAAACTGACGCGGACGCTCCTCTGTACCCGTGGGAAGTCTCCTCTTTGACAAGCCGATCGATCGAGGACGAAGACATCAAGAATGATATTTCTCTGTTCCGGGCGTCTCTGATTATGGGCGCGGGTATTGAGTACAATATTTCCGGAACAACATCCATTCTTGCGGGCATCACCTTCAACAACGGATTCACTGATTCCCTGCTGGGCAACGGGTTACAGAAGGATGACCGGGATGAAGTAGTATTTGAAGGAACAGGCACAAAACGCACACCTGTAGAGACGCAGCTCAAGGGTATTACCAATTTCTTCGAGCTGAATCTCGGCATCATGTTCTGAGTGTATAACTTCACTCTTACGACCTTTATCCCGCCACACTTCATTGGCGGGATATTTTTTTCTATGGATACACAAAAGGCAATTGAGCACATCACGCGCTGGCTGAGCGAGTACGCGGATCAGTCCCGCGTGAATGGCTTCGTCGTGGGAATCAGTGGAGGTATTGATTCCGCATTGACCTCCACCTTATGTGCACGCACAGGCAAACCAACCCTTGCGCTGACCATGCCTATCTATCAGGCCGGGTCACAGGTCAATCGCGGAAAGGAGCACATTGAATGGCTGAAAAAAACACATCCGAATGTGACTTCGGCGGAGGTTGAACTCACCGCCACGTTTGATGGGTTGGTGAGCGCTTTGCCCGAAGCGGCGGATGCCGAAAGGCGCGATCTGGCGCTGGCCAATACACGCGCCCGCTTGCGGATGACAACGCTTTATTATTTCGCCGGATTGCAGGGGTTACTGGTAGCAGGTACCGGCAACAAAGTAGAAGATTTCGGGGTCGGATTCTATACCAAGTACGGCGACGGCGGAGTGGATCTTTCACCGATCGCAGACCTCACCAAGTCGGAAGTGTATGCATTGTCCCGCGAATTGGGTATTGTGGCTTCCATCCTGAGCGCGGCACCCACTGACGGATTGTGGGGAGATGACCGCACTGATGCAGACCAGATCGGCGCGAGCTATCCCGAACTGGAATGGGCAATGGATTATTCAGAGCGACATATTCCACGCAGAGGTACAGGGTATCAGTGGCCGGACAACGCTATTGCCGGACTCTCCGATCGACAGAATCAGGTGCTCCGGATTTTCATCCGCATGCACAACGCCAACAGGCATAAGATGGATCCGATTCCTGTGTGCATTCTGCCTGATGCGGTGAAGGGCTGAGGATTATCCCAGTTTGGGATTGTCGAGATGGCGGGTATTATCCCGGGACGTTTTTTTATCCAGGTTGCGGCGAAAAGCTTCTGTAAGATCAACGCCTGTCTGGTTGGCCAGGCATAACAGCACCCATAGTACATCCGCCATTTCATCGCCGAGGTCTTTCTGCTTATCGCTTTCTTTTTCAGACTGTTCACCGTACCGCCTGGCGATGATACGCGCTACTTCGCCCACTTCTTCGGTGAGCATGGCCATATTTGTCAATTCGTTAAAATATCTCACGCCGTATGTGTTTATCCATTGGTCTACAGTATTTTGGGCGTCAGAGATGGTCATGGTGCAGGAGAATTAGCACGCAAACATAAACGTAGTTTTTTGGGTGTTTGAGAGATTAGATTGTATTTTTGATAGGTGGGAAATTGGAATTCATCGAAACTTCTGACGGGTTTTTTCGTAAGTCCGGGGTTGATGATTCAGCAATAGCATTGAGCAGGATGATGCATTATTTACGCAAAACAGCAACCGTAATCCTCATCAGTTTATCCGCAACGAGCGGGTTAGTTGCGAGTTCGCACGGTCATTCTGACGTGTTTCCGGGAGCGCCGATGAACGCTGCACCGGTGGCTGTGAATGATGAAAGCTATGACTATGAGAACATTACCCAGTTCGGAAATGTGAGTCTGAATGATTCCGATCCGAACGGTGATGTGCTGACTTATACCGTGATTGAGTTTCCGGAGCACGGAACGATTACCATGCAGCCGAATGGTCAGTTTCAGTTCGTTCCTGACTTTCTCTATTACGGATTTGATTACGTCACCTATCAGGTTTGTGATCCTTCCGGCTTATGTGCCACGGCAATTCTTGAAATAGCTGTGCTGTTTGTCAATGATCCTCCAACCATTGTGGATGAGACATTTTTCGTGTCAGCCGGAATGCCTTTTACCGGAAGTGTGCGACTCAATGATTTTGATATTGACGATGAGCCCATTTTCTACAATACCCTCGTGGCACCGTCGAATGTGACGGGCTTCAGCATGTCCATGTTCGGGATTGTGACATTCACACCCAACCCCGGCTTTACAGGAACCATCACCCTTGTGTATCAGGGCTGCGATCCCTGTGTGGTGTGTGATATTGGCGTGGCCACATTTATTGTCATGAACAATCAGCCCCCTGTGGCTCAGAATGACAGCCATTTCACCAGCCTCAACACTCCGCTCGATCTCACGGTGGCGCAGAATGATTCCGATCCGGACGGTAATCCGCTGATATACTCTGTGGTATCCGGGCCGTCACACGGAACGATTGTCATGCAGTCCAACGGCAGCTACCTGTATACACCGGTTGACTATTACTCCGGAATGGATTACATCACCTATCAGGTGTGTGATCCGTTTGGCGCGTGTGATCAGGCAACGCTGAGCATTGAGGTCGTGTTTGTGAATGTCAATCCGGTGGGTGAAGATGATACGTTCACAATGGATGAGGACGGTGTTCTGAACGGTGACGTATCCATCAACGACTATGACCTGAATATTGAAGTGCTGACATACTTCCTTATCGCCCCACCCTCCGTGGGGACGATGGATTGGAATATGCAGACTGGTCAGTTTACCTATACACCTCCTGCGAACTGGAGCGGTAATGTCACTGCCGTGTATAATGTGTGCGATCCATGCAATGCCTGTGATGTGGCCGTGGTCAACATTACTGTAAATCCTGTGAATGATCCTCCGATGGCTTCGGACGGTTCCTTCGCAACGAATGAGGACATCGCGTTGAATGGGTCACTTTCGTCGTTGTTCACAGACCTTGAAACCACCTCTCCGGTGTTTTCCGTGCAAACACCTCCATCATCAGGAACATTGAATCTTCAGGCGAATGGCTCATTCACCTTCACACCAGCGCTCAATTTCTTCGGTCAGGTTACATTCACTTACTCGGCATGTGACGCGGGCGGATTGTGCGACAACGGGTTGGTTACGATTACCGTGAATGCAGTCAATGATGCGCCGGTAGTGGTGAGCGAGTCATTCAGTACGAATGAAGATGTATTGCTCAATGGCAACGCCGCAGCGAATGACAGTGATCCGGATAATGACGGGTTGACTTACTCGGTTGTCAGCGGACCTTCCTCAGGTGCACTCACACTTCAGCCGAATGGCACGTTCACCTATATGCCTGCGCTTGATTTCAATGGCACCGTGTCGTTCGTCTATCAGGCTTGCGATCCTTCGGGCCTGTGCGGCACTGCCACGGCTACCATCGGAATAGGTG
>JBKDGH010000178.1:0-33473 GCA_046336655.1 Flavobacteriales bacterium | reverse complement strand
TGACGCATTATGTGTACCTTTGAAAGAAAAATCATGAAAAGGTACACTATCAAATTGTCCAAGGATGAGGTTGAGGAGCTTATGGCGATTATTAACAAGGGCTCGCACACTTCTCACACTTTTCGAGTTGCCTACATTCTTCTAAATTGTGACGAGGGTAAGTACTCCGACAAGGTTACCAATGAGGAGATCAGTCGGATTTTGAAGGTTGGCATGAGAACTATCGACCGCATCAAAAAGCGTTTCATAGAAGAAGGTCTTGAAGGAGTTCTGGAGCGCCAGCCAACAAGCCGGATATATGAGAAAAAGATTGATGGTGATGTAGAGGCGAAGCTTGTGCAACTTTGCTGCAGTGAGCCTCCCGCGGGATATGCAAGATGGTCGTTGCGGCTATTGGCCGATAAAATGGTTGAGTTGAAGTACGTCGAAAGCATCTCCTACGTTGCCGTAGGAAACGCTTTAAAAAAAATGAACTTCAGCCCTGGAAGGTAAGGGGGTGGGTGATCCCTCCTGACAGCAATAGTGCATTCGTTGCTGATATGGAGAAGGTGCTTGACGTTTATAAAAGGCCTTATGATGTGGACTACCCGGTAGTTTGCATGGATGAAAGTCCGAAGCAATTGATAAGTCCAAGTAGGCCTGCAATTCCGCTAAAAAAGGGTCAACCAGCCCGAACAGATTATGAATACGTCAGGCATGGAATGGTCAATATTTTCATTGCCACCGAGCCTCTTAAAGGCAAACGAACAGTCGAAGTAACAGACTTCAAGAAGAAGCAAGATTGGGCAAGGTTCATCAAACGAATCTCGGATGAGTTGTATCCGAATGCGAAGAGAATCACGTTAGTGATGGATAACTTCAAAACCCATGGAGCCCACGCCTTGTACGAAACATTCGAGCCGAAAGAAGCAAAGCGTATAAGCGACCGGTTCGAATTCGTAAACACGCCCAAGCACGGAAGCTGGTTAAACGTGGCGGAAATTGAACTGCATGTACTCAACTCACAATGCCTCAACAGACATATAGGAGACAAGGAGACAGTTATTCAAGAGGTAAAGGCCTGGGAAGATGCAAGGAATCAAAAGGACGTTCCCGTAAAATGGCAATTCACTACTGAAGATGCCAGGATAAAACTGCACAAACTTTACCCGTCATTTCATGATTAACACAACACTAGTTGGATTTTTCCTTCTCCCGCTCGCGGAGCAGGGTGTTGATCTCCTTTCGCATCTGCTCGAGCTGGGCCTTGGAGAAACGTTCGGTATCTCGCCGACCGATCAGTGAAACCTGCACGTACCGCTTGGGGTGCACGCGCATGTCATCGAGAAGGAGGTCGAGGCTGTGCGAGGCCGAAACCAGTTCATGGTGCAGACTATCATTGGTGACGAGCTGTCCGAGAGTACCTGACCCTTCGTTGATTTTGGTTATCACTTCAGAAAACCCTCCGAGCGCCTTATCCACTTTAAGCACTGTGGAGGCGAGCTGAAGCCGGGCCAGCGTATCGCTGAGGTTGGCGAAATTGGTCATTGCCGTCGTGAGGTTCTCATTGTTCTTTTTCAGATTGCCTGAAATGGACTCCACATTGGCGAAAATGTCGGTGATTCGCTGGTTGTTCGTGGTGAGCAATTCATCCAGCGAAGACGATGAGCTTTCGAGATTGTTAAGCGTATTCTGCAGGCTTTTGAACATATCGGGAATGCCTTTGGTGGAAGAGCTGGCGAATACTGAATTAAGGTTCGAAAGCACGCTGTCCACTCCGGAGAAAAGCTCTGAGGTCTTTTGCTTGAGCGGTTCGAGTTCTTTTTTGATGATTTCCGTGATGCCGAGGTCCACAGTGCCGGCCAGCGTATCCTTGTTGACGGCCAGCACAGAGCTGTCTCCGAGCATTAGCTGAATGGCCTTTCCGCCGAACAGATCAGCGTCATAAATCTCAAGGCGGGTATCAATCGGAATGGTAAGGTCGTCATTATCGAGAAGTACCTCCACGATCAGCCGGCCATCTCCGCTGGGGTGCATTTTCATGTTGCTCACGATACCCACTTTGAACCCGTTCAGTACCACTGCATTTGATGGCACGAGCCCGGCTACATTTTCATACACCGCATAAAATCGCTGCTGACGGGCAAACAGGTTGATTCCCTTGAGGTAATTGATGCCGAGATAGAGCATGGCGATGGCCACTACGACAACCACACCAATCAGGAATTCCCTGGAAAGCTTCATTTCATTCTGTTTTTTGCAGCGCCACGCTCAAGTCTACGCGCTTGTCTTTTTCAAAAGCC
This sequence comes from Flavobacteriales bacterium, assembly GCA_046336655.1. Classification (GTDB taxonomy): domain Bacteria; phylum Bacteroidota; class Bacteroidia; order Flavobacteriales_D; family Sanyastnellaceae; genus CANGTU01. The sequence continues at coordinate 31,191 of JBKDGH010000178.1, read as the reverse complement.
ACCACAAACGCATCGCGGAATCCCATTGTGCGAAGCGCATCCTGCATGCTGCGCGCCTCTTTAAAACTGGCTGTGCGACCTGCGAGATAGCGGTAAGCGCCGTTGCTAAAATACTCTTCTACCCGATCAAGGCCTTTGAAGTCGGGTGACTTCTTGTCCACAGGTTTTACGGACGACAAGATCTGGACCTGATAGCGAATTCCGCTTGGTACTTCGCGCCATAGGATTCCGCCCGAATAGGCTGTTTCCGCTGGCTTAGGTGTCGGACCGGACGCAGTTTTATCCGGCACAGGAATAGGGAGTTCAGCGGTTTCGCCCTTCGGTGCAATGGCCTTGCCGAGAGCGATTTTTTCGTAGTAATCCTTGAATGCACGGTAGATGGCTGATGACATGTACACCCCGCCCTGGTCGCTGTGGAGAAAATCTTCCTCTTCTGAATTGGTCAGAAAGCCGAGCTCGACCAGCACACTGGGCATGTTGGTGAAGCTGATCACGTAGTAACCGGCCTGCTTTACCCCGCGGTCTTTTCTTCCGACACGCGAGCGGAACTGGTCCTGTACATTTTTCGCGAGGTTCAGACTTTGGTCCAGAAATACATTTTCACGCAGGCTGAGGGCGATGTAGGTGTCGGGATTTTTGGGGTCAAAACCGGCGTAATCCTCTTCGTGGTTTTCCTCAAGAAAGATGGACGCATTCTCCCGCATCGCGTTTTTCAGGCTCTCCTCGGACTTGTGAAGCCCCATGACATATGTTTCAGAACCATAGGCAGCCTTGTTGTCATTGGCATTGCAGTGAATGCTGATAAACAGGTCGGCGACTGATGCATTGGCCGCATCTACACGGTCTTTGAGGGTAGGGAAGGTATCGCCCTTTCGGGTATACACGACCTGAACATCAGGGTAGTTCTCTTCAATGTATCCGCCCACGGCAAGGGTTACATCCAGGGAGATGTCTTTTTCCGTGCGCTTGTAACGTCCTGTTCCGAGGTTGCCGGGATCTTTTCCGCCATGCCCGGCGTCGAGCACTACAATAAACCGGTCTTTCGTGCGATAAGGCCCGGGACTTGCAGCGAGGAGAATAATGGAAAGTGCGAGAAATGCCACCACCAGGCGCTTCACCCGCCTCTGGCCGGCCTGCAGGGTAGTTCCGGTGGGATTTGACTTCTTCTCCATAGTTTTGACGCCCATTAGGTGCTGATCGTACAAAAATATTTTTCTGAAACCGTCCAAACTCGGGCCATTCAGGCTTTTATCCTCGCGTTTGTGTTGATAATGGAGGCCATTCCGGTATGCGGACAGGTCCGTATGCCCGTGGATTCAGTGCCTCCGGATAGCCTGTCAGTTTTCCCTGACAACGCAAAAGCAGCCTCTGATAGTGTGGCTCAGAGCGATTCCGGGATTACCGAACAGGTTTTTTACTTTGGAAAAGACAGCACCGTATTCAATCTGGATACCCGGGAGGTTTGGCTTTATGGCATGGGTTCGCGGGTGGAATACGGCGATATTAAGGTCGAAGGCGCGCTGATCGCATTCTCCTTTGACACCTTCATCGCAAGGGCGAGTGGTGTCTCCGACAGCACCGGTACACTCGTCGGCAGGCCCGTGTTTACTGAAGGTGAAAATCAATTTGATCAGGATTCGCTCATTTATCACTTTAAAACCAAAAAGGGACTGAGTTACGGCGTGCACACCGCTGAGGGTGAGGCTCACCTTCATTCAGGAGTTTCCAAGAAACAGGACAATGACTGGATTCATATCCGGAACGGTATGTTCACCACGTGTGATCACCCCAACCCGCATTTTCATTTCCGGCTATCCAGGGCGATTGTAATTCCCGATGAAAAGGTGGTGTCCGGTCCTTTATACCTCAAGGTGCGCAAGGTGCCTTTGCCTGTGGCGCTGCCCTTTGGATTTTTCCCGAATAAGCGCACGAGTGCACACGGAATAATGCTGCCGGGCTACGGTAACGGACAACGCAAGGGATTCTTTCTTCAGAATCTGGGTTATTTCGTCCCGATTTCAGAGCATCTGGATACCCGCATGCTGTTCGACATTTACACACGCGGTTCATGGAGCGTGCGCAACATAACCAACTATAAAAAGCGGTACAAATACAGCGGTGGGTTCAATGTGTCCCGCACGGTGAATCTCAACGGGTTCGAGGAGCTGCCGAATTATTCGCGGCAGGTCACATTCAATATTCAGTGGAATCATGCACAGGATCCGAAGGCACGTCCCAACTCGCGATTCAACGCAAATGTGAACCTTGGTTCGAGCCAGAATTTCAGAAACAACCTGAACTCTACGCAACAGGATTTCTTATCCGGCACATTCAACTCCGGAATGCAATGGAGCAAGACCTTTCCCGGGAAGCCATACTCACTTGCTGTAAGTGCCAATCACACCCAGAATACGCAGACTCGGCAGGTGCAGATGACCCTGCCTTCCGCCACGCTGAATATCTCGCGGATTAATCTGCTCCGCGGTCTCATGCCCAAAAGTCCGGTGGGGATAAATGGTCAGATCACCTTTGAGAATTTTATCTCGGAGCCGGAAAGCGAGTTCAACATGAATAACCTCACTGCGCTTTCTCGAAGGATGCAGAACGGCATTCGCCTGAACAGCACCGCATCTACATCGTGGAAACTCGGACCATTTGCAACTGTTAATCCTACAGCCAGTGCCAACGGTATTGTTGCATTTCGTCAACTCATGCCGGTGATCGATCCGGAGCTTGGTCGTGAAGTGCTTGATACGGTTCCGAAGCTCGGATTTGCCGGAACGTGGAATGTGGGCGTGACCGCAAACTCTAATCTATACGGGATCTGGAACCTTCGAAACGGAAATACACTGAAAGCTGTACGTCATTTGATCCAGCCGTCATTCGGATTTAATTACACGCCCTGGCAGTCATTCCGCAGGTTTGGCTTTTACGGCGAAGACGGCGAGTTTCTGGGCTACAGTCCGTATGATGTGTCGCGTTTCAGACCATCAGATTCGCGCGAGGCAGCCAATATGAATATCGGGGTCAATCAGAATATAGAGGCTAAACTGCGCGACAAGAAATCACAGAAAGTAGAGTATAAGAAGGTCAAGATCCTCGAAGGTTGGCGTGTGCAAACCAGCCGCAACTTCCTCCGGGATTCCCTCAACTGGAGCAACCTCGCCATGAGTGCATTTACAACCATTGGACAGAATGTAACCATCAACTACAACAGCACCCATTCATTCTATGACCGCGACAGCCTCGGGCGGGAAATCAATCAGGGATTGTGGAAAAGCAAAGGACGATTTACCCGTCTGGAAGGAGCTAACCTTGCTTTGAATTTTCGCTTCTCCGGAGGCAAAGGAGAGAAGCGCATGGAAGAAGCCGTACGCGAGTCTGAAACACTGACTCAGGAAGAGCAGACCATGCTTACTCGCAATGCGGATTCGTATGTAGACTTCAGTGTGCCGTGGTCGTTTAACCTGGGCTATAACCTTCGACTGGCGCGCGATTGGAGTGATGAGCTGAGTAGAGACGAAACAGAGATTATTCAGGGTCTCACTTTTAATGGTGATGTGACGCTATTTAAGAATTGGGCAATCAGCACCATCACCGGCTACGACTTCGAGCAGAAAAAACTCACCACCACCTCAATCAGTCTGCACTGGATGATTCACTGCTGGGAACTGTCAGCCAATTTCGTTCCCTTCGGAGATCGCAGAAGTTATATGGTGCAGCTGAACATCCGCTCAGCACTGCTGAAGGATCTGAAGGTACAGAGACGTGGTAATCTCGGAAATCCCGAGCTCCTTTACTAAGAAGAGACTTCTTCTTAAAGTCCGATCATTTCAAAAAATCCTGCTGCGAAGAATAGCGCAATCATCAGAATACTCAGCAGGATATAGGTGTAATGCTGCAGTCCGCGCAACACGATACGTCCCGCATTTTCTACTGGAGTAAACAGCTGGATGATGACACGCAGGTAGTAATATACACCCACTACTGAAGTGAGAATCATGATTACAGCAAGCCACATCATACCTCCGGAGATCACCGATGAAATGATGTAATACTTCGCCATGAACCCTGCCAGCGGCGGAATTCCTGCCATCGAGAGGAGGGACAAGGTCATTGCTCCGGCGAGATACGGATTGCGGCGCACCAGTCCTTTGAAGGAACTGAACTCCATGGCACCGTCCTGGTATGATGAAACCACATGAAGGACCGCAAAAGATGTAATGCTCGCAATACCGTAAGTGAGTGCGTAGTACATCAGAATTCCCGGGGTTGTGGTGTCTGAATTCATTACTGCCGCCAGCATGAATCCTGCGTGCGAAATACTCGAGAATGCGAGCATGCGCTTTACGTTGGTCTGCACTGCCGCCATGAGGTTGGACACCACAAGGGTAAGTGCAGCGAGAAAAGCAAACATTCCGGCGAAGTCTGACATCACCGCGCTGAACGGGCCGGATGCAAGGCGGTAGAGCGCGAAGAAGCCAGCCGCTTTTACCACCGATGACATGAATGCAGTGATCGGTGTAGGTGAACCCTGATATACGTCCGGCGCCCAGAAATGGAACGGTGCCGCAGATACTTTGAACGCAAACCCGGAAATGATCAATGTGATACCTGCATACAACAACATGGAAGATGCAGGAGAAGAAACGGCGGCGGAAAGCTCAGTGAAGTCAAATGAGCCGGTCGCTCCGTACACCAACGCTATTCCAAAGAGCAGGATGGCAGAAGCCACTGCTCCAAGAAAGAAGTACTTAAACCCGGCTTCGTTCGACTGTGGATTCTGCCTGTCGCTTGCCGCGAGAACATACAAGGGGATGGAAAGAATTTCTATACCCATAAACATCATTACCAGATTCGTGTAGGATACCAGAATGAGTGCACCAGCGAAGCTGAATAAAATGAGCGCGTACAAATCGGTGCGGCGATGCTGAGCGGGATAAGAGTCCGAGGTAATCGCAAACCAGAACAGAGTGAGCAGAGCCATAACCCCGATGCCGGCCAGTGCATAGCTGTCCATCAGCAGCATGTTGTTGCCAAACGGGTTCGCCTCTGTACCCCAGTCTGCGAAAACGACTGCGATCAGCGCTGCCACGCCCGTAAGGACCAGCGGAAGGATGGCCTTTCGCAGATTGAGCAGGTCAAAAAGCAGCACGGAAATACCGAGCAGTGAAGAGATCAGGAGTTCTTTCATCAGTGAAATGATCCGATAAGGTTATGAATGGCTTCAGACTGAATATCGAGCAAAGGCGCGGGGTACACACCGGCCACTACCACAATGACCACAAGGATCACAAGCATGGTAATTTCATGTCGGGTCAGCGGCGCAAAATTTCGGGTTTGTGCATTGGCTTCGCCGAGCATCATGGTCTGGAATGCGCGTAGCATATACACTGCGCCCAGGATGACGGTGAGTCCACCGAATACGGCATACCAAATGTTCGTGGATGCGAGTCCCTGAATCAGGAGGTATTCACCTACGAAACCGCTGGTGAATGGCAAAGCCACTGAGCCCATTACAATCGCAAAGAAGAGGAAAGCAAACAGCGGGCTTACGTCGCGGATGCCACCCATGTGTCCCATTTCATCCGTGCCCATTCTCTTTTCGAGAATGTCATAGACGAAGAAGAGTGCGATGCTTAGAACACCGTGGGAGAACATTTCAAACGTGCCTCCGATAAGTCCGGTGTCTGTACCGGTGAGTACACCCGCAGAAATCAGTCCGACGTGAGCGATGGAAGAATAGGCAATGAGCAGTTTATAGTTTTTCTGCACAATGGCCATCAGCGACGCATACACGATACCTGCCACGCTGAGCACCACAGCCCATGTTCCGTATTCCATAATGCCATCCGGAAGCATCGGCACAGCAATGCGCACCAATCCGTAGGTAGCCATCTTCAGCATCACCGCAGCGAGCAGCATAGTGCCTGTGGTAGGAGCAACACCGTAGGTGGATGGCTGCCACGTATGGAAAGGAAACACAGGCATCTTCACCGCAAAGGCGATGAACAATCCGGCGAAAACCAGCCCCTGTTCACCGGCGGACAATGACCGTCCTGCGGCATAGAGATCAGCGAATGCAAAGGAACCGTTGGCAGTGTGGTGGTATACATACAGGAGTGAAAGCAGCATGAACAAGCTGCCGAACAGTGTGTACAGAAAAAACTTGAGCGTGATCTTCACCCTGTTCTCACCGCCCCAGCTGAGAATGATGAAGAAAATGGGAATAAGAGCAATCTCATAGAACAGATAGAAAATAAGTCCGTCTGCGGCGGTGAATGCTCCCGTCATGGCGGATAGCATAAACAAAACGAGGGCATAGAAGATATGCGGATTGGCAAACTCGCGATTGAACGAAGCATAGACAATCAACACGGAACTCAGTGTGGTGAGAAGCACAAGCACGAGGCTGATGCCGTCGAGCGCAAATGAAAAGCGCAGGCCGAGGCTGTTGATCCATGGCTGGTTAAACGTGAGCAGATCGGTTTGCCCGCTCTTCACCAGGTAATACGCACTAAGCGATAGCGCAAAGGTGATGAGGGACGAGAGCAGTGCAGTCTGACGGGCCATTTTCGCTCCAAGTGCGAGAATCACAACGGCGAAAAAGGCTGGCAGTGCTATGAGGGCGAGGGTCAACATCAGTGGTAGTTCGTGTTCCGTGTCAGTGAATGGTTCAGTTCAGCCAGATGAGCATCGCAATTACTCCGGCTACAATGGCGAGGATATATGTGGAAATCGATCCGCTCTGGATGACACGGATGGCATCGCCCGACCATTTGGTAAAACGTCCGGAGCCTTCCACGGCACCATCGATCATGCGTGGCTCCACCAGTTTTCCAAACCATGCTCCGAGCGCATCAACAGGCCTGCGGATAATTGCATCATACAATTCATCGATCCAGTACTTGTTCGCAAACAAGCGGTGCAATCCGCCTTCCACTTCATCGTCTTCAAGTGCGCGGGTGTTGCGCTTGACGTAGATGGTGTATGCATAGTAAATCATGCCGGCTGCAGCGCCCATAGCCACGAGTGCTAGAATGACTTCTGTACTTGCCGACAGTGAGCTGTATGCTGTAACCACAGAGTCTTCGAGGAAATGATCCAGCCAATGGTGAATGCCGATTGACTCGCCGATGGCATGCGGGAAGCCGATGAATCCACCCACTGTGGAGAGGATCGCCAGCACCACAAGCGGCATGGTCATCACTTTGGGTGATTCATGCAGATGGTGCTCCTGCTCATGAGTACCACGGAATTTTCCGTGGAATGTGAGGTAGAACATGCGGAACATATAGAATGCTGTTCCCATGGAGGCTAGCATCAGCAGTACAAACACGGGGATGTTGTGCTCGAGTGCATGAGCGAGAATCTGATCCTTTGAGAAGAATCCGGCGAATGGGAAAATTCCGCTGATGGCAATTGTGCCGATCAGGAATGTCCAGTAGGTCACCGGCATGTGCTGCTTCAGTCCGCCCATGCGTCGGATATCCTGTTCACCGCCCATCGCATGGATCACGGAGCCTGAACCAAGGAAGAGCAGTGCCTTAAAGAAAGCGTGAGTGATTACGTGAAATACAGCAATGGTATAGGCACCCATTCCGAGGGCCACGAACATGAATCCGAGTTGGCTCACCGTAGAGTATGCAAGTACTTTCTTGATGTCATTCTGTGTAAGAGCGATGGTGGCTCCCAGAAGCGCAGTCAGCATCCCTGCAATCACGACCACACCCGAAGCGGTTTCACTCATTTCAAACAGCGCGCTGCTCCGTGCCACCATGTAGATACCGGCAGTGACCATTGTGGCCGCGTGGATAAGCGCAGATACCGGAGTCGGTCCGGCCATTGCATCCGGCAGCCAGGTATGCAAAGGGATCTGGGCGCTTTTACCCATCGCACCTACAAAGAGAAGGATAGCTGCTGCTGTGGCCACATTTCCACTCAGACCTGAAATGTCAGATCCAGTGAGGTAGAGGTCTCCGAAGCTCAGACTGCCGCAGTACACAAAGATCAGCGTCATTCCGAGAATAAATCCCAGGTCGCCGATGCGGTTCACGATGAATGCCTTTTTAGCCGCATCGTTGTTGCGCATGTCCTTATACCAGAATCCGATCAGCATGTAAGAGCACAGCCCCACGCCTTCCCAGCCTACGAACATGGTGAGGTAGCTGTCGCCGAGCACCAGAATGAGCATGAAGAATACAAACAGATTGAGGTATGCGAAAAACCGGCTGAAGCCTTCGTCGTCATGCATATAACCAATGGAGTACACATGTATGAGGAACGCCACACCGGTGATAAACAACAGATAGATTGTGCTGAGCGGATCGACCACAAAAGCAATGTCTACACTGAAGCTGCCGGCGTGAATCCATTCGAAAGCCTTCACAATACTCGCGTTGTCACCGTGCAGTTGTGTAGTGAACACGAGGATAGAGGTGATGAATGAGAGCAGAATAGCACCTGCGCCAACACTACCGACGAAATTTTTCGAAAGGCCCTTGCTGAAGAAAGTGATGTATAAAAACCCGGCGAGCGGAAATAGCGGAATGAGGGTGACTAGTCTTTCCATGATCGTCAGATTACCACTTCAGTTTATTGAGCACATCGGTTTGTGTGGTTCCCATGTTGCGGTAAAGCAGCATGAGTATCGCGAGTCCGACTGCAACTTCCGCAGCCGCAACCACCATGATGAAGAATACGAACACCTGTCCGCCCGTATCGCCCCACATTCTGGAAAAGGCTACCAACGCGAGGTTTGATGCATTGAGCATGAGTTCCACACACATGAACATCAGGATGGCATTGCGGCGGTAGAGGATGCCGAAGATGCCCAGACAGAACAGCACCAGGCTCAGTACCAGATAGTGTTCAATCGTTATGCCGGGATATAATTCCATAGTTCCTTACAGATTTTCAAATCAGGAATTGAGTTCTTTTTTGGAGAGGAATACTGCTCCTACCATTGCTCCGAGAAACAGCACGGAGGCCAGTTCAAAAGGAAGGAGGAAGTCACGGTACAATACCTGACCGAGGTTTTCTACGAGTCCGATTTGCAGCGAGTCTTCTGCAACCTGCGCGGACTCCGCTCCGCCGCGAATCACACCAACCAGCACGAGCATGAGAATTCCGGCAGCAACCGCGCTGAGCAGGCGACTCCATGCCGTGCGCTTTTCTTCGTCAATGCGGTTCAGATTAAGCATCATGATTACATAGAGAAAGAGTACCATGATTGCCCCGGCATATACGATAATGTGCACCGCAGCCAGAAACTGTGCGTTGAGCAGGAGGTAATGTCCGGCAATCGAAAAGAATGTCAGTATGAGGTACAGCACACTGTGTACCGGATTTCTCGAGAGGATGGTGGCGAGTCCGCCAAACACCGCTACGAAAGCGAGAAACCAAAATAGGTATTCAGTTATCATCGTGAGAGGAGACGATCAGTATGGGTTTGATTGTGGTAGTGGCGCTTGTCTTTTTTGAACTCAAGCACTTCGGGTGTCTGACGCTTGGTGACGTCTACCGGCTGACCTGCTGGCTCCACCAGTTTGTCTTTTCCGAAAATCTCTTCACCGCGGGTGAATGAGCTCGGAACAATGCGGTCTGTGAGGAAGATGGCTTCTTTCGGGCATGCCTCTTCGCACAGCCCGCAGAAGATGCAGCGCAGCATATTGATTTCGTAAATCGCGGCGTATTTCTCCTCGCGGTAAAGCCCTTCCTCTCCCTTCTTGCGCTCTGCAGCTTCCATGGTGATGGCTTCGGCCGGACAGGCTACTGCACAGAGTCCGCACGCAGTGCAGCGCTCTGCTCCCGATTCATCGCGCTTAAGCACGTGTTGTCCGCGGTATACAGGAGCGATGTCGCGCTTCTGTTCAGGGTATTTGATCGTAGGTGTACGCTTGAAGATGTGCGTCAGCGTAATCAGCATCCCTTTGAGTATCGCAGGGAAGTAGAGTTTTTCACTCCACGTGAGCTCGCGCTGTGCAACTTGTTTGGCTCGGTTTGTCAGCATCATGGTTATCCAAGTTTACCGGTGAAATACATGACCAGTCCGGTGATAAAAATATTCGCGAGTGCGAGTGGCAGCAGCACTTTCCAACCGAGGTTCATCAGTTGGTCGTAGCGGAATCGTGGAAGTGTCCAACGCACCCACATGAATATGAATATGAAGATGAGAATCTTGCCCATCAGCACCAGTGCTTGCACGATGGCCAATGTGTTGCCTTCGAGTCCGAGTTCGTGCTGGAACGGGAAATTGTATCCTCCGAAATACAGCGTGGCCATCACCGCAGAGGAGATGAACATGTTGATGTATTCCGCAAAGAGGAAGAAGCCAAGCTTCATCGAACTGTATTCGGTATGGAATCCTCCCACAAGTTCAGACTCAGATTCCGGGAGGTCAAATGGCGCGCGGTTCGTTTCAGCAAATGCACATATCATGAAGATGATGAAGCCCAGTGGCTGATACACCACATTGGCGAGTCCCGCATCCTGCTGCTGGGCGATCTCTGCAAGACTCAGCGTGCCGGTAGTCATCACAAGCGCAATCAGCGAAAGACCCATCGCAATTTCATAGGAGATCATCTGCGAAGACGCGCGCAATGCACCGAGCAGCGCGTACTTGTTGTTCGATGCCCATCCGCCGATCATGATTCCATATACGCCAATAGAGACTACACCGAGCAGATACAGCAAACCGATGTTGATGTCTGTTACCTGAAGCGGATAATAGGTGCCGTCAATGGTCAGCCCGCTTCCCCATGGAATCACGGCACCTGTCATGCAGGCCGTGAGCATGAAGAATGAAGGTCCGAGAATGAACAGCCATTTGTTGGACTGCCTTGGAATGAATTCTTCCTTGAAGATCATTTTCAGACCGTCAGCAATTGGCTGAAGAAGACCAAGAGGTCCGGCGCGGTTCGGTCCGACACGGTCCTGAAGAATAGCGGCAATTTTCCGCTCACCCCAGGTCATGTAGGCTGCAATGCCCAGCGACACTGCAAATACCACCACGGCCAGAATTATTTTATACAGAATGATTGGATCCATGTGCAGGTTCAGGGGTTGTTAGGGTCGAGTGCACCGTGACCAAGAGTAACCTTGGTGCCATGCGGAAGTGCTTTTTTCTGACGCTCAATCGAGGCTTTCAGCGCCTTGATGCTTTCGTAATGGTTGGCTGAAATCACCGAGTGACGCGCCACTTTCGTGGGGCCTTCAATCACCCAGTCGCTGGTTTTCTTTTTATCAAAACGGCACTCGTTGCAGATCCAGTCTTCCACCTCGCCGTATTGGTCCTTGCGGGCAGTCACACGCAATACCTCTTCGCCTTTATACCACAGACGAACCTTGCCGCTGCATTTCTTACACTCACAATGCGCGTCCACTGGTTTCGTATACCACACCCGGCTTTTAAAGCGGAATGTCTTGTCAGTAAGGGCACCCACCGGACACACATCGATCACGTTTCCGGAGAAATCGTTTTCGATGGCATTCTGGATGTAGGTGGAAATTTCGGCCACATCACCGCGGTTGATGACACCATGAACGCGGCCATCAGTGAGCTGATCAGCTACTTTCACACAGCGGTAGCAGAGGATGCATCGCGTCATGTGCAGCTGCACCTTATCGCCGATGTCAATTTTCTCAAACTCGCGGCGCTTGAATTCATAGCGCGTTGCCGCCTTTCCGTTTTCGTAAGCGAGGTCCTGCAGGTGACATTCACCGGCCTGGTCGCATACCGGACAATCCAGCGGATGGTTGAGCAGGAGGAATTCCACCACACCCGCGCGGGCTTCGAGCACCTCGGGGGATGTGATGTTTTGCACCTCCATACCATCCATTACTGTAGTGCGGCATGAAGCTACCGGCTTGGGCATCGGACGGGGATCCTTTTCAGATCCTTTGGTCACTTTTACGATGCAGGTGCGGCAGTAACCTCCGCTGGTTTTCAGCTTGGAGTAATAGCACATCGCTGGTGGTACGATGTCACCACCGATCATGCGCGCCGCATTCAGGATAGTAGTACCCTCGGGTACTTCAATCGAAATTCCGTCAATCGTGACTCTAGGCATGGGTATTCGATTCTTTTGTTAACCCTTTAAAGTCGTTGAAATATTGTGCAATGTCGGTTCCTGCGATTGAAACGTCACACAATAAAATGTTCTGACCCTGGGATTCTATGATTCTAATGGGGTTCCTAAGCTCAACAAATTTGTTTTCAATCAATGATTTAAGTCTTATTTTAATTAATTCCTGATAAACCTCTCTGAATTGACTCATAGCAGGGTCATTTTCATCTAAGCTAAAATTGTTGATCATAACCAATTCGCCAGAAGGCGGGGGATCTTTTATTGCCCATGACCAACCTCCGTCAATCTTGATTGTGTTGTAGGTTTGGATATTTCTCACCTTAAACTCGCTCATGGCACAATCGGTTTAATAAGGTTCTTTTTCCTAATGGGTGTTCCTTCAGCTTCTTTGGCTTTATTTTCCTCGATATTTTCCTTGGTTTCGATGATTAGACAGAGAAACTCCCAGATTCGTTTGACTGCTAGAAATGCGAAGAGGACACTAAGTATCGAAAAGGCCGAAATGTATAAGTAATAGTAGGGGATCTTCAAAACTCTTAAGCCGAATTCTCCGATGCAGTACTGCAAACACATTGCGAATGACAGCGAAAGGAGTAGAAAAGAGAAAACATATTTGATTTGATATTTAATGTTCAGTCGATAAATTATTTTATTAAGTTTTTCGATTCTGTGTTTGGCGTTTTTTCTGTCTTCTTCGGGATTAAATAGATCATTCAATTTTCTTTGAAAATTTTCATCATTACTGCTCAAGCTTTTTGAGATAGCTTCTTTCATTGATTGATAATCTTTGCTTATTAGTTCTAGATTGGATTCTTCTTCTCGTATCCTTTTTTCGTATAGACGGATTCCATCTTGAAGGAAAGACCAAATCAAGGTTACAGTTGGTGCAATGAAACCCAGTATAGCAATAAGAACTCTGGCATATGTATCTACTACAACATCCATTATTGCATTTCAATTAAATTATTCACCCTAAAGTAATGATGAACGTCTCTAATTCCTGAAGGGTTTGAAACGTATTCTTCAAACTCGCTGCTGAAATGGCGGATCGAGCTGTCTACAGGCCATGCGGCGGCATCGCCGAGCGGACAAATGGTCTTCCCTTCAATCTTGCTCTGGATATCCCACAGCAGATCGACATCCGCCAGTGTGCCGTGGCCGTCGAGGATCTTGTGCAGGATTTTTTCCATCCAGCCGGTTCCTTCGCGGCACGGACTGCACTGTCCGCAGCTCTCGTGGTGATAGAAACGCGTAAAGTTCCAGAGATTTTTTACAATACTGGTGTCTTCATCCATTACAATAAATCCGCCTGATCCGAGCATCGTGCCTGTGGCAAAGCCGCCATCGGCGAGGCTTTCGTACGTCATCAGACGCGGTTCGCCGTTGGCTGTTTTCAGGATAAGGTCAGTGGGCAGAATGGGAACGGATGAACCTCCCGCCACCACGGCCTTCATCTTCCGTCCGTTGCGGATACCACCGCAGTATTCCTCGGAATAAATGAATTCTTCTACCGGTACGCCGAGTTCGATTTCGTAGACGCCCGGCTTGTTGATATGGCCTGAGGCGGAGATGAGCTTGGTGCCCGTGCTGCGTCCCACGCCAATTGCGGCATAGGCGGCGCCACCGTCGTTGACAATGGGCACTACCGCAGCAATTGTTTCTACGTTGTTGACCACGGTTGGACAGCCGTATAGTCCGGCCACCGCAGGGAATGGCGGCTTGATGCGAGGATTGCCGCGCTTGCCTTCCAGCGATTCCAGCAGAGCGGTTTCTTCCCCGCAGATGTATGCTCCTGCGCCAACCTGTACATACAGGTCACAATCGAAACCGCTGCCAAGAATATTCTTTCCCAGAAGACCAGCCTGATAGGCCTCGGCAATGGCGCGCTCCAGAATATTCGCTATGTAATAATATTCTCCGCGGATATAGATGTAGGACGTGTTGGCTCCCAGCGCGTAGCTGCTCAGGATCATACCTTCAATGAGCAGATGGGGAATACGCTCCATCAGGTATCGGTCTTTGAACGTACCCGGCTCTGATTCATCCGCATTGCACACCACGTAACGGGGCACTCCGGGAGGCTTTGCCAGAAAGCTCCATTTCATGCCTGTAGGGAAGCCTGCACCACCGCGGCCACGGAGACCGGAAGTCTTGACTTCCTCCACGATCTGCTCGGGAGTCATTGAGCCCAATGCCTTGCGGAGGGCCGAATAGCCGCCATTGTCGCGGTACACACTCAGGGTGTGAATGCCGGGTATGTGGTCGTGCTGGAGGAGTAGTTTTTTACCCATAATCGGTTTAACATCCTTCCCCGGGGGGATGGTTCACTTACTTCCTTCGGTTTCTTTGTGAAGTGGCGCAAAATTAGGCGGGATGCGGGCCGGGCCAAGCCGTAAATAGGTTTTTTTGAACGATGTTATCCCCGAACATTGGGAATAAGCGAAAAAGCCGGCACAAGGCCGACTTTTTCAGGGTTTTAGCAAAGGTATTACTCAGTGAATGACAAGTCGGAGCGGGTAGCTGCCCGTTGCGGTCTGCACACGCAGTTGATAAAGTCCTGCGCACAACGTATCAGGCAGAGCCAATGTGCACGGCTGGTAAGGCGAGAGCTGCACGGAAGAAGTCCAGGCCACCCGTCCTGCGGCATCGATCCATTGAACGATGGCTGCGCCGTCCGGTCCCGTAGATTGGAGCTGAATTTGGTCAGTGGCCGGATTGGGGAATACCGACAGATTTCCTGAACCATTTTCCCCGGTGTTTTTCCAGCCAAACTGTTCGTCGCATCCCACAAAACTCAACTCCTCCGGGGAGTAGATGTGCAGGCCGAAGTAGTAAGCATCAGAGACATAGCTCACCGGAATCACATAGGCTGAGGTGTCCGCTGACGCGCTGATTGCGTTGGGCGGTAAGCCAAGGTCGGTGTACTGATTCTGAATGTCCATTTCCAGCTCGGACTGCAGTCTCCAGCGGTTGAGCACGGCCTGCTCAAGCGAGTCCACCTGACAATCGCCCAAATGGGTGAACACCTGCAGGGCAATGTCATTGCGGCCCAGGGTGCGGAAGAACTGTCCTTTGTCGAGTTCGAGATAGAACTGACTGCGATAAGTGGAATCAGTGAGCACGGAGTCGGTCATGAGGTTGAGTACATCCACGAATTGCTGTACCGGTGGGGTGAATGACTCCGCGTTGAGTTCGGGTAGGATTTCGCCGTCGAGCACCAGGTGCTCAAATGCACCCTTCATCTGATCACGTCCCCAGATCATCTTCCAGCGGATTTCCGGATGGGTGCGGTCCAGATCAGAGGTCAGGATTTCATGGAATAGCTGCACTGCTCCGAGGTCATTGGCCGTGCTGTCATAGGTTTCAACCTGTTCAGCAGCAAAAATCAGCGCGTCATCGAGTGCCATTCCGTTGAATGAAGAGGTGTAAATCAGCGGATTTCCCGGATCCTCTTCCCCATTTCGGAGTGAGCCGGCAGGTCCTGTCTGTCCTTCTTTCTGAGGTGCAGAACCGCCCGCCACAGTAGCTGATTTCTGGGGTTTGCGAAGTTCGATGGGGTCTTTGAACTGCTGGCAGGTGGCTGGTACCGCAGGGTTTTCGTCCACCAGTTCAATCGGACAATAGAAGTATGCGGGCGGCGAACTGCAGGGCATTGAAAATGATCCGGAGTACAGTGAAATGAAATTCATATCCGGTTGTGCGACAGAGCCGTCGGCTGACCACACATTGGCTGTGGCATCGAGTTCGGGGGCGGAGCAGTCATCCGGACAAGCCACTCCTGCAATCGTTCCGGAGATGTTCATGGAGTAGAATGGCCCGAAGTGATTGTACCCCTTCGAGAGCGAAAGTGCTCCGGCATTGTCGAGGGAGATATGCTCATCGTTACCGCCGAAATAATTGTAACCCGCGTTATTCTGACTATCCATGTGAAGCATGCATCCCTTGGTGGCGAGCACAGCGATGTCGGAGTTGACAATGGTATTGCACGACATCACAAGTGATCCCCCGCGTTTTGAAATGCCGATTCCTGAATAATCAATCAGCGTGTTGGATACCGTTATCCGGGTTAGGCTTTCATCCGTGATCGCAAAATCAATCGGGTTGGCGTTTTCAGAGGTGGTAAAGGTGCATCCTTCGATCACACTCGGGTTTTGGAGTGCAGATGACTTCACACTGCAATCAGTGAAATCAGAAGTGCGCACGCGATAAAAGCCTCCGGTCATTTGCGCTCCGGTGAGTGCATCGTTAAACGTGCAACCGGCGATATAGCACCGCGATGAGTTGGCTTTAAACAGCACTTTTTCGAGGGTGCAATCTTTCAGTGTGGCCGTTGTGTACCACGGTTGAATCGTGCTGCTTCCGGCTAGTGGAGAGAGGTCGCGGAAGATGCAGTTGGTGGCAGTGAGTTTCATGTCGAGCCACAGTTGTCCGTTATTGGAGAGGTCTACGGTCCCGTTTTCGAGCACCAAATGTCCGAGGCCGAAGTTTCCGTTCCATGCATTGGCCCAGTCGCGTGCGATCAGGATCACATCGTCGGAGCTTGTTCCCGTGATGCGCATCACAGCGCCCTGTCCGAGGAAGAGGTCATGATCTGCTGCACCGGTGAATTCCACATGTCCGAATGAACCATCATGCGTAAATGCGAGTGTCACTCCCGGATCGATGTGTAGTTGTCCGCCATCAAGTACCAGTCGCGAAGCAGTGCCGCTGAGCTTCCATACTCCACCCTTGTAGATGATTCTTCCGCCGGCCTGGACGATGATATCCCCGCGGTTGTCGAGGATGGATCCCGACTCCACCACGAGCAATCCACCATCCTCAATTACCAGCTTGCTACCTGGATTGATGATGGCCAGTCCGCCTGCCTCGAGGCGAAGGGATGCGTTGCGGCCAATTGTGAGCTGCCCGCTCCATAGAGAATTGTTTGTGCCAAGTTCCAGAATTCCAAAATTTCGGATTTTGATAATGCTTGAACTACATCCATTTTGGGTTTGAACCTGAAACAGCCCTTCGATCGATTCCGGGTCATCGCTTGTTCCAAAGTTAATTGGTCCAGTGTGGTTGATATTGATCCTTGCACCTTGTTCCACTGTTACACTTGGGATAATGTGCGGACTATTTCCGCCGAAATTGAAGGAGCTGCCGAGTTCATATTGGCTCGTGAATACCTCAGGAAGGACAGATGCTCCCCCGAAGGACTCCATGCCAAGGATTTCATCAAGAATATGAATCATGTTTAAATCGGTGATTTCGCTGTGTGCCTGATTTCCGGCTTCTGATCCAATAAAGGAATCAAAGGGGCATGTTTCAGGATTGGAGCTTATTTGCTGATTGATGTTGGTGTATGGGTCATTCACCGGAATGCCTAATGCGCTGGCAGTTGGAATGAAGCAGTGCTCTTTGATGTAGTAGTTGATATCGGCGCAACCTTCCTTCCTGAGTTTTTTATTCGCGCTTCTAACCAGATCCCGCATCGAGGTTCGGGTTCCACCCGGAGCATAATCGTAGTTGGGAGTATTCGCGTTTACCCAATAGGTATAGATGTGTTTGGAAAGTTCAGCCCCTGTGAGATTGAGCAGGGCTCCTAATACTGAAGGATTTTCCTTCACAGTGATTACGACTTGTGCAGATACATCCTGATTGGGATTGGATTGAAATCCGAGGTCGTCATAGTAGTAAGGATCGCCTGATGAAGGGAGCAGGTAGAAGCGGGCTTCAGGACCTGCCAGTAGAGGGTGGAGTTCACAGCTGCTGTTGAGTAGGGGCTCGTTAAGGTCGGTGTGATTGGGTGCACCGTTCATGTTGCCATTGGCAATTCCGATGTTCCAGGAATCTTTAGGATACCCGATTTCATCGAGTGTCTGGTACCAAGCATTGCGAAGAGGAGGGGAATAGATTTCACCTGAGTTAGACGCATCGATGTATTGGAGGTTCAGCAGTTGTTTGGCTGCAGGGCGTGTCAGGTAATCCACTTTGAAGTCCATGGCATCATCGTTATGTTCACTGAGCGCCTCGATGGTTTGCTGCAATGCGATGGGGATGTAAGCACCGGTATGAGGTGAGTCCAGTGAAATCCAGATTTTAGTGCAATGGTTCTGACCTGAAAGCTCCATCATTCTCAACGCATGCCGCGTAATTTGTCCTCCCATACTCGCGCCAGCCAACACATTTTGGTGGTTTCCGGTCTTCACTTCGTTTACCATCTCAATCAGTTGGCGCAGCAACGCTGAATTGTCTTCGATCCAGGTTGCTCCATCCCGGAAATCAAGTAGAATTATGTCATACCCATTCGCACGTATTGCATCAAGTAGTTCAGGCATTTTATGCAGCATAGCGTACGGATAATCATCTTCATCCATGCCACTTGTGAGTTCGCACCAGCCGAAGTCGCCGTTTTTTTCTGCAGTAACTGTGTAGTCAAAGTCAATACCCTCCACAAAAATGAACGGCTTGTCGAATTCACCGGTGGGCAGGTAGTATGCATTTCCGCGCACCAGTGTTCCATCGAAGACTGTACTGATTTCCCAGGGTAACTCAGGATTTCCTGTGGTTGTCCAGGGAACGTTCGGGTCCGGGTCATCGTATTCACTCACGCATTCGATAGCCAAAGTCTTGAGGCCCGACCTGGATATCGTGGAGTTGCGCGTGATTTCGAGTCGGATATGCTTCTCGTCTGATTGTCCTGAATAATTTACTGTAAAGGGAACATTGGGCGTAATCGTTCTCCAGCCCATGCCATCCGCAAAATCAATGCGTATTTCGTCGGGGAGTGTGTTGTGATCCGTGAAGTAATGCTCGGGCTTGAGCACGAATTTCATGGGGCCTCGGCGGTAGTTTTTGATGTCGATATACAACACCAATGCAGTGGCTGAGTTGAAGATATTCGGTTGATCCGGATCCTGAAACAGGCCATCGGGAGTGGCATAGACCCATTCGTTGGTGATTGCCTCCTCCTTCAGATAATGATAACACACCTCTGCAATAGCAATTGGTGTAGCGCCATCAATACGCTTCAGGTCCGCAAATTGTGCCGAGAGGTCATCGAAATCGGGCACGATAAGCTCTTCAGGAGTGATGTCCGCTTTGCGCATGGAGAACAATAGATAGGAGGCATCATCTGGTTCGGTTTCTGCGAAGACTGAACCGTCCGGCGGTACCGAGGGATGGTTGGACTGCGTCCAGAAATACCCCGAAGTGCATGAGGAGAAGTTGAGGTTTTGGAACAGCGGACTGATTTGTCCGCGTGCCTGCGAATGGGCAATCCATACCCATGCCGCCGCAAAAAGCAGTTTTTTCATTTGATTACGTTTTTAGTTATTAACGAAGAGCAGGAGGCGGTTTAAGAACACCTCCTAATCGGTAAGTGCGTGTCAGAAAGGTATCTCAACCGTCAACGTGTCGAGTCCGGGCACAATGACAGGTTGGGGCAGTTGCTGCCATGGAGAGATTACCCCATTTACATAATAGCGGTAGCTTACTGTAATGGCTTCGTGGGTAATCACTCTAAAGATTCTTTGGTCAGAAACTTCCTCCCAGTAATTGTCAGGATCTAATGTGGCGAGGTTATTTCCATAAAGACCTGGCGTCAGTCGCACACTCATTGAATTAATGATATCTGAGTTTAACCCCTGATCCACTCCGATCACCCTTAACCAGCCCGGCGCTTCCAGATAGAGATAAACTGGCCTGCCCGATTCTTGAAAAGGAATCAGATATTCCGCATCCGACGGGTCAGGATAAATGCTTTGCAGTCCGAATGCCTGCACATCTGTTATTTCTTCATTGACAGGAATCTCAAAAGTGCCATCCGGACCTGTGGTGTCGGTTGCAATCACAGTATACGTTCCGTTGCCCCAATCCGCAGAGGATTCATAACTCATAAAGCGGACAAGCGCATTGTCAACCGGTGTATTTGAACGCGCCTGAAGAACACGGCCGTAAATGGGTTCGCGTCGGTTTGGGTCTTTTTCACATGACGTAGCAATCATCCCGATCGCAACCAGAAAAAGCAGTGTCTGTTTCATAGCCATTTAGTAAGGGTCCAAAAGTGCATTCTCCGCACCTTCCCTCAAAGCTAAAGGCACGCATAACGTATGCGCATGGAATTCGAAATTTTCGAAATGTAGGGGTGGGCGAGACTGGCTTAATTCATTGAAAATGAGGGGGATAGCATTATGTCCGCTGCAAATAAAATCGTAGCAAATCCGAAGGATGGGAGGGATACGTTCCAAAGGATCCGTTCTCCGGGCCAGAATTGTCTACTCCACCAAAAAAAAATCAATTTTTTTTGGTGGAGTAGTGGTCTATCCCAGCAGCCGCTCCTTCAGCGCCTTGCTCACCGCTTCGCCGAGGGAATGGACGTGCAGTTTTTCATAGATGTTGCGCACGTGGGTATTCACGGTGTGATAAGAGATGCGCTCGCGATCCGCAATCATCTTATAGCTCATTCCATCCACGAGATGGGTGAGCACCGCGCGCTCCCGTTCCGTCAGTGCATAGGGATTGGCGCTTCCGGCTGGCTGTTGCTGGAAAAATCCGAGCATTTTCACTGCCATGGCCGGGGTAATGGGCGCGCCGCCTGCGTGTACTTCCCGGATAGCCGTGATTACGGCATCCGGACTGCTCTTCTTCAGCAGGTATCCGCTGGCTCCGGCCTTCAGGCTATCAAAGAGCTTTGCGCCATCTTCAAAGACAGTCTGTATAAGTACCTGCACCAGCGGATGGCTCTGCTTTATGGTGCGTGTACCCTCAATGCCGCTCTGGCCGGGCATTTCAATATCCATCAACACCACATCGGGCTTACAGGATTCCATATCCTGCAAGGCCTGCGTGCAGTTTTCGAATGTGCCACAAACTTCAAATTCAGGATACATACCCAACAGATAGCGCAGGCTTTCGCGCCGTTCGGCATTGTCGTCGTAGATGCATACGCGGATGGGCATAAGTGAAAAGTATCGAATGGATCATTCCGGATTGAATACAAATGAACTCAAAAATGGGTTTGGCTGGCATCGCAAATATTCGCGATGCGTTGGCAGCTATCCGGTGATGTGTCCGATTGCCGCAGTGAACACGATCCGGGTGCCCTTGCCCGGAGCTGACCTGAGTTGCAATGTGCCTCCCAATGCCTGGGCCCGACCGAGCATGGTCTTCTGTCCGTTTCCCGGCGGGGTATTTTCGGTATCAAAGCCTCGCCCGTTGTCCTCCACGGTCATAGTGAGGACTATTCCATCGGTTTGCAGCGTGCATTGCGCTGCGGTGCACTTGCAGTACTTGGCCATGTTGTGCACGGCTTCTTTGAACAACAAATACACATTACGGCGTGCATGCATCGTAGGCACGAGCGTTTCTATCTGGGCATCCACTACGAAGTGCATGGGCACATCGAGCGGACCAAGAAGTTCTCCGGCAGCAGTTTTCATGCGGAGTACAAGGCTTTGCCCGCTGTCATTGTCAGGGTTGATACTCCATATGATATCGCTCATGCGCTCCATCATGCCGGTGCTGCTGCCTTGAATGCGTGCCATCAGACGCAGGCTTTCCTCCGGATGATTGCTCCATTGCTTTTGGGCGGCTTCGCAGTAAATGGGTATGCTGGATAGTGCCGCGCCCATGTCATCATGCAGGTCTGAGGCTATGCGGTTGCGTTCGCCGTGTACTGCATCCATGCGTTTACGGAGCGAGTCGAGTTCAAGTTCACGCCGTGTTTCGCGCAACTGATCTTCGTGTTGAAGCTGCTCAATGCGCCTTCGCTGGCGCGAGTTCATGCGCGCGATCACAAACACCACTACCAATGCAAGGATGAGCAAGGCGAGTGCACCAAGCAGGGTATTCCGGAGCTGAAGGTCTTTTTCCCGCACGCGCGCTTCTTCGCGCGCGAGCACGAGGTTCTGATTCTTTACATAGTAATCACGTAAAATGCTGATGCGCTGTTCCTGCTGACTGGCATTCACCGTGCGGCGCAATGCATCGAGCTGACTGATCAAACCGAGCGCTCGTTCGGTCTGTCTGAATTGAAGCATCACCGAAATACACTCCTCCAAAAACTGAATGCGGGTGAAGTCCGTGTTCATCGGATTCTCCATTTCAAGCATTCCCCTCTCCATCCACATCAGGGCATCTTTGAGCTGATTGCGCGCACTTGCGGCTTTCATGAGCGTGGCACAGACTACCTGCACGGCGTCCCGGTGCGGAGATTGATCCACAATCCGGAGAGCACGCGCGCTGACGGCTTCGGCGCTATCAGGCTGGTTGCGAAGAAGCCATGCCTCGGCAATGTTCCAGTAGCCGAGTGCTTCTCCGCGAATGCGGCCTGCGAGTTGCGCCAGGCGAATCGACTCCTTTGAAAGTTGTATCGCGCTGTCCGGCTGATTGAGCCTGACCATGCATTCGCCGTGGTTGGCTAATGCGTGGTAACGGAAGGAAAGAAACTCATTGCTGTGTAAGTCAGGTAACAGCTTAGCGGAGCGTGTGAAATGCGGAATGGCTTCCCGGTAGCGTTTCAGACTCATCAGAAACAATCCGGTGAGGTTTTCAGCACTTCCTTCCAGCAGCGGATCGTTGAGCTGTTGAGCAATTTCAAGACTGCGTATCGATGAGTTAATGCCTTGCTCAAACAATGCATTGTAGTACATAATCTCCGCTTCGTAGCTGTGGAGGTAGTACAGATCACGGGCGTGCAAGGGAAATTCACTCTGTTGAAATGCCTCACTGATTGCTACTTGTGCACTGTCGTAGCGGCTGAGGTTCATGAAGTCCGCAGCCTTGCGGAGGACGCCCTGCATGTAGGGCGAGAGCCCCGGTAGCAGGCTCGTTTGAGCCGCAGCCGAGCTGGTGAGGAGGGTCAGAAACAGAATGACGCGTAGCACGGAGGAAAGATAAGCAGACAGGTGAGCAAATATGCAGGTGTGGAAGCATGCCAGTGGGCTTATGTGAAATGAGTAGAGCGAGTGAATCAAAACACGGGGCCATTCGAAATTGCTGGCAGGAAGAAATAGACTACTCTATGAAAAAATTGAATTGTACGGGAAAATGGCTACTTTTCGGTTGAGCATTGCAGATATCCCATGTACACGTCCCCAAATCTGAAAGGATGATTAAATTCAGGCTGGTTTTGTTTGGCATTGCATTAAGTGCCTCATTAATTGGGCAGAACGAGTTGTTTCAGCAGCCTGTGACCTGGATGCAATTCGATAGTCAGGCCGGTTGGCCCCTACCTCCTCCCGCCATCTTGCAGTTCCTTTTTTCTCAGGAAATAGAGATTGTGGGGGGCGTTGAATATATTCCTATTCATCGCTCTTCTCATTGGACAGAAGTGGAAGTGTCCGGAGGAAACGTGACGTATCAGGATTACAGCACGAGTCCGGAACTCTATGTTTACGTGCGTTCATCGGAACATGCGATTTATGCGAGATTGCCTGGGGTTAATCAGGAAGAAGTGCTGTTGTTTGACGCAGATAAGCAGCCGGGTGATACGCTGGACATTCATTTTATTGTTGAGGATTGGGAGGACCAATCCTTTGTAGTAACTTCAAGAGACAGTGTTCTGATTGGTGAGCAGTGGAGAATTGTTCTGGAATATGGATATGGATTTGATGGCACTTTGATTGAAGGGATTGGCACTCTGAACGGAATTTTTTCATTTCCTCAAGTTGGATTTGGATTCGCAACTATACTAGAATGTTACACTTACGGAACTTTGGGAGTTTCGTTTGGCGGCAATAATTTCCCCCCGATAGAGGTCGTTCCTACGAATGAGAGTTGCAATCCCGTAAGTGTATCCGAAGTTGAGAATTTAGCATTTTCACTTTACCCCAATCCCACTCAAACTGAGATTCGAGTGGAGAGTCCTTACGGACAATTGGACTACACCATTCTCACAGCAACTGGTGTGTTGGTACAATCAGGCAGAATCACTGAACAATCACAGTGGGTGGATGTGTCCGGGCTGGCCCAGGGTTACTACATCATGGTGGTCGGCAGTGGCCGACGACCCTTTGTCGTGAATCACAATTGAAAAAGGAAACACTGAATTTAGTGCCAGGGAGTTTTTAGAAGAAATGTGCACGGGCAAACTCGGTTGTTGTGAGTTGTTCACGTCGATTTACTTGCCGGAGCACCAATGTGCTAAGGCTCAGACCTGTGCCCGGTCGGGTGTAGGATAGGTGCGGCGACGGCCGTCGGTGCGGAGCTCGTTGATGAGCTTGTCTACTTTCTCGAGAGTCAGATTTTCATAGTAATCCGAACCGCACTGAAGCATTGGCGCGGTACCGCAGGAGCCCAGACATTCGACCGTCTTCAGCGTGAACATGCCGTCTTTGGTCGTTTCTCCTGCTTTGATGTTCAGTTTTTTCTCAATATGCTTCACGACATCTTCTGCTCCCATCAGCCAGCATGAACTGGTGCGGCATACTTCGAGCACGCATCTGCCCACCGGCTTCAGATTGAACATGGAGTAGAATGATGCCACTTCATACACCTCAATCGGCTGCAGGTGAAGCAGCGTTGCCACATAGTCCATCACAGGCACACTCAGCCAGCCGTCAAACTCTGCCTGCGCAAGATGCAGCACAGGAATCAGCGCGCTCTTCTGCCGGTCAGCCGGATAGCGGCGCTTGATGGTTTCAACCAGGGCTAAGGTTTCAGGAGAAAATGCAGGTGTGGACATAGCGTTCTTTGAGGAAATGGGTCTGTAAAGTCGTTTAAGCGTCAAGCTCACCAGCAATCACATTCATGCTGCTCATGGTGAGAATGGCATCACTCAGCATGCCGTTAGTAATCATCTCAGGATATGCTTGATAGTAGATGTAGCACGGTCTGCGGAAGTGCAGCCGATATGGAGTGCGGCCTCCATCGCTCACCAGATAGAATCCGAGCTCTCCGTTGCCGCCTTCCACGCAGTGATACACTTCGCCTTTGGGCACGTCGGTTTCACCCATCACAATTTTGAAGTGATAAATCAGCGCTTCCATCTGGCTGTATACTTCCTGTTTGGGTGGTAGATAAAACTCAGGGACATCGGCATGAATCGGCCCGTCAGGCATTTTCGCAATGGCCTGCTCAATGATGCGGTAACTCTCCCACATCTCTGCAAGACGAACCATATAACGGTCATAGGTATCACCACTGGTTCCTACCGGAATGGTGAACTGAAAATCTTCGTACGATGAATACGGATTCATCACGCGCACATCATAATCCACGCCTGCCGCGCGTAGGTTAGGACCGGTGAATCCATATTCGAGAGCACGCTCGGCGGTGATGGGACCTGTGCCTACGGTGCGATCCACGAAAATGCGGTTGCGGGTAACGAGCTTGTCAAATTCTTCCAGCGCTTTTGGAAACTCCTTCATGAAGGCATTCAGCTTGCGCCATGCGGTTTCTGAAAAGTCGCGTTCCATTCCTCCAATGCGGCCAATGTTGGTGGTAAGGCGCGCACCGCATACTTCTTCATAGATCTCGTAAATCTTCTCACGCCACTGAAAGAGGTACAGAAAGCCGGTCATGGCTCCTGTATCCACCGCAATCACCGTGTCACACACGATGTGATCGGCAATGCGCGCAAGCTCCATGATGATCACACGGAGATACTGCGCACGCTTTGGCACGTCACATCCGATCAGCTTCTCTACTGTCATGTGCCATCCCATGTTGTTGATGGGAGACGAGCAATAGTTCAGACGGTCAGTAATCGGTGTGATCTGCGCGTAAGGTCGACGCTCGGCAAGTTTTTCAAAAGCCCGGTGAATGTATCCGATGGTGGGATCAGCATGACGGATTATTTCGCCATCCATTTTAAGGATGTTCTGAAAAATGCCGTGCGTAGCAGGGTGCGTAGGACCGAGGTTGAGGATGCTGTAATCCTTGTCTTCGATGGCCTGCGCAGTGGGTGCTAATGCCTGACCGATATGATTGGGTGTTGCCATTGTGCGTGTAAGCGAAATTATCTGCCGAAATACTTGTCTTCTTTGTCATGACGACTTGCATCCTCCAATGCATATTCCTTGCGCAGAGGATGGTACGTCATTTCATCCATGTTGAGGATGCGGCGCAGGTCAGGGTGGCCTTTGAAACGGAAGCCGAAGAAGTCAAATGCCTCGCGCTCCATCCAATTGGCCGTAGGCCAGAGGTTAGTAAGTGTAGGCATTTCAATGTCATTGGCCGCCATGAATACTTTCAGGCGAATACGCTTGTTAGCGGGCATATTGTGCAGCTGGTACATCAGCGCAAACTCTGCTCCCTTGTTGTCAGGGAAGTGCAAGCCGCACATTGTGGTGAGGAATCCAAAAGCCATTGCAGCATCGGATTTCAGTGCCGCAATAATGTCAATGACCTGTGCCTTTTCCACCACAAATACCGGGAAGTCGTAATCGAGCTGGCTCGATACTACTGCTCCGGGGAAGCGCTGGTCGAGGAATGCGCGTACTTCGTCATGAAGCTCCTGAGCTCCTGGAAATACGCGGGGTGAATGGGGATGATGCATCAGGATAATCCGTATTGTTCAAGCATTGCTTTGTACTCGGGTGATTTGCGGCGGTTCACCCCTTCATTCTTCGCGAGCTCCTGAATCTTCAGGATGCCGTCGAGCACCTGCTCAGGACGCGGCGGGCAGCCGGGAATGTACACATCCACCGGAATGATGCGGTCAATCCCCTGAAGCACGCTGTACGTGTCGAAGATGCCGCCGGTTGAGGCGCATGCGCCCATGCTGAGCACCCACTTCGGTTCGGCCATCTGCTCGTACACCTGACGGAGGATCGGACCCATTTTCTTGGAAATGGTTCCCATCACCATCAGCAGGTCAGCCTGGCGCGGTGAGAAACTCAGGCGCTCGGAACCGAATCGTGCAAGGTCATAGTGCGAAGCCATGGTAGCCATAAACTCGATGCCGCAGCAGGAGGTGGCAAAAGGCAACGGCCACAGCGAGTTGGCGCGGGCGAGGCCCACCGCCTTGTCGAGTGAGGTGGCGAAAAAACCAGAACCTTCAAGGCCTTCCGGCTTATGTTCGGGTCGGATATCTACCTGTATACTCATGTGTGCGTGTGTTGGTGTAGTGTGCAGTATTTAAACCGCTTTTCAGAACAGGTGTTCAGTTATTCCCATTTCAGTGCGCCGCGGCGGATGATGTACACCAGCCCCACGATCATCAGTCCCATGAATGCGAACATTTCCCAGAGACCGAATACTCCGAGCTCGCGGAAATTCACCGCCCAGGGATACATGAAAATCACTTCCACATCGAACAGTACGAAGAGGATAGCGACCAGAAAGTACTTGATGGAAAAAGGCGTGCGCGCGTTGCCCTGCACGGGTATTCCGCATTCAAAAGGATCGTCTTTGATTGCATTCTTGCGGCGCGGTCCGACCATGTGGGTAAGGGTCATTACCGTTACCACAAAGCCGAGAGCCACTGCGGCCATGATTACGATGGGGAGATAATCCCAGAGGTGTGCGGTTGCATCCATACGCAATTGTTCCGTGTTTATCGGAGTTGCGCAAAATTAGGCGCGTAGAAGCGAAACGACAGGTATTTCCGTGATTTTTTTAACCTCTTTACTCACGGACATGTCGTGCCGAATGCCGCGATGAATAAAAGCAGGTCGCCCACGCCCACTGTGCCGTTGCCATCGAGGTCGGCCGGACAGTTCGTCACGCAGTCACCAAATACGCAGGTGCCGTTGTCCGTAGTAGCCAGCGGATTGAAGTTAACGGCCTGATCGTAGGTGCATCCGGGCACTTCACACGGGCCTACCTGGATGACTTGCTGGGCATTAGTTGAGCCTCCAGATCCGGTAGCGGTCAGAGAAGCGGTATAGGTGCCGTCGGCTGCATAGCAAATGGTGCCCGGGTTGGCCGAGGTGGAGGAGGATGGTGTGCCTCCCGGAAAACTCCAGGCATAGCTTGTGGGATTGCCTGTGGAGGTGTTCGTGAAAGTGATGCAGTCACCCGGACAGATGCTCGTATCCGAGGCAATGAAAGAAGCGGCAGGTACGTTGGAGGTGCCCGGACAGCAATTGCCCCCGTTCGATACGTTGAAGGCGGTCATCGGCCAACAGCCGTATATGCTGTAGTACGAGCGCAGGGTGCCTCCGAAGACGCTCGTGAAATACGAGGCAACTTGCGTAGCCGTATTGCACCCGCCTTGATTTCCCGTTCCACAACTGTAGCCGCAAATGATGCTGCCATAGCCATTGGGGTCACTCTGCGAGGCCGGTGGCGCAAACAAGACGGTCACGATGTTGGACGGCACACCCGTCACCGTGGTGCCCGCGAGCCCGAGTCCGCAGTGGTCATTGTCGCCCTGAAATCCGGCGTAACGCACCGCAGTGACATTTCCCGCAAACGGACCGGTAATGATCACCGAACAGTCTTCATAGGTGCAGATTCCGATTTTGAGATTGGGTATGTTCTGATCCACGTTAATGGTGAGTTGTCCTCCGTCGTAGTTGGAGTACACCACCACATTTCCATTGCCGTTGCACAGGGTTTGAGCAGACAGCGCTGGTGTGAGCAGAATAGAAAGAAGAATGAGTGCAAAGAATTTGGTCATGGCATTGGCATCAGAGAGGGAAAGGTACAGAAATAAAATAGCGATTATGTTAAATGAAAAGAGCCGCATTGTGCGGCCCTCTTTCAGATATCACTAGAAAACGTATTACAAACCTAGGAGGACTTCCTCCGATGGCTTCCCTCCGAAGATCATGCGCTCCGGATTTTCGAGCATTTCCTTCACTTTTACCAGGAAGCCCACGCTCTCGCGGCCGTCAATGATGCGGTGATCATAGCTGAGTGCCACATACATAATCGGGCGCACCACTACCTGACCATTTTCCACCACTGCGCGTTCCACAATATTATGCATACCCAGAATAGCGCTTTGCGGAGGATTGATTATCGGGGTACTGAGCATCGAACCGAACACACCGCCATTGGTAATGGTGAATGTGCCACCCTGCATATCATCCACAGTGATTTTTCCTTCGCGGGCTTTCTTCGCAACAGCACCAATGGACTTCTCAATGTCTGCCAGGCTAAGCGACTCTGCATTGCGCACCACAGGGACCATAAGGCCTTTCGGGGTTGAAACGGCCACTCCGATATCGCAATAGTCATGGAACACAATCTCATTGCCCTGAATCTGTGCATTGACTGCGGGAAAATGATACAGTGCCTCGCACACTGCCTTCGTGAAGAACGACATAAAGCCTAGTCCGACGCCGTGTTTTTCTTTGAACACATCCTTGTATTTCGCGCGGAGGTCCATTACGGGTTTCATATTCACCTCGTTGAATGTGGTGAGCATGGCCGTGGTGTTTTTCACGGAAACCAGACGCTCGGCAATTTTCTTCCGGAGGTTGGTCATGTTTTCGCGGCGCACTTCCCGTCCACCGGCACGCACCGGCACGCCTGAGATGTCTATGCCACCTGCGATTGCTGCAAGCACATCGGATTTGAGTATGCGTCCGCCCGGACCGCTGCCATTGACCTGAGCGGCGGTGATATTGCTCTCTGCCATCAGCTTTGCCGCAGCAGGTGAGGGGTGACCGGTGGCATGAGATGCACTGGCTTGAGGTGCTGCAACCGCCGCGGGAGCAGGAGCAGGAGCTGGTGTCGCTGCCGGAGCGGCAACCTCTGCTTTTTTAGCCACTGGTGCAGTGTCGGCCGGACGCGCAGCATCAGTATCGATCAGACACACCACAGCACCTACCTGCACGGTATCTCCGTTATTGGCCATGAGCGTAATAACTCCCGCTTCTTCCGCAGGAAGTTCGAGGGTGGCCTTGTCCGAATCCACTTCGGCAATGACCTGATCTTTTTCAACCCAGTCTCCCGTTTTTACGAGCCAGTTGGCGATGATGACTTCGCTGATGGATTCGCCCGGTGAGGGCACTTTCATTTCAATTTTTCCCATAGAAGGTCGGAATGATTGGTCAGGCGTTCACTTTAACGTTTTGAAACAATTTGTGCATCATAGCGCGGGTGCGTTGCTCGTGCACCTTAGGAGATCCGGTGGCCGGCGAAGCAGAAGCCGGAAGGGATACCACCTGCATATCACGGCCGAGGCCTGTGCGCAGCAGATAGGTCCATGCACCCATATTTTCCGGCTCTTCCTGGCACCACACAACGCGCGATGCGTTCTTATACCGCTTCATCATAGCGCTGATTTGGATTTCAGGCAGTGGATAAAGCTGCTCAATACGC
Source organism: Flavobacteriales bacterium (assembly GCA_046336655.1). GTDB lineage: Bacteria > Bacteroidota > Bacteroidia > Flavobacteriales_D > Sanyastnellaceae > CANGTU01. The sequence continues at coordinate 901 of JBKDGH010000178.1, read as the reverse complement.
ACCACGGCCATTTGGTCGGTTACGCCGAGTTTTTCTTTCTCTTCCAGAATATCGTAATACACTTTTCCGGAGCAGAATACGAGTACTTCCGTCTCTGCGGCTCTGATTCCCGGCTCGTCCAGCAATTCACTGAATGATCCCGCGGCGAGTTCGCTGAGGGAAGAGACTGCTTTCGGGTAGCGCAGCAGTTTTTTCGGTGTAAATACTACGAGAGGTTTGCGGTATTCGCTTTTCACCTGTCGGCGCAGCAAGTGGAAGAAGTTGGCCGGTGTCGTGCAATTGCAGATCTGCATATTCAACTCCGCGCACAACTGCAGGAAACGCTCAAGGCGCGCGCTGCTGTGCTCGGAGCCTTGCCCCTCATAACCATGCGGCAGAAGCATCACAATTCCGTTCATCGTGCGCCACTTGTCTTCTGCTGCGCTGATGAACTGATCAATCATGATTTGCGCACCGTTATTAAAGTCGCCGAATTGTGCTTCCCATATGGTGAGTCCTTGCGGTGTGCCAAAGGCATAGCCGTAGTCAAATCCGAGTACACCGTACTCAGAGAGCAGGCTGTTGTAGATGCGGAACGGCGCCTGTTCAACGCCGAGCATATTCAGCATGATGAATTCCTTTTCGGCGTCTTCATCCGTTTTTACCACGGCGTGACGGTGGGAGAATGTGCCGCGCTCCACGTCTTGTCCGCTCACGCGCACAGGATGTCCTTCGCTGAGAAGGGTGGCGTATGCAAGCATTTCGCCCATGCCCCAGTCGAGCTTGTCGGATTCGAGCATGGCCAGGCGGTCTTCAAATACCTTCTGACTTTTGCGGAAGAATTTTTCTCCTTCAGGAAGCGTGCTCAAAGCACGACCCAGACTGAGCAATTTTTTCTGGTCGACTCCGGTAGGAATAGACT
>JBKDGH010000177.1:0-2063 GCA_046336655.1 Flavobacteriales bacterium | reverse complement strand
GTCACATCGTAGAAACCCGGTTCAGTATACGTGAATGTGGGATTGGGGGCATCGCTGCTGCCATCGTTGAATCCAAATTCCCAACTCTGCGAGGCCAGATTCGCGGGATCCGATTCAATGAAGAAATTCACGGTAAGAGGTGCGCAACCAGTTGAAGGTTCTACTGTGAGCGCTGGCTGAACAAATCCAGGCTCTTCAAGAAGGATTTCAGCCTGCGAGCAGTTTCCATCTTCATCTACAATAGTCACCTGAAACACCCCGGGATTGAGGTTCAGCGCAGACACCTCGAGTTCAGCAGAAGTTTGCTCCACAAGCGCGATGCCCTCCGCATACCACTGGAAGCTCTCGGGAGCACCACCGGTTAAAGTGGCAGTAAGGATAACATCATCCGAACAGAAACCTCCGGCTGCGGTGATATCAGACACGGCTGCGTTGGAACTCAATACCAGGTGATCAATGTAGAAATAAGGCAGAACAACCGGATTCACAATTGTGAAATCATTGGGCATATCGCATGGCCCGCCGATCATGATGGCCTGGATATCCGTATCAGGAGTAAACTGAATTGTAATCGTTTCCCATGAACCATTGGCAGCGTGACTGGCATGACCAAGTTCGACCCAGTCATTCACCCCCACCGGGCACTTCCAGTTCAGCGGATCGGCATCTGTTGGAATAAGCCAGGCGTCTGCATTCGGTGCCGGACAAGTAGCCGACCCGAACAGGGTAATGTCCAGAGCTCCGAAAAAAATATCGCCGAGCGCGTTTTGAAAATTGTTCCAGGCGATACCAGCCACATCCATTTGCAGGGTGTAGGTAACTCCAGCCTCCATTGGCGAAAGAAGACATGTACCTATATACTCGTTGGTAGTATACGTTATGTTTCCAAGGGCCTGCTCATAACTGTGAAAACCACAGAGACCAGAACCATCCGGCACGGGGACAGGTATGACAGGAGTCCAAAAGCCTCCATTGGAATTCAGGTAGAAATCACTTGTACCCGACGTTGCCTGCACCCAATTCTCAGCACAATTCATCTGAGTGAAGAAATTGGGCACACAGTCAAATTCCTCAAATGAAGGATTGGGAATCACCTCATTCAGCGCAACTCCACATTCGCAATCCGCAGTATCATTCAGATCAATGAGCGCATCACCATCATCATCCACGCCGTTGTTACAAATCTCCTGAGCACACACCCCGTGAGCTATCAGCAGCATACCGAAAAAGAGACTTAATTGAATGAGGACAGCGCGCACTGCATCGGGCCCTTGAGTGAGGACAGAGGGGCCTGGTAAATTGTGTTTGGGTTGGAACATATGGTTAGTAAAATCACTGGAGAGAATCGAAAAACAGACCTCCGTGGGGTCATAAAATCCTTTAAAAACTTCCTTGCTTCGCGTATTCATTTTTTTGTCACACTTCCTGCTTCATCATCTCCGAAACGAGGCAAATTGCATTATTCCAATGGACCTGTTTCTTTTCAGATTCGGATAGATGCATTTGTATAACACTAAGAACTCATCATGATTCTGATGGTTGCATGAAAAAGAAAAAATCACATGAAACCGGAAACCTACTGCCTCCAGACATTTGAGGCATGCGCGTGACACCATTCCCGTGGGGAGTATTTCAACGCATCAAACCCGGATTCTGCAGTCGAATTTCTATTCCGATTCAAAACGCCTTCCAATTCTCGTACTTGCTCGTTTCGGCTGCTCACCGTGGGGGTGACTGCGCTTCCGCGCCCGAAACGTGCGCACTCGTCTTCTTTACCATTTTGAATCTCATCGATAAAACCGACTGGATAATCCGGATTAAACCAGATGATATGAAGGAAAAAAAATGGCCCAACACCTTTCCGGGCTGCATGACCCTGAATCTATCTCACCAGCGCCACGTAGCCGGAGATGGCTTTGCCTTGCTGACCGTTGCGCGGCTCGGCCAGCCAATAATACGTGCCCTCTGACGCATCCTCGCCACTCCATCCGGAAGTGATATCATCAGTGCGGAATAATTCTGTCCCCCACCGGTTCCAGATGATGAGCGTCCAGTCGCCGGGA
>JBKDGH010000176.1:0-23519 GCA_046336655.1 Flavobacteriales bacterium | reverse complement strand
TACGATGACTCACCCAATGAGTTGTATCAACTGACCAATCACTCTCAAACCGATGGCGGCGGATTCATTGCATTCTCTCAGGGTTCGGGTTCATTGATTCCAGCGAAGACACGCTATCTTTCTGCCAACACTCCTGATTATTATCTGTATGAATTCGGGGCAACCTGTGCAGGAAATGTGGTGATTATCTCGGGATACGGGTTGAATCAGACTGACGGATCCACTTCCGGTACTTTTCCATTTTCTTTTCGATATGAAAAAGACTTTACGCAAACAGTAGATAACTTTCAATCGAAGTATGCCTACCCGGTTCAATCGACCAATTATACGCCGAACACCAGCATTTTTGATACGTATCAGACAGGCGGTCAGCCGCGGATTTATTATCCTAAGTTGTTCGGACAACTCGCCGTGAATGAGATTGCTCTCGCGGCGTTTGAGGATAATGGACCGGAAAGTGAGAATTATCTCGTACATCCGTATTTCAACGGAAAGGATAGCTGTGCATGGGTTGATCCGCAATTTGCCGCGATTCCCATTAACATCACAGAGTGGCCTTCGAATCACCAACTCACCACTTACGTCATCACTCCAGGAGTGTATTCCCAGACTCCGACGACCACATTAGTGCAACAATGCAATAACTGTTCGGTGGATGTCTCTTTCACCACGACCCCGGGTACCACCGGCTGCGCCTATACGTTCACCGCAAACAATCCGGGATTATGCCCGTCATTCACCATTACTGATGTGTCGAATAATGTGCTGTATTCAGGTCCAGGATCAACAGTTACGTTTCCCTTCGGTATAAATGGAACCTATACCGTTTGTTACTCGGATTGCGCGGTGGGTGGCGTCGGCGTGGATTGCCGCGATGAAGAGTGTCAGACCATCAACGTGGTGTGTCCGCCTCCATGCCCCCTCGATGCAGATTTCAGCTTCACGGTAAACGGATGTTGCGTGAATTTCGTTGACCTCACCCCGGAAGGCAATCCAAATGGTTGTGAGTCATGGGTGTTTGGAAATGTGAGCTCGGTACTGGCCGGAGATGTGACTTCTTTCTGCTTCCCGGGCTCCGGCACCTACACCGTATGCCATTATGATTGTTGCATTGATGCGAATGGCACAGTTACCTATCATCAGGTTTGCAAGCAGGTTACGGTGTCTTGCACTCCTCCGTGTTGTCTGCCGACGGGTATCAACGTGTCATCGAGCAACTGCTGTGTGACTGCTTCTGCTATTCTCCCCGGCGGTCCGTGCAGTTCATTATTCTATGTGTGGAGTTTTGGAGATGGCAACATCGCCACAGGTCCGAATGTCACGCATTGTTACACGGGCAGTGGAATTTATACGGTATGTCTGACGGCCTATTGCAGCAAGTTTCAGAAAGTGCAATTCTGTAAGCGTGTAAAAGTGCTGTGCGCTGTTCCCCCACCTCCTCCGGGTGGCGGCGGTGGGAATGGCACCGCGCGTTTTGGATTTAATTACTCCGGAACTTCTGTCACGTTGAATCCTGTTCCGATTCCTTCCACAGTGTCCATGAGTGCGCGTACGTGGTCGTTTGGCGACGGATTGACAAGCACTGCAGACAGCCCCGTGCACTACTATCAGGCAGGAGGCACGTACAGCATTACCCATACAGTGGAAGGCGTGGACCTTGTTACCGGAGAGCCCTTCGTATCTTCCTACAGCCAGGATATCACAGTCACGAAATCACCCGCATGTGGCTGTTCCCCGCCTTCGAGCGGCGCGTTCTCGAGCAGTCCTGTAGTATGTCAGGAAACGAATCGCATATTCCTTCACCTGATTGATCTGGATAGTGAGGGAGATATTCTTAACCAGTGGATGGTGTCGGATTGTGGTACCGCCGATTGTCCGCTCTCTTCATTTGTTCCAATACCCGGCGCAATAGGCCAGCAGGTGTGGGTGGATAATGTGACGACCGGTCAGGTGTATCGCTGTCGTCGCCAGTCTCTCACCTTCGGCTTTGTGGAATGGACGGAGCCGGTGGTGGTTCAGGATGGAAATTTCACTGCGGCATTGTCTGCAAGTTCTACACAGGCCTGTCCAGGTGAGACGGTTGTCCTCACCGCATCACCGGCCGGACAGGTGAACTATGAATGGGACCCCGTTGCACCGAACGCTAATTCGGTCAATATAACAGCGAATATCACATCCACCGTTGAAGTGGTTGTGGACAATGATTTGAATTGTGGTTCCCGCGCTCAGGTTACTATTCAAGTAGCTCCTTGTCCCGGTCCGCCCAATGACCTACGCAACAATGCTCAACTGATTTCTGTTGCACCTTTCGGAACATGCAATCCAGTAAGTGGGACCGTGGTCAACGCTACTGTTTCATCGGAATCCACCAGCAGCGTAACTACCGGAGAAGATGTGTGGTACCGCTTTGTGGCCAATTCACCGGGCGTGCGTATAGTGGTTTCTTCCCCGGCGGTGAACGTGTTGGTGGAACTGCAGGATGTGGCAGGTAACGTATTGGCCGTCGAAAATGCACTGGCTTCTTCCGGCAATGAGCTGTTGAACTATTACACTTCTGCGATGCCGCTGGTGTCCGGACAAACCTATTTTATCTCGGTGCGCAATGTGGATTCCGGAGTGTCATCCGGTGATTTCACAATCTGCGCGCAGCGCCTTCGTTCCACGGCGTGTAACTCCGGCCCGGGCCCGTACACGATGTGCAGTTATTTCAAGGCGGTATTCGTGGGTGCACAGTCCTATGATTTCCTGTTCACCGATACAGGGACTGGTGAATCATTCAGCTATTCATCGTCTTCCGGAATCACCATCGCTCCGGTTGGACAGCTGATTCCTCAGAGGAGCTATACCGTTTCACTCACCGCCAACTACGCGCTGGCTGATGGAGCGGGTACATCCGAGCTTATTTCAATTGCCACACCCAATGCGTGTGTGATTTCGATGGCTGCCCATCAGGTGGTAGAATTGCGTGAAACTGACCGCTGCAGCAATGGACCAAAGCCGCTCAATGCTTTGATCGCAGCGAACCGCTGGATATGCGGATCGGCTTATTATCAGTGGCGGTTTAAGCAAACCGCACCTGTGATGGATGTGGATTATGGCCCTGTGTTTTCAAGTCCTCCCGTGAATCGGTTCATCAGCCTTACTCAGGTGGCGCCAATACCCGGCGCTACGTACGATGTGCAGATCCGACCGGTATTTTCAAATGGAAGCTTTGGCACCTGGAGCACCGTTCCGAGGTGTCTGCAGGTGTTGGGAACGTCCAGTGCAATAACGCAGAATGAGCAAGTGCTTCTGAGCCAGGATTCCCCGGAGTATCCGCAACTTACAGTGTACCCAAATCCTTCCAGGGACGGAATGGTGAATCTGTCGCTGATTCGCATGGACACCGGACAATATGCCATAGAGGTGGTTGACCAGATGGGAAGAATCGTGCATCAGGAAAAACTGATCACTGAGACCAGCGGATCACTGAATCGTCAACTGATGCTTGATCTTGCCTCGGGTTTGTACACTGTCAGGGTTTACGGAGTAGATACCGACCTTCACGTGAAGTGGGTGATCCAACCATAAGCACGTTGAATACAAATGAAAAGGCCGGTCTGCTTGGACCGGCCTTTTTTATTCAGTAGTTGATTACCGTTATGCCTCGGATACAGTGAAGCGATAGAACTCCATGATCTCGTTGCAGAGAAGTTTTTTGCAGGCCTGATCAACGAGGCTTTCTGCCTCTTTCTGATCAGCTGCATCCACATGCAGGGTCATGTGCTTGCCGATGCGCACCTGAGTGATCCGGCTCAGACCGAGGTTTTTCATGGACTGGGTAACGGCCTTGCCCTGAGGATCCAAAAGAGCCTCGATCGGCATGACGTCAATTTCTGCTTTGAATTTCATGGGGTTTCAGAATGTAATAATGGATGAGCGAAACAATGAGGTACAAAAGTAAGGAGAGCACAATCCCTGCATACAGGCTGCTGAAAACGATTTGACAAATTGCGAGGGAAATCACGCTGCCTGCAAGAATGACGTAGCGCGATTCATTGCCTTTCCAGCCCAGTCCTTTGGGTTTGAAGTTGAGGAGTTTCAACTTACTTACCATCAGAACGAAGAACAAGAAGCATCCGGCCAGCCACCATACTTCTGGTTGTTGCGTTGCCATGGCCAAAGTCCCTGAAGGCAATTGGCTGCCCCAAACCGAAATTGAGGACACGCTTGCCTCTGATGGTGTGTCATGCCACAGCACCGCCGAGGCCCAGAAAATGCCGTTGGCTGGTGCGGGTAATCCTTTGAAGTAGACCGTTTGTTCAGTATCGATGTTAAACCGCGCGAGTCGCCAAGCCGCGCCGATTACAAGTAAAAAGGGAATGAGCCAGAGCACGGGACTGGTGTGATCCATGGCGCCCGATGAGGAAAGCACAAGTACGGAAGGTGCCAGACCGAAAGAAACTACATCGGCGAGTGAATCAAGTTCTCGCCCCATTGCCGAGTCCGCACCAACCAGGCGCGCGACCATTCCATCGAAAAAATCGAGTATGGCGGCGAAAAAAATGAGCAATCCCGCTTGCTCCAGTGCCCCTGAATGGCCACGCATTGCCAGCACCACCGCCGCTGATCCGCAGAGCAGATTCCCCAGCGTAATCATGTTTGGCAGCTGCTTCATCACAGCGTCTGCTTCACCTCGACCTCTTCAAACGCTTCTACAAGGTCGCCGACTTTAATGTCGTTGAACTTCTCGACGTTCAATCCGCACTCGTAGCCTTTCACCACTTCTTTCACATCATCCTTGAAGCGCTTGAGTGATCCGAGGTCGCCGGTGTAAATCACGATACCGTCGCGGATTACGCGCACTTTGCTGTTGCGGGTGATCTTACCATCGAGTACGAAGCAACCTGCAACGGTACCCACTTTGGTAATCTTGAATACATCGCGGATCTCTGCAGTACCGGTAATCTGCTCTTCGATTTTCGCGGAGAGCATGCCTTCCATCGCTTCTTTGATCTCTTCGATCGCCTTGTAAATGATGGAGTAGAGCTTGATCTGAATTTCTTCGGTCTCTGCCAGTTTGCGCGCGCTCGGGCTCGGGCGAACCTGGAAGCCCACGATGATCGCATCAGACGCTGAGGCGAGCAACACATCGGATTCGGAGATTTGTCCGACGCCTTTGTGAATGATATTCACCTGTATCTTTTCAGTAGACAGTTTCTGCAATGAATCGGTCAACGCTTCTACAGATCCGTCCACGTCACCTTTCACAATGAGGTTGAGTTCCTTGAAGTCTCCGAGTGCAATACGCCTTCCGATTTCTTCAATCGTGAGGTGCTTCTTCGTGCGGGCGCTCTGCTCACGCTGGAGCTGTTGACGCTTGGTGGAGATAGCCCGGGCTTCGCGCTCGTCTTCCATCACGTAGAACTTATCACCGGCATTCGGCGCGCCTTCAAATCCGAGCAGCGAAACCGGTGTGGCCGGACCGGCCTCTACGATTTTTTGTCCGCGCTCATTGAACATCGCTTTCACACGACCGCTCCACTGTCCCGCGAGAATCGGATCTCCCACGCGAAGTGTACCGCCGGATACAAGAAGAGTAGTGACATATCCACGCCCTTTGTCGAGCGAGGATTCAATGACTGTTCCTACTGCACGTTTATTCGGATTGGCTTTGAGTTCCAGGAGTTCTGCTTCGAGCAGCACTTTCTCAAGCAGCTTGTCAATGTTGAGTCCCTTCTTCGCTGCAACTTCCTGGCTCTGGTATTTACCTCCCCATTCTTCCACGAGAATGTTCATCGCCGCGAGCTGTTCGCGGATGCGATCAGGATTTGCGCCTTCCTTATCTACCTTGTTGATGGCGAAGATCATCGGCACACCAGCTGCCTGAGCGTGGCTGATGGCTTCCTTGGTTTGAGGCATCACGCTGTCATCCGCGGCAATCACAATGATTGCAAGGTCAGTGACCTGAGCACCGCGGGCACGCATCGCAGTAAATGCTTCGTGACCCGGGGTATCGAGGAAGGTGATTTTTTTACCGGTTGGCAATTGCACACTGTATGCACCAATGTGCTGTGTGATTCCTCCGGCCTCACCAGCCACCACATTGGCATTGCGGATGAAGTCGAGGAGAGAGGTCTTACCGTGGTCAACGTGTCCCATTACGGTCACTACCGGTGGACGCGGAACCATGTCTTCCGGACGATCCTCTTCTTCGAGTACCGCTTCGGTTACTTCGGCACTTACAAATTCAATCTGGAATCCGAATTCCTCCGCGATAATGTGCAGCGTTTCTGCATCCAGACGCTGGTTGATCGATGCGAAGATGCCCAGCTGCATGCACACCTGAATGATCTCGGTGGGCTGGCGGTTCATCATGTTCGCGAGCTCTGACACGGTTACAAACTCGGTGAGCTTGAGTACTGTGCTCATTTCGAGTTCGCGCTGCATCTGCTCTTCCTGTCTGCGCGCTACGGTATCGCGCTTGTCGCGGCGGTTTTTAGAGCGGTTGGACTTACCACCACCCTGAAGCTTCGCCAGTGTTTCGCGAATCTGATTCTGAATCTGCTGCTCATTTACCTCCGGCTTCGGAGCCTGAGGAGCAGCGGGTTTATTGCGGTTTTGCCTGCGGTCAATTTCCTGCTGGCGGTTGATGTCCACCTTTGAAACGCGCTTGCGCTTGCGTTTTTCTTTGTCGTCTGCAGCCGCATTGTCTTTCTTCTTTTCCGGAGCCGTAGGAAGATCGATTTTACCAATCATCTTGGTACCTGCGAGCTTCTCTACTTTCACGCGGATGAGCTCCTTTTCCTCTGGTGCTGCTGCTGCCGGAATTTCCGCTTCCGCGGTCACTTCGGGTTCCGCAGTCTCTGCCGGAGCGGCTGCTGCCACCGGCGTTGCCGCCTCGGGGGTGACCTCTGCAGGCTCGTCTTTTTTCTTGCCGCGTCCTTTTGCTTTGGGCTTCGACAGCGCATCGAGATCGATTTTGCCAACGACTTTTACTTCGTTGGTGCGCTCTTCTTTCACTTCTGTTGCAGGCTCTTCGGCGGGCTGTTCGTCCTCCGCTTTAGCTGTCTTCTTCCGGGTGGATTTCTTCGGAGCTTCCTCCGCGGGTTCGGCCTTTACCTCTTCGGTCTGAGCAACCGGTGCGGGCTGTTCAGCCACGGGTTCAGGTGCCGGCTCAGCAGCAGGTGCTTTTTTAGGAGCTTCCTTCTGACGCTTGAACTGGGTCAGGTCAATCTCGGGCTCCTCTTCCTCACGCGTTCCGCTGCGGCCTTTTTTCTTGTCCTCAAGGGTAATGGTCTCACGTGCCTCGCGGATCTTGCTCGCAACGGCTTCAGTCTTCTCTTTCGCCTGCTGGTCAGAGGCAAATTCGTCCAGCAGCATCTGATACACCTCTGGCTCAAGTTTGGCCATAGGGTTATTCTCCACGACTACGCCTTTCTTTTTCAGAAAGTCCACTATGGTGTCCTTGCTGACATTGAGCGTAGCTGCAGCTTTTCCTAAACGACTGGGTATGGTCTTATCTGTCATGTTCTTTTCAACGCCGGCCAATTCAGTCGGTCCGGCAAGCTAACCCTTTTTTCGCTTTCTGTGATCCCGGGTTGCGGACCACTCCTGCTTATTCAAATTCTTCACGGAGAATGCGGAGCACTTCCGAGATGGTTTCCTCTTCCAGGTCTGTGCGCTTCACCAGGTCATCCTTGGGGATGTCAAGCACAGAGCGGGCAGTATCACATCCGATGGCCTTGAGCTCATCGATGATCCAGCTGTCAATTTCATCTGCAAATTCGTCGAGATCCACATCATCAATATCCGCTTCTGTTTCGCGGTATACATCAATGTCGAATCCGGTCAGACGACCCGCCAGACGGATATTGTGTCCGCCTTTTCCGATGGCCAGTGACACCTGATCAGGCTTCAGGAATACATCGGCCTTCGCGTTTTCGCGGTCGAGGTTGATGCTGCTGATTTTGGCCGGAGCAAGTGCACGGCTGATCAACAACTGATCGTTCGTGGTGTATTGGATCACGTCGATATTCTCGTTGCGCAATTCACGCACGATGCTGTGGATGCGCGATCCTTTCATACCCACGCATGCTCCTACCGGATCAATGCGGTCGTCGTAGCTTTCTACTGCCACTTTTGCGCGCTCACCCGGCTCGCGGACAATCTTCTTAATGGTGATCAGTCCGTCGAATACTTCAGGCACTTCCTGTTCGAACAGCTTCTCCAGGAACTCAGGAGCCGTGCGGCTCAGGATGATCTGCGGGCTGTTGTTGCGGAGGTCCACCTTGTACACCACTGAACGGATGGTATCTCCTTTCTTGTAGTGGTCGGAAGGAATCTGCTGATCCTTCGGAAGAATAAGCTCGTTGTCTTCGTCGTCGAGGACGAGGATTTCTTTCCTCCATACCTGATATACTTCGCCGGTGATGATTTCACCCACGCGCTCCTTGTACTTCTGGTAGATGTGATCTTTCTCCAGCTCCTGGATGCGTGCTGCGAGATTCTGACGCATGGCAAGGATGTTTCTGCGACCGAAATCTTCAATCTTGATTTCTTCAATGAGTTCTTCACCCACTTCGAGATCAGGAACCACTTTCTGCGCCATGCTCACTTCAATTTGCGCCACTTCGTCGTCGAGCTCACCGTCGGGAACAACTTCCCGGGTGCGCCAGATTTCGAGGTCACCGCGCTCGGCATTGATGACAATATCAAAGCCGTCATCAGCGCCCCAGCGCTTGATGATCATGTTGCGGAATACGTCGGCCAGGATGTTGGTTATGGTTTCCCGGTCGATGTTTTTGAAGTCCTTGAATTCACCAAAGGACTCCACCAGATTTACGCCTTTCATCGCGAAAAGAGAGTTTATTTGAAACTGATCACAAGTTTGGTTTCCCGTATGTTTTCGAAAGTCAGATCCACCGGAATCTGGGCTTTTTTCTTGCCCTTTTTGCCCGGCACCTCCACTTTCTGTTCGGTCATTACCGTAATGCCTGATTCGTCTGCACGCTCCATCACACCTTCCACTTCCTGTCCTTCCACCGTGGTCACCTTCACCGGGCGCCCCACGTTTTTGAAGTACTGGCGGCGCACCTTGAATGGCTTTCCCACTCCCGGTGAAGACACGTCAAGCGCAAAGTCTTCTGTCTCCCGGTCGAGGCCGTTTTCAATGTGGCGGCTGAGTTTCTTGCAGTCGTCAATCGTCAGTCCGCTGTCGCGGTCCAGCAATACCTCAATCTTGTTGCCCGGCTTCACCGAGATGTCAACAATGAACAGGTCAGTGCCTTCGATTTTCTCTTCTGCGAGTTCCCGTACGCGCGATTCAGTAATCATGATATTCACCTGCTCAGGCCGCAGAATCACACTTGCGGGCAATAAAAAGAGGGGCTTTTGACCCCTCTCCCGTCGTTTATTCAGTGCCTAAAGCGGGGCAAAGATAGACAAAAATGGCCGCTCGGGCAAACGGTGGCTAAAGGCTCCGGTTGGTAAGGGTGTATTGGTAATTGTATTTTTCGGTCATGAATCTCCCCCTCATTGGCAAGCTCGACCGCCGCGTGTGGCTCACACTGGTTATTGACGGTATCCTCGTGTTGGGAGTCATGTACCTCGGCTGGAGTCCTGTGAGGATCGTGGGCATGTATTATCTGGAAATGATCGGTGTGATGACGGGATTTATCCTCTACATGTCGCGCAATGAACAATGGCAAAGTGTGGTGGTGAATTTGGTCGGCCTGGTGGTCATGACGCTGCTGGTCACGCCGTGGGTCGCTGCTGCCGTGAGCGCCACCGGGTTGTTTGATCTGCAGAATAAGCGGCTGATTCAGATTTTTGAGCCCTACTTTGATGTCGGACTTTACGCCATCGGCGTGTTTTTCGTGCAGCAGGAGAACTACCGTCAGTTTGCTAAAATAGGAGAGACTGCCTTTGTGGCTTATGCTTCCTATGCCGCGAGTTCGTTGATGTTTGTGCCGGTAATGGTGGTGATGATACTTTTCACCATGGGAGTTACACCAAACATGTCCGTGGCTGTGGTGACCGCCATCGTCATCTGCCGCACACTACTCGAGTGGATGCGCAAGCGACGCATCAGAAAGGCGATGAAAGAAGCGGCGATTGAGTCAGGTGCCGCAACGGAATAGCGGACCGTCAATGTTCATATTTAGTGCCCTCAACCGATTCTCTCTGCGGCCTGCACATTCCGTTTCTTTGCATTCCAAAACACTACACCATGAATGTACTGGTCCTTGGATCAGGCGGACGGGAACATGCCCTGTCCTGGAAAATCGCCCAAAGTTCTTTGCTCTCCGGTCTTTTCATCGCCCCCGGCAATGCGGGAACCGCTGCACTGGGCACCAACATCAGCCTGAATCCCGAGGATTTTAAGGCGGTGAAAAAATGTGTGCTGGAGAACAAGATCGATCTCGTGGTGGTCGGTCCGGAAGGCCCGCTCGTGGCGGGTATCGTGGATTTTTTCCGCAGCGATAAAGCGCTCGCCAAGGTAGCAATCATCGGTCCGGACGCCGCTGCGGCGCAACTCGAGGGCAGCAAGTCATTCGCGAAAGCATTCATGGCGCGTCACGGTATCCCGACCGCACGCTATCAGGCGTTCGGCGCCGGTGAGGTGGATGCGGCCATTGCATTTCTGGATACACTCAAAGCGCCATACGTGCTCAAGGCCGATGGGCTGGCAGCAGGTAAGGGTGTGCTTATTCTGGAAGACAAAAAGGAAGCCGCGAAGGAACTTCGCGAAATGCTTTCCAACGGCAAATTCGGGGCAGCAGGGGAGACTGTGGTGATCGAAGAGTTTCTGAAAGGAATTGAGTGCTCGGTGTTTATCCTCACCGATGGCGATTCGTACAAGATTCTGCCAGAAGCAAAGGACTACAAGCGCATCGGAGAAGGTGACACCGGTCCGAACACCGGCGGAATGGGGGCAGTATCGCCCGTGCCGTTCTGCTCTCCGGAATTTCTCGATAAAATCGAAAGCCAGATCATCATCCCAACTATGAAAGGCCTGCGCGCCGAAGGCATCCGCTACAACGGATTCATTTTCTTCGGTCTGATCAAAGTGGGACACGATCCTTACGTCATCGAATACAACTGCCGCATGGGCGATCCCGAAACAGAAGTGGTGATCCCGCGCATCAAATCTGATTTGTTGCATCTGCTCGAAAGCACGGCCAATGGCACGCTTTCGGAAACAGATCTGGAAGTGGATGATCGCGTTGCCGCTACCGTGATGCTGGTGTCAGGCGGTTATCCGGGCGATTACGAAAAAGGGAAAAAGATCAATGGACTTGCTGAGGTGGACGAGCGAAGCATGGTATTTCATGCAGGCACGAAACTCTCCGGCGAGCAAGTGGTCACGGCAGGCGGAAGGGTTCTCGCGGTTACCTCAATGGGCTCTGACGCTCACGACGCACTGCTGGCGTCTTACTTCAATGTGCAACGGGTGAACTACGCAGGCAAGACATTCCGCAAGGATATCGGTGCGGATCTCGAGGCGCTCGGAAGAAAAGGTAAATAATCAGATGATGCCGCCTTCGCGCTCAGCCTTCTGGGTGAAGCGCTTCTGCATGCGGAGCCAGATGGCAATACCTACAAATCCGCCGGCGATGCAGAGCCAGTTGAAACCGTTCGCGATAGGCACGAGCAGGTGTTCAAAGGTCCAGGTGAGGAAATCGGCGATTGGATAAAGAATGCTTTGCAGGTTCATCTTTGAAAAATTGTGGGACAAAAATAGCAATTCGTGCACTCTACGGAACTTCTGAGCCGCATTTTTGTCGCACCGTCTGACCACCCATGCTCCTCCGCCTCTACACGTCCAGTCAGCCCCTCTTGCTGATTTCGTTGCCCGTGCTGGCGGCGGCGGGACTTTTACCCTTCGTTTTCCTCCCCGCACCGGAGGCGCCGGCAATCGGTCATCCGGCTCCGGAGTGGTTCGCCTTTTTATACCAATGGAAGTTCGGCCCGGTGACGGTAGCATGGCTGCTGGTAAGCCTCGGGGCACTGCGGGTGAATGTGCTGTTCAATCGGCATGAGTTCTATCCTTCCGCAGTTTACATCCCCGGCTTTATTTATACCATCTCCGCCGTAGTACTGCTTCAGCGGGATTTCAGTCTGAATGTGCTGCTGGCGAATGTGTGTGCCATTGCGGGAATTGATGCGGTCATGCGTGTGAGCAGGCAAGCACGGGCGCTCCCGGAGTATTTCCGGGGCGGGTTCTGGTTAGGCTGTGCAGCGCTATGCTATCCGCCTTTTCTCGCATTGGGTATTGCGATTTGGGTGAGCATTATCTTTCTCCGTCCCTTTTCATGGCGGGAGTACGCCGTGAGCGCACTCGCCTTTGTTTCTCCGTTTGTGTGGTGGGCGGCAGTCCTATACCTGATTGATAACACCGGCCGCCTATGGCTTTTCGAGTGGCAGCGCGACGCAGTGTGGTGGACGGTTTGGGTGGAATATCCGATTGTATTCAGAATTCTGCTGATCCTCATGGCGTCGTCTCTTGCGCTCGGATTACCCCGCCTGCTTTTCCCGACTGAACGCGCCACGAACAAGGCGCGCAATCTCGCCGGGGTGTTTCTGGTATTCCTGATATTCTTCTTTTTAACCGTTACAGCCAGCGCGAAATACACCGGCGTATGGAATCTCACCGCCCTGCTGGTGCCCTTTTCGCTGGTCACCGGGATATGGTATGCGCATTACCGCTATTCGTTGTTCGCTCCGTTTGTCTTTTACGCGTGGCTGATTTCATCCGCATTATGCATCGTTCAGTACGCAGGCCTCTTGTACCTTTGACACAGAAAATCTGATCCATGAAATTCGGCGTTGTTGTTTTCCCTGGTAGCAATTGTGATGAAGACCTCGTGTACACCCTCGGTGGTATTCTTCATCAGGACGTGGTGAAACTGTGGCATAAGGACACCGACCTTCAGGGTTGTGATTTTGTGTTTGTGCCGGGTGGCTTCTCTTACGGGGATTACCTGCGCAGCGGAGCGATTGCCCGCTTTTCCCCCATCATGAATGAAGTCGTGGCTCACGCCGGCAAAGGCGGTTATGTGATGGGAATCTGCAACGGATTTCAGATCCTCACCGAGGCCCGGCTGCTTCCGGGAGCGCTTCTGCACAATACCAGCAGGAAATTCATTTGTAAAAATGTGTACCTGACTCCGGTGTCAAAATCAACCATCCTGACTTCTTCGCTGGATCGCTCGAAAGCGTATAAAATTCCGATGGCTCACGGCGAAGGAAACTTCTATGCCTCTGCTGATGAGTTGAAGCGCATCGAGGACAATGATCAGGTGCTTTTCCGCTACTGCACGGAAACCGGGGAGGTGACAGATGAAGCAAATCCGAACGGATCGCTCAATAACATCGCCGGCGTTGCGAATGCGAAGAAGAACGTATTCGGCATGATGCCACACCCTGAGCGTGCCTCAGATTATGAGCTCGAAAACACCGACGGAAGGGAGATTCTGGAAGCGGCTCTCGCGCTGATCAGCGCCTGAATGTCTGAATAGTATTTTTCACAGCACCGGTTCCTTGTTATTGCCGAACTTTGCGAGGATCGGGGTGTTTTTCCCTCGTTTATCTTCAACTGCCAATGTCAAATCCATATACCCCCGGACCGCTCCTCTCCAAGGTGCTTTATCCCTCGGACCTGCGCGAGCAGATTACGGAAGACCAGCTCCCCCAGTTCTGCAATGAACTGCGACAGTACATCGTGGACATTGTTTCTGAAAAAGGCGGGCACTTCGGCGCCAGCCTGGGAGTAGTGGAAATGACGGTAGCACTTCACTATGTGTTCAACACACCCTATGACCAGCTGATCTGGGATGTTGGTCACCAGGCTTATGGACATAAGATCCTCACGGGGCGCAGGGATGTCTTTCACACGAACAGAAAATACAAAGGCATCAGCGGATTTCCCAAGCGCAGCGAAAGTGAGTACGACACGCTCGGTGTAGGCCATAGCAGCACGTCCATCTCTGCCGCTGTGGGAATGGCAGTGGCCAGCAAACTCAAACAGGAAAAAGACCGTCAGGTGGTGGCTGTGATCGGCGATGGGGCCATGACTGCCGGTATGGCGTTCGAGGCACTGAACCACGGCGGCACCGCCGATGCAAATATTCTTGTGGTGCTCAATGATAACTGCATGAGCATCGACCCCAATGTCGGCGCACTGAAGGAGTATCTCACTGACATCACCACCAGCCACACCTACAACAGGGTGAAAGATGAAGTGTGGAATATGCTCGGCAAGATTTCTCACTTCGGCCCAAGTGCGCAGGCGATCGTACACAAGATTTCGGAGTCGCTCAAAGGCTCACTCATCGAGGAGAGTAATCTTTTCGAATCCCTCAAGTGGAGGTATTTCGGTCCGATCGACGGACACGATGTGGATTACATGGTGAAAGTAATGCGCGACCTGAAAGACATCCCGGGTCCCAAAATCCTGCACTGCGTAACCAAAAAGGGCAAAGGTTACCAACCAGCCGAAGAGGGCTCTCCAACCAAATGGCACGCGCCCGGATTGTTCAATAAAGACACCGGTGAGATTGTAAAGGTGGTGCCGAGAAATCCACAGCCACCGCTGTTTCAGGATGTCTTCGGCCATACCATCATCGAACTTGCTGAAAAGAATGAGAAGATTGTCGGCGTCACACCGGCGATGCCTTCAGGCTGCTCATTGAAGTTCATGATGGAAGCCATGCCTGATCGTGCATTTGACGTAGGCATAGCGGAGCAGCATGCGGTTACCTTCTCTGCAGGGATGGCCACGCAGGGCATGATTCCATTCTGCAACATTTATTCGAGCTTTATGCAGCGGGCCTATGATCAGGTCATTCACGATGTGGCGCTTCAGAAGTTGCACGTAGTGCTTTGTCTGGACCGCGGCGGACTTGTTGGAGCAGATGGTCCGACCCACCACGGTGCCTATGACCTGGCCTACATGCGATGCATTCCGAATATGATCGTGAGTGCGCCGATGGATGAAGCCGATCTGCGCAACCTCATGTATACCGCGCAGTATGAAAACTACGGTCCGTTCAGCATCCGCTACCCGCGTGGCAACGGGGTGATGGTGGACTGGAAAACGCCATTCAAACTGATCAAGATCGGCACAGGACGCAAGCTGAGGAACGGCGAAGATGTGGCTGTGCTGACTATCGGAGCGATTGGTAACTACGCCACAAAAGCCGTTGCGCAGCTTGAAGAGAACGGCATTTCCGCGGCGCATTATGACATGCGTTTCGTGAAGCCGCTGGACGATATTCTGCTGCATGAAGTATTTGGTAAGTTCAAACACGTGGTGACTGTGGAAGACGGCTGTCTCATGGGCGGCATGGGAAGCGCGATCGTGGAGTGGATGTCAGACCACGGCTATAACGCGCAGGTGAAACGCCTGGGTATCCCTGATCGCCTGGTTGAGCACGGCACGCAGGATGAGCTTTATGCCGAGTGCCACTACGATGCAGCTGCAATTGTTGCAGCGTGTGAGGAGATGATGGCAGAGCGCAGGGAGACGAGCCGCACGGCGTGATTCGGTTCGTTTCAGGACACCGCTTTTCAGTCTCTTGTCAAACGGCTTAGTGAAATAAGGTTGCGGCCATCGCTGCAGGTGTAATTTTACGTTATGTCAGAAATCATCAACAAAGTCGCTACAAGCGGATTGGTTACTATCAATCTGGAGGAGATCTATCCCGAAGGTAAGCGAATGTCGGTGGATATCGCCGCTCAACTCTGGCAGGGCATTGCGCTTCGTGAAAAGGACTTCAGAGACTGGATCAAGACCCACGACTGGGAACAATACCGCGACGCGTATGTGGCTGTGCATTGCTCTGTGGATGCGATCATTCCCCATTGGGCGTATATGCTGGTGGTTTCGGCATTGAGCGGCATTGCACGTAAGGCGATGGCAGGGACACTACAGGAATTGGAGATGGTTATTTTCCGTGAACTGATTTTTTCTCTCGACCCTGAAGTCTACCGCGATGCACGCGTGGTCATCAAGGGCTGCAGTGATCGCGAGGTACCCATTTCTGCATACTCTGAGCTGGTGTTTCACTTGCAGCCTGTGGTCAAATCGCTCATGTTCGGTGAACCGTGCAGCACCGTGCCGGTATTCAAACGCGCTGTGGCGAAATGAATGCCGATGCACTCATCCTGCGTACCGCAGCATTTGTAAAACTGCACCTCGCGAACGCGGAGGGCGGACACGACTGGTTTCACACGGATCGGGTCTGGAAAAATGCAAGGCTGATTGCACAATCAGAGCCGGTCGACAAGCTGGTAGTGGAACTCGCGGCATTGCTTCATGACATTGCTGATTCCAAGTTTCACAACGGGGATGAAGAGATTGGGCCGCGGGTAGCCGGAGAATTTCTCGACAGCGAAGAAGTGACTTCATCTGTGAAGGACCATGTGGTTCAGATCATCAAACACATCTCATTCAAAGGGGGAAATGAAAGGGCAGCCTGGTCTTCTCCCGAACTTTATGTAGTGCAGGACGCTGACCGGCTCGATGCCATCGGTGCCATTGGCATCGCGCGCACATTCAACTATGGCGGCTTTCGCGGCAGGGCATTGTATGATCCGGCCGTGGCTCCTGATCTCCACATGTCCAAAGAGCAGTACAAGAACAGCACGGCTCCAACCATCAATCATTTCTATGAAAAGCTCTTGCTGCTGAAAGACCGGATGAATACGGAAACAGCAAGGGAAATCGCAACGTCACGCCATGGGTTTATGACGCACTTTCTCGACCAGTTCTATGCGGAGTGGAATGGAGAGCGTTGACGATTCTTATTTGTCGTCATCATCCGGAGCGAAAATCTGTCCCATCACATCGCCAAAAGCAATGGATGAATCCAGAATGCTCTTGCCGATGAGGCTATACTCCGCGAGTCCGTGCAAAATGAACTCCATCATCACAAGCCGCTCGCGCTCTTCCATGCCGGGCGCATATTTCTTCGCGAGATCCGCCAGAGTGGGCACACGGTAGAGTTCAGCCGCATATTCTTTTGCAGTGCTGTCGCGAAGGAGCTCCAGATCATTGTCCGAAAACCACTGAATAATGGCATTGTACGGACTCTCAGTCTTTTTGCGCGAGTAAGTCTCCGGATTCGGAAAGAGCTGCGGGAACACGCGCCGGATGGCGGCACCTAAAAGACGAATCGCTACAAACTGAGGACCTTCCTGCTCCCCTTCGTACACGAGTTCTACTTTTCCGGTAACTGCGGGAACAATCGCTAAAAGGTCGGAGAGTCGCGCAGTGGTTGTGGCTTCTTCGTTGAGCAATGCCCTGCGCTCTGCAGAGGCCACGAGGTTTTCATACGCACTGATGGTAAGGCGCGCGGATACTCCGCTCTTCTGATCCACATATTCCGACTCCCGCGCTTCAAAAGCGATTTGCTCCACCAAATCGCTGAGAAGTTCAGGCACTTTCACGCGCTCGCGTTGTGAAGGACGGATTCGCGCTTCCTGCTGAGTGATTTCTTTCGAGAGTTCAATCGTTGCCGGATAGTGTGTCAGAATCTGACTCTGGATGCGGTCTTTGAGCGGCGTAATTATGGACCCGCGATTGGTGTAGTCTTCTGGATTTGCAGTGAAGACAAACTGAATGTCGAGGTTCAGACGCAACTGAAATCCGCGGATCTGAATGTCTCCTTCCTGCAGGATATTGAACAGCGCCACCTGAATGCGCGCCTGCAAATCGGGCAGTTCGTTGATCACGAAAATGCACCGGTTGCTGCGGGGAACCAGTCCAAAGTGAATGACCCGCTCGTCGTTATATGAGAGCTTCTGGTTGGCTGCCTTGATTGGATCCACATCACCAATGAGATCGGCTACCGTCACATCCGGTGTGGCAAGCTTCTCCACATAGCGGTCATCGCGATGAAGCCAGCCTACAGGAGTATCATCGCCGTGCAACGCAATGAGATCATGCGCATAGCGACTCACGGGAGCCAGCGGGTCATCGTTGATTTCGCTGCCGCTCACAACCGGAATCCACTCGTCCAGCAGTCGCGTCATGCCCCGCGCAATGCGTGTTTTCGCCTGTCCGCGCAAACCGAGCAGATTGATGCTGTGCCCGCTGAGTATGGCCCGCTGGATATCCGGTATTACCGTTTCGGAATAGCCGATGATTCCCGGAAACACATCCACCCGGCGTGTGAGTGCATGAATCAGGTTGTCGCGCAATTCATCACGGACAGGTTTCGGTAAATATCCCGACTGGCGCAATTGGCCGAGGGTGTGTATGTCTGGTTTCTTGTTCATTTATGAGAGGAGCAGCGCACTCACATGCGCTTGCGTCGGTTTTTTTCGTAGTCATGCAGAATGGAATCGCCCAGTCCGGTGAGTCCGGTGAACAGCGCCTTTCCCTTATTGGCCTCGGTAAAATCCGTGACGAATTGCTGCAGATACGGGTCATCAGTCAGCATGAACGTGGTGATCAGAATGCCGCTCTTCCTGCAATGCCTCGCGAGGTTCAGGCATTTTCCCACGATGTAAGGATCGAGCCCCCAGGAGTTCTTGTAATACTGTCCGTTTTCCTTCACGCAAGACGGCTTGCCATCGGTGATCATAAAGATCTGTTTATTCGACGATTTTCTTCGGCGCAGGATGTCCATCGCAAGCTCCAGCCCGGCTACAGTATTTGTGTGGTATGGTCCGACCTGCAGATAGGGAAGATCTTTCACGTGGACGGGCCATGCGTCATCGCCGAAGACCACAATGTCAAGTGTGTCCTTCGGATATTTGCGCATGATGAATTCCGAGAGCGCCATGGCCACCTTCTTCGCGGGCGTGATGCGGTCCTCTCCGTAAAGAATCATGGAGTGTGAGAGGTCAATCATGAGCACCGTTGAGGCTTGTGACTGATGCTCGGTTTCTACGATTTCAAGATCGGCTTCTGTCAGCTGGAAATCGCCGATGCCATGGTTGATCTGGGCGTTGCGCAATGATTCACTCATCAGGATTTGCTCCGGCTTGTCGCCGAACACGAACGGTCTGCGGTTTTCAGTGGCTTCATCACCACCGCCGGAGTGGTTAGTGCGATGCTGCCCGCGCGAAGTTTTTTTCATTTTACCGAACAGTTGTTCGAGCGCGCGCTGCCGCATCGCCTGCTCAGTCTTGCCGGTCAGCCCGTTTCCTTTTTGCCCGTTCTTATATACTTCACGGAGGTAATTGCGGCGCTTGAGCTCCTGCTCAAAATCCTCGCGGGTGTAGCTTTCGCTGAATAATGGAGTTTGCACATTGATTTCTTCCATCCAGTTCAGGGCCTCATCGGCATCGCCACTGGTGTACTGGATGAGTTCCAGAAATACGGGCAGAAGGCGCTCAAAAGGAGTGCGCCTATCTGCTTCGGGAACGAATCGGTGAAACTGGAAGCCTTGCATGTCGGTTGAAGTTAACCCCGGATTGCACCGTCTTGTTTACCCGTGCTAAAAAAACCCGGGAACTACTGGGCGAAAATGGAGGTCGAATCCTTGTAAGTCACCGACGGGTTGAGGATCATCACCGGAATTCCCGCCTCGTTCGTGATGATTTTCTGCTCGCTGTCTACTCCGAAGGCGTGCACGAGTCTTTCCTCTGCAGTGTTGAGGATGCAGATCATGTCTATGGCATTTTCCTCGGCATACTTCAGGAGATCTTTGACAAAGCCTGACGATCCGGATTGGGTGACCACTGTTTTGTAAGCAATACCCTGCTCCTCCAGAAATCCCTCGGAATAACTGATGTTGCGGGCGAGGCGGTTGTGAAGAAACTCATCCGTTTCTTTCGGAGAAATCAGATGCACCTCCGCCTGATAGCGGCGTGAGACCTCGCCGGCAATCCGCAGTTTCTGCTTGGTTTCCTGGTGCAGGTCAATGGGCAGGAGCAGTCGGGACACCTTCGCGCTCTGTGTGGTCTGATCCTGCACGATGACCACCGGAACCTTGCTTTCGGTCACAATGCGAAGGGCATTGCTGCCCACAATGAATTGCATGCCCTGCAGGCCATGCGTTCCCATCACAATCAATTCCGCTTTTTCTTCTTCCGCGACATTGGGAATGTCATCGAAAATATTTCCCACACGGGCAATGTACTTTACCGGATAGCCTGTTTCAACTGAATGAAAGCTTGCCTGAGCGGCCATCTTCTCATTTGCGGAATCCACCTCATTTTTATTCTTGACAATGTGAAGGAGGTACACTTCGCTCTTGGTGGATGAGCCCACTCCGCAGGCATAACGCACTGCAATATTGGAAACTGAGGTGAAGTCAGTGGCAACGATAATTTTTCCCATGGTTTTGTTTTCGGTGTCCAATAATAGGAAGGGATTGTTGAATTTCCATGAGCCGGGGCAGATGTTCATTGTGCACGGGTCAGGGATGCCGTCCCTCTGTTTGGCAGCTTTCGGAAAGCTGCCGGCAACACTATCTTCGTCGGAGTGAATTTATATTCCAATAAGCAACGCTGGAAACTGGTCCTGTTTGCCGTCGCACTGGTGATTGTGGGCATCACTCTGTGGTATTCCAATCACATCGCTGACCGTATCCGTGATCAGGAACGGGAAAAGGTGCAGCTTTGGAGTGAGGCCATCCAGCGGCGAGCCGAACTGGTGAATTTTACGGAGGATCTGTTCAATCAGCTTCGCTCAGAAGAGCGGAAAAAGGCCGATCTTTTAGCAAAAGCATATCAAATCATTTCGGATCCGTCTGATCAGAGTGATCTGACTTTTGTAACCGATTATATCTGGGGCAACAGCACCATCCCCATTCTCATATACAATGATGAGAATAAACTCCTTTACACGGCTAACCTGGATGACAAGCGCAGTAAGGATGAGCAGTTCATTGATTCGCTGTACACGGTGATGCGCGGGAAGTACGAGCCAATCCGCTTTCCGGATGTCGGCCTGAAGGTCTATTACAATGACTCCTACGTGTTCATGGAACTGCAGGAGACGATGGACGACCTGATCAATTCGTTCATTTCAGAAACGGTGATCAACTCTGCCGCCGTTCCGGTGATCGTTACGGATAGCACAAAGCGCAAGGTGATCAGTGTCGGAAACATCGCCGGAATTAATCCACAGGATTCACTTCAGATTCGCGACAGACTGGAGCTGATGGCGAAACAAAACACGCCGATAGAAATCACATTGCCGGGCCAGGGCAGAGAATTTATTTTTTATGAGGACTCGGAAATTCTACGGCAACTTCAGCTGTTCCCCATGTTCCAGCTCATTCTGGTCGGCGTATTTCTACTGGTGAGTTATCTGATTTTTTCTACGTTCAGAAAGGCAGAGCAGAATCAGGTGTGGGTCGGAATGGCCAAGGAAACCGCACATCAGCTGGGCACTCCGTTGTCTTCGCTGATGGCGTGGACGAGCTTGCTTGAGGCTCAGGGTGTCGATCCGTCCATTATCACAGAATTGAATAAGGATGTGGACCGTTTGCGCACCATTACCGACCGCTTTTCAAAGATCGGATCGTCCAGCGACTTGTCACGGCTCAATGTGCATGAAGTGGTAAATGAAATCATGGACTACCTCAGAGTGCGTATCTCATCCCGCGTTTCCTGCGTGATTGTGCCACCTGCGGAGCCTGTGAATGCCTCATTGAATGTGCCTCTGTTTGGCTGGGTGATCGAAAACCTTGTGAAGAATGCGGTGGATGCGATGGAAGGTGAAGGAACGCTCACAGTACGTGTGTTTTCGGAATCGGGAAATGCCGTGGTGGAAGTGGAAGACACAGGGAAAGGAATTCCCCGCAGTTTATGGAAGACGGTGTTCGAGCCGGGATATACCACGAAGAAACGGGGATGGGGGCTTGGACTTTCACTCGTCCGAAGGATCATTCGGGAGTATCACCATGGCCGCATTTTCGTCAAGGCAAGTGAGCCCGGTAAGGGTACTGCATTCAGGATAGAACTGCAGAATTGATTGTCTTGTGCATCACATAGTCATCCATCACATATCCTGATCCGATATCAATGACTTCTTCCCGCATTATGCTAAACCCTTTTTTCTCATAGAACAAACGCGCAGGATTGTATTTGTTCACGTTGAGCTCAATCGAAGCACATCGCTGCGCACGTGCCTCACTTTCCACTTCATTGAGCAAAGCCGCCCCAGCTCCGGTTCCGTGGCATGCAGGCAATACATACAGCTTGTGAAGACGCGCAGCGCCGGGTTGAATGATACTCCATGAGGCAAATCCGATTGTCGATTCATCCCCGCTGAGCAGAAGAAACTGTGCATGCTGCCGCATCATCTGTTCATGAAGCGACTCCGCGCTGTACATCATGCCCAGCATAAAATTGATCTGCTCCACCGAAATGATGGACGGATACACCTCATGCCAGATGGCAAAGGCGAGCTCCTGAATAACCGGAATGTCGGCGGTTCCTGCTCGACGGATTGTTCTGCTCATCCGTGCATGGTTTCCTGTTTGCCGTATTTGACCATCAGACTTCCTTCGAAATCAAGAAATTCCTGCCAGCGGGCATCGACATCCACGCTCTTTCCGTACTTGCGTGCAAAGCCGATGAATGTGGCGTAGTGCGAGGCTTCGCTGACCATCAGATCCCGGTAAAACGCGCTCAGTTCTTCATCGGGAATCTGTTCGGACAGTATCCTGAATCGCTCGCAACTGCGCGCTTCAATCATCGCGGCAAAGAGCATCCGGTCCACGAACTGCTGTTCCTTGCTGCCGCCCTGAATGATAAAGGATGCCAGGTCATTCACATACGGATCTTTCCGTTCGCGTCCGAGCTTCAGTCCGCGCTTCAGCAGCTCCTGATGTACCATGCCGAAGTGCTCCATTTCTTCCATGGATATGCGCGTCATTTCTTCCACGAGATCGGTGTATTCGGGAAAGCGCACAATGGTGCTGATTGCATTGCTCGCGGCCTTCTGCTCGCAATACGCATGATCAGTGAGTATCTCTGCAATGTTTTTCCCTGCAACGTTCACCCAACGGGGATCGGTTGGCAAACGCAATCCGAGCATCACCTTCTGTTTGACCTGTTCCATGCCGCAAAGGTCTGTGATATCCCGGAAATAAAAAACCCTGCCCGCATCCGGACAGGGTTTTGAGATAATAATTTCGGATGAATTAGTGAACGATTGAAATGCGCTCGCGAATGAGCTCAGCGCCATTTTCAACTTCCACTACATACATTCCAACCGGCATCCAGCTGGTCTCGAGGCTGAGGAGTTTGCCGCGGATTCCGCCAACAAGCTGCTCACTTACCACGCGACCGTTTGAATCGAGGATACGAACGGTTGCTTCACCGTCGAGACGCTGACCGAAGTGCAGGTTGATCTGAGCGTCAGCAGGATTCGGATACAGCGCGAAATCACGCTCACCGTTGATCTGCTGATCAAATCCTACAGATGAATTGCCATCCACCACGAGGTTGAATGAATCAAACAGAATGTTTGAACCACCATCCTGAACGGCTGATACACCAAAGGTGTGCTGCCCGCCATCTGTGTAGTTAGAAATGTCTACAGTTATCTGGGTGTACTCAGTGTATTGAGC
>JBKDGH010000175.1:0-10565 GCA_046336655.1 Flavobacteriales bacterium | reverse complement strand
TTTATTTGGTCCGGAAAGGGCTTATCCGGGGTTACTCCGGATTCCCTTTTTCGGCCGGCCGGATGGTGTATCTCAAGGCTACCCCTAAGTATTGCGATGTGGTGTACACATTGATATGGCTGACTGTGGTGGTTTCGTAGGTGGGAAATGGTCCGTTGATTTCCGCTTCATCATATTCGGATTGTTTTCGGGGTTGAATTACTCAATTTGTATATATTTGATTGTGCAGTTTCGGGTTACCTTCAGATCAAATCCTTGAGGATTTGTTTGTACAGTGTTGTCCGTTTCTGTCCGCCAAACTGTATTTCTCAATAAACCTTTTTCTTTCCATGAATTGCGCACAGGTAATTGCCCGGACCATTTGTTTCTTGATCGTCAGCTTTGTGATTCTCTATAGTCAAGCTCAATTTCAGCAGTTGACTATTTCAAATAACAACAATACACAGGCCTTGCACTATGGATCTAATGGCGTGGTTTGGGTAGCGGGAGACGGTTATACCTGGCGGTCGGATGACCACGGTGACGACTTTTACGGGACACAGGCGTTGGATTTTGATTTCTGGGGTGGTACATTGTGGGGACAGACTTACGGCATTCTCGGACTGAGCTACAGCACGGCTCTGATGACAGGAAACTTCTTTTTAGGAAATGATGCGATGATCTACCGGTCAACGAGTACTTATGGCCAGTGGGAACTGAGTTATTTCGACGAGTTGAACCTGATGCCTCCGCGGAATACCTGGGACATCACGTCGAACGGTTCGCGGATTATCGCGGTGGGAGCTCAGGGCCGCATTCTTGTTTCAGATAACGGAGGAACAAGTTTTGTGCTGATCGGCGCACCCGTGAGCACAACGCTTCAAGATATTGAGTTTGTGGGCAGTAACACCTGGATGGCGTGCAGCGCCACACACGTCTTTCGCTCAACCGATAATGGCAATACGTGGACTTCGATCACACCGCCACCCGGCGGCGGAATGACTCGGGTTTCTGCAGCCGGCGGCGTGGTGTACGCCTGGAGGCAGTTTGCGTGCTATCGTTCGGTGGATTTCGGAACTACATGGACGGCATTGCCTGTGCCGCCCTTTTCCATCCGTTCCATCAAAGCGCTGACAGCAGATAAAGTGCTTGCTCCGGGACTCACTGACCTATACGTGAGCTACAACGGAGGTCAGCACTGGGAGTCCTATCAACTCGACAACTATGAGGAGATTACAACCATGTCGTTTTATGATGCGGATCACGGCATTTGTGCCAGCAATTTCGGATACCTGGTCAGGACGGCCAATGGTGGCGGACCGAGTTATCCTGTGGCGATGCTGGACGGACCGGAATCCGTTTGCACCGATTCACTGGTTCAATACACGAATAGCTATCCGGGCAACAATACCTACCAATGGGAAGTGAACGGACAAGTGGTAGGAGCGGGCTCAAGCCTGACTTATGCCTTTCCGGAGCCGGGAACATATGAATTAAAACTTAAGGCATTTAACGAAAACGGCAGTGGTGAGGACATGATGGAAGTGGAAGTGCTGGATGTTCCCGCAGTTTCGGTTCCTCAGATTTCCCTGAGTCAGGAGCAGGTGTGTCCGGGTGGAACGTTTACCCTCACGATTGCAGGGAGCCAGTCGGGTGTCAGTTACCAGGCCTTCAATGGCAACACGCAGGTAGGCAGCATACTTACAGGCAACGGAAACAACCTGACAGTGAATATGACAGCGCCATCGGGGAATGGTGGAGGTTCCATCTGGCAACCGCTAAGTGTAGTGGCCTCCCGGACGAATGGATGCACCACTACGGTAATCACGTCGCTGGACTCAATTTTAGTAGTCAGGCCTTCCGTGAGCACGTACGTCTATGCGCCGATCGATACCGTCTGCACAAACACACCAGTAGTCATAACTGCTGCAAACACGGAGATTGGATTTGAGTACCGCTGGCACCTTGGTGGGAATTCCTTTACCACGTACCAGCCGGGCAACGGTGGTGAATTGGAGCATGTATTTTCATCACTTTCTCAGGGTACAAACACGTACAATCTGCGTGTTCGCCATCAGGCACAGGGTTGTACCTACGGCAGTCAGAATTTCGGAACAGTGGTGCTTCAGGCGATCAATGCAACAGCTGGTTTTACGGTTAGTTCGACCTCTGTTGCCGTGGGGCAGGAAGTGTCTATTACCAATCTGTCCAACACCACCCATCACAACTGGACAATGGGGGACGGAGCGAGCTATCCCGCATTCTCGGGAGATAATCCGCCACCCGTATCATACAGTTTTTCACGTCGCGATACCATCGTAATACATGCTCAGATGGATGAGCAGAACTCATGTTCCCGTGTGAACTACAAGATCATTGACGTCTATGGTGAGAATACGTGGCCACCCAGCCCGGTGTGCAGTGAACTGCTGCGAACCGGGAATTCGATGGATGACATCGAAATACTCGCCGACCACAGCACGTGGGCGGTGGGTGTAGTCTGGATCGATGGGTTGCAGAAGCTGAATCTGAAGAAGCTGGACGGGGCCGGAAACATCCTCCACGATTTCGTTCAGCCTGCCTCAGGCCCTTCCCACCTGGTCTCCGTCACCGGCCTTGAAGTGGATGAGGAAGGCAATATTCTGATTGCCTATACGGCCAACGGCACATCCAGTATGATGTGGGATACCCTCGTAGAAGGCGTAGGTATCTTGCTGAAGATTTCACCGGAAGGAAACCTGCTGTGGGCAGTAACAAGCAATACAGCCAGTTCAACAGGCATTAGTGTGATCGGCACCGATGTGGTCATGGGTGGGCATTTCTCGGGAGATGTTATCTTCCGTCAATCCGATGGCCAGTTGCATACCAATGCAATGAACAGCACCAGTCCTTTTGGTGGGAGGGGTTGGGTAATGACCGTGAATGCGGAAGGCATGGTGTCACATGCAGGCCGCTACGGCAAGAATGGTTCTAATATGTTGACATTGTATGATTCGGAAGCATTGGTTTTCCGCAGGGGAAACAATGGTGAAGTATGGATCGCCGGAACAATGGATGCCAAGACAAGCTTGGCCTCCCATTACCGGATGGGGCCGGTCATTTTCGAGACGCTTCACTTCTCTACCATTAACGGCAGCCGGATGATTTACATTCTCCGGTACATTCCCGGAGAGGGCATTGCCAAGGTGATTTCGCCAATGTCCTTCTATAACATTCAGGGAATCGGAGCGCTTCTTGAACTGCCTGACGGAAGTCTCGTCATATCTGCGTCCGGCGCATACAGCATGGAGAATTCCGATGGCCTTGATTTCCTGCACTATTACCAGTCTTCCAACCCGGAGGATAACGGCCGGCTCGCTGTCACCCAGCGCTTAACCCAGCAGGGCGCGACTATCTGGAGGCTCATTGACAGGGATGTGATGCCCCTTGCGTTGGAGACAGACGGTGAGCGGATTCATGCACTGAGCATCACGAGGAACAACGGTGTGTTCGGTTCGGGAGCAGGAGCATTTTACAGCATGCCCGCCACCGGAACTTCAGACGTTGCCCTTGTCTCATATAGCCTCGATGGTGCCCTAACAGGAATGCAGGCGTTCTCCGGTGCGGCCGCGGACATCCCGCAGGCCATGCGCGTGGATGCCTGCGGAAATGCCCGGATTGCATGGCTTGAGGGAGCCAGCGGGGTTACCTTCCCCTATGCCGGGCAGTTATCCGCTTCTTCGGTGCTGCATTTTCAACGAGTTGCTCTTTCAGGATCCTGCACCGGTGAATGCTCACAGCCCGTTGCACCGGAATTGCGGGATGTCATGGTGAGTGATCTGGTACTGGATGATGTTTCGCCAACAGGGCCCGCACAGCGCAACCTGCGCGTCGCCCTCGGCAACTTCGGCAATGTGGAGGTGGAGGAGGTGGTGTTCCGCCTTCAGCTTAATCACGATGAGCCAATCACCATCACGCATACAGGTCCCTGGGCACCCGGCACTGTAACAGCAGACTTTGATCTCGCTTCGGTGGTTCTTGACCCGCAGCCCGGGCAGCAGATGAAGGTGTGGATTGAATCGGTCAACGGACAACCGGATCACAACGCGGCGAATGACACTGTAAGGGTGTCCTGCATCTGGTGTCAGGGGGCGCTTGCTGGCAGTTACAGTGTAAGCGCGCAGGAGGGAATGTTCGGCTCCATCCATGATGCCTATCGGGCGGCATTTTACTGCGGGGTGTCGGCGCCTGTGGAGTTTCTGATTGAGGACGGAATTTACCGGGAAGCGATCAACATGGACCCGATACCCGGAGCATCGGCCGAAAACCGCGTTGTGTTTCGATCGCAATCCGGCGATCCTTATTCGGTGAGGCTGGAGCCTCCGTTGGGTACTACCAGCGGAGCCCTTCTTACCTTGGATTACGAAACTTCCTATGTGACGATTCAGGACATCACCATTGCGCGCGCTGGAACTTTCAACCCTGGTGGACTGGTCATGGTGAGGGCTCTGGCCAACTTCAATCATTTCCACGGATGCCGGTTTGAAGGGGTTCCGATGATCAGTTCGCAATGCCTGCTTCAGACCACTACGAATGTAGCCGGTATGGAAGTAGTGGACAACGTATTTGAGTGCGGCGCTGTGGGGTTTTCCTACGGACTGCTCGATTTGACTTATTTCGGGATCGCACAAGGACTGCTGGTTGAGGGAAATGTATTTAACAATCAGACGCGAAAAAATATGGAGATCAGCCGGGTTTCTGAGTTCATCGTGAGGAACAATGACTTCCTTGGCTGGAGTCCTTCAAATGGGGCCTTCCACGTATTTCTGAGCGAAGGCAATTCCGAGTTCAGCAACAACCGGTCGCTTCAAACTCGCAATCCGGTCTTCGTTTCTTATCAGGGCGGATCAGCTGGGATGAATAGCAGCAATCCAGTAGCCTTATTCTGCTTTGATCGTTTTTCGCAAAATTCAGACGCGTTTACCCTTGTTGTTTCAAACAACTATTGCAACTCACTGGATTTTGCGACTAGCCTGCGCAGGGTACTCGTAACCTCAAGCAAAAATGTGAAAGTTATTCATAATACGTTTTTAGCTTCGCTCAAGATTTCTACCTCCACTAATATCGAGGTATACAATAATTTCCTTGGTTATCCGGGAGGTTCCCCGGGAGGGTTTATGACCGAGGTGGATCTAAATCCCTACAGCATTGATTATAATCAATACCACTCAAACGGGGATGAGCTCTATTGGACCATCAATAATTCAAATCATAGCTATTCCTCTTGGCTGGCCGCGACCAGCTACGACGATCACTCCGTGATCGATGAGCTGAGCCAGACCGAAAGCATGGACGGTCACCTGATTGCACAGCCGAACAAAGGACTGGCATCTGCCGTGGTATGGAGTCCGTTGGACTACGACGGAGAGCCGCGCAATGCGTTGGAACCGTCCATCGGAATGGACGAGCCGCCGGCCGGATTTGTCGCTTACTCAACCCAGGTCATTCAACCGGATTGTGCCACTTCCACCGGCTCTGCACTGATCGCAGCACTCGGAGGAACTGAGCCATACAGTTTCTCATGGAGCGATGGATACACGGAAGCAGCCCGGGATAGTCTAGTTCCGGGAAGCTATACTATCACCTGTACCGACGGCTCGGGGGCCACAGCCTTGTGTGAACTGGTCATCGAAGAACCAGAGCCTCTGTATATGAATCTGTCTGTGGCTCATTCCTGTCAGGGTACCGCTACCATAAGCTGGGGCACAAATCTGCCCGCTGTTTCTCCTTACACTACACTATGGAACACCGGTGCTACATTTTCCAATCTCGTCGTGAGCACACCGGGTACCTATTCGGTAACGAGGACCAATGGCATGGGATGCACCGTTAGCGGTGAGATTGAAGTCGGCACGCTGGGCTTCTCGGTGCAGGAGGTCAATGTGGTTCCGACTTCCTGCAATCCATTGGGAGCAGTATCGGTGACGCTTCAAAGCAATTCTGAAGTGCTTTATACTACATGGAATTGTGGTGAGTATTCGACAGAGGATATCAGCGAAGTGCCTCCCGGAACTTATCTGCTGGTGGCGATCAATGCAAATGGTTGCAGCTTGTCGCACACCGTTACGCTGCATCCGCAGATTGAGGTGGAAATTGAAAACCTCACTGGCTGTTTTGATGGAGGAAACGGACACCTGCAGGCTGTGGTTTCCGGTGGCGGACCGTCTACGCAGCTGAGCTGGAGTACGGGCAGTTCAGATGCCGAGCTCACCGGTCTTGGTGCAGGGGTATATACGGTGTGCGCGACGGACAACGGACAGTGCGAGGTGTGTGCAACCGTTGAAATTTCCGGAATCACCGCATGCGGATGTCCGGGTGACGTGGACGGTAACGGAGTCATCACCACCAACGATATGATCGAAGTGTTGGCCAATTTTGCCTGTTTGTCCGGCTGCACGGGTGATGCCAATGGCAATGGGTTTGTGGGCGTGGATGATGTGCTGTTGGTCTTGAGTTTGCTTGGTACACCGTGCGAGTAGGGTAATAACGGTTTTGTTCATCGAGGGTGCGATCGTTTTTCAGATGGCATAAAAAAAAGGGAGTGGCAGCCTCTTAGCTGTCACTCCCTCATTTATTTGGTCCGGAAAGGGCTTATCCGGGGTTACTCCGGATTCCCTTTTTCGGCCGGCCGGATGGTGTATCTCAAGGCTACCCCTAAGTATTGCGATGTGGTGTACACATTGATATGGCTGACTGTGGTGGTTTCGTTGGTAGAAAACGGGCCATAGTCGTCAGTGGCGTATTGATAGGAGAACACAAAACGGGATTCGGGAGATTTTCTGAGTCCGTAGCGCCCATATATGATAGCGGCACCGAATCGGGAATTTTTGGGTTGCCATGCCAGTTGGATTTCATTTCTGAGAAGAGCAGGCTGGCGATTGTTTTCCTGAAAGGTTTCAACGACTTGTGCGGAGTAGGAATTGCCCGCGCTATTGCTCAGAATGAACCCATAGCCTTTGGATTCCGGAAGCTGCTCGCGGGAGAGCCAGAACTGAAGTCCTGTGAAAAGTGACAGCTCCCAGTCTCCACGTGCATAGCTCAGAGAGAGATCGCCCCCACCGAGTATTTGCTGGTACGAAAAGGTTTTGCGGGGCTCGACAAATCCTTCCGGATAGGGGAGAGTATTCATCAGGTCAAATGACTGATTTTGTCGCATAATACTGAGCCGCGCGCCATAGCCAAAACCTGAAGGCCGCTGCCACTTGACCCGTCCGGCCAACTGAACGATGGGTGCTATTTCGTGCTCGTACGAAAAGAGCTGAGGCACTCCATCTACATAGCCGGTTTGGTTTTGGATGTCGGTGAGTAACTGAGCCTCCACGTGCCAGCTGGGGCGCATTTGTCCATGCAGTGAAGATCCCAGAAAAAGCGCGGTGAGACACAAGAATCGGGAGGCATTCGTCATGAGCCACAAGGATTTAGTTCCCCACAAGAATAGTTCATTTTTTGAAAACGAATATCCCGGATCAATTAAAGCAGGTTATGCCATTATCTCACTATATCTCGCGATGGACATTCGCCGGGGAATGGAATACGTTTGAGTCATCACACACGACAAAACCGCGATTACTCTCTGACTCACTATAACTCGCAACTGAAAAACCAGAAGGGCCCGATCAATGTCGGGCCTTTTTGCTGCATTGGGGTTTGTGGGTTTACTTCGCGCCAACAACCTGAGCCGCTTTTGTGAGTCACACCCCCCGCTGGATTGCAGATTCCAAGTCCCTTCGCGCCGCAGCCGATGTACTGCTGAGCAAAACCGAGATTTCGTTCGACACCGAATTCGACAGTTTCAACCGGACCTATGGGTTCACGCTGCATCTCATTCAGGTGTACGACGGCGAAACAGTGTACCTCATTGATCCGCTGGCGGTGAAGGACCTTCGTCCGCTGTGGGAGGTGATGGAAAATGAGCGCATCGAAAAAGTGGGCTATGCCCTGGGCGAAGATGTGCGGCTGATGAAAGTACACGGCTGCAACTCGCGCAACCTTTGCGACATCCAGATCGCGCGGCGGCTGTCGAACCGCACCGAAGCCGGACTGGCCCGCTCGCTGGAAGAGGACCTCGGCATTATTCTCGACAAGGCCTCGCAGACATCCGACTGGTCGAAACGTCCGCTCTCCAACGAGCAGCTGGAGTATCTCGCGAATGATGTCATTCACCTGTTGAAATTGCGGGATGACAACTCCGGTTACCGTGCCTCTGAAGAGCTGACTTCCATTTACCACGAAGAGATGAAGATGCTGGAAGAAGTGGAAGTGGTGGAGCGCGTGGTGCAATTGTCGCGTGCTCAGGTGAAGCGCTTTGGTCCTGAATGCCAGGAATGCCTGCTGGAAATGCTGCAATGGCGCGACCGCATTGCGCAGGATCTGAACGTGCCGACCAACTATGTCGTGCAGGCCGAGCAACTCGAAAACATTCTGGAAAACCACCACGCCTTTCTTCAAAATCCATTTGCCCGGGGCTTTCATCCGCGTGTAAAGGGCAATGAGAGGTACCGCAATGCATTGCTTGACATCGTGAAGCGGGTACCGGACGACTGTTCACCGGTAAAATTTGTGTCCACACTTACCAGTGAGGAGCGCACGGCCCTCCGCGAGCAGCGTCTCGATCAGGAAGAGAAAATTATGCGCGATGTGTTCCTTCCGTTAGAAGCCGAGTTGCTCTCCCGTCACGGAGAAGAAGTGGTGAAATTCCTCCTCCGCGGTATCCGCAAAATCATAGTCCTTCCCGATCCGGATATGGATGCGTTGCGGCCGTATCAGAGGAGGTTGGTGGAGGGGTATATGGTTTAGTGTGCAAGTATGCAAATATGCAAGTGTGCAAAAGCCTGGACGTAGGGACGCACGGCGGTGCGTCCTGCAATGTGTGAATAAACAACGCGCAATTGGGTAAATGTGCAAATGCCGGGGCTCCGCGATGAATGTTGGGAAAAGAAATCTCCGTGAAACTCCATTTCCTCAATGACTTTGTGGTGAAAAAAAACGGAGCGCAGATGTCACGGAGGTTGCACGGAGGCAACGGAGGGAATTCCATTCTCGGGTCTCTAGTTTCCATTCTCCGGCATTGCCGAATCGCGCTTATCGTGAAAGATCAATCCCAGCATCTGTGTACGCGCCTTATTCATTTTCCGAAGCAGTGGCCTTTGCGCGTGGTGGAAAATGAGCAGCGCGGGAACAGATGCGAGGCCCCACGGCCCGAGTGCTTTAAAAAAAAATAAGCCGCTATACAGCGGCTTATCCCTTGTGACGCTGTAGGGATTCGAACCCCAAACCTTCGCATCCGTAGTGCGATGCTCTATCCAGTTGAGCTACAGCGCCATCGCCTTAAAAGCGGCCGCAAATATAGTCTGAAATTCGGTTTCTGAAAATCTGCGGCAAGAAATGACCGTTTCCTCGCGCTATTGCTTGATCAGCCTTAGTTCAGTGAAGTCGAGGTCGGGGTTGTCCACCATAATCTTCAGTTCAGTGACCTTGCCCTGCGCATCCAGCACAAACGTAGCCTTTCCGGGCGGCAGCATGTGCTGTTTCTGCCAGGTGAGTTCAAAGGTGTCGTAGTGCCAGTGACTCAGCCACGCATCGTGCAGGGGAGTGGGTTTGAAGTACAGCTCCAGTCCGCCGAGGTCTTCGCGTCCGGGCTTTACTTCCACATCGCCGTAGAGTTCGCTGGTATATACGCCGCAGTATTCGCTGAGGGGCAACGACGGACGGGTATCCGCTTTCCGGCTGGCGAGGTCTTCCTTGCGGGCAGTTTCTGCGGCTTCCTCATCGCTCTTTTTATATCCCAGGAAAAGACCTGCCCAGTCGCTTTCCTCGCTGCCGCCGAGGTAGGCATCCAGGATTTCAAACATCAGGCAGGAGGGAAGGGAGTTGTTGCTGTTGGTCAGTATGACAAACCCGAGGTTTTTACCCGGAACCATGACGGTCTGGGAAATGAAACCGTCGTAGCCGCCTCCGTGGCTCACCACTTTTTCACCCCGGTATTCCATGAGCTGCCAGCCCAGTCCATAGCCGTTGAAATGCCTGCTGGGCATGTGTTGTCGCTGCCAGTTGGAAACGCGCAGGGGCGTATTGTTCTCCCACATTTCATGGGTGCGGGCGGCTTTCCAGAATTCGCGGCCGTTAAGCGTGCCATTGCCGAGTTGCAGACGAATCCATTGCGCGTGGTCTTTGACACAGGAATTGATGCTTCCGGCCGGACCGATATTGTCCCAGTTCACCCACGGAATAGGGACGAGTTTGCCCTTCACCTCATTATGCGGCGCGGCCACGCGGTCGGCGGGAAGATTGCGGATGGAAGTGCTGGTGCGTGTCATGCCGAGCGGAGAGAAGAATTGTTCGGTGATATAGTCGTCCCACGACTTGCCCGTGATTGCGGGAATGATTTCCCCGGCGGCGAGGAAGAGGATGTTCTGGTAGCCGAACTGCTCCCGGAATCCGGATACCGGCTCGAGGTAGCGCGCCCGGCGGAGCACCTCTGCGCGGGAGTGCGAACTGCCGTACCACATCACATCGCCGCTGAAGGTGGCGAGTCCGCTGCGGTGACA
>JBKDGH010000174.1:0-30333 GCA_046336655.1 Flavobacteriales bacterium | reverse complement strand
ATGGCGGGCATTATCTTTTTCATGCTCATCGGACGGTATTTTCAGGACAAGACACACCTCCACATCCATTTCGACCGCAACTACAAGAGCTACTTTCCCATCGCTATTACAGTAAAGCGCGGACCGCGGGAAGAAAGCGTGACCCTTTCCGATTTGCGCGTAGGCGACCGCGTGATCATTCGGTCACAGGAGCTCGTACCCGCTGATGCGCGACTCATTGATGGCCACGCGCGCATTGACTACAGCTTTGTAACCGGCGAATCCAACCCTGTGCGCGTGGAGCCCGGACAAATCATTTACGCCGGCGGCAGGCAGACCGCTTCGGCCATCGAACTGGAAGTAGTAAAGGCTGTGGAGCAATCCTACCTTACTAACCTCTGGAATAAAGACGCCTTTCAAAATGACAAGCACACCGAGGAGCAGACCTTTGTGCACAAACTTGCGCGCAACTTCAGCATTTTCCTGATTGCATTGTCGGTTGGCTCCTGGTTGTTCTGGCTGCCCACTGACCCTTCGCGCGGAATTAATGCGCTGACCACCGTGCTGATTGTGGCATGTCCATGTGCCTTGTTGCTGTCGGCCACGTTCACCCATGGATCGGTGCTCCGTATTTTTTCGCGAAATGGCTTATACCTGAAAAACGAACGCGTCATCGAAGCGCTTTCGAAACTCCGTCATATTGTATTCGACAAGACGGGTACTATCACTCAAAGCGATCGCTCAAAGATGCGCTTCGAAGGACAGGAACCCGACGAGCGCTTGTTTTCACTCATACGCTCTGCCACCAGCCAGTCGAACCACCCACGCAGCCGGGCCATTACCCGTGAACTTGAATTTGCGGACCTGCTCGAAGCAATCAACTTTTCAGAACATCCCGGAAAAGGCATTGAAGCCAATGTGGACGGCCATCAGGTAAAGGTTGGCTCATCGGCATTTGTGGCCGGCCAACCGGTTACCGGAGCGGAAGAAAGTCAGGTGTATGTGAGCATTGACGATGAAGTAAAAGGACATTTTAATTTCACTCACCTTTACCGCGAGGATCTGCCGGATGTGATCGCAAAACTCCGGGAGAAGCATTCGCTTTCACTGATCAGCGGAGATCACGATACAGACCGCAAAGCGCTGAGCACCCATTTCAATGATGAGGCGATGCGGTTCGACCAGTCACCTGAAGATAAACTGAACTACAT
Source organism: Flavobacteriales bacterium (assembly GCA_046336655.1). Classification (GTDB taxonomy): domain Bacteria; phylum Bacteroidota; class Bacteroidia; order Flavobacteriales_D; family Sanyastnellaceae; genus CANGTU01. Next base: position 29,143 of record JBKDGH010000174.1, on the reverse strand, counting down.
CACAGCCATTCGGGAAGAGAAGGGTGCAGTGGCAATGATTGGTGACGGCCTCAACGATGCCGGCGCATTGCGCGGTGCGGATGTGGGCATTGCCGTCTCAGATGATGTAAATAATTTCTCTCCTGCGTGCGATGCCATTCTCGAAGGCAAGTCGTTTTCAAAACTCCACACGCTTCTCCGCTTTTCACACATTTCACAGAAGATCATTTACGCCAGTTTTGTAATCAGTCTTCTTTACAATGTAGTCGGATTGAGTTTTGCGGTTCAGGGCACACTTCAGCCGGTCATTGCGGCCATTCTGATGCCTCTTTCATCGCTGACTATCATCCTGTTTACCACCGGCAGCAGCCAGCTGGCAGCGCGTCGTCTCGGACTGCGCTGACATAAGTCAGTATATCGTTTGACTACACTCAGTTCGCCCGGAATAGCAGGCGGATACTTTTGACGCCAATCGCTAAGCCGCTTTATGAGTGCCATCTATATTCTGATCGGATGCAGTATACCCATCGCAATTGGGTTTCTGATAGTGTTTCTAATCTCCGCGCAACGCGGGCAATTTGATGATGATTACACGCCTTCCATCCGCATGCTGATGGACGATGAAGTGGTGAGCAGTTCTGAAGAAAAGCAAACGACAGCCTCGAAATAAAACAGCCAAAACCAACCTTTTTTTATGAGTACACAAATTGAGCGCTTCGAATACGACAACCGGATCGTGAAGCAGTTCGCCATTGCCACCGCCCTGTGGGGAGCAGTGGGTATGCTTGTGGGGTTAATCATCGCCCTGCAACTGGTATACCCGGTGCTGAATTTTAACCTGCCATATACCACGTTCGGCCGGCTTCGCCCGTTGCACACCAATGCAGTGATTTTCGCATTCGTGGGCAACGGTATTTTCATGGGCGTGTATTACTCGCTTCAGCGTCTGATGAAGGCGCGCATGTGGAGTGATAAACTCTCGGCGATTCACTTCTGGGGTTGGCAACTGATCATTGTGGCCGCAGCACTCACGCTGGTGCTTGGCTTCACTACCGGTAAAGAATACGCCGAACTGGAGTGGCCTATTGACATCCTGATCACGCTCGTATGGGTGGTCTTCGGACTCAATATGTTCATGACCATCATTAAGCGTCGTGAGCGTCACCTCTATGTGGCCGTTTGGTTTTACATCGCCACATGGGTTACAGTAGCAATGCTTCACATCGTGAACAGCATAGAGATTCCGGTGAGTTTCATGAAAAGTTATTCGTGGTATGCCGGTGTGCAGGATGCGCTCGTGCAGTGGTGGTACGGACACAATGCGGTAGCGTTTTTCCTCACCACCCCCTACCTCGGAATCATGTATTACTTCATTCCAAAGGCAGCCAATCGTCCGGTATACTCCTACCGCCTTTCGATTATTCACTTCTGGGCACTGATCTTCCTGTATATCTGGGCTGGTCCTCACCACCTTCTGTATAGTGCACTTCCGGATTGGGCGCAATCGCTCGGCACCGTATTCTCCATCATGCTCCTTGCTCCGTCATGGGGAGGTATGATCAACGGTTTGCTCACACTCCGCGGCGCGTGGGATCGCGTCCGGGAAGATGTGGTACTGAAGTTCATGGTAGTTGCTATTACCGCTTATGGTATGGCCACATTCGAAGGCCCCATGCTTTCTCTGAAAAACGTCAACGCAATTTCTCACTTCACCGACTGGACCATTGCTCACGTGCACGTAGGTGCATTGGGATGGAATGGCTTTCTCACATTCGGTGTGCTTTACTGGCTGATCCCGCGCATGTGGCGCACCAGCCTGTACAGCAAAAAGGCAGCGAATCTCCACTTCTGGATCGGCACATTGGGCATACTGCTCTACGCCATCCCGATGTACTGGGCAGGTTGGATGCAGAGTTCAATGTGGAAGCAGTTCACTCCCGAAGGACAATTGCAGTATCAGTTCATTGAAACTGTGAATGCGATGATGCCATTCTATGCCATTCGTTCACTTGGCGGATTGCTGTTCCTCGCAGGTGCATTCATCATGATCTGGAACCTGGTAAAAACTGCCGGGGCGGGAAGTTTCCTCGCCAATGAACCCGCCGAAGCACCTGCTCTTGCCCGTCATGCTCAGGTAGAAGGCAAAGAGCACTGGCACCGCGTGATTGAGCGCAGGCCCGTTCAGATGCTGGTACTCTCACTGGTGCTCGTGGGTATCGGAGGCTTGATTGAAATGATCCCGACCTTCATGGTGAAGACCAATATTCCGACAATTGAAGCGGTGAAGCCGTACACGCCACTCGAACTTCAGGGCCGCGACATCTATGTCCGAGAAGGATGCTACACCTGCCACAGCCAAATGATCCGTCCGTTCCGCTCAGAAACCGAGCGTTACGGTGAATACTCGAAGGCAGGTGAATTTGTGTACGATCATCCGTTCCAGTGGGGATCGAAGCGCACCGGTCCGGATCTCGCCCGCGAGGGGTCCGATAAGTTGCGCCGCATGGACAGCTGGCACTACAACCACATGATGGATCCGACATCGATGTCACCAGGATCAATTATGCCGGCATATCCGTGGTTGTATTCAAGCAAAATCGATCTGTCGTCCACCACACCGAAACTGAAAGCCATGGTTACACTCGGTGTGCCTTACAGCGAGGAGTATGTCGCACACGGAGAAGAAGAACTGAAGAAACAGGCCAGGCAGATTTACGAGACATTAAAAATTGATGAGGACAAACTCCTCACCGGTGAAGAAGGGCTCCGCGAGGATCACGAAATCATCGCATTGATCGCTTATCTCCAGCGACTTGGAAAAGACATTACCACACAACCTGAAACCGCAGCAAAATAAAAAGCCATGAAATTCATCAATTACCTCACCTCGATCGCAGACATCGAGATCTATCCGATGATTTCCCTGCTGCTGTTTACTACTGTATTCAGTTACGTGCTCTGGCGCACCATCCGCGAGAGCAAGGAAAGCATCACTGAACAAAAGAACATCCCCTTACAATAAGCTAACTCCACGAATTTTATGCGAACCATTCTTCACGCATTGAGTCACAGAGGCGGATTGCTCGCTGTGATGACCATTCTCCCCCGGTTGCTTCATGCCGAATCCCCGGCTACAGCAGCAATGCCAGAAGTGGAATTCTACTCACCTTACAGCGATCCCATCTTTTACGGTCTGTTCGCCATCGTACTGGTGCTTCTGATTTTCATCCTTCAGTTGCAGCGCGTATTTGCTTCCGTTGCGCGTGATTACTCCAGAGGCAAAATCGGCAAAGGAGGCAACACGCTTCAGGCCATCGTCCTGATTCTCGGATTCAGCACACTGCCCGGGACCACTTTTGCCGCCGAAGAGCAGGCTTCATTTCTGAAGCATGCGTTTGGGTCCAATGCGATCAACGCACTCTTTTTTCTCGCCGTTGTAGAGTTGGTTGTGGTGCTATACTATGTTCGTCTTATCCGCTCATTCACCGATGCCCCCTACCAGGAAAAGCCTTATGTGGAAACACTCCGCGCCAGGCCTTCATTCTGGGATCGCTTCAATAAGTCAGTGACCGTGGAAAAAGAAGCGGCCATCATGACGGACCACGATTACGATGGCATCCGCGAGCTCGACAACGCGCTTCCTCCCTGGTGGAAGTACGGTTTCTACCTCACCATTGTGTGGTCTTTGGTCTATCTCGTGCATTATCACGTGGCAGGGAGTGGCCCTTCCAGCCAGGAGGAATATCAGACTCAGGTAGATGAAGGTCAGGCGCAGGTGGCAGCCTATCTCGCTAAAATGGGCAACATGGTGGATGAAACGAATGTCACCCTGCTTACGGAAGCTGCTGATCTCGTCAAAGGAAAAGAAATCTACACCGCCCTTTGTGTGGCGTGCCATGGCGCATCTGGTGAAGGCAGTGTGGGACCGAATATGACCGACCAGTACTGGAAACACGGAGGTGACATCAAGGACCTGTTCAAAACCGTCAAATACGGCGTCAGCGGAACGGGCATGAAGTCATGGAAAAGTGATATTTCTCCTGCACAGATGGCCGCAGTATCGAGCTATATCCTCAGCCTTCAGGGCACTAACCCTCCAAACGGAAAAGCTCCCGAAGGGACGCTTTACGTGCCCGCTGCAGATAGTCTCTCAGCTCCGGCTGATAGCCTGACCGTGCCGTCAAATCCTGCGGACACCACACGGATGGCAGGGCTCATTTCGGGTAAATAGACGTAGAAAATAAGTAGTGATGAGCACAGGAGTTGAATCATACTACGAAGACGAGTCATTCCGTGATCACGTCAGCCATATCGACCAGCAGGGAAAGCGTGTATGGTTCTATCCCAAGCGCCCATCGGGCAGGTTGTACAAATGGAGAACCCTGCTGAGCATTGCATTCCTTGCCGTGCTCTTCACGGTGCCATTTATTACAGTGAATGGCAATCCATTATTCCTCTTCAACGTCATCGAGCGCAAATTCATCCTGTTCGGAGTGCGCTTCTGGCCACAGGATTTCTTCCTGTTCGTTTTGGGTATGTTGATCTTCGTGATCTTCATTGCCCTGTTTACGGTAGTCTACGGCAGAGTTTTCTGCGGATGGGTATGTCCTCAAACCATATTCATGGAGATGGTGTTCCGTAAAATCGAATACTGGATTGAAGGAGATGCCACCCATCAGAAGGCATTGAATAAAATGCCATGGAATGCAGAGAAGATCAGAAAGAAAGGACTTAAGCTGGCCATCTTCTACCTGCTGTCGTTCCTCATCGCAAATATGTTTCTCTCCTACATCATTGGAGTAAATGAATTGTATAAGATCATCACTGAGCCTCTGTCCATGCACATTGGAGGTTTTCTGGCCATGATCATTTTCAGCGGAGTATTCTTCTTTGTGTTTGCATGGTTTCGCGAGCAGGCTTGTCTGGTCGTCTGTCCATACGGCCGGATGCAGGGTGTACTCCTGGACAAACACTCCATTGTAGTGGCTTATGATCACAAACGCGGCGAACCCCGCAAGCGGTATACGAAAGATGCGAACACCGGCGCGGGTGATTGCATTGACTGCCACGAATGTGTGCGGGTGTGTCCGACCGGCATTGACATCCGCAACGGAACGCAGCTCGAATGCACGAACTGCACAGCCTGCATTGATGCCTGCGACCACATCATGGAAAAAGTGGATCGTCCCAAAGGACTGATCCGTTATGCGTCGGAGTATACTATTCAGACTGGTCAGAAATTCGGCTGGACGACGAGGATGAAGCTGTATACGTTGATTTTGTTTGCTTTGATCGGATTGGAAAGTTTCCTTCTCGTCACCCGCACCGATGTGGATGCCACCATTATGCGCACACGCGGAGTGCTCTTCAACACAGAACCCGATGGCCGCATCAACAATCTCTACAACATCAAGATCATTAACAAGACTGCAGAAGATTTGGATGTGACCTTGCGGGTACCCATCGACGGTGCAGAAATACGCACCATCGGCAATCAAGGGTTAAAAGTCAAAGGTGACAGCCTGCTGGATGGAGAATTCTTCCTGATCCTCCCGGCTGAAGCTCTCGGGCAACAAAAGAATAAAATACAGGTACAGCTCTGGTCAGGCGATCAGTTGCTCATCACTGAAAAAACCACATTCCTCGGACCATCGCACAAAGGCAGCAGCGATGCCTGGAAAGAATAAATCACACATCAATGAACTGGGGCTGGAAACTCACTCTCGCATACCTCGGCTTCGTAGCCATGATCATGACCCTTGTATTCAAGGCACGCAGCGAAAAGATTGACCTTGTTGCGACGGATTATTACGCACAGGAAATCGCCTATCAGAGTCGCATCAACGCAATTAAACGCACAAGCGCGCTCTCTGATTCGGTTGCTCATTCGGTCACCGGTGAAGGCATCAGGGTGACCTTTCCTGCGGAGTGCGCTGGCAACGTTGAATCCGGCGAAATCCGACTGTATCGTCCATCGGATGCAGGTATGGATGAGTCATTTCCCATTGGTGAAGATTTTCAGGGGATTTTCCTGATACCGTCTTCTTCGTTAAAAACCGGTTACTATTTAGTGCAGTCCAGTTGGAAGATGAATGGTCAGGACTACTATTCAGAAGAAAGCATATTAATCAAGTAATATGGAGTGGGTCATCGCCGCATTGGTTCTTGGTCTGGCCGGAAGCCTGCACTGCGCAGGCATGTGCGGCCCGCTGATGCTTGCGCTGCCAGTCAATGAATCGTCGCGGTGGACATGGCTGCGCGGACGGCTGCTCAATCAATCGGGGCGGATTATCACGTATGGCTTACTTGGACTTATTGTGGGATTTGCCGGACAGAAACTGGCTACTGCCGGACTTCAGCAATGGCTGGCAGTGCTGGCAGGCATCACCATGTTATTCTTTATTGCCTGGCCGGTAGGGCTGAATAAAATCAACCGCGGACCATTCAAACTTGTAGGCTGGCTGAAATCCACACTGAGTGTCTGGTTGAAGAAGAAAGGTGGAGTCACATTGTTCGTGCTCGGGCTACTCAACGGACTTCTTCCCTGCGGCCTGGTGTACATCGCACTTGCTTCCTCCCTTGCGCTGGGAAATGCAGTGCATGGCGCGCTGTTCATGATGTTGTTTGGTGCAGGCACTGCTCCCACTTTGCTGGCCATCACCGGACTCGGACGGGTTATCCGCGAGAAGCTTCACTTCCGTGCTTACCGCGTGGTACAGGTAACTCTGGCCGTGACTGCGCTACTGTTTATTCTTCGCGGCGCGAACCTGGGTATACCCTACCTCAGCCCGAAAGTCGAAGTAAAAACCGAACAGGTTGATTGTTGTAAAAAGCGCTGATCAGGTCCTGATCAGTTTTTCATCCGCTCCAGTTTACTAACGTCAAGAACGGTGATTGTAGAGCCTTGCACAGCCACGATTCCTTCTTCACGGAAATCGCTGAGCGTGCGGATCAATGACTCGGTTGCCGTTCCTACCATGTTAGCCAGATCCTCACGCGCGATGGCCATACTGAATGGTTGTTCGGTGCCATCATGGAAACGAAGACGAAGACGAAGCAGTGCTTCAGCGGTGCGTTTGCGCACACTGCTATAGGCAAGAAGCAGAAGGCGCTCGTGTTCGTCAGCTATGCTGCCGCTGAGCATGCGAATCACCTGCTGCATGACCACCGGACTGTGTTCGAGAAGGTTAAAGAAATCCTCCCTTGGAAAGATCACCACTTCGCCGTCTTCGATCGCCTCGGCCGTTTCAGCGTGCGTGCCGCCCTCAAGCAGTGCGAGGTAACCAAAGAAATCGCCTTCATGCAGCATGCGAAGAATAAGATCCTTACCGAGCTCATGGCTCTTATAAACCTTCGCCTTACCCTTCGTCAGAAGGTACAGTCCGGCGGGTGAATCACCTTCCGAGTAAATGATATCCTTTTTGTGCAACTGGCGAACCTGCTGCCTTCCGCTGATGGCGGCGATATCTTCGATGCCGTGGATATTCTGAAGCAATTCGGTAACACCCTCCCGGGTAGCGGGAACTTCCCTCTTCATCATTTCTGCCTTCTTCAGACGGCTCTCAACGGCGTTGAGCAACTCTATGTCGTCAAAAGGCTTGGTGATGTAGTCATCGGCACCCATTTCCATACCCTTGCGCATGTCAGATCGCTCCGATTTTGCAGTGAGGAAGATGAACGGAATACCAGCTGTTGGATCGTTCTTAGCCAGCAGATGAAGCACACCGTAGCCGTCGAGCACGGGCATCATGATGTCGCAGATGATGAGGTCAGGCTGATTGGCCAGAGCCGCTTCCACCCCTTCCTTTCCGTTCTGAGCAGTAGTCACTTTGTAACCAGCTAGCTCGAGGATTTCCGCTGTGTTTTCGCGCACATCCGGATTGTCTTCAATGAGTAAAATGTGTTTCATTCTATAGGTTCAGGTAAAGATGCAGGAATCCGAAGATAAAAAACAGTTCCCTTCCCGATGGCACTTTCGAAGGAAATAAAACCATTCAGGAGTTCGAGATACTTCAGGACGATATTCAATCCGAGGCCGGTGCCCTGGATGTTGGATGCATTCTTTCCACGGAAAAAGCGGTCGAACAAATGCTTCTGATCTTCTTCAGGAATGCCCATGCCGTGGTCTATTACTGCAATTTCCAGATAATATTCCGTGCGTTTCATGTCGAGTTCCACCGGGCTGTCTTCCGGCGAAAACTTAATGGCATTGGTGATCAGGTTAATCATAATATTCCGAAGCAGGCTGCGGTCAAGAAATATCTCCGGCTCACCCTCACATTGCATCGTGATAGTTTGTCCCTTTTTCGCCAGTGCCTGCATCTCGTTAACCAGTTCCTCAAAAAATTCCTTGCAGTTGAAGTGTACCGGTTGCGTGCTTACCCTTCCCTCTTCCAGTTTCCCGATGGATAAAAAATCATTGAGAATCTCAGTCAATCCGTTCACTGCATTTTTTATCCTGTTGATGTGCTTCAGGCGCTTTTCCTGGTCCTGTGCCGTCTCGTATTTCGCAATGAGTGAAACGGATGATAGAATCGTACTCAACGGAGTGCGGAACTCATGCGATGCCATGGAAATGAAGCGTGACTTCATCTCGTTCAACTCCTTTTCCTTTTGCAGAGCACTTTCCAGATCATCTCTTGACGATTCAAGATCATGCAGGGCTTCTTTCAGAACCAGAGTGCGCTCACTCACCTTGCGCTCAAGGCTTTCATTGAGCGATCGCATTTCACCATGAATGCGGTTGATTTTCTCCTGTTGGTTGTGGCGCTCGGTGATGTCAATGATGAACGCGATGGCAAAGAGTCCTTCTTCTGATTCGTAGTAACTCAGACTAATCTCGATGGGAAACTGCGAGCCGTCCTTTCGCCGTCCGAAAAGCACCAGATTCTTGCCCATCGGACGCTTGGTGGGGTGGCGCATATAGGCCTCCCGGTAATCCACGTGACGTTCGGTGAGCCGATCCGGCACAAGCGATTCCACCGGCATCCCGATGAGCTCGTCCTTGTCATAGCCAAAAAGCAGATTGCAGCGTGGATTAACATCAAGAATGACCCCTCTGGAATTCGCAATAAGTATACCCTCATTGACGTGATTGAAAATGGATTCGAACCGGCTCTCCGGATATTGGGATGGTTCCATGCAGCTGTCTCGTCGTTTCTTTATCCCAGTAAAAGTAACTGAGGTTTAGGGAATAAATACGAAGGGCCGCCAACCTCAGGCCGGCGACCCCGTCGCATTTACTACACTTCAGGCTTTTTTATGCGCAAAAGAGGAACAGCGCACCCGTCAGGAAGCACATACTCTATTCTGATTTGCAAAAAATTTCTTACGTCCCAAAAGACCGGAGATGCCCGGTGAACCTCAATGGCAGCGCTCAATGAACGCTATGATCTGACTCAGGACTCTGCAGGCGGAGTATTTTTCCTGCGTATAAGCACTCCGCCGTAGTATATGCAGAGCATGATAAGTCCGGCCACAAAGAATCCTCGGGCCAGCGGACGAATCCCATCCTCAAAATAAAACTCTCCGATCATCCAGATTGAATTGGCAACGATCCAACAGGTAACGGCGAAGTTGTGCGCGAACTCAAACCAGTTCTCCCGGAATTTCACCGTCATCCACACCGCAATTCCCGTGGTAGGCACAATCATCAGCAAACCGGGAATTTTAAGATCACTGATCCAGCAAAGGTCTTTGACCAGCCAGAAAAGAATGTGCAGGTTTTCAATTCTGCGAAATGAGGAAGGAATCATGGGGTAAAAATCAAACCGGGCGAATTGACGGCGAACATAATCAATTCGCCTCAGCTCTCTTTCAACCGATATACGGCCTGATCCTGCCGGAAATCCATTTCGATCAGCTGCCAGCGGATGAACCTGGCCAGGAGCTTTGTCATTAATGGTCGGGGGATCTGCACAGCACGGGTGAGCTGAGAAACCGTAAGCCCGTCAGGCCGCAATGACAACTGTTCGAAGATTCGCTTTTCCTTTTCGGTATGGGTGTAGCGAAGCGGACGGGCTTCATCCTGGTGTTTCCAGACTTCCAGCAACACGCCCGGGGCAGGGAGATTCTGATCGCCCCTGCGGATATACACCTTCCATTCGTCAGGCTCAGTTTCGGCCAAATGGGGCTTCGTGGATGATGGTGCCACTGTAGCTTCCATTACCGTGCGGTGATCGGCTTTCCAAAGCTGCACCTCAAAGGCAACACGCGGGCGGCAATACAGGTCCGCAGCGGCTTCAAGCATATGGTATTCTTCATCCGGATGAACCCCCGAAACTGATCCATTGTCCTTGACTCCGATCAACAAACGCCCTCCATCGGTATTGGCAAAAGCAACCAGGGTGCGCGCAATCTTGCGGGCGTCATCCACACGCATCTTGAAGTCCTGCTGCTGGTGCTCGCCTTCAGCAATCATCCGGAGAATGTAAGGAACAGCCATAGAACAAATTTGCACGGTAATAACGTCAGAACAATCCGGACTAACTGACCTCAGGATATCGATGCAGCCTGCCGGATTTCTGCGGGCATAATGGCCAGATGTGATGCGTGGTATACGGGTTTCCCATGCCGAATAAGAATGGCCTGAGGTGACTCGTGATGAATTCCATAACGGGTGGCTATAGCATCCGAAACCGGGCGGAGGGTTAACAGATCCAGCACGTACACAACCGTATCCTCTCCAAGTTCACCAGGGCGGGCCGACCGTATGCGGTTCAGGGCCGTTGAGCTGATCGAACAGCGCGTGCTATGCTTGAATATCAATACGGGATAATCGTGCGATTCCAGGTCGATCCGATCCAGATCACTGATTTGCCCGAGTGTTATCCAGTCCATAACCCGTATTACTTGATCCGGCCTGTGATTTCTGCACTCAGCGGGTCTACCTTGCTATCAAAATGAGCCAACCACTCACCAGCAGGTGAAATGAGAAATTTGTTGAAGTTCCAGGATACCTCTGCATCCCCGGAACCATTGAGTTCTTTGCGGGTCAGCCATTGGTATACTGCATGCTGGTTCTTGCCCTTGACATCCAGCTTTTCAGACAGGGGGAAAGTCACCCCGTAATTTCTCTCACAAAAGGAGGCGATGTCCTGCGCACTACCCGGCTCCTGCGCAAAGAACTGGTTACAAGGGAAGCCGATCACCACGAGTTTATCTTTGTATTGCTGGGCAAGCTCTTGCAGCGGCTTGTATTGGGGCGTATGACCGCACTTCGAAGCCACATTGACGCAGAGGACATACTTGCCCTTGAAGTCTTTCATATGAATGGTGCCTCCCCCGAGGCCACCCACGCTGAGATCGTAGAATGACATAGTCTTGGTTCCAATAAGGTTAGCAGGTTGCTGAAAGCGCCCACGGAAGGCAAACAGTGCCACTCCCGACACCACAACTGCCACAACGATAGCAATTTTTAAAACCATGAACATAAAACGCCTGCCCCTCCTGAATGTTCGCGGACTTGTCTGATTGGTTGAAACAGCGTTCCTGAAGGCAATACCGGTCGTACTTTTGCAGCCGCTAAAAAAACGGACGTGTTATCAGTATCCAACCTTTCCCTTCGCTACGGCAAAAGAACCCTGTTCGAAGACGTGGAGCTCAAATTCACCCATGGCAATTGCTATGGTGTGATCGGAGCCAACGGTGCAGGAAAATCCACCTTTCTGAAAATCCTTTCGGGAGATGTGGATCCCACCACCGGACAGGTGCATATCGGTCCGGGTGAGCGAATGAGTGTGCTCCGGCAGAACCACTTTGAATTTGACGCCTTCACGGTGTTGCAAACCGTCCTTATGGGCAATGCGAAACTGTGGAGCCTTATGCAGGAGAAGGATGCGATTTACGCAAAAGCCGACTTCACTGATGCGGACGGCGAAAAAGCCGCGGAACTCGAAACACTCTTCGCGGAAATGGACGGCTGGAATGCGGAAAGTGATGCAGCCAACCTGCTCAGCGGACTCGGAGTAAAAGAAGAGGACCACCACACCCTGATGAGCGAGCTTAGCGGAAAAACCAAAGTGCGTGTGCTCCTCGCCCGTGCACTGTTCGGGAATCCTGAAATTCTCCTCCTCGACGAGCCGACGAACGACCTTGACGTGGAAACGATCACCTGGCTGGAAGACTTCCTGGCGGACTTTCAAAACACGGTCATCGTCGTATCCCACGACCGTCATTTTCTCGATGCGGTGTGTACCCACATCGTGGATATCGACTTCGGTAAAATTCAGTTGTATACCGGTAACTATACCTTTTGGTACGAATCCAGTCAGCTGGCCCTCCGTCAACGCGCTGATCAGAACAAGAAGATGGAAGACAAGCGCAAAGAGCTTCAGGAGTTCGTGGAGCGATTCAGCGCCAATGCATCCAAATCACGTCAGGCCACAAGCCGGAAAAAGCTCCTCGACAAGCTGGTGATTGACAACATCCAGCCCTCCAACCGGAAGTATCCGGGCATCATCTTTCGTCCGGAGCGCGAATGCGGCGATCAGATTCTTCACGTGGATCAACTGTCCAAATCATCTGCAGAAGGTGTACTCTACTTTCAGGATGTCAGCTTCCGTCTGATAAAGGGAGATAAAGTCGCAATTCTTTCGCGCCAGCACAGTGCTATTACCGCATTCTTTGAGATCATCACCGGTGGTGAAAAGCCGGATCAGGGCTCGGTAGAATGGGGAACTACCATCACTTACGGCTATCTGCCGAATAATAACGCGGCCTATTTCCAGAGCGATGACAATCTGGTGGACTGGCTGCGTCAGTACTCCACGAACAAGGATGAAACCTATGTGCGCGGCTTTCTCGGCAAGATGCTCTTCAGCGGTGAAGAGGTGCTCAAGAAGTGCAATGTGCTCAGCGGAGGTGAAAAAGTGCGCTGCATGATCTCGCGGATGATGCTGGCCAATGCCAATTGCCTCATTCTCGACGAGCCGACCAACCACCTCGATCTCGAATCCATTACCGCCTTCAACAATGCGATGAAAGAATGGCCGCACGTGGCGCTTTTTACTTCGCATGACCATGAGTTCACGCAGACGGTGGCCAACAGAATCATTGAGATTACTCCATCGGGCATCATTGACAAGCGGATGAGCTATGACGATTACATCAACGACAAAGCCATTCGTGAAATGCGCGAGAAGATGTATGCCGGTGTAGCTGTCGGGGAATAACGCTCTTTGCTGCTCAAAGTTGCCATGGAGCCGCGAGACGGTGCACATCCTCGAGCTCATGAATACGTGTCTTTTCTCCACCCTCAAGTCGTGAAGCAGCGATCATGGCTTTAGCCACGGTCACATCCATTATTGGCCTGTACTTTCTGACTCCGGGTATGAAGCGCAGCGCGCACATCACCCGCTATCAATTGCGACCATGAATCGGGCGACTTAAAATCTACCAGGTGCTCCGTGAGTCTGGGATGAGCCACTCCGGAATGTCGGCGCACAAAGCAAACAACTTCGCTGAATCCGGAATCATCGAGCAGTTGTTTCACCAGCTGTTTCCCCACCAGTCCGGTGGCTCCGATCACAAGGGCTTTTTTCATGGCAACTCAAAGGTAGGTCGATAAGGCTTGTTCCGATCCGGATAAAAATGCAAAAATGAAACCCTGCGTCACTGAGCACGGTATATACATTTTGTATATACTTTTGTAAAAACTAAACACCATGAAAACGCTCTCTCTCAAACTTGACGAAGGCACCTTCGAAGAAACCGAGGAGCTTACCTCCCGGCTGAATCTTACACGGAATCGCTACATCAATGAGGCGGTACACTTGTACAATCAGTTCAATCGACGCAGACTCCTCAAAAAGCAACTTGCCAAAGAATCCATGATGACTGCGGGTGATTCAATGGATGTATTGAAGGAATTCGAGCGGATGATCGATGAAGATTAAGCAGTACGACATATGGCTCGCCAACCTCAATCCTTCCAGAGGAACCGAGCCTGGTAAAATAAGGCCTGTTGTGATCGTTCAGAGTGATTTGCTAAATCCTCACCATCCGTCTACATTGGTTTGTCCGGTAACCACGAACGTCATCAAAGAGATTGAACTTCTCCGTGTACATCTTCAGAAATCCCAGTTGGATCAGCAGAGCGATGTGCTTGTAGATCAGATACGCGCGATAGACAACAAACGCCTGATCAAACGGTTGGGTAAACTGACCAAAAGTCAAAAGGAGCGCCTAAGGGAAAACTTAAAAATTGTAATGGACTTGTAATTTTATTTCTTTCAATTCCCTTTCTTTTCTCCTTTACCGCCTGTATGCAGACCCTGAGGCGGATCTTCCAGCTCACACGCCATAAGTGCTTTCGGACCTACTAAGGCTGTCATTAGTATCGTGTATTCAGTGGCTATCGGACTGAGTGCGGCCGCCACAGCGATCGTGGCAGTACCCATTGCGGAGTCAATGATTACCTTAGTATACTGGATCCTGTTTAATAAAGGAAAATGGAAACTCGTTCAAGCCTGATTATCGCACTCCTGTCAATCGCCTTGCTCCTTCCCGAACGATCATTCGGTCAGGTGGATTCGGTAAGCACTGGCGTGGCGAGTTATTACGCCAATAAATTCGAAGGGCGCAAAACGAGTTCCGGTGAATTATTCCGTCAGGATTCCCTCACCGCTGCTCATAAAACACTGCCCTTCGGCACCTTGGTAAAGGTGATCAATCTCTCGAATGACAGCACTGTGATAGTGAAGATAAACGACCGGTTACCCAAATCCTCTTCCCGAAGCATTGATCTCAGTCTGCGCGCAGCAAAACAACTGAATTTCGTGCGAAAAGGACTGACACAGGTCCGCATCGAGGTGCTGCCGCCGGTGCGGGAAGAAGGGCAGGTCGTGCAGGAAGAATAATCAGCGGATCACCACTACGTGGCCTGAGAGCTCGCGCTCTTCAATCTCCTTGCCTTTGGCTGTGATCAGCCAGTTATACACTCCATCTGCGATAAAATGCTCGCCGTTGCGGGAGTTGAGCATCCAGGCCTGAAAAGGATCATCCGTTCGGAAGATGACATCTCCCCAGCGATTGAATACCACCAGTTCATAACGCTCCGGAGTGTATGAAAAACGCGGAAGAAAGACGTCATTAATGCCATCAAAGTCAGGGGTAACGGCAGAGGGAACGAAAATCTGAAAATCATCCTCCACCAGAATGTTCCCAAGAAACACATCAGTGCATCCGTTTTCGCCGGTCGCGGTGAGCTGAATGGAATACACCCCCGGTAATTCCGGAAGATCCACCGTCCACTGATCTTCCGTATTAACGGCAAGGGGATCATGAAACAGAAACCATGACACGGAATCCGCATTCTCACTGAGGTTGATGAGCTCCACCTCCGTCATATTCACTGTAGTCACCCATGGATTGGCATCAAATGCAGCAATCACCTGTGGCGGCGAATCCACAAACAAATCGTAGTCGGCCGCGCACTCCGGACCAAAAATCACATTCAGCACATATTCACCGGAACAGAGATTGGTAAACGCAATTTCCTGTCCGTCCAAAAATCCGTCTCCGATTGTGGCACTGACCGGACCACTCGCATTCACGAGCTCAATAGCACCATTACATTCCCCGAAGCAGTTCGCGGGCAGCGCTTCAACCGTTAACGCCGGCGGAATACTGAACGTTACATCCACACCGTCAGCTATGGTACAGTTGCCTTGACTGACCTGAGCAATAATGGTATACGTGCCGGGTACATCGGCGATAACCACTGTGGAGGGATTGGAGTCCTGATTGAACGAGAGATTGTTCTGGGGCACCCAATTAAATACTCCTCCGCTGAATGTAGCGTCCAGCGGTGTATTCATATCGCACAACACAATGTCCTCACCGGCATCCACTTCAAGGGGAATGTCTGTCACCTCGGCTGTAAAAGACACCGGGCAGGAAGTCACTGTCCCGTTTACCACAATGTTGTAGGTGCCTGGTGACAATCCCGTCGCTTCCGCGGAATCGCATCCTCCGCCCGCGAGCGGAGCACCGTTCAGGGTAAACGTATAGCATTCCCCGTTTAATCCGGATGCTGTGATAATGAGTGATCCGTCCTGGCCATCGCAGGAAGCGGTGGTCACAATCCCGGCATCGATTGTTCCTGCCAGCGGAAATGTGTACGTGAGGTCGAGCGGATTGCCGCACAAATCCACCAGCGCGTTGGTGAATGTCAGCGTGACATCACCCGAGGCGCCACCGAGGCCGTTGACATTGATCACAAAGTCGTGATCCGCATTGCCGCTTACACCTGAAACTGAGGCCACCGGAAAATCCTGTCCCTCGAAGCTGACAGACATATTTCCCGCCACCATGCCTGAGGTCTGGCAGCTTTCGCTCAGTGAAACCGTGAACTGATTCTGGCTGCAGTTGGTGGTTACATCCGTAACGGTAGGCGGCTGATTATCGAAGATGCCCACATTGCTTTCTGTAAAGTCGAGCGTATATCCATTCAGCGTGGCACTGAAGTTCATTACCACAAGGGCGTACACATCGCCGGCCGTAACGTTGAGATCCTGATTAAAAGGAGGGCCATTGATGTCCCCCGGGCCATTGCTGTTGCCGGTTCCTCCTTCAGCCGAAGAAATGCCCGTGGGGCCTTGCACTCCGCCAAAGAGCCCGAATGAATTGCAGCTCACCTCCGGTGACGCACCACTGTTGATGCCCGCACACCCGTTATCCGTGATATCGTATAGCGACCAGTCATAATCGTCATTGAGGTTGTTCGGATTGAGAATAAACCCGAATGTGCCGGTTTCCTGTGCGGTAAACACATACCATGAGCTGTTAAACTCACCCGAAGTATTACACGTGCCGGGAGCGATCTCCACCACATTGCCCGTTCCTGCCGGCGAATTGGGAATGGAATACACATCCTCACACACGGAGACCGCTGTGTTGCAGTCACCATTCTGTGACCACACCGGAACACTCCAGACCAAAAGAAAAAGACATGACAGGACTCTCACATCAACAGGACGTTTAAAATAGTGCAATGGTTGTTTCATCCGGCTCAATTAGAATCACTGCAATGACACCTTTCGGGGTTTCGAGAAACTCGCCTGGGAACAATTTGCGGTCACTCTCAGGACTACTTAGTGACATTAGAATACAGCAATCCGGACAAAATTAAGCCAATTCATGAACCCTACAGGAATTGCCCTGTACCGCTCACAAAATCCAAACACCAATGAAATCCTTCTTGATCCTCTTTGCTGCCGTGCTTTTCGCCGGACACACATGTTATGCTCAAGCCGCAGGCAACTACCTGTACAACAATCCTCACTCCTTCAACAACGAACGCGCAAACATTCCGGTAAATATGCCGAACGGAAACGGCGTGACACTGAAAGCGGAAGTGATGATGAACGTCAAGGCTACGTCATACACGGCCATCTTCGCGGCCACGCAGGCAGGTCCGGACGCGCCAACCGTGGACTCCATCATGACCCTGCGCATGGATCTCATCCGCATGGGACTGGCGCAACTTGGAATATCGGATAAGGACATTCACATCGATGCAGTCAGCATGGTGCCGACTTACTCCTACAAGATTGAAGAGAAGAAATTCTCCAAGCGCGCCACTGAAATTCCGATTGGTTTTGAGATGAAGAAAAACATACACGTGCTCTTCCGTGAGCATCACCTGCTCGATGGCATCATCAGTCAGATGGCACTAGCAGACGTGTACGATATGGTCAAAGTAGAGTATAACATCGACGGCTCACAGACCTATCTGGACGAACTTCGCAATGCTGCACTCAGCGTCATTGACACCAAGAAAAAAATCTATCCTTCGCTGGGCATGCATCTCACCGTGGCATCACTGTCCGACGGTTTTCAGATCACCTATCCGATGGAGCGGTACAAATCATTCACCGCGGCCAATTCAGGCACCTCGTTTCATCAACTCCAGGCCTTCGCAGGGTCTCATTCCAACTCGGTATCCATAGCGGGCACCAATAACACGGTGCGCATTGATGGTGCAGCACAGCGGGATTATCTCCAGCAGCAATTCCTCATCCAGACTTCTGAGAAGAACAAGACCATCTTCTACGACCGGATACCCTACAATCAGTTTGACAAGGTGATTAACGCAGACACCGAAGAGCCCTGTATTCAGCTCTACTACACGCTGGTGGTAACTTATACCATGATGACTCAGGAGCAGCATGAACAGATCGAAAAGAACAAGAAAATCTCCGAAGAAGCAATGCTGATTCCCGGCAAGAAAAAGAAGAAAGGGAAATAATGCCGCGTGCATTATCCGGGTTGAAGTGAGGTAACTGGCCGGCGGAATATTCCTGCTCAAGGCCGGTGCGAACACCCGGCGCCCGGGATCGCGAATGATTCTAAAAAAATCGAAAGGCCTGAGGGCGGAAAGTCAGTTTTGATACCTTTGGCGCACAACCCCTAATACTCAAGACAATGAGCAAAGGAAAAGACGTCAAGAAAGAAACAAAGAAACAGCCGGTAAAATCGGCGAAGGAGAAGAAGGCAGAAAAGCGCGATAAAAAGCCGAAGTACGACTGATTTCCTTCATTCAGTGATCACTCAAAAGGCCGTGTAATGCGGCCTTTTTCATTGCCCCTATTTTCCAATACAAAACGTGCTGAATATCGAATTAAGAATATCATCCGCATTGATTTCGCCGGTAATCTCTCCGAGGTGATACAAGGTGCGGCGGATATCAATAGTGAGCAGATCACCGGTGAGTCCGGATTCCAGCCCATGCTGAATGTCAGCCAGTGCCTGTGATGCGCGGGTCAGAGCCTCATAATGGCGCATATTGGTAACCACCGTTTCTCCCGTGGTTTGTGCGCGGATGCCTGCGCTTTCCACGAGCAGGTGCTTCAGTTCGTCAAGATTTGTTCCCGCTTTCGCGGAAATGGGCAATACGCGTATACCGGTCCGCCTTACCCATTCATCCCGCTGAAAAGGCTCCGTGTGCTGGTCCACCTTATTTGCAAGGAGAATGATTTCCGCTCCGCCGGCTGAAGAATCCTGAATCGACTGCACCATCTCCAACACCTCTTCTGGTGTGCTTTTCCAGGCATCCATGAGCAAGAGCACGATTCGGGCTTCCTTTACCTTGGCGAAGCTGCGCTCAATGCCCAATTTCTCTATCGTATCCTCTGTGGCCCGGATGCCTGCCGTATCAATAAACCGAAAGCGCACTCCGTCAATGGTGATCTGATCCTCCACCGTGTCGCGCGTGGTGCCGGCGATGTCGCTTACAATTGCCCGCTCCTCATTGAGCAGTGCGTTGAGCAAGGTGCTTTTTCCCATGTTGGGCGCGCCCGCAATGGCCACGGGTACACCGTTTTTCATCGCGTTACCGAGGGCAAACGAATCGCGGAGGCCATTGACTACACCGGTAATATGATTGACCAGCGCGTGGAGCTGATCGCGATTGGCGAATTCCACATCCTCTTCCGCGAAATCAAGTTCAAGTTCCACCAGCGATGCAAAGCGAATAAGTTCTTCGCGCAATGCTTTGATTTCCCGGGAAAATCCACCGCGCATTTGATGCATCGCCTGACGATGGGCCGCCTCGCTTTCTGCGGCGATGAGATCACCTACGGCTTCGGCCTGGCTGAGGTCCATCCTCCCGTTCATGAATGCGCGCATGCTGAATTCACCGGGCTTCGCCATGCGGGCGCCGGAACGGATCAGCAACTGAAGCACTTCCTGCTGGACATAGAGCGATCCATGGCAGTTGAACTCAACAGTGTCTTCACCCGTAAATGAATGCGGTCCGCGGAAAATCACCGCCACTGCCTCGTCCACAAGTTTATCCCCGTCTGTTATCCGCCCGAAATGTGCGGTATGTCCGGGTGCACTTAGCAGCGACTTGGAAAATACAGCGGAAGCGATCTTCAGGGCATTTTTACCGCTGAGCCTGATCAACGCAATTGCCCCCACGCCGGCCGGGGAACTGAGGGCACAGATGGTATCTGAAGTATCAAGGCGCATGGCACAAAGGTAGATCGTTCGGAGAGGAACGCCCGGCATTGCCTATTTTCGCGACCTAATTCAACACAGGAATATGGGCGTACTCGTCGGCAAACACTCCAAGGTGATCGTTCAGGGCTTCACCGGAAGCGAAGGGACCTTTCATGCACAACAAATGATTGAATACGGCACGCAGGTAGTGGGCGGTGTGACACCCGGCAAGGGCGGTTCCACGCACCTCGACCGTCCGGTATTCAATACAGTGAGTGACGCCGTGCAGAAAACCGGCGCGGATGTGTCCATCATTTTTGTACCACCTGCTTTTGCCGCAGATGCCATCATGGAAGCCGCAGATGCCGGCATCAAGGTGATTGTAACCATCACTGAGGGCATTCCTGTGTCGGACATGGTGAAGGCCAAGGAATACGCGAAAGACCGCGGCGCAACGCTCATCGGACCAAACTGTCCGGGCGTCATCACCGCCGGAGAAGCAAAGGTGGGCATCATGCCTGGCTTTGTTTTCAAGACAGGTAGTGTGGGCATCGTATCCAAATCGGGTACTCTCACCTATGAAGCTGCCGATCAGGTTGCCAAGGCTGGTCTGGGTGTGACTACTGCCATCGGAATCGGCGGTGACCCGATCATCGGCACCACCACACTGGAGGCTGTGAAGCTGCTGATGGCAGATCCTGCCACGAAAGGCATCATCATGATCGGTGAAATCGGAGGCGAGCTGGAACCGAAGGCTGCCATGTGGATCAAGGAAAATGGGACCAAACCGGTAGTGGGATTCATCGCAGGTGAAACGGCTCCAAAAGGCCGAACTATGGGACACGCAGGTGCTATTGTTTCCGGTGAGCATGAGTCGGCTTCCGCCAAGAAGAAGATCATGCGCGAATGCGGAATCACTGTGGTGGACAGTCCCGCGGAAATCGGAGCCAGCATGGCGAAGCTCCTCGCCTGAGCGCTCAGCGGTTTTTTCTCTTACCCAATTCGTGAACGCTTTGCGTGCGTCCCTGTATATATCCTGTATGAAAGGGCTGTCGCTGTTTCTCCTTTTGCTGGCAACGGTCGCTACGCATGCCCAACCGGGCGATGGCCCTGACTTTGCCCGGAACTCACGAGTGAATCAACTGCAGCAAGCGATTGAAGACAATCCATCCTGCGCCCGTTGCCATTGTGAACTGGCAGAATTGGTGCCGAGTGATGAGAACCTGTTCCGCGCCATGCTCTATGACTCACTTTGCAGTGGCAGCACATCGCTGCTCATGGCGAAGAGGGCCTTGCGGATGGGAAGTGAAGAAGACTTCAGGTACTACACGGAACTGGCGAAGCACTATGGCAACTACTCTGAAGAGCTCTATTCACTTGCCCTTGCTGCTCACTCCGATCCCGACTCCTACGAGCGGTGGCTGGAAGAAGCCCTGAGCCATTTCCCCCGCTATCCCTGGTTCCTTTCCAGGAAAGCCTATCTCCTGCACGAACAGGGAAATTATCCTCATGCAGACTCCGTGTTTCGGTTTGCGGTTAACCAGCTCAGTTCCTTTCCACAGGTAGAAACACCTCTCTTTATAGGCAGCTGGATTGACCTCATTGCAACCTCACATCCTCAGCAAGCGAAAGTCTGGGCGCACACGCTTATTTCCTCCACAACGGGCGCCAATGACCGCTTCTGGACTGCTCAGCGCATTGGCAGGTGGTACGATATGGTCTGGAATGAGCCCGATTCAGCCATTGCATTCTACTCTCTTGCAATTGATATTGCCTCAGAGCACAAAGGTTCCGGATCGGAATACATCAACGGACTTTCCAGCGAAGCGGGCATGCGCAGAGGAGTGTGCTATTTGAAAAAAGGAGATATGCCTTCTGCACAATCCGACTGGTTTTATTCCGTGATGTTTGAATACGACGAGCACTCTGATATAGAAACCACACTGAATGAACTTAGCGGCGCCTATCCCGAGTCAGAAATAGTCCGTGCGCTTCAATGGATACTCCGCCAAAATCAGGAATATCACTACGGCCCGAAAGAAGGACCGTGGCTCACTAAACACATCTCCTCGTACATGCACGCGGTAAGAAAAAGCGAGCAACAGCAAATCGTTACGCTCTGTGCGGCCCGTGCGTATGTGTGGGACGGACAGTGCCGCAAAGCAATGAGGATGTTTCGAAAGGCTCCGAACGAATGGGATAAATCATTTCTGTATCAGGATGCCAAAAAACTGGTGAAGAGATGTGTCGATAAATCGGAACGGAAACAGGAACAGAACTGATTCAGGCCTTCACCCTGTTTACTCCTTTGGGCCATTCCTGACTGAGCAAACCGAACACACGTTCGGTGTGCGCTGCATCATTGACAAAATCCACTTCTGACGTATCCACTATGAGCACGCGCAACTCCCCGTGTTGGCGGATGAACTCAAGGTACTGCTTTTGGATGTTGGCGAGATAAACATCCGAAATCTGCTGTTCGTAGGACCGTCCGCGCTTGCGGATATTCTCCTGAAGCTGATTGACCGGGAGGTACAGGTAGACCAGCAAATCCGGACGCGGAATACCTGCCTCCACAATCTCGTACATTTTCAGAAAAAGATCGTACTCGTCTTTTTGCAGGTTGTTCCGTGCGAAAATCTGACACTTGCTGATAAAATAATCGGCTATAACCAGTGGAGAAAATAAATCCGGCGTGATAAGTTCCTTCTTCAGTTGTGAAAAGCGTTCAGACAAAAAACTGAGTTCTACCGGAAACGCATAGCGCTCCGGGTTTTCATAGAATTTTGGAAGAAAGGTATTCTCCGTGAATTCCTCCAGTATCAACCGGGCGCTGAGGTGTTTTGCATACATCGTAGCCAGGCTCGTTTTACCCGCACCGATGTTCCCCTCAATCACGATGAAATTATGCGCCGGCATACACGCTTACCTTCGATGAATCTTCACACGCGCTCAACAACTGATCCGCCGTTTTCTGCAACACAGGATGCTTCCAGTCAGGCGACAGCGCAGCCAAAGGCATTAAGACAAAACGCCTCAGATGCATGCGCGGATGCGGAACCAGACAGCCGGGATCATCACTAACCAATTGATCGTAGGAGAGGACATCCACGTCCATCTCGCGGTCGAGGTATTTGTCGGCCGAACGGCGGCGGCCGTAATACTCTTCCAGCTCGCGGATCTCAGTCAACAGCGCAGCCGGGTCCAGTTCCGTTGAAATACGCACCACCTGATTCAGGAATGACGGAGAATCAGACATACCCCAGGCCTCAGACTCGACCACAGGCGACACACCGGTGATGTCACCGAAATTGAATGCTATGAAAAGTCTGGTCTCTTCCAGATTGGCGAAGCGATCACCCAGATTGCCCCCGATACAGAGATATACGTCATGAACTGCCATGCTGTGCGAAAGTAACGCATGGCAGCCTCTCAGCCGTTCCCCCGACCGCTGGTGTAACATTGCACCGGATACGGAATCAAACAGACGTAAATTCGATCTGTAAATCATTCAAAGTCATGAGTTTTTTCAAAAATGCTCTTGCGTCGATGGTCGGAACCATCTTCGCGATTATCACCCTCACCGGACTGCTCGTGCTGCTGATCGTCTTCGCAGTGATCGGATCCAAAGGCGGCCCCGAGACCAAAATTGAAGATGCCTCTGTTCTGCACATCGAACTCGATGGTACCTTTCAGGAGCGGGCCAATGAGAAAGGAGGTGGATTTGATCCTTTCGGTGCAGAGCAGGGAACCGGGATCGACCGGTTCATGGCTGATCTGGAACAGGCTGCCAAGGACGACCGCATCAAGGGGATTTTTCTGGATGTGAAGATGCCTGCTGCGGCACCCAGCACGATGCGCGACCTGCGCAATGCCATCAGCGCATTCCGCGAGTCAGGCAAATGGGTGGTCGCCTACTCCGAATTCTACACACAAGGCGGATACTACCTCGCCAGCGCGGCTGATGAGGTATACCTCTATCCGGAAGGTGAAATGGACTGGCGCGGCCTCAACGCCGAAGTGATGTTCCTGAAGAACATGCTCGACAAGCTCGAGATCGAGGCTCAGATCATCCGCGGGCCGGACAACAAATTCAAATCAGCATTAGAGCCTTTTATGTACGATAAGATGTCGGATGCCAACCGCGAGCAGACAGCTACGTTCATCGGTGACATCTGGCGCCTGATGCTGGAGGATATTGCAGAGAGCCGCAACATCACGGTGGATGCACTCAACCTCGGCGCGGATTCACTGAGCTACATGTACGCGCCTAACGCAGTGGATGCCGGACTGATTAACGGACTGAAATACCGTGACGAAGTCATTGCGATGATGCGCACCAAGCTTGGCATTGCGGAAGAAGCAGACAGCGATGAGGACGACAAGAAAGCGGACGACCTGCCGCTGGTGAGTATGTCGGCCTATCACCGCGACGTAAAAGACAAAGAAGAAGATGAAGGAAAATCCCGCGACCGTATTGCAGTGGTGTATGCCGTTGGCTCCATTGAAAGCGGGGAAGGCAGTGACCAGGTGATTGGCAGCGACCGCATCGCAAAAGCACTTCGCGAAGCGCGTGAAGACAAGCACGTAAAGGCGATCGTATTCCGCGTGAGCTCTCCGGGCGGCAGCGCGCTGGCTTCGGATGTGATCTGGCGTGAAACCAAACTGATTCGCGAAGCAGGCAAGCCGCTTGTGGTAAGCATGGGCGATTACGCAGCCAGCGGTGGTTATTACATCAGTTGCGCGGCAGATAAAATTTACGCCAATCCAAACACGATCACCGGATCAATCGGTGTATTCGGAGTGATTCCAAACATGGAAAAATTCCTGAAAAACAAGATCGGAATCACCTTCGACCGCTATGAAACCAATCCGCATGCGGACATGATGAGTGGCGTGAAACCCCTCGACCCAAAAGAGATGAAGTCCCTGCAGGATATGGTCAGCGACATTTACACAGACTTCATCACTAAGGTTGCTGAAGGCCGCGGGCTGACTACTGCACAGGTGGATTCCATCGGACAAGGACGCGTGTGGAGCGGTGAAGATGCCAAGCAGATCGGCCTGGTGGATGAGCTCGGCGACCTCGACGATGCCATCGCGGCAGCGGCTGCACTGGCGGGACTGACGGATTACAAGATGAAAAAGCTGCCGGAGATGGAAGATCCTTTCCAAAAGTTCATGGACGATCTGAACAATCAGGAAGCTGCACAGGCCATTACACGGGAAGCAGTTTACCGCGAACTGCCCTTGCTGCGCGATCTGGAATCATTGCGCAACATGAAAGGCGTGCAGGCCCGACTCCCGTTCCTCATCACAATCAATTAATACTTTCCGCGTGTGGGGAATGTACCGGCCGGATCGCCTCCGGAAGGTGCATTCCCCATGCACATTTTAGGAGCGTTACCTTTGCCACAAACATCCCGAATATGATTGTAGTTACCGGAGCAGCAGGATTCATTGCATCATGCCTCGCGCGTCGCCTGAACGACGACGGATTCAATGACCTCGTACTGGTGGATGATTTCTCCCGGTCGGATAAAAAGCGGAACTATGAAGGCAAGAAGTACCGCGAGCTGGTGGACAGGAAAGACCTTGCCGCGTGGCTCCGCAAAAACGACGATCAGATTCAGTTCGTGTTTCACCTCGGTGCCCGCACGGACACCACTGAGATGAACAAAGCCATCTTCGATGAGCTCAACCTGAATTACTCCAGGGAAATCTGGAATACCTGCACTGAACTCGCTATCCCTCTCGTGTATGCATCCTCCGCAGCTACTTACGGAGCGGGGGAACACGGATACAGCGACACCCTTGCCCTTCCTTCGCAACTGCATCCGCTCAATCCCTACGGAGAAAGTAAAAACGATTTTGACAAATGGGTGCTTGAGCAAAAACACGCCCCGTTTTTCTGGGCCGGGCTGAAATTCTTCAACGTCTACGGCCCGAATGAATACCACAAAGGCCGCATGGCTTCCGTGATTTTTCACGCCTACAATCAGATCAGTGCCACCGGTCAGATGAAACTCTTCCGCTCGCACCGTCCGGACTATACCGATGGCGGACAAATGCGCGATTTCGTGTACGTGAAGGATGTCGCCGAAGTATGCATGTTTCTCATGCACCACCGCAAAAACTCCGGCTTGTATAACCTCGGTTCGGGCAAGGCACGCCCCTTCCTCGACCTCGCCAACGGCACATTTGCAGCGATGGGACGCGAGTCGCACATTGAGTTCATTGACACTCCTGCAGACATCCGCGATACCTACCAGTATTTCACCGAGGCGGATATGTCAAAGCTCCGCAACATCGGCTACACGCGGCCGTTTCACTCCCTGGAAGACGGCATACAGGACTACGTAGGCAATTACCTTCTGCACGAACAGGCGATCTGGTAAGGCGGCCGCACACAGAACCTTTATCTTCGTAGCCTGTTCCATTCCACATGGCGAATAACGTATACCTCACCCGACGCGAACGATTCAATGCGGCCCACAAACTGTGGGTGGCAGAATGGGACGAATCCACCAACCTCCGCACCTTCGGGGGCTGCGCCAACCCCAACTGGCACGGACACAATTACGAACTGTTTGTAACCGTGAAAGGCACGCCTGATCCGGTCACCGGCTTTTGCATGGACCTGAAAATACTCTCAGACATTGTGGAGGAGCGCGTTATTGATCAGGTTGACCACCGAAACCTCAATGTGGATGTGCCGTTCATGAAAGGGCGTCAGACCACTGCAGAGAACATCGCCATTGCCTTTTGGGAGCAGCTCGAAGAGCCCATTGCCGAGCATGGCTGCCGGTTACACAGCATTAAACTCTACGAAACAGAAAACAACATCGTCGAGTACTTCGGCGGAAACTGAGCATGGAATACGAAGAAAAGTCAGTCCTGACCGAGAATGAAAAAGCCATGGCAAATGCCGTGGAATCCATTCTGCATCATCTCGGCGAGGACGAAAAGCGCCAGGGGTTGCTGAAAACCCCGGAACGCGTGGCCAAGGCGTATACGTTTCTCACACAAGGCTATCATCAGGATGCGCGTGAGATCCTGCGCGGTGCGATGTTCGATGAGGATTACAGCGAGATGGTGGTCGTAAAGAACATCGAAGTGTATTCGCTGTGTGAGCACCACATGCTGCCGTTTTTTGGAAAGGCGCACGTAGCCTATATCCCCAATGGCCGCATTGTGGGACTGAGCAAGATTCCGCGGGTGGTGGACGTGTTCTCCCGCCGCCTGCAAGTGCAGGAAAGGCTGACATTAGAGGTGCGTGACTGCCTGAATGACACCCTTCAACCGCACGGAGTGGCAGTTGTGATTGAATGTCACCATCTTTGCATGCAAATGAGAGGAGTCGCCAAGCAGAATTCCGTGACCACCACCTCAGCGTTTTCAGGAGCATTTCTGGAGAATGAGGTAACACGCAGGGAATTCATGCACCTGATCGGCTCCACCCTGAATTAATTTCACCGCGCATATTATCAACTATGAATACCAACATCAATCCGTTTCAATCCAATGACGGAGTGCTCGATGCACAATCGCTGAGCACCCCGAAGGCCTTTGTCGCCAATGTATTTTCGTACATGTCACTCGCCCTCGTGATCAGCGGTGCGCTGGCATGGTGGTTTGGAACCACTGATCTGATTTATTATCTGGTAGGAGAAACCGGCCCGACCGTACTCGGCTGGGTAACCATGTTTGCCCCGCTCGGATTCATTCTGGCTATGAATTTCGGATTCAACCGGATGTCGCTTCCCGTGCTGATCGCTGTATTTCTCACGTTTGCCGCGGTGATGGGAATCAGCCTGAGTTACATCTTCCTGATCTATTCGCTAGGAGTGATCGCGAAAGTGTTTTTCATCACTGCAGCCCTGTTTGCCACCATGGCGGTAGTCGGTTACACGACCAAGACTGACCTCACCAAGCTCGGCTCCATCCTGATGATGGCGCTGGTGGGACTGATCATTGCCTCGCTGGTAAACTTCTTCATGAAGAGCGAGCGCATGGACTACATCATCTCCTGCGTGGGTGTGCTCATCTTCACCGGACTTATTGCCTATGACACCCAGAAGATCAAGCGCATCGGCGCAGGGGTGGAATACGGCACTGCCACAGCGGGCAAGCTTGCCATCATGGGCGCTACCTCATTGTACCTCGACTTCATCAACCTCTTCCTGTTCCTCCTCCGCATTTTCGGACGCAGAGACTGATTACGGGAAAATAGAACATCTGAAAAGGCGGGCTGTGTCCCGCCTTTTTTGTGAGTGACCATTTTTCTAAAAAGACATTTTACCACAGAGAAATGGAGATAATGGAGGTTCATGGAGACTCTTTCTGGTTAAGAATCTCAAGTGTCTCCAAATTGAATAGATGAACGCAGTGCTGATCATTTATCATCCAATCGACCACTCATATCCTGCTCCGGGCAAATAGGCATTTCCGCATTGGAATCACTAACTCTCGGGACAGAATAGTCATCAAAATGACTCTATTGCAGAAACATCAAGAGGATATCAGGGAACTTTGTAAGAAGTACAAGGTCAAGACGCTGTATGCCTTTGGATCAGTCCTGACTGATCAGTTCAATGACCGCAGCGACATGGATCTCATTGTTGATTTTGCCAACGTCAAGCTTGAAGATTACGGTGACAATTACTTTGATTTCAAATTTTCACTTGAGGATACCCTGAACAGAAAGATTGACCTTCTCGAATCTCAGGCAATTAAGAACCCTTACTTTCTGAACCACATAAACCAACGCCGAATGTTGATCTATGGACAATGAAATCAAGGTTTAGCTTTACGACATTCTGAATGCGATCAATGAAATCGAAAAACTTCTCGGAGAATAGACCGGCCCTCAAACGTCGCAGAATAAGAAGACCGGTCCGTGACGGCCTGAGCCCAGATGGCCGTGTATACGACACAATAAAGACACCAGATTCCGACAAAACCCGAATGGAGGTAGAACGTAAACCGAAATAAATCAGGTAGCCCTATCAACACCAGCACAACATTCAACACTCCGGTTACCTTATAAAAAACCGGTCTGCGCGATGGGTCAAATTTGTTGCTTATGCGCGTGGAAATTCTATAGGAACAATAACGGCGCACTAACACATTGGCACACTTACATATTTGCACATTCAAAGACGCACGGCCGGGCGCCTCTACTAGCACATTAGCATACTAGCATACTAGCACGCTAGCA
>JBKDGH010000173.1:0-23750 GCA_046336655.1 Flavobacteriales bacterium | reverse complement strand
CCTATGAGGAGTATATCACGGGTATGAATGTGCGCAATTTCATCGACTATCAGGCGACGGAGATTTTCATCTGTAATCAGGACTGGCTGAGCAATAACATGAAGTTCTGGCGCGCGTACGATGAGGATAAATGGAACTGGGTGATGTGGGATACGGACTGGGGGCTGGGCCTCTATTTTCCCAATTTCCCTCATGGATTTCCAGACTGGGATGCATTGAATTTCGCGCTGTCCAACTGGGGCGGATGGACCAGCGAGGTGGAAACGGAACTGCTTCAGAACCTCACGGAGAATGAAAGCTTCGTAGCGGATTTTGCCACCCGGACAGCGGACCTCCTCAACAGCTACCTGCATCCGGAGGAAATCGGTCAGCAGCTCCTGCTGATGAAAGAGCGCATCGAAAGCGAAGTTCCCTCGCACGTCACCCGCTGGGGAAGCTCGGTGAATACCTGGAATGACGATGTGGAATACATCCTTTCCTTCGCAACTGAGCGCGGTGATTATATGCGCACGCACTTTGCAGATCGCTTTGAACTCGGCGATCGGTGGACGATACAGCTCGACTGCTCTCCTTCTCAGGCCGGTTATGTGGAAGTGAATACCATTGAAACTGCTGAATTTCCCTGGGAGGGCGTGTACTTCGCGGAGCTGCCGGTGCGACTCAAGGCTGTACCATACTTTGGATACGCTTTCAGTCATTGGGAAGGATGGAGCTTTACAGAAGAGGAAGAGATATGGGTGAGTTCGTCGGTTGCCGCTCAGCTTACAGCGGTATTCGTACCTGTGAACGATCCGGGGCTGCTTGTTCTTCCTCAGATCACCGAGATCCTGTATGACGGATCCAATGCTCCCGAGATCAATGATTGGGTGGAGATTTACAATCCCGGTGATGAACCCATTGTCTTCGCCGGCTGGGAGTTCTGCGGCGATGGGGTGTGTATTGCATTGCCTGATGATGCGCAACTCGCTCCCGGTGAGTACGCTGTGCTCTGTCGCAATGCCGGGGATTTCACTGACTATTATGGCGATGGAATTTCCATTCTGACCGAATTTCCGTTCGGTTTGTCGTCAGCGTCTGAGCAAATCAGTATCGGATTTCCGGCGCTCAACCTCGGGGATACGGTGATCTATTCCAATCTCCCGCCATGGCCGGTAAATGTGCAGCCCGGGCGAACCATCGAGCTTCTGAGCAATGAGTTAAATAACGATCTCGGGCAAAACTGGGTATCACAGCCAGGCATCTTTGGCTCACCCGGTGAGGCGTTCGAGGAGCAGCCTGCGAGTGTGGCAGAAATGGCTCAGGGTCATTTCAATGCCTGGCCGAATCCATTCAGTCAGGCCTTCACACTTGATTTTTACCTGAAGTCAGCCGGTCGTGCACGGATCATGATGCATGACGCCACCGGAAGGGAGTTGGGTGTGCTCTGGACAGGTAATGTACACGCCGGACAAAACACGCGCATTTTCACCGCTCAGGAATCACTGATTGGAAGCTTCAATCCAGGTGTGTATCTCGTGTCCGTGATTACAGATAACGAGGTGTTCACTACCCGTCTCATGCGCAGGTGATCACCGGATGATTACTTCATCGGCAAACAGCCAGGCTTGTCCACCGGCTCCCAGATGCCACGATGGAATTTCATGGAATGCCGGCTCTGCAATCACCTTCACATAGCGGTATTTCGCGGGACGCTCAAAGGACGATTTCACTATGAAGTCCTTGATGATTGCTCCCTCCTGATCCTTGGGTACATCCGTGATTATTTCTCCGAAAAGCATGAAATCATCGGGTGAATTGCCGGTGTAGAACGTGATTCTTGAGGGCATCCAGATCCACGGACGGATGTCCTGATAGCATCCGAGACCCAGTTCGTAAATGGGTTTTTCTTCTCCGAGATCAATGACCACTTCGAGGTTTTTCTTCCAGTATCCCTGCCATTGTCCGGTGCGGAAATCAGCTCCGCCGCGGATCTCATCCACGAGCGCATCAGGACCGCCGCCAGTGTATTGGTTGTCGAATCCGGAGCTGGAAATGACTTGATGTGCGCCGCTTCTTTTTACGAATTTGGCTACAGATTTCAAATCAACCTGTCCCTCGTTTGAGGCACTGATGGTTGCACCATGCGTCACGTAAAAGGAGATTGGTGTTTCCTCTGGAAGATGGGTTCCGCTCAAAACAGTGCCATCATAATCCACAGAATACCACACTTTCGCACCTTTCACAGCCGAGGTGATGGTGATGAGTGCACTATCTGCAAAAGACGTCTGCGGACCGCTGATTACAGGAAGCGGAAGAACTTCATATTTCGGTTCGACAAGTTGCTTGGCGGCATCAGGCCATTGCACGTTTTTACCCGTGAAAATGCCAGTGACATCCGCGCCGGCCACGATCGGATAGAAATCGAGCATGGCACATACATACCACGCCGACATTTGTCCGCAGTCTTCGTTACCACACAATCCATCAGGAGCATTGAAGTAAAATTTCGAGCAGATCTCTTTCACTACATCGGTGTGTTTGTCTGATCCTGCCCAGGCATACAACGCCGGTACATGGTGACTCGGTTCATTGCCGTGAGCGTACTGTCCGATGAGTCCGGTGATATCGGCCTGCTCTCTTCCTGTGGTAGCCGTTGATGCGGTGAAGAGATTGTCTAACCAGGTGATCATGCCCTTTTTTCCACCGGATAATTTTCCGTAGTCTTCGAGTTGATGAGGAACAAACAGGGAGTACTGCCATGCGTTGGCCTCCGTGTAATTGAAGTCCACTTGATACGGATCAAACGGTTCGGCAAAACCACCATTGCGTCGCGGTCGCATAAACCCTGACTCCGCATCATAGAGATGCTTCCAACTTTGCGAGCGACGAATGAATTCTTCATAGACGTCGAACTGTCCGAGCTCTTTCGCAAACTGTGCAATGCACCAGTCGTCATAGGCAAATTCAAGTGTCTTCGATACGCTTTCACTGATGTGGTCGCCGGGCACATAACCATACTGGGAGTAGAGCTTTTTTTCTTCCTGTGGGCCTTTGGCGGATGCTACCATGGCTTTCAGTGCAAGCACTGTATCAAAATCGCGGATGCCGCGCTTCCAGGCATCATAGATCACCGGCACGCTGTGGTAGCCAATCATGCAGTACGTTTCATTTCCGGCAAGTTCCCACACCGGCAATTCCCCGCGCTCCTGATACATGGCGAGAAAAGTCTTGATCATATCAAGCGTGCGATCCGGCTCGAGTTTGCACATGAGCGGATGATACGCTCTGAACGTGTCCCATAGCGAGAACACGGTGTATCGCGTATAGTCATCTGCTGTGTGCACCATCTGGTCCATCCCGCGGTAGCGCTTGTCCACATCGCTCCATGTGTTGGGCACGGTGTAGCAGTGGTACAGTGCGGTGTAGTAGGTAATGCGCTCGTCGGCAGTGAGGTTGGATTTCACAGGAACAGGACACTTTCTCAGCGTGGCATCCCAGCGCGCAGCCGCTTCGTTCACGTACTGATCAAAATTGCCATGAGGTGCTTCCGCATAGAGATTCAGCATCGCCCCTTGTTCATCCACTCCGCTGATTCCAACACGGATAATCAGTTCGTTTTTATCAAAAATGGATTTGGGTTCAAACAGCATGGAGAATGCCTGTATGTCTTCAAAGATGATTCTGCGCTCTCCTGTTTCGGGGTCGGTTTCTTCAGTGCGCTGCATGAGTTGTTCCATGGCTTTGAATGGCCGTGAGAACACTGCGTAGAAATAACAATGCTGCTCTTCCGCCCAGGCTTTGGATACCCGGAATCCGGAGATGGCTGTATCGCCGTATGTGCGCACATCGTAGTAGAGTAGCTGATCCCTGTGCATGAAGTCGAGAAACA
Source organism: Flavobacteriales bacterium (assembly GCA_046336655.1). Classification (GTDB taxonomy): domain Bacteria; phylum Bacteroidota; class Bacteroidia; order Flavobacteriales_D; family Sanyastnellaceae; genus CANGTU01. The sequence goes on along the minus strand of JBKDGH010000173.1, from coordinate 19,882 downwards.
GACGGCAGGTATCACCGGGCGTGAGCGTGTAGCGATGTATTCCCGTGCGCGTGGTGCTGGTGAGTTCGGCTTTAATGGAATAGTCATCGAGCATTACGGAGTAATATCCTGCATATGCTTTTTCTGTGTCGTGGCGGAAACGGGATTTCCACGCTTCATTCCATTTTGCAGCCTGACGGGTTTTTCCGTTGGTGGGCATCAACAGGATATCCCCGTAATCGCTAACTCCTGTGCCTTGCAGGTGCGTGTGAGAGAATCCATAAATGGCAGTGTCTGAATAATGATATCCACCGCAGCCATCCCAGCCTTCGAGACGGGTATCCGGACTGAGTTGCACCATTCCGAACGGCGCAGTGGCACCGGGATACGTGTGTCCGTGTCCGCCGGTGCCAATGAAGGGATTGACAAGATGGGCGTACGATTCAGAAGTTACCCGAGCAGTGTCGCTTTGAAGCAATTTGCAGGATGCCACGATGAAGGCAGGAATAAGAAAAGCGAAATAGCGCATGGACAAATATCCGCATGCCTGTCCGATTTACTGCACCACTATGCGTCCGGTGTGAAGATGCGTTTTGGATTTTACGGCAATGAGGTAAATGCCTGCGGGGAGCGCGCTGACATCGGCGCTGCGCGAAACGAATGGAAGGGATAGCCTTTTGCCATCGGCACCAAACGCGATTACTTCGCTCACTTCATCTTCTTCAGGCCATTCAAATTGAATTCGCTCAAGGGCAGGATTGGGGAAGAAGGACATCCGGAATGAGAGTTCTGTTTCTTCCACACCCACCGTTTCAAGTGCCAGCAGCACTGCGGCATAGGCATTGACCTTTCCGTGTCCCCAGCGCACATGTCCGTCTTCACCTATGGCACCGGTGAAGTTGTCGAGGCGTGCGGTTTCAATGAGGATGGCTTTTACCTGTGCCGCGGTGAGCATCGGATTGGCATCAAGCACCAGTGCCACCACGCCGGCAGCGGCAGGTGAGGCCATTGATGTTCCGGAGAATCGCGCGAAGGGATATTCCGTTCCATTGAATGTCACCGATGCAGTTTCGAAGTAAGAGGCATCGGTAAAGGATGAAATGGAAGAGGTGATGTTCACACCCGGTGCGCTGATGTCGGGTTTCATTTCTTCAGTGATCAGCGGTCCGATGCTGGTAAAAGAGGCCTGTTGTCCGCCGAGCAGATTGCCGCCCTGCGAAAGGTATTCAGGCGAATGCGCAGCCACTGCAATAGCATCGTGTGCACAGGCAGGCTCTGAGATGCTGTATTGTGCGTTGCCTGCGAGCCCTCCGGGAAGTCCGGGATTCATCAGTGCCTGTCCCCAGTTGCCCACACCGGTAGTCAGTTCAACCACATTCCAGTAGTGAACAACTCCACTTTCCGCTGCTGAGGCGAGAATGACTTTGTAGGTGCCGCTGAAACTCTTTATCCGCAACCGCATGTGCGGACGACCATTCAACGGATGTGCGGCGTCGTTGATAAGGTTGAAGAAAATGGTGTCGTCATTGACTACAAGAAAGGAATCAAGCCAGGCTTGCTGAGTTGCTGTGTGAGAGAACGGAGAAGCTGCGAGTTCGACGTTGTTTCCCGAGAGAATGCGCAATGAGGAGTGAAATGATTGTCCGGGTTCACCCCACATGGTGATGCTCTGTCCCCACATATTCGGTACGCTGAGCGTGCCAAACTGAACGCGGGTGCGCATGGTGTCTGCAGCAAATTCTTTTTTGATGTGAAAATTGACGTCACCGTTGTTTCCAGCAGAAGTCACGAATATTACGCCCTGCTCCGAAAGTTCGGAAATGACCTGCGATAGCAGCGAATTGCCGTCAAGCGTTCCCATGTAGTGCAATCCCCAGCTCATGTTGATCACTAGTCGCTTGTCCAGTGCATCGGCTTTTTGCTTCATCCATTGAAAAGCGTCGATGACAGCGGCATCATCAATCAGAAAAGTCACCAGAAGAAACTCAGCGGCAGGTGCCATTCCGCGGTATTCGATGCCTGCTCCTCCACCTCCTGCGATGCCTGCTACGTGCTGACCATGGGTGTGATAGCTGTAAATATTTGCGGTATCGCCCTGTGCAGTGAGCAATTCTGACGGCGTATCGTATTCTGTCCCGTAGGGAAATAAATCAGGCGACGGACCGCTTTGCTTGAATTGATCCCACGCTGCTATTATTCGCGACTCCTGCATCAGCGTGTCATAAAGCATCGGGTGCGTGTAGTCGAATCCCCAGTCAGTAACTCCGATGATGACATCTTCTCCGTGGAATCCCTGTGGTAAACCGGTTCCCGCATGCACGCTGTCTGTTCGTGTGTCATATCTCGCCCGGTCGAGGTGCGGGCTGACGCGGTGGGCGAGTTCCACGTAATTGAACACGGCGTCAAACGGGAAATCGCTGATACACGACAGCGGAATCCGGAGTGTGGCGATGCGTCCGACCTCAGCCCCGCGAATCACCTTGCAATCGCTGAAGGCATTCCAGTCCGGATCGTTCTTCAATATTCCGGAGAATGATGCGTGCCAGCTTCCTGCGATGCGATATACGGGCCATTGCCTGACGTCCTCGTCCTGGATTGCTTCTCCTTGAGAAGTCAGCGAGTGAAGTTGATCCAGAGCCTGAATGGTCTCGGCAGGCATTTTTTGTGCGAATGCATGGAGTTGGCACAAAATGAGTGCGGTAACAATAGCGCCCCGGAAGAAGATGGTCTTCATACCGCCAAATTACTTGGAAATCAGTTAAACCGCACGACGGCCCAGGCAGCAATGCCGAAAAAATCCTCCCGGTGCTGTTAACAAAACAGCGTTGCAGCCTGATACAGGGTCCCCGTTTTCGTCGCTTCTTTACATCATGAAGAAGGGAATGATCCGGCTCCTGAAGAACAAATACGCCCTGGCGTCAGTTGTGTTCGTTTTCTGGATCATGTTTGTCAACGACATTGACGTTTTTTACATCATCCGCTCGCGGATGGAACTTGTTGCGCTTACCGAAGAAGCGGAGCGCATGAAGGAAAAAAACATTCAGGCGAGGCAGTCGCTTCATGACCTGACCACCAACGTGGGTACGCTGGAGAAATTTGCCCGTGAGCGCTACTACATGAAGCGCGACAATGAGGAGGTTTTTGTGTTCAAGGAACGCAGCGAATGATCCAGCCAGACGATCAGACGATCCGCGATCTGGGATTTGATCTTATCCGGGAGTGGCTGAAGGGATATTCTGTGCAGCCCACGGCACGCGAACGGTTCTCGAGCCTTGCGTTACATTCTTCTACTCAGGCTTTGCGCTCCTCCATGGAGTTGCTTTCTGAATGGCTGATGATCCGCCGTTCCGGCGCGGCATTTCCTGCGATCGATTTCGAAGAACTCACTGCAGAGATTGCCATGCTCGAAGTGAAGGACGGCGTATTATCAGAGGTCAGTTTCGAACGCATCTGGCGGGCAAGTGCACTGGTCAATGAGCTGGTGAAGGCGCTTACAGAAATCGAAGAGGGATTCCCCCGTTTGCGTGAATTGATGAAGGAGGTGCACTACACCGAAGAACTCATCACAGCCATCACGGGAGTCTTTGATGCAAAATGGAACGTGAAGGACAGTGCTTCACCGGAATTGGCTGCTATCCGTCTTCAGATCGGCGACGTGCGCCGACAAATCAGTAAGAATTTCCAGAAGGCGATGAAGGATTATGCGTCCAAAGGATTTCTGGGAGATACGGGAGAAGCATTTATCAACGAACGCCGCGTATTGGCCGTGTACAGCACGCACAAGCGAAAGATTTCCGGAATTGTAGTAGGCAGCAGCAACACAGGTGCGCTTACCTACATTGAACCTGAAGTCAATATTCAACTCAACTTCGAACTGGAGGCGCTGCACGATGACGAGCGCAATGAAGTGCGAAAGATCCTGCGCAAGCTCACGCGCGATATCCGCACTCAGGCGCCGCTGATTGATGCGTATCAGACGCTTCTCACTGAGCTGGATTTTCTTCAGGCAAAGACTCGTCTCGCAATGGAGCTGGATGCGTCTATTCCGCTCATCAGCGAGGAGCAGGTCATCCGCATGAAGAAAGCGTATCATCCGATTCTTTGGATGAATAACCGCAAGGCAGGAAGGGTCACGTTTCCTCAGGATATAGCAATGGATAAATTCAGCCGGATGCTCATCATCAGCGGTCCGAATGCTGGAGGAAAAAGCATTACGCTCAAGACCATCGGATTGCTGCAACTGATGTTTCAGTCCGGACTTGCACTTCCTGTGGCGGAAGGTGCTGAACTCGGATTTTTCACGTCCATTCTCACGGATATCGGCGATAATCAAAGCATCGAGAATCAGCTCAGCACATATAGCTACCGCCTGAAACGAATGAATTACTTTCTGCAGGTGGCGAACCGCAGGAGTCTGGTGCTCCTAGATGAATTCGGAACCGGCTCTGATCCCGATCTTGGCGGTGCACTTGCAGAGGTTTTTTTCGAAGAGATATACAACCGCAAGAGTTTCGGTGTGATCACCACGCACTACGGCAACATCAAACTCAAAGCCGCTCAGCTTCGCAATGCCGTGAACGGGTGCATGTTGTTCAACACCGAAACACTCGAGCCGATGTACAGGCTGAGTTTAGGACAGCCGGGCTCTTCATTCACATTCGAAGTGGCGGAGATGAACGGCATTCCGATGTCGCTGATTGATGAGGCGCGCAAACGCATGTCGGAGCAAAAGGTGCAGATGGACAAGCTCCTCTCTTCTCTTCAGGCTGAGAAGACACGTTTCGAGAAACTCTCCAATCAGGCCCGCGAGGCGGGGGAATCAGCGAGCAAGACCATTGCCGATTTTGAAAAAAAGAAAGACAAGTACGAGGAGAAATTGAGTCGTCAGACAGAGACGATTGAACGCAACAACAAATACCTCAGTCATGGCCGCAAAATGATGCAGTTCATTGATGGCTGGAACCTGCGCGCTAAAAACAAGGAGTTGCTTGAAGACGTGAAAAAGTACATCGTGGTGGAAAAGACCAAGATTGACGAGGAGCGCAAGGCAAAGTCCATGAAGAAAAAAGCAGAAAAGAAGAAGGATGAGCAGGTGCGTGAAATACGCCACCGAGAGTTGATTAAGCCGGGCTCACTGGTCCGGCTCACCGGAACGAAACAGACGGGCACGGTGCTCGAACTCTCCGGCGAAGAAGCGGTGGTGGCTTTCGGGGTGTTCCGCACTACAACGGAACTGAACAAGTTGGAATTTATCCGCTGATCTTCAGGACGATTTAGCAATAAGCCCGATGCGCTCTCCTTCGGCAATCATAAAGCGGTAGGCTTCTTCATAATCATTGCGGATGACACCATCCAGAATGGCGTCTTTAATGGCATTCTTGATGATGCCGACTTCTCGTCCGGGAGGTATGGAAAACGTAGACATGATCAGTTCGCCGCTCACGGGTGGCTGGAAATTGCGGATGTGATCCTTGGTTTCCACCTCCACTAGTTTCTGCTTCACGAGCTCGTAGTTGGTGAGGTAGCGCTTTACCTTCTCCTCGTTCTTGCTGGTGATGTCCGCCTGACAAAGCAACATGAGGTCGTCCACGTCATCGCCGGCTTCGAATAACAGGCGTCGGATGGCTGAGTCCGTGATTTCTTCTTTGGTCAGTGCAATAGGGCGGAGGTGAAGCAGCACCATTTTCTGCACATACTTCATCTGGTGATCAAGCGGGAGTTTGAGTCGTGCAAAAATGCGCGGCACCATGCGCGCCCCGAGGTCATCGTGCCCGTGAAAGGTCCATCCGATGCCTTCCTCAAACCGTTTGGTCGGTGGCTTGGCAATATCATGCAGGATGGCCGACCAGCGGAGCCACAGGTTATCACTCGTCTTGCAGAGGTTGTCGAGCACCTGCAGGGTGTGGTAAAAATTGTCTTTATGCGCAATGCCCTGCACCCGTTCAATGCCATGAAGCCTGGTCATTTCAGGAAAAAAGCGCTTGAGCAGGCCGGTATCAAAGAGCATTTTAAAGCCACGGGAAGGCTTTTCAGAAAGAATGATTTTGTTCAACTCACCGGTAATGCGCTCCATACTCACGATTTCAATCCGTGAGGAATACTCCATGATAGCCTGATAGCTCGCAGCTTCAATCTGAAATCCAAGTTGTGCAGCAAACCGGATAGCACGCATCATGCGCAGCGGATCGTCATCGTAGGTAATAGCAGGATCCAGCGGCGTGCGGATGATCTTGTGCTCAAGATCACTCAGGCCGTTGAACGGGTCAATCAATTCCCCGAAATTCTGCTCCTGCAGCGAAATGGCCATTGCGTTGATGGTGAAATCGCGCCGGTTCTGATCGTCAGACAGTGTACCCGGACTCACCTCCGGCTTGCGGCTTTCGCGCCGGTAGGATTCTTTGCGGGCCCCCACAAACTCCAGGTCAAATTGTCGGTAAACGATCTGCGCCGTACCGTAGTTCTTATGTACACTGATTTTTTTCGTGCCCAGTCTCCGGGCCACATGTTCAGCGAGCGCCACTCCGTCGCCGGTAGTTACAAAGTCAAAATCTTTATTGGGTCGCTTCAGAAGTATGTCGCGCACCATGCCGCCAATGGCATATACTTCCACGCCCAGCTCTGCGGCTGCAGCGCCTACTTCGCGAAACAGTTTCTGATCAATATGCCTTGCGAGGTTCACCTTTATCGTGTAAAAACCGGCGGCAAATGTAGGCCGCAGAAGGGTTGAGAATTACCTCGGTGAGCGGATAGGGGTGTTTTGAAAGTAACGGATGAGCCACTCCTGCCCGTGCTGCTCGGCCATCAGCGTGATATAGGTTTCCAGCACACCCTCTTTTTCATCGGTCTGATACTGGATTTCAGCATGCAAAATGACCATGCAGGCGCGATCCCCGACAAACTCCAGGGATTCAATGAGAAAACGCGCATGGCTTCGTTGATATGGCCCGTGCCACACTTTTTCATGCAATTGGGCATTCGCCTCGTGACTCCAGTCGCGGTGAAATGTGCCGAGGGCGTCGATGTACTGGCATGGTTCAGTGAATGCCGATGCCCACAGGTAGGTGTTTTTGCTGTTCCAAGCCTGTTCAAGCCGCGCCACACTGAGCTTGACCATTTCCACCTTGTCAGGTGCATGATATCGGTGGGGCGTGCGGTGCATCAGTGAACGTGGTGAATGCCGGGTTTGTCAGCGCTCAGTCGGTAACTCATCCCTTTGCGGGTTGCAATGTCAGGTTCCGAAACATCGCGCATAAAAATCCACTCCGCAACTGCTTCTTCCGAATTAAGGGTAATTACCAGATATCCGTGGTGCCTCAGGTTCTTTTCATGCACCTGAGGATTGCGCCCCCAGCGACTGAATCTTCGCTCGGCTTCTTTGGCCATCCATTTCCTGACATACTCGTCATAATTCGCCGAAGAAATGCTCGGCGTGGCAAATTCAGCACCCACACAGCCGGCGCAACTCTTGCGGGAGTAGGTGCTCACATCCCGCACCAGATCAACCGCCCAGGAGGTATGCGAGTCACCGCTTACTACTATCACATTGTGCATGCTGTCCTTTTCCATGAATTCCAGCACGCGATCGCGCTCGGCGGGGTATCCGTCCCACATGTCCATGAATTTCGGATTCTTCGGCATCACCTTCGATGCGTCAATGGCAGACATTATCACCTGATTGCCGATGATTCTCCACGCACTGGTGCTAGCGGTCATGCCTGTCTTCAGCCATTCAAGCTGTTCTTTTCCAAGAATATACCTGTTCGCATCGCGGTAGTTCGGGTCATCCGCGGACTTTACCTGCGGGCTGCGTGCTTCCTGACGCTCATCCAGCATCCACAGCGTGGCCAGATTGCCGAATTCAAACGAGCGGTAGAGCTTGCCTTCCTGCTGCTGCCTCACGGGTATCCATGTATAATAGGCCCTGCGGGCAGCTTCCCGTCGGGTATTCCAGCTGCCTTCTTGATCACTTTGGTGATTCTGCGCACCAGTCACATGACTGTCGTTGGCAAACTCATGATCATCCCAGATGCTGATAAATGGAAAGCGCGCATGGGCCTTCTGCAAGTCGGGATCACTGCGGTATTGCGCATACCGTCGCATATAATCCTCGTCGCTCACAATTTCATGCGGAGGATCGTGCTTTCGTCCGGTAGAACTATTGCCGTAATAGCCCGCAGGATATTCGTAGATATAATCACCAAGGTGCAGCACGGCATCAATGTCATTGCGCCCCGCAAGATGCGCGTAGGCATTGTAGTAACCGGCCTGGTAATTCTGACAACTCACCACGGCGAGTTTCAAATTGGCGCATGCCCCGTCAGGCGCGGTTTTCGTTCTTCCGGTGAGGGAGATGAATTCATTCCATCGGAACCGGTAATAGTAAAAGGTGTAAGCAGAAAGTCCCGTGACATCCACCAGCACCCTGCCGTTGTACATCCCGGGCTTTACGGTATATCTCCCGGATTGCACAGGTTGGGTAAACAGACTGTCAGTTGCCACTTCCCATTGCACCAACTGATCGGAACTCGCCTCGTGCTCAAAATAGGTCCAGATGAGCACACGGTCAGCCATCGGATCGCCTGAAGCCACGCCGTATGGAAACGGATTCTCCGAGGCGCGTGACGATGAGCTGAGAGCAAGAATCAGAGCGAGAGCGGGAACAGAGTGAAATGCCGTCATACCATTTATCATCCTGCGAAAGTAGGTTTGGGTGTGCGGGAATTCCATTTGCAGGATGTAGTGATTTGATGAAGAATAGCGAACCGTTATATCTTCCCGACATGAAACGTCTGATACTCCTGATTGTTCTTCTGGCAACTGCGGCCTCTGTATGGGCTCAACCCAATTTCTACGGCTGCCATGCATTCAAGCGCAAGATGTGCAAGCCGCATGCACCGACAGCCCTCGAAAAAGTGCTGATCAACGAGAGTATTGCCCGGAGCGATTCGTTTGATATTCTTCACTATGCGATCAATCTTGATGTGACCAATTATGCAGCACAATTGCTAAAGGCGCATACCACAGTGCATTTCCAGCCCATTCTTCCGGATCAGTCGCACATCCGGTTTGACCTGTTTGAACTTACTGTGGATTCAGTGACCGGTGAAAATGGTCCTCTGCCATTTCAATACAACGGCACGCACCTGCGTGTTGATTTTCCGGATATTCTTCCGGTGGGTGAAACGCATGAGGTCACAGTGTACTATCAGGGCACTCCTCACCGCGACCCGTTCTGGGGTGGTTTTTATTTTGAGGCAGGATATATCTATAATCTCGGAATTGGGTTGACCACAGTGCCGCCCAATTTTGGCAAAGTCTGGTACCCCTGTTTTGATTCATTCGCAGAGCGCGCCACCTATGAATTTCACGTCAAAAGTGCCGGTGGAAGGAGGTTCATTGGACAGGGACTTTTCCTCGGTGAACAACAGCTCGAAGGCGATACCCTCATTCGTTCATATACCCTGGACCAGCCGATTCCGACTCATATTTCTGCCGTGGCTGTGGCGGATTACGACGTGCATGAATACACGCACACCGGACAGTACGGTGAAGTGCCAATCTCGCTCGCTGCCCGCCCATCCCAACTCAACAGCATGATCACGCGCTTTGCGAATCTTGGTGCTGCCATTGATGCCTGCGAATACTGGTATGGTCCGCAGCCGTTTGACCGCGTGGGCTACGTGCTCACCACAGACGGAGCTCTTGAAATCCCCACGAACATCGCCTATCCCCAATTCATGACCGGGGAAGCGGAGACACCTAACCGCAATCTTTACAGCCATGAACTCGGCCACCACTGGTGGGGCGATCGCGTGGTCATGCGCCATCACACGGATATGTGGATGAAGGAAGGTCCGGCGGAATACAGCTCTCACCTCGTAACCGAATGGTTGCTCGGCTACACTGAGTTCATCAAGCAGGTAAAAGACAATCAGCTCTATGTGCTGGAGCGCGCGCACATCGAGGATGACGGATTCGAGCCACTTTCAGGTATTTCCGATGAGCAGATATACGGAGTGCACACCTACAATAAGGGAGCAGCTGTGATGCACAACCTCCGCGGGTATATGGGTGACGAGCTCTTCCGGCAGGGTATGTCAGGCGTGCAGGCGAATAATGCATGGGTGGATTTCACCGCAGAGGAATTGCGCGATGCCCTGGAGGTGGAATCGGGCATGCAGCTCGATGACTTCTTCGACGCGTGGATTTTTCAACCCGGATTTTCGGTATTTGTGGTGGACTCCATGGAAGTGACTCAGGGTGGTGCTGGCTACAACGCCACGGTATACGTGCAGCAGCAATTGCGTGAAGCGGATGCGTTTCACCGCAACGTGCCCATCGATCTGACATTCATCGGAGCAGACTGGCAGTCGCACGATGTGCAGGTGGTGGTGAATGAGGAATTTTCTGTGGTAAGCGCGGAGGTTCCGTTCGAGCCGGTTATGGCGATACTGAACCGCAGCATGAAACTCAATCAGGGACGAATGGACCATGAGTTTGTGATTCGTCCGGGAGAAAACTTTGCATCCATTCTTCCGTACGTCGAGTTCCGGATTTATGACGAGGTGGTTCCTGATTCCGCATTCGTAAGGGTGGAGCACATCTGGGCGGGTCCGGATAATGAAAACCTCGGCCCTGGGGTGTTTGAAATAAGTTCTTCGCACTATTGGAATATCGATGGTATCTGGCCTGAAGGGCTGCTTCTCGAAGGACGTGTGTACTACGACGGGTCAGAAGAAGTGGATCTCGACAATGATCTCTACGGAGCAACAGAAGCGGAGGCTGTACTCGTCTATCGCGCTACTCCGGCTGATCCATGGACCATTTACACCGACTACGACCTGTCTGCAGGCAATCTGTTTTCTGCCACGGGCAATTTCCAGTTGAATGTGTTGCGCAAGGGGCAGTATGCCTTTGCGAATGGCGATCCCGCGCTTGCCACAGGAGATGTTGCTGATGTGCAGGCTACCGTGGAGGCATTTCCCATTCCTGCGTCTGATCAGTTTGTGCTGACCGGCTGCGTGACCGGTCAGTCAATCCTCACCGTGGAGCTGTATGACATGGACGGTAAAAAAGTGTGGCTCGAGTCATTTGCAGTGCAGGGCAATTATCGCCAGAATCTGGATATTCAGGAACTCGCGGCTGGAACTTACGCGCTTCGTCTGACCGATGCACGCGGCAATGTGCTCCACAGCACTGTGCTTCCTGTAGTGAAATAATCAGTGCGATGAACCTGCGGCAGCGCGTCTGAGACGGTCGTTGATCGCTAGTCCGATGCCTTCGTTCGGGACATTCTGTGCGATGATTTGTGAGCAATCGCTGGTGTCCAATCGCCGGAGCGCAGCAAATAATTCCCGCGCTGCCTCGTGCAGATTGCCCCCGGAAGAAAGCACTTCTCCTTTGAATCCGTCAGGTAAGGCCTTCCAGGCAAGCAGGCATGTATTTGCGGGAATCAGCGAAGCCTCGGGAAATTCATCCACCAGTTCCAGCGGTTTGCGCGGCGCATAATGCGCGGTGAGCATTCCCGGTGCCTGCGGATTGCTGGTGCTATGCAGGCTGATTTCCACTTCACCCGCCACGCGCTGAATGGCCTCCACAGGAAGTCCGCCCAGTCGCAACACGCGGAGCACATCTCCCGAACAATCGACAATCGTTGATTCGATGCCCACAGCGCATGGTCCGCCGTCAAGGATATACGGGATAGCGCCGCCGAGTTGGTCATTGACATGCGCGGCCGTGGTCGGACTGATGTATCCGAATGGATTGGCACTGGGCGCAGCGAGCGGAAAGTCGAGGTGTTGCAGGAGTTCGAGGGTGACCGGATGTGCAGGCATTCGCACACCTACAGTCGGAAGGCCGCTGGTTACGATGTCCGGAATAACAGATGCTCTGGGAAGAACAAGAGTCAGCGGACCGGGCCAGAATTTCTTTGCGAGCAGCTGAGCTTTTTCCGGCCATTCAGCCACCACCTCATGCGCGGCTTCCACACTTTTTACATGAACAATCAACGGATCAAATGCAGGCCTTCGCTTCACTTCAAAGATGCGCACTACCGCATCCGCATTCAGTGCATTGGCAGCGAGGCCGTATACTGTTTCGGTGGGAATGGCACAGAGGTCACCCCTGCGCAATGCCTCAAGAGCAGGTTGGAGATATGGACCGGTTTCGGTTTTCACAGGGTGCAATTTAGCGCAGCATAGTGGCATCTTTCCCGCTGTGAATTCGCTTACCTTTGACCCGTGCAAACCGTCACCCTGATCGATCGCACCTTGTTCGGCCTCATCCTGAACAGGCTTTGCCACCAGCTTATTGAAAATCACGGCGATTTTTCGAATTCGGTCATTATCGGCCTTCAGCCGCGCGGTGTGTTGCTGAGCGACCGGCTGGCGGAGGGACTTCGCACAATCAACCCTGGTGCGGAGATCAACTACGGCATCCTCGACACCACCTTTTACCGCGACGATTTCAGAAGGCAGGACAAGCAGTTGATTGCCCTGCCCACCGAGATCCCGTTTTCACTTGAAAACAAGCGCGTGATTCTGGTGGATGATGTCCTGTACACCGGACGCACAATCCGGGCCGGACTTGAAGGATTACTTGAATATGGCCGTCCGGTTTCAGTGGAGTTGCTGGTGCTCATCGACAGGCGGTTTACCCGCGAATTGCCTATTGAACCGATGTATGTGGGAAGGAGTGTGGACAGCTACGACAACCAGAAAGTGAAAGTGCTCTGGAAAAAGGAAGGTAATAAGAACGACGAAGTATTGCTGATTAACGAGTGAGCATGAAGCAGAATAAGCTCAGTACCCGCCATCTCCTTGGAATACGCGACATGACCCGCGAGGATATCGGGCTTATTTTTTCACAGGCCGATGAATTCAAGGAAGTACTGAGCCGGCCAATCAAAAAGGTCCCCTCACTGCGGGATATTACCGTCGCCAACCTCTTCTTCGAAAATTCCACCCGCACCCGGCTCAGTTTCGAGCTCGCTGAAAAGCGACTCAGTGCGGATGTGGTCAATTTTTCCGCGGCCACATCATCGGTGAAGAAAGGGGAAACCCTCGTGGACACTGTGAATAACATCCTGGCGATGAAGGTGGACATGGTGGTGATGCGGCATTCCGCTCCCGGAGCGGCCCTGTTTCTGAGTCAGCACATCGGCGCATCCATCATCAATGCCGGGGACGGCACCCACGAGCATCCCACACAGGCCCTGCTCGACGCTTATTCCATCCGCGAGAGGCTGGGCGAAGTGAAGGGTAAAAAAGTGGTCATCGTGGGAGATATCACCCACAGCCGTGTGGCTATTTCAAACATTCACTGCTTGAAAAAGCTTGGAGCAGAGGTCATGGTTTGCGGGCCTACCACTCTCATTCCCAGACATATAAAATCGCTTGGGGTAGAGGTGAGCCACAATCTCAGAGAAGCCATAACCTGGTGCGATGCAGCCAATATGCTTCGCATTCAGCTTGAGCGCCAGGATGCCGGCGTCCGGTATTTCCCGAGTCTGCGCGAATACTCCAGCCAGTACGGTCTGACTGCGCGGCTGCTGGATGAAATTGGCAAAGACGTGGTGATCATGCACCCCGGCCCGATCAACCGCGGCGTGGAGATCACGTCGGACGTCGCCGACGGCCGCCACAGCATCATTCTCGATCAGGTGGAAAACGGCGTGGCCGTGCGCATGGCCGTAATTTACCTCCTCGCGCAGCACCTCAACCGGTCGGTTTAGGCCCTATCCTCACAGCGGTGTTAACATTTGCGTCTCTGATGCAGGTCAGATGGCGGAAATTGCCTATTTTTGGGCGAAATACTGAAGTCTATGAAGTTTGAGGTGGATTCAAGTCGGGATAAAGTAGTGGTAATCCACACGAAAGTGGAAAAACTGGATGCCATCCATGCGCCTGAATTGAAGAGCGAAATAGTGCTGCAAAGCAAGTCAGGGCAGAAAAACCTGATTCTTGATCTGTCTGAATCGCGTTACATTGACTCATCCGGACTCTCTGCTATTCTCGTTGCGAACCGCATGTGCCGCGATATGAATGGGACGTTTGTGGCCTGCGGCTTGCAGGATGCAGTGAAAAAGCTCATCACCATTTCTCAGCTTGAAACAGTATTGAAAATTACTCCTACTCTGAACGAGGCGGTTGATCTCGTGTACATGGAGGAGGTAGAGCGCGAACTTTGATTATTGACCAATGAAAAAAAGTGTACTTTCTCTTTGCGTAGTCTCAATGGCACTGGCAGCTTCGGCGCAGTGTGATCCTTCAGCTCACGATTGGGGTAAAGCTCCTTTTGGAGTATCTCCTGACCCGCAGTTGGGTGAGCAGTTTGATGCGGCCACAATCAATGTGCCTTACGCAGAGGTGATCTTCGTGAAAGCCCCGACTTCTGCAGCTGATATTGACGAAACACTTCCTGATATCGTGGCTATTGACAGTCTGCGTCTGGATGACGTGCTTCTCGATAACGGAACCGGTTTTGTGAGCCTGAACTCTGTCGGCCTTTTCCTTACTTGCAATAACAACGGCGATTCCCCGAACCCCTGCGTATTCCTGCCGGGTAATGCATACTGCGGTGATATTGCAGGAACGCCTACCGTGGCTGGTGAATTCCCTGTGAAGATTGCGGTTACCGGATTTCTTAATTTCTTCGGCCCGCAGGCAATTCCTTACGAGTTTGAGGGATATACCCTGATCGTGAACGGAGGCAATATATCGGTGAGTGAAACGGTTGCGGTGCAGGCACTCACAGTCGGGCAGAATTCTCCGAATCCCGCAGTGGATGTGACCAATATTCAGTATGAACTCGCGGTGCCTTCTGAAGTGGAAGTCGTCGTGATCAATCTGGTAGGCACGCAGGTGTATTCGAAAAAAGCAATGGGTAAAAAAGGCGTGAACAACTTCCGTCTGGATACCTCTGATCTTGAAAGTGGTGTTTATCTGTACTGTGTAACTGCAGGTGAGAAGAAGTTCACCCGCCGCATGCTGGTGCAGCATTAAACGGTTTGATTTGTGTGATCCCAAAAGAACCGTCTCCCCCGGGAGGCGGTTTTTTGTACCATGACGTTTGAAGTCACTATACTCGGATGCGGGGCCGCCACGCCCACAAGCAGATACAACCCATCTGCCCAGGTGGTCAACATGCACGATAAGCTATTTCTGGTCGATTGCGGTGAAGGCACGCAGGTGCAGTTGCGCAGGCAGAAGATCAAAATTCAGCGCATCAGGCACATTTTCATTTCCCATCTCCACGGTGATCATTACCTCGGACTGATGGGGCTTCTGAGTACCCTTCATCTGCTTGGCAGAAAGGAAGAACTCCATGTATATGGCCCTGCAGACCTGAAGGAAATTATTGATGTGAATCTCCGGCTTTCGGATACCTGGCTGGTGTACCCCCTGCACGTGCATTCGCTCACCCCCGGCGTGATGGAACAAATCGTGGAAGACCGCACGCTGGAAGTGCATTCGTTTCCTATCCGCCACCGGATCGCCACATGGGGGTTTCTGTTTCGTGAAAAAGAGAAGCCGTATCACATGATCACGGAGCTTGTTGCGCAATACAAATTGCACCCCGAAGAGATTGTGCACCTGCGAAACGGCCGCTCAGTGAAGCGTGCTGATGGTTCTGTGATCACTCCGCAGATGGCTTGTCAGCCGCCTGATGCGATCCGCTCATATGCGTATTGCAGCGATACCATGTACTGGGAGCCTATCGCCGAGTTCATCCGCGGTGTTGATCTGTTGTATCACGAGTCTACTTTTCTGGAAAAAGAATCTGCCCGCGCGAAGGAGACATTTCACACCACAGCGTCACAAGCCGCTCAGATGGCTGCACTCGCGGGAGTGAATAAACTCATTCTCGGCCACTTCAGTTCGCGCTATGACGATATGGATCAGTTCCTCACCGAAGCGAAGCCTCATTTTCAAAATGTGGTGCTCGCTGAAGAAGGAAAGGTGTTCGCCGTAGCCAGCGCGTGACAATTTACACGACTCAGTTTTCGTGCTCGCGTGAGTTGAGTTTCGGATCCGGAGCTACCTGAAGTTCTTCCTGAATTTTCTTCAACTCTTCTTCAGAGGGTCTCGCGCTGATGAACTTATCGAGATCAGGCTGTCCGGCATTGATCCACGCAGTGTACCAAAAGCTGCCGATGGATGCCACTGCAGTTCGCATGCGGCGCTCCACTTGTCCGTCGAGCATGGCGCTGTATGCTCCGCTGAACTCGCGGGAGTATACTTTCATTTCAACATTGCCGCGTGCTTCGTAGGAGTATTTCTGATCTTCGGGATACGATGCGCTGAGATCGGATTCAAAGCGCAGCACGGTATCTACTGCAGCGAAGCTCTCTTTCACACGATCCCAGATAAAGCGCTGAGGTTCGTCGATGTATTTCGCTTTGCCGGTGAACAGGTCGTAATCCGGCTCATACAACTCAGGCAGGCGGCTTTCCCAGAAACCATGTATGCCGCGCTGATTGGTTTTTTGTCCGTTGTAGTTGCTTGTCGTGTGCAGCGGAACGTGGGCATCGCCGATGTAATGTCCTATTTCGGCGGATAACCGGAGTATGCGCGTCACATCCTCTTTGCGGAATGCCTCTGTGAGTCTGCTCAGCATGAGATTCACATGCCAGGGCACAATGCCGTGTTTTCTCAGGGTGTCTTCGGTGAATTTGGCTACCGCATCACTCCAGCGCTCAGGCACTGCATCAAAAGGACTGCAGCCGGGCTCTTTGCAGTAATTGTCCATGTCAATATAATGACACTCCGCTTCGCCTTTGATTCCATAGCGTCGCTTATCGGGATCAACTGAATGCTCAATAAGGAAAGTCATGTTGGCTTTGTAAAAACCGAACATCCCTTCGGGAAGGGTATAAATGGCCAGTTCGTTGATTCGCTTATGGCCGTAAAATCCCCACGTGGGACAACAACCGCTGGGAGGCTTCGGATTCGCTGACAGAAAGATCAATGAGATGACCAGCACCCCCGAAACGAGGGATCGGCTGGCATGATGGTAGAAGCGATCAGAGCGCACCATTGTTGACTGACCGGGGTACCTTTTCGGACGGAGTATAATCCAGCTTCACGAGCATGCCATTCTGAAGAATCGGGATGCAAGGCACAGTATTCAGCGTGAGGCAGTACTTCACGTCGCGCTGAATATTGAGTTTGATAAGCCTGCGGCGATGTGAACTCGCGCGAAGGAAACTCCACAGGTGTTCACGCGCAGAACGATAGATGAACTTGGCAGCTACCGTGCTGTCTTCGTCGGCCCGAAACTTTCGCGTCTCAAGCAGGGAATCGGCTATTGCACCCGCACATATCGTGTCTTCCAGGTTGATTTTATCCTTCCATCCGGAAGCCAGAATGAGCGTATTGCGATGCTGCTCACACAACCAGCGACACAGGTACTCCAGGTTGTTCAGGCATCCGATAACCACGATTTCACAATCACTGGCCATTTGAATGGCCTTGGTTCCGTTGGTCGTGGTAAGTACTACGGTTTTTCCACGCATTTCTTCGCCCATGTAGGCGTACGGTGAATTTCCGAAATCAAATCCTTCCACGACCTGTCCATCGCGCTCTGCCCCGGCAATATAGCCCTGTGCTTTGTATGCGCGGGCTTCTTCGACTGAACTCACGGGGATAATTGCCTTTACTCCGCAATGCAATGCCGTGGTGATCGCGCTTGTGGCCCGCAGCACGTCAATGACGACCACGATATCAAAGTTCTCTTTATACAAATGATACTGACCGGGGGTATAGCACACCTCTACAATTTTTCGGTCAGCCACAGAATGCGTCATAGAGCGAATATAGTCAGAAAGAACCTGCGGGACGGCTCACCTCCTGATTGCTTATTTTCCGATGAATGGAACTTTGCACACCACGGCGCGTAGCGCTTTTCCGCGCACCTGAATGAAAATTTCGGAGCCCGGAGCGGCCAAGGCGGAAGGGACATAGCCCATTCCGATGGGTTTGCCGAGAGTGGGGCTCTGCGTGCCACTCGTAACCACACCCACGATTTCTCCGCTGGCATTGGCGATTTCATATCCGTGCCGTGGAATGCCTTTATCCGTGAGTTCAAATCCCACGAGCTTACGCGTTACACCGGCCTCTTTCTGTGCCCTGAGTGCTGCGGAGTTCACGAAATCCTTGGTGAATTTGGTGATCCATCCCAGTCCGGCCTCAAGTGGTGAAGTGGTATCATCAATGTCATTGCCGTAAAGGCAAAAGCCCATCTCCAGACGAAGGGTATCGCGGGCGCCCAGACCGATTGGCTGAATGCCGAATTCTGCACCTGCCTCGAAGATGCTGTTCCAGATGTCCTGAGCAAGGTGATTCGGGAAGTAGACCTCGCATCCGCCTGCACCGGTATAGCCTGTGGTTGAAATGAGAATGTTATCATGTCCGGCAAAGCGACCAATTTTGAATGAGTAATACTCCATGCTGCCGAGGTCCATATCCGTCAGCTTCTGCAATGTGCGGATTGCATCGGGCCCTTGAATGGCGAGCAGTGAAGTGGCTTCCGACTCGTTGGTCAGCGCGCATCCAAACGCTTCATTGTATCCTGAAATCCAGTTCCAGTCCTTTTCGATATTGGAGGCATTGACCACCAGATAGTATTCTGTTTCTGACACCCGGTACACGAGCAAATCATCCACAATTCCACCGGTGGTGTTGGGAAGACAACTGTACTGCACTTTGCCGTCGAAGAGCTTCGATACGTCATTGCTGGTCACTTTCTGCAGGAGGTCCAAGGCCTTAGCTCCCCTAACCCGGAATTCACCCATGTGACTCACGTCAAACACGCCCACCTGATTGCGCACGCAGTGGTGCTCTTCAATCAGTCCCTTGTATTGAACGGGCATTGAATATCCGGCAAAAGGTACCATTTTACCCCCGAGGGCAATATGCGTATCGTTCAGTGCGACGTGCTTGAGTGCAGTAGTTGTTTCCATGCGGCGAAGATAAGTCGCCGCAGGGCGGTGGAATGAGGTTGCCAGGATAACTCGTGTGACTGTCCGGCTACCCCTGGATGCGCATGCGCACCCGTACGGCTAATCTGAGGTGCCGGACAGCGTCATAATTATCGGGCATCATCTCCGCTCAATAGCCATAATGCGGCACATGAATGCAGGCTTCGCGACGATCACCGGAGGAGTGTTCAAAGTGGTATCGCCGGCCCGGAAAACGGTCAGGTGAATGCTTGCCCGTGAACGGTGCAGAAGGCAAGTGGGCGCGACGGCATAGTGCAACCGAATGAACCGATGGGTATTTATCAGATATTCTGCTGAAGGTATTCGATCACCTTCTGCATCAGATGCACCCTTTCCTTGCCCCGCACATTGTGCGCATGGCCGGGATAAGCGAAAAAGTCAACCTGCACGTTTTTACTGATACACGCCTTCAGGAATTTCATGTTGTGCTGCATGACGACTACATCGTCGTCCGTGCCATGTATCATCAGCAACTTGCCCTGCAGCCGATCCACATAACCGGTGAGGTCTGCAGTCCTGTATCCGTCCTGATTTTCCTCCGGGGTATCCATGTAGCGTTCGGTATACATCACTTCATAAAGGCCCCAGTCTATGACCGGTCCTCCTGCCACACCCGCCTTGAATGTGCCGGGAGTTCGAAGCATGAGGCTTGTGGTCATGAAACCGCCATAGCTCCAACCGTGAATTCCCATTCTTCCCCGGTCCACCCAAGGCTGCGATTGCAGCCATTTTACACCGGTGAGCTGATCTTCAATTTCCAGAGTGCCGAGCCGGCGATGAATTGCCTGCTCGAATTCCTTTCCACGGTGCGCTGAGCCTCTGCCATCCAGCGTGAATACGATGTATCCCATTTCAGCGAGGTAATTCATCCAAAGGGATGCTCCGCCCAGCCAGGAGTTGGTG
>JBKDGH010000172.1:0-13696 GCA_046336655.1 Flavobacteriales bacterium | reverse complement strand
GCGTATTGAATACCACATCCGCGAATGCACTGGATGCGGTGAAACTCAGTGCAGACTCAGCCCCGGTTACGTGCACCACATTGTTGTAGACCTCTACCCGCGCGCCTGGTGTGCCTGTCACATCCAGCGCAAGCCCGCCGGCATAATTGCCTTCAATGCGGTTCATCCTTATTCCTGCTCCCTGTGAACACGCAATCAGTTCAATCGCCGGTGCACCAGATACTGCGCCTGACAGCACGTTCGACTCAAGTTCCAGCGCTTCTGAATGCATAACCATGATACGTCCGTTCGTGAATGTGTTGCCCCGTACTACTGTGAACGTATCCGGCTCATCCGCATCGCCTGAGAGAATCAGTGCGCCATCAATTGTATTGTACTCACATACCAATGCATCATCGCCTCCTCCGATACTTACGATGTCGCCGGCAATCACACACTCCCTCACGGCCACGTGATGCGTGCTTCCATTGAGGTGCAATGCATCACCCAAAACGGCATTGACAGCAAGGCGCTCGAGTGATACGAAGCCGGCGGATTCGATGGTGATCGCCGCTTGCTGATTGCTACCTCCCACAATCTGTATTGCTTCCGCATCCCCATTTACCGATTGGATGGTCAATGTGTTGTCCGCGCTGAGTGACAATTCGCTTCCAATTGAGAATCCGTTATAGGTGCCCGGAAAAACGTTAGCGGTAATCGGTCCGCACACTCCATAGAGCGCAATCTCATCCAACACCTGCTGAAGCTGGGTGTAGTAATATCCCCCGCCCACAAGCACATTGCCGGAGAGTTGTGTGTGAATATCCCCGAGCTCTGCTTCATTGTTGAACGCATTCTCATCCACACTTCCATTCACCGCTGCGATGGAAACTTCGATGGCATATTCACTCATCACGTCGTATTGCACAGTACCCAGCTCCAGCGCGATCTCCGTGGCCGGTTCCAATGTGCCGGTCCAGTTGAACGCCGGTTGCTCTGATCCGTTCAATTGCCATGCAATGGTTAATGCGTTGATGGGCATTAGCCCTGAATTTTCAATCACTACTTCCAGCGGAGAAGCGCCCGGACATACAGGCATGGGACTGACAATTTCCACTACACCCGCATCCAACTGAAACGCATCGTTCGAGAATTCATCTGCGCCGATATCAGGTGGGCTCATGCGGGGCTCGAAATCAATGTCGGTGGTCACGACATCCGCGTACAAATCAGTGCCGGCGTTGGCCGCAATCGGATCATCCAACAGGTGTAGATCAGTCGGGGAAACAAACTGCGGCATTCCGAAATAGGAATTCAGATCGTAGCCGGTACCATTCTGCCAGGCTTCCAGACTGGCAAAATAACCCGCCGCATAAAAAGGCTCGCTGCCTTCACTGTAGTAGTAGTTATAGTCTACCAATGCCACATTGGGAAGGTTGCTGAGATCAATCGCGCTGCCGGGGCCGTCAGTCACCAGAATATTATTGACAGCGGTGCATTGCGGACAGTCTCCAAAGTGCAGCGCGATGTCCTGATTCGCGGATGTCGATTCCATCCTGACGGTATTACTGACTACATGGATGTAGGAACCCGTGCAATAGATG
Organism: Flavobacteriales bacterium; assembly: GCA_046336655.1. Classification (GTDB taxonomy): domain Bacteria; phylum Bacteroidota; class Bacteroidia; order Flavobacteriales_D; family Sanyastnellaceae; genus CANGTU01. The sequence continues at coordinate 12,113 of JBKDGH010000172.1, read as the reverse complement.
CCCAAGCCACCATCCAGATTCTGGCTCTCACCAATATTATTGTAGACGTAGGAGGGCGTGTGAACCCCCGAATAAAAAAGCGATAAGGAAATAGCCCCGGTGAATCCTCCGACAACAGTATTGTGGTGCACTGCAGCTGCTTCATAACCCAAAATCCAGATACCAATCCTTCCGGTACCCGTGAGGTTGGATGACTGAATCGTGTTATCGTACACGCGGGGGTAATACACATTCACCAGGCGGAGTGCATCATCCCGTTGGTTGATCAGTTGGCACGAATAAATTTCAAAGTTCCAGTATCTCGCAGAAGGTTGCGACTGGCCGATGTTCACTGCATGCACTTTGCCTTCGAACCGGCAATGGTGAGCCACAAAATCGCGCACCTCGACAATGCCGGAAAAATACACTGCCGCTTGTAAGTCATTTACGATCGTAGTCACTCCGAGGTGACAGTGATCCAGCTCTATGTTATTACAACTTCCTACCAAATGCAGGATGTATGAATCAGCCAATTGAGAGCGCATGGACAGCCTGCGAAATGTCACATAATCGGCGTTGTTCAGCTTGAATACAAATCCATTGGTAGAGCCCGTTCCGTTGAACCGGATGATCACGGAAGAGCTATCACCATTTTCCGACTGAAACGTGATGCGGTTCAGTTCGGAAGCTCCGGGAACCACATTCATGGTGATTTGCTCCTGATAAGTACCCGGACGAATGTCGAATGTCACGGGGCCACATATACCGGTGCTTACAATGCTGTTAACCGCCGCCTGGATAGTGGGGAAATCAGGACTGACTCCGCCGATCGTAAACGTGCCCGATACGCCGGTGGCATTGAGCGACACTGCAATTTCATTGTTGGCGGTCTGCACATCAGGCGATCCGTTCACCGATAAAAGCGTGCATGAAAAAGCATGACTTCCGGCAGAAAAACCGGGACTGCCCAGGCTGATGAATGCTGTGCTGTCACCCGGAATCAAGGTACCGTTCCAGATCACATTCTCCAGTTGAGCACCATCCAGCTCCACGGCAATCACGGCCTGTGTGACCGGCTGCTGTCCGTAATTAGCCATTCGCACAAATACTTCCGAGGTCCCTTCACAAACCACAGTAGTGGCGCTCAAACCAAACAGTGCAGCATCCACTTGCGGTGAGTCCCATTCATAGGCACCGGGATCCGGATTTGAGCTGCGTGCATTGCCATTGAAATCAGTGGAAGCGAAATCCACCGGTACTCCAATGTTGGCCATCTGGTAATTGGCAGAGTTAGGTATGATCTGCCATGCATTTGCATCTGCGAATTGCGGATCACAAAACACCGATCCCTGATCCGGCGTAAAGAAATTCTTCCACGCATTGATCGTGTAAAAATCTACCGTATTCCAACGGGCAAATGTGGTTGCCGCAGAATAAAAGACGTTGTGACCAATGCTCTCAAACTGCGAGGTAAGATCATACTCTTCAATATCGATGAATGAAGGCCCGAGCATATCCAGCAAAAGCGCCAGGCCCATGCCCGCGCCGGACACCGTCTCACAGTGGAAGATGTTATTGAGCAAGGCACACCGGTACTGTGGCGTATCATCCGTAGATCCGATGCGCAAGGCATTGCCGGTAGACCTCACGGTATTGTGTACGATGTGAATGCGGTACGAATTGCGCACGTCGAGGCCCACTGGTGAGCCAATGATGCCGGGGAGATTGCACCGGAGTATGTTGTTGTACACCTGCACCGTCTGGATGTTTTCCAGGTTGCAATTGAGGATGAGTATTCCCACCGTGGCCCTGTCAATGAACACCTGATTACCGGCGATGACTGATGCTCCCTGAATATTCTCCAGGCGGATTCCGCTGACGGACACATCGGTGTACGTGCAGGTAATGGTGTTATCTGTGAGCACCGGGGCATTCGCATACTTCAGGGCAATGGCAGTGGTTCGCTGATTGGTGAATGTGCATCCTGTAACCTCCAATCCGTTCATATAATCCGACACGGATCCGGGCAATGAAAGCCCGGTTGAGCCATTGATAAATGTGCACTCATTGAACCGGATGTGATCGGGCGTGGTGGTATTGATGATCACCACTGCCTGCGTAGTGGATGTGGCAGATCCCACAAACCGGCAATTCACGAAATCCACCTCTTGTGTATTGTTGCGAATATCACATGCCCAGGCACCGGCGGTATTGGAAAACGTAATGTCTTCAAACCGGATGTATGACACTCCACTCAGTCTAACCATATCAGCCGTATGCTGAAGAATGACCGCCGTGTTCTGGCCTGATTCCGAACGAATCGTAAGCACGCTTTCGCTTCCGCCCCCCACCCATGGATTGGGATTGAACACACCGCTGTAAGTTCCGTCGCGCAGGAGCACTTCCACATGCCCGCACAACCCGTTAGCGCTCAATGCAGCGCCAAATGCGCTCAGCGAGGTGAAATCAGGATTGACGCCTCCCACGGTGTAGGTGCCATGCATGCGGTTTGATTCTTCCGTGATCGTGGCGGTGTCATTTATAGTGAACTGATCCACTCCCCCATTTGGTGCAGTGGTCCATGCGACGATGTTCACCGGATCAAGTCCGATCGGAATGCTTCCCAACTCAATGTACTCTGACAGTTGCTGTGTGGTGAGCACGCCGGTCCACTGAAAAACGGATTGTTCCACTCCATCCACGCTCCAATGTATGGTTGCGGAGGTAAGCGCGGCCTGACCGAAATTCTGAACTTTAGCACGGATGGGGAACACGCCATCGCATGCGGTGATGGCAATGGGTTCAATGCTCTGAATTCCGGCGTCAAGGTGTGGAAGCGTTTCTCCACCCGTGGTCGTTCTTACCACCAATCCATTTTCACCCACAGCGTAACCCGAGGTAGTATTTAAAAAATCAATGTCATTGTAACTGCCCGCAAGTGCGCTTCCCTGTGGTCCCCAATAAACCCCGGCGTTGGTGGTTTTCAAAATCCCATCGTAGGCGATGTATGCAGAGTCCGCATCAGTGATATGCACATCCCGACAATTGTCGATATCATCCATGAGCGTCCACGACGTTCCGTTGGTCGTGGATTTGAGTATCGCATTGCCACAGGTGTAGGCCAGCGTACTGCTGAGTGTGCGCACTGACTTGAGGTATCTGCCGGGATGATTCTGCAGGCTCCAGGAGCTACCGCCGTTTGTGGTTGTGAGAATCACCTCATCTCCTACGATAATGCCATTCAGACTGGTATAAAAATGCACCGAATGAAGCTCGCGCGTGGTATTGCTGGTGATGGCGGTCCAGGTTTGTCCGCCGTTGGTAGTGCGCACGATCCGGCCATTGGTTCCGACAGCCACACCCGTTGACGCGCTCACAAAATGCACCTCGTTCAGGTTTCGCGGAAAAGCTCCGCCCTCGAAGATGTTTACGGCAGACCATGACACACCACCGTCGGTCGTGCGGAGAATAACTTCCTGATTGCCGAGGAAATTAATACCCACTGCAATGCCCGTAGTCGAATTGACGAAGTGAATGTCATTGGTGATATCATGAAAAAGAGAATTCCCGTTGATGTCGAGCATGGGCAAACTCACCCAGGAAACCCCGCCATCATCCGACCGGATGAGGTCATTGTCGGAGCCCAGAATGATGGTTGAACTATTGAGGTAATGCACACAGTTCACATCCTGAGTCGTGCCGACATCTACCACAGTCCATTGTGCGTTGAGTGAAAACGACACTAAAAAAGAGAGAGCACATCCGATACTGGTTAAACGCATAACGATTGAGGTTGAACCTCAAAGGTAACAATCGGAAGGGCTGGTTTTCGCGGACGCCTGCTCTTACTCCACCACCAACTCCACAATCACTTCATTCCGGCGGTTGATGACTTCAAACGGCGGATTGTAGCCGAGGAAATAAAAGCGATTGGTATAGGCAATACCGGCTGCATCGAGCGCAGTGGTCAGTTGCTTTTTGTATTCTGCGATGCGCTTGTCATCCGCCCATCCTCCAAAGGTGATGGCCGCAACTGTTTTGGCGGGCTCTTCCCGGAATTCAATGTGCGACTGATTGGGGCGTGGCAGGGTTTCCTTACTGAACTTTTTGGGCACCATGAACATCATGGTCATGGAGTCTTCGAGCGACATGGCCACGGGTGAAGTCATGGCGATTTTTTCGCCGCGCTCATTGCCTCCGAAAATATATCCTGCGAGTGTTGAAAACCCCTGACTGGAGGACTCCTTGTAGCTATTCGGCGGCAGCGTGACAGTAGTGAACAAACTCGCCTCGTACTTCCGTACTTCAAAGGCGTCGTATGTCTTCACCACTACGTAAGGATACATTTCGATGTCGCGCTGCGTGCTCATGGCAAAGAGTTGAATGGTCACAAATGCCAACAGAACGATTCCGAGGCTGATATAGAGGATTTTCATAACGGTAAAACAGGATTATGATGATGAAGTTCGGGGCGCCTGCCGGACGTTTCAAGGATTCCCCACATAATTTATATGCGTTTCGCATACGAAATTTCTTTCTTCTCCGCATTTCATGAAACAATTTTCGCTGCTGGAAAGTGAGCGCTGTTTTCAGTAAAGCCTGCGATCACGTTCCTGATTCATCTGAAAACTAAAAACTACACGACTATGAAAACCTTCTGCAATTTCACACCCGCCCGAATGACTCTCACCCATTATGGCATCGTTCGGGTAATTCCCCTTACCGTTGTCTTGCTGGTTATGCTGTTCCTTCCTCGGGGAATAGCGGGGCAAACATGGTGCTCTACCCCTGCCACTACCAGTAACGGCTACTTCGACTGGAGCAGCGCCATGCGCTCTTCACAAAACAACAACCACTACTGTCTCAAGGTCTACATGCACGTGATCCGCATGAGCGATGGCACGGGAGGTCAAACCACCGCTGCTGTCAATCAGGCGTACCAGATTCTACAACAGGATTTCGCACCGCATCAGATCTACTTCCAATGGGATGGAAGCATCGACTACATCGACAACGATGCGTACTATAACAATGGCGGGGCATACATCTTCAGTGTGAACAACCACGGTGATGGTATTGACATTTACCTCTTCCATGACCAGGGTTCTTCGGGCGGTCAGGCCAATGGAGTGGGCAGTTCGTCAGAATTCTATGTATCGGGTTCGTACTGGGACTTCCCCTACGACGGTCTGGTCACATCCCACGTAATCAGTCACGAAATGGGCCATGTGCTTTTTCTCTGGCATACTCACCACGGCACTTTCAACGAAGGGACTCCGGGTGAGTGTGCTGAACTCGTGGATGGCAGCAATGGCCTGCAGTGCGGCGATCTTGTGCCCGACACACCGGCTGATCCGCACCTGATGTTCAACATTGACGCCACTACCTGCACCTGGACAGACAGCGATGTGGATGCCAACGGCGATCCGTATGACCCGGATGAGGAAAACATTATGGCATATACCAATCCGGAATGCATGGACTACTTTACGCCTATGCAGGGCGAACGAATGCGCAATGCCATTGAGTCGCTTCCATTCCTTCAAGCCTGTCTGGTAAATAATTGTCCCAACTGCAGCACATCGCAAACGGCTGACCTCATGATCCGCGACTCTGCCGGTGATAACGGAAGTGAACCCAACACCGTAACCACTTATATGTGGACCAGTGAAGATATCTGGGTTCGTCACGAAGCCGATCAGGGCCTGGACCATGAAAATCCGGAGTACCACCCGTCTCAACCAAACCACGTATATGTGAGAATCATCAACCGGAGTTGTGTGACCTCTAATGGCACCGAACAACTCGATCTCTACTGGGCGAAAGCAGCCACGTCACTGGCCTGGGATTACCACTGGACGGGCAATCCGTTTCCCGGTAACGGCCCACTCATGGGCAATGTGATCGGATCAGCGACCATTCCCTCCCTCGCGCCCGGCGAGGAAGTGATTCTCAGCATGCCCTGGTTAGTTCCGGACCCGAATGACTATTCGGTAATCAATGCAGAACCCTGGCACTTCTGTCTGCTTGCCCGGATTATTTCATCCGACGATCCGATGTCCACTGCGGAAACGGCTGATCTCAATGCCAACACCCGCAATAACAACAACATCGCATGGAAAAACATCACCGTGCTGGATGTGCAGTCGAATTCAGGCATTGGAGCAGCGGTGGGGTTGTATAATCCACTCGCGCACCCGGCATTGTTCAGGTTGGATTTTGAACCCGATAAAGAATGGGACGAAGATTTGTTGAAGGAATCAGAAATAATAATTAAATTCGATGACGGGTTAATCTCGGCCTGGACTTCGGGCGGTATGAACCTGGAAAATATGAAACGCATCAATGACTCTGAGTTCCTGATTACCGGCGCACCAGCTTCTATCAGTGGTCTGGACTTGTCATCCGGACAAACGGGCACTGTTGCGCTCCATGTTCACTTCCTGACCCGAAAAACGTCCGAGAAGTCCCGCTTCATCTGTCACCTCGTTCAGCGTGAAATGACAACCAGTCAGATCATCGGCGGCGAGACATTTGACGTCAGAAGAAGTGACCGCCCCCTCTTTACCGCTCAGACCACCGCACTCGAAGGTGTACTGGCGAATGAACCCGTTGTCATTGAGGCGCAGGATATTCAGGAAGCGGCGATCTACAATTGGTACAACAGCGCCGGAGAACTGATTTACGTCGGCCGGGAGCTCGTTATCGCTCCGTCGGTAGCGGAAAAATACCGGCTCGAAGTCATCTCGGCGACGGACGGCTTCAAGGATTACACGGAAGTGGATGTCACTCTTCGTCCCAGCAGTATCGACCTGATCACACCTAATCCGGCAGACGATCAAACCGTGATCAGCTATACGCTGAATGGAGTTACCTCTGCGTACCTGATGCTTATGAATTATCAGGGAGGCGGAGACGCCATTTTCAACTACGTGCTCAATCTGGATGAAGGAAGCATCGCGCTTGACACATCTGCACTTTCCACGGGGTATTACAGTGTTGCGCTGGTCTGCGATGGCGTGATTACCGATGCCCAGATTCTGTCAATTCACTAATGCACACCATAAATCCAAACGTCCTATGAAATTCCATTTCCTTTCCCTACTCGCACTCCTGCTCCTTGCCGGCTGCAAAAAAGATGAAGACCCTGTTGTACCTGAGTCCAGCACCCCTGCATCGACACATGAAGGCCTTTGGAGCCTTGTGAGCTTCGAGGGCGGCTTTGTGCCGGTTACCACATTCGACGATCAGATCTACTGGTCCATCACAGAAGACCAGATACTGGTACTGATCAGCGAGGGTACTACCGTGCCGGCCAATTTGCCGCTGGGCAATAACGGAGCCTATGATTACTCCATGCCGTCATCTGGCACCATCACGCTCAATGGTGTAACGCACAATCTGACGGTAACGGACAACTCTCTGGTGATTGAAGATAACCTCGCTGCAGATGGTACACGGCTCACCTTCGCTCCGGCGGAGCCATAGCCGTTCAAATCGACGATTTAACAATTCCACGATTAATTTCTTAGACCTGCGTTCGGGCTAATCACTAATTGTGGAATTGTTAAATTGTCAAATCATTCCACCGGCTAACCAATGCGTGGGGCCTGCCTGCCGGGAATCCAAAAGCCCACCGCAAAAAGAAGGTGCTTGATGGTATCAAAAACGCCGTGCAGAAACCAAATCTCGTCGCGGAAGTCAGCACTGATGAATGAAAAGATCAGAATGCTGCACATGAAATAGACGAGTATGCCCAGCATGAACCAGAATTGTCCGTTGGAAAAAAGGGGTGTGCGGTCTTTTGTGAGTTTCAGCAGATTGTTCGCGGAGAGGGAAATGATCAACATCGAGCCCACGACATCAAACACTCCGTTGGAGGGAGATTTGGAGGCCCCGGAAAGTATCTCTCCATAACTGAATAACCAGCAGAACGGAAGTATTCCAAAGGCTCCAAACCACCACCTGCTTGCCGCTGTGGATGGCTGAAAGCTTCGGATAAACCACACGTAAAACACCATTTCGCACAACACATATCCCGCAATGAAATACGGCCGGGCCTCCAGCAAAGAAGGCACATGATGGCGCAAATCGTTGAGCAGACCGAAAAGGAGAAAGAGCCCGAGAAACCGCCGGGCTCTTTCAAGTACTGTCCAGCGCGCCGCCGCTGCCAAGAGCGGCACACCTACTGAACTCAATGTGAGCAGTTGAAAATCCTCTACTGACATGGATTAAGGGTAGGTGCGTTCAGCTACAGGAGCGGGGGCTCTGAAAAGCAGATTACCGTAGATGTCCACTGGTCCGGTTACCACGCGCACCGGGTTCTGAAACGAACCATCCGATTCGTGCCTGGACTCGTAGCCGAAATAATACCACATTCCGGAAATATGAAGACCTCCGAGATGATTGCAAATAGCGATGAGATCTGACGCGTCGAGGTTGGTATACGTCACACAGTCCACACTGCCATTCATCTCTCTCTTGAAGTTTTCCTTCCAGGCACTCACGTTTGATAATTCCCCGAATACTGCACCCTTCGGTCGAAACGGTCCAGTCGGATCTTCGCCGAACAATGTTTCAAGCCGCGTTTTGATCTGATCACCAGAAACTCCAAGAAAGGCATTTTCCTTGCCTTCAGGATTGAGCGCTTCCATCGCCTGATTCCAGGCTGCGGGGACATCCGGATAGAGCTCCTGGGGAATAAACAGATCTCCGACGGCCGGGGTGTTATTCCCTGGACGGTTGCGATTTGGTCGTTCAGCATAGACACCTTCCTGCAATGCAAGAAACAACCTACGCTGATTTCCTTCTCCATCACAGCAGAGGTGTGCACGGATACCCGTGCTCAAATTTCTCGATAACTGATGAATGATAGGTTTCGAAATGAAGCCACCGCGTGTAGCAAATACCTGGCCCGTGTACTTGTTTCTGAAATTGACAAACAACTGTCGGGCCTCCATTGCAGTAATGATCTGGGTAATACTTTGAGGGGTTAGCATCGTTAATGTGTTTAAAAATGATCACAGGTGAAGGTGAGAAAATTAATCTCAGAATATCCTACTACACTCCAAAGAAACTACGACCTACCTCCCTGAATCGAACACTTCGGATATCCAGCACCCATTGCATGAAATCCGGCTGAAAATGCCGGATAACCGGTAACACAATGACCCGTCAGAGCCTCGGGATCAGCCTCACCAGCTCATCCTTAAGGCGGCGGCTTACGGGTAGACGCAAACCGCCATCCAATTCTACTTCTCCCCCATCGCCCTTGAGGTATTTGCGGATAAAGCCCGTGTTGACCAGGTGACTCTGATGAATGCGCACAAAATGCGGGGGCTGAAGGGTGGCCTCGCACTCGGTGATCGTACGACTCACCACATGCTGACTCCCGTCCACCATAAAAAACACAGTGTAATTGCCCTGCACCTGACAGCGGATGATGTCCGCCAGACGCACCATCACCAGGCCACTGGTGACCGGCAAGGCGATTTTCTGCCTGGTGACGTCGGTGGTCTGCAAATTGGAGAGCAGATTGCGCAGCATTGCCTCTCCTGTGCTGGACTTCCTTGTGGCAATGCGTTCTTTCACCCTCGAGAGAGTTGAAGCAAGCAAGGCGGGATCCACCGGCTTCAGCAGAAAATCAATAGCCGCCACACGGAATGCATCCAGCGCATACTTCGAATAGGCCGTGGTGAATACAACTTCAAACGGAATGACATCAAGCTGACCCAGGAGTTCAAACCCGCTGGTGCCTGGCATTTCTACATCGAGAAAAACCAGATCAGGCTGATGACAGGCAATGGCTTTCAGGGCTTCCTCGGCATTGGAGCAAATGGCGGCGAGGGTTACTTCATCCGCAAACCGCTGCAATAAGGCGGTAAGGTATTCCTGCTGGTGTGCTTCGTCATCGACGATAATGGCTGTCAACCCGCTCATATAGAATGTCGCTAGTACAAGGTGATATGTGGTAAAAATAGTACCACGCGCCTTCCCTTGTATTCGCCGGCATCATTCACAAGGTCTTCCGTGTCAAAACCCGCATTGGCCTTTTCAAGCAGACGGATGGCTGCGAGCTGTTCGCTGATCAGCGAGGTACCCATGCTCTGCCTTTTTCCCATATCCTGTGCCGGCTCTTCCCTATTGGTGAGTGTGCCATTGTCTTCAATGGAGTAGATGAGTTGATTGTCTTTGCCCGTGATCGCAATGCGGATCTCACCCGCGCCCGACTTACCCGCGAAGCCATGCCAGATGCTGTTTTCGAGAAACGGCTGTGCGATGAGCATCGGAGTAGCGAGCTGCTCGCACTCCAGGTCTTCCGCCACGTGCAGGGTGTATGTAAACCGGTGATTCGTGCGCATTTGCTCGAGGTCGAGATAGCTTTTGAGCATGTCCAGTTCCTCCTGCAGACTGATCCATTTCTTGCCGCTGTTTTCCAACACGCGCCGCAACAAAAACGAAAACTTCAGCAGGTATTCACCGGCCTCCTGCACGCGGTTTTGCTGCATGGTGTGATAGATGCTGGACAGGCAGTTGAACATGAAGTGCGGATTCATCTGCGCGCGTAAGGCTTTCAGTTCAAGCTCCGCCTGCTCACGACGGAGCTGCGACTCCCTGTTGTGACGGTATACAATAAAGATGACGAAACTGAACACTGCCACGAGCGGCAGCAAAAGGAACATTGCTACCTGTGAAACGAGGGTAAAGTTGTTTTCGGCCAGAAGGACAAGCATACGGGACGGTGCGTCCAAATGTAGACGATCTAATTCCAGGATTCTACGATTACTCCATGAGAACAGCGTTCGGGCTAGCCCTCATCGTGGAATTGTAGAATTGCAAATTTCAAAATCCCCCCCTCCGTTTCGCCGCGTACGGCACGGCGTCATCCAGTAAAATCGCCTCGTGAATGATCTCAGTGATTTCCCGCATAGGCATATCAGCCGTATTGTACAGCGCAATGCCCGCCACTTGTTTACGTCCGCGTGCTTCGAGTAATCCGTGGGTATTGGATAACTCATTGCCGCGCAGAAAGGCGAGTTCGATGCCGTTGCCCTTGATCGGATTGAGGTAACAAATCCAGCTCTTGCGATAGTAAAACGGAATCTTAAACCGGATTTTATCGGTCAGCTCCAGATCCGATGACAACAGCTCGTGAAGCTGCAGCAAGATCTCCCGCTGACTGCCCTCGGTGGAGTATATAAAATCAGTTACTTCTGCCATGTGTTTGGCCTTTCGGTGTCAGTTCACCCGTCGATCACTCCAAGCCTGCTGGCCTTGGCGATCAGTGAAGCGGCATTCATGACATCAAACTTACTCATCAGATTCTTTCGATGACTGTCTACCGTACTCAGACTCACAAACAACTGCTGCGCGATTTCCTTATTGGTTAGCCCTCGTGCGATGAGCTGCAGCACTTCCCTTTCGCGCCGCGTGAGTATGGGCAGGTCGGTACTGACAAACTGAAGGGGCTTCTGATCCGCGAGCAGCGGACTGATGTAAACTTCTCCGCGGAGTGACCCGCGGATGGCCTTTTCCATTTCCGATGCCGAGGCGTTTTTTGTGATGAACCCGGAAGCCCCGGCTTTCAGTATTTCGCTCACATATTGCGGTTCGTGAAACGTACTCATGCCAATGACGCGGATATGACTGAACTCTGTCTTTATCCGACGGCATAGCTCAATGCCATTGATATCAGGCAGGTTGATGTCAGTGATCACCAGCTCCACCTGTTCCCCGCGAAGCGCTTTCATGGCTTCCATGGCATCGCTGCACCGGTGAACAAGGCAGATATCAGTCATCTGCGAGAGCAGATTCGCAAGACCTTCCAGTACCACGGGATGGTCGTCAACGATGGCTATACGGAATGAACTCATGTGTTCAGGGGATCACGAATTCAACGAGGTACGAAGTGCCTTGTCCGGGCTCAGTATGCACCTGAATGTTGCCCTTCAGGTAATTCACCCGGTTCTTAAGATTGGAGAAACCCATGCCGCGACTGTGCTGCCACAGCTCCGGATCAAAGCCCTTACCATTGTCCTCCACCACGAGGTTCACGGTGTACTCATGCTTGTTGAGCTGTACAATGATCTGATCGGCTCCGGAGTGCTTGATTGCGTTGTTGAGTAGTTCCTGAA
>JBKDGH010000171.1:0-10379 GCA_046336655.1 Flavobacteriales bacterium | reverse complement strand
AGGTAATACATAGTCCGTGCCGTTTACATTGTCATCGTAGAGCCACTGGAAGTCAATTTGGCCGGCCTCATCAAACCTGAATCTGTTCAAAGCAGTGCCGCCGCCTCGTCCTAAAGAAGCGTAGGCAATGTTGGACACGGCCCATTCTTCATTGATGGACCAGAAATGCTTCAGGTTGAGAATGGGCTTGTGGTAGTAGTTGAGTCGGTCGGTCATTAACTCTCGCTCCGGATTCTCTCCGTTCCGATTTCTGATCAGATAACCCCAATTTGGGTTCTTACGAACACCATGATTGCCGCCAGCGTACAACGTAGTATCGACGCCAAGATCTTCGTATGGGGTGGTAATATCCACCCCTAATTCTGCCGCATACTGCTTATCGTAGTATGAGATGGGTTGTCTGCCTAGCCTCTGGAAGTGTTCCTGCGGACTGCCCATAACGGAGAATGACAGGCTTGAACGTGCAAACTCCTTGTGCACTTTGAAGAAGTAGAAGAGCTGCTTCGATTGCAAATTTTCCACCCAGCCCTTGTTGGTGCGGACTGAAAGAGACGCTGTTACTCCCCAACCACCCTTGAGACGGCCAGAGTTATATCCAATGGTTTGACGAAGGTTTTGATTGTTTCCAACCTCAGACGAAAAGGTGAGTTGTCGTTTTTGATCAATCCCTTGCGACAATACATTAATGGTTCCGCCGATGGAAGGAATAGCGAGTTTACTGGCTCCGAGACCGCGCTGCACCTGGATTTTCTGGGTCACGACATCAAGTCCGAACCAGTTACTCCAGTATACCAAGCCGTTTTCCATGTCATTCATCGGGATACCATCCACCATCACTGCCACGTAACGCTGATTGAACCCGCGGATGTTTATCCGGGCGTCACCATCACCGCCACCGGCCTGCGTGGCGTACACACCCGGTGTAGTATTCAGTACAAGTGGAAGATCGCGTGTTCCCAACTCTTCCTTGATCTTCAGCGGAGATACGTCGGAGTAAGCGACAGGTGTCTTGCGCTCAATGGCAATGTCAGCTACTATCTCCACCTCGCGCATTGCCACCGACTGAAGCGAGAAATTGACCTCAAACGGAACGCTGCCCACATAAATCTCCTTTGAAACGGGCTCCATTCCTACATAATTCGCGGTCAAAGTGTATTTCCCGCTTTCCAGAATAAGTTCGTACTTGCCGTCAAGGTCTGTCGAAGTTCCCTGGCCTGATCCATACACAATTGTAGCAGTAGGAAGGGTCTCTCCGGAAGTCGCATCGCGCACTACTCCGGTCACTTTGGTTTGCGCCTGTGTACTGATTGAAGCACACACAAAAAGAATGGCAATGAATAGGTTTTGTCGGTTCACGTCGGTCGTATTTCAGCACAAAGGGGCATATGCCCCTTTGTATATTTCATCAACTCTCAGGGAGATTAGCGCGCAAGAAGCTTGCGGTGGATGCGGGACCCGTCTGCAAACCACACCTCCAAAAAGTACACACCTGTCACGGCTTCTGGGAGAGCTTCCGAGTAATAGCGCGCGTTGCCCAACTCTTCGCGGCGGGTCACGAGACTGCCGGAAGCGCTGTAAATGGCATAACCGCGGATTTCCTTGTTTGCACGGATGGCCAGTTCGCCATGTGCAATAGGATTCGGAAATACAGTCAGCTCGGTAAGTTCGCGCTCGCTCACGCCATCAGGAATCTGACAGTCACAGGCATGAACACCGAGATTGGTGAAGGTATTGGCCGGCAAGCTATCCCATTGCAGTGACGGATCGAATACGCCCGGATTAGAAAGCACACCTTTTTTCACTGCGGATTTTCTGATAAGGGTATTGTCTTCCGTCCACCACGCTGTATTGGGATCACCGGGCTCCCACCATCCGCCTCCCGGATCTTCACCGATTTTTCCGATGATATCCAAAATTGTAGCAGTGCCTTTTACCAGTACAAAGGCATCATCGCCATTGAAATACATGGGTGAAAAAGACTGCACGTACACGGGGTTCAGAAAGGTATCGGCCACAGCCTGAAGTTCATCTGCGACGGGCACTTCGTTACCGGTGCCGTTTGGATCCCGTTTGTCCAGAACAAATACGCGGGTGCCATATGGCTCAATGATTCCCGTGATCGGCAGCAGCATTGGATTGCCTGCGCCGTCGCGGTCACGCCCCATTTTGTAGTTTCCGGCTCCCAGATTGATGGGCTGGTTGGTGGGGTTGTACAGCTCAATGGCCTTGTTGTTCTGGAGTCCTTCTACATATTCGGAAATAAAGATATCCGAACAGTCGGCTTGCTGAGCCACAGCTGCGTAGGCGAAGAGCGAGGCTCCACAGGCGAGTAATACTCTTTTCATGAATGTTTTTTTTGAAAGAGAAAATGCGGGGTCAAAGGTAGACATAACTATACCCTCAATCCTCCAATTTACCCCCATCCTTCACGGATAGTTATTACAGAGTTAATGACAGCAAAAAAAAAGGGCTGCCCGTACAGGCAGCCCCGGATAAGTAGTGTGAGAGTCTGATCAGAATGTAAACAGGAAGGACCCGTTCGTAATATTTGTTATGACCGTTCCGTCTGTGTTGTACAATGTGCCTACGAAGGCTGCGCGGTGAACAAAGCTGGGAGGAGTGATAATAGTCGCATACCTGTTATTGGTCATGGTAGCGGAAGCGGCCGCTGAAGCAGCCGAGGAAAAAGAAATGCCCAATTCAGTGGTGTAGCTCATCTGGCGGTTTCCGATCGTAGCCTGATTCATCTGAACGCTGGATCCTTCCACAAATCCACCCACAGGAATATCCGATGTGATTACCATGGTTGCTCCCAGCAGGCTCGTTCCTGTGATGGTAAAGGAAGTTGCGTTTGCCTCGTATTCAATGTTCTCCGGCATTACAACGTGGGTCACTCCGTTCGCCTTCCAGGTCATGCTGTTTACGCAATCAGGACAGGTAGAACCGCCACAATCCACCCAAAACTCATCTCCGTCAAGGATCAGGTTGGTGCAGTTACCATCGGTTGAGCAGGGCGGGCACATCGTACCACCGCAGTCAATTCCGATTTCGTTTCCGTTCATCAGCAGGTCAGTGCATGTCGGACAAGGTCCGCAGTCACCGCCGCAGTCAATCATTTCCTCATTACCATTGAGAATGCCGTCGTCACACAGATTTTCGCACGGTCCGCAGAATGTGCCTCCGCAGTCAATGCCGGACTCGTCACCATCCTGAATGCAATTGCGGCACTGCGGACACGCGCCGCACTCTCCGCCACAGTCAATGCAGGTCTCTCCGAGTTCGGGTTGCCAAATGCCGTCTATGCAGTGATTACATGGCTCACAAGGGCCGCCGCAGTCAACGAGCTGCTCGTTATTGTTCAGAATTCCGTCATAGCAGTTTGGCGGAATTTTGTTGTCATCGTTAAGACAGCTGGCCAGAAAAAAGGATCCGGCAAATGCTGCCACAAATACTACTAAGTAATGCCTCAGGCTCATGGGATGGTTCTGATTTCGGGTGTCGAATATACAGAGAAAGACGGATTCACCCTGCTTTGGGTTGCACCAGGTCTGTTATGCGCATACGATTTATAGGATTTATAGGTTGCTGTTTCCTGATT
Source organism: Flavobacteriales bacterium (assembly GCA_046336655.1). GTDB lineage: Bacteria > Bacteroidota > Bacteroidia > Flavobacteriales_D > Sanyastnellaceae > CANGTU01. Next base: position 6,781 of record JBKDGH010000171.1, on the reverse strand, counting down.
TATGGTAATTACGCAGTCGAAATGAAACCGGTCTGGAAATACCGTCCTGTGCCCTCTGATGAGGAGGTTGAGCGCCTCTGCAGGGAAGAGGCGGAACTTCATCCTGTGATCTGGAAATTGCTGGTTCAGCGTGGCATTGCCGACAAAGAATCCGCGAAGTTTTTTCTTCGCCCCTCACTGAATCAGCTTCATAATCCTTTCCTCATGAAGGACATGGATAAAGCGGTGGATCGTCTGTCGCTTGCCCTGGAGCGAAAGGAGCCGATACTTATTTACGGGGACTACGACGTGGATGGAACCACCGCCGTGGCATTGGTCTGTTCATTCCTTTCCGGTCTTGGCGCGGCTTGCGAGTACTACATCCCCGATCGGTTCAAAGAAGGATACGGGTTTTCCATGAATGGGGTGGAATTTGCCGCTGAACAAGGGTATTCGCTTATAATCACTCTGGATTGTGGGATTAAGGACGGGCCGCGCATCGAGCGGTGCCGTGAGTTGGGAATTGATGTGATCGTTTGTGATCACCACAACCCCGGCCAATTGCCTCCGGCCTTCGCGGTGCTGGATCCCAAGCGCCCGGATTGCAACTACCCGGATAAAGGACTTAGCGGATGTGGGGTTGGGTTCAAGCTGATGCAGGGGCTTTGTCAATTGAAAGGCCTGCCCGAGCAGGAGCTTTTCAACTATCTGGACCTCCTCGCCATTTCTATCGGTGCCGATATCGTTCCCGTAGTGGGCGAAAACCGGGCCCTCGCCAGAGAAGGACTGGCCGTGTTGAACCGGTTTGAGCGCCCCGGAATTCAAAAGATGCTCGAGCTTGCCGGATTCAAAAGAAAGGCGCTGACCATCTCTGATGTGGTTTTCGTACTCGCTCCGCGGATCAACGCTGCCGGAAGAATCATGTCGGGCAGAAATGCGGTACGCTTGCTGATTTCGAAAGACCTCAATGAAATTGAAGAGCTCGGTTCGCTCATCGAGAAAAACAATAACACCCGCAAGACGCTCGATAAAGGCATCACGGAATCTGCTGTCCGCATGATCGAAGAAGATGCTTTCTACCGCGATTCGTATACCTCTGTTGTGAAAGGCACTGAATGGAATAAAGGCGTAGTGGGTATTGTGGCTTCGCGGCTTGTTGAGACCTATTACAAGCCGAGTATTGTGCTCGTGGACAGCGGGGAAACGCTTGCCGGCAGTGCGCGGTCTATTCCCGGAGTGGACCTCTATGAAATTCTCGGCGAGTGTACCGATCTGCTCACGCAATACGGCGGTCACACCATGGCCGCAGGCCTGTCACTGCCTGCTGTCAACTACCCCGCGTTCCGGGAACGCTTCGATGCGCTTGTGGGTGAGGCGCTGGCCCATCAACGTCCCGTGCCTGAAACAGAAATTGACCTCGAAATCAGACTGGATGACATCACGGATAAATTATTCAGCGAGCTGAACCATTTTCAGCCTTTCGGACCTGAAAATATGAAGCCGGTGTTCATGTGCAGGGAAGTTGTGGATGCCGGTGGAAGCCGGTTGGTAGGCAATCCCGCCGAACATCTGAAATTGCGGTTAAAGCAGAAAGGATCACCGAAAATCGCCGATGGCATTGCATTCTTCAGCAAGGAATGGGAGCCTCCCGTGACGGCTAAGCGCCCGCTGGATATCCTTTTTACCCTCGAGCCAAACGAGTTCAATGGCAAGGTATCCATTCAGCTCATGGTATCCGACTTGCGCGAGAGCGAACCGGATGCGATCAATGACCTCTCCGTCACTTCTGAAAATTCTTCCTGAAGTCGCTTTCTGCCGACCTTTGCCGACTTATTTTCCCTCATGTCAGAAAAACGTACTGAAATCAGCGAACTGGGTGAGTTCGGACTGATCCGCCATCTCACCAAAACCATCACATTGCACCACCCTGCTACCGTGAAAGGAGTGGGAGATGATGCAGCCATTATTCAGCCTCCCGCAGGTGAGCATATGGTGATTTCCACCGATATGCTGGTGGAAGGGGTGCATTTCGATTTGATGTACGCTCCGCTCCGACACCTCGGCTATAAAAGCATTGTGGTTAATCTGAGCGATATCTGCGCGATGAATGCAATTCCAGCGCAGGTTACAGTCAGTCTGGCAATCAGCAACCGGTTTTCCCTCGAAGCCATCGAGGAGCTGTATACCGGAATGCGCAAGGCATGCGATTGGTATGGTGTGGACCTCGTCGGTGGGGATACCACCTCTTCGCTTTCGGGACTTGTGATTTCTGTCACCGCATTGGGTTTTGCTCCGCCTGATCGCATCGTGACCCGCTCCGGTGCGCGTGAAAATGACCTGATCGTGGTTTCCGGTGATCTCGGTGCCGCATACCTCGGACTTCAGGTGCTGGAGCGCGAAAAGGCAGTGTTCAAAAGCGCTCCTGCAGCTCAGCCTGAGCTCGGTGGTTATGAATACCTGCTCGAACGGCAACTTAAGCCCGAAGCGCGGAAGGATGTGGTCGAACTGCTCAGCGCGCTCAAAGTCGTACCCACCGCCATGATAGACATCTCTGATGGCCTTGCCTCAGAAGTAAAGCACCTGTGCACGCAGAGTCTCACCGGATGCGATATCTATGAAGAGAAAATCCCGGTGGACCCGAAGTCGATTGCTGCTGCTGCGGAGTTTGGTATGGATCACGTGACGTGCGCGCTCAACGGCGGGGAAGACTACGAGCTGCTGTTCACCATCCGTCAGTCAGATTACGACGCCATCAAAGGCAATCCGAATTTCACGGTGATCGGCCACATTACAGAAGCAGCTACTGGATGCAGACTGATTACCCGCGGCGGTGGTATTGCGGAGTTGAAGGCTCAGGGCTGGGATTCATTCCCTCAGGATGAGGAGTGATCAGGCAGCCAACACTTCGCGATACGACAATCCTGTTGCCTTGCTGCGCGCCCACGCGTGAAAGTCGAAAAACTCAAAGGCCATTTGCTCGTGTGGTTCATTGCGCTTCACACTGAGCACATCGGCCAGTTGCTGGTAGCGCTCCTTTTCACTGCTTGGTTTGCGTTTCTTGAGTGAATCATTCACAAACTGAAGAATCACTTCTTCGACGCCGTGAATTTTCCCGCGTGTTTCGAGAAAGCGCTGCGCCGAGCGAAGGGCGTACGGAAGCATGCGTTCATCGCCAAGCTCGAGGTATACCACAAGGTTGAGCAACTGCGCCATGCAATGCAGGTCGCGTGTTTTATCAATGGGGATTTCATTCATAAGCCGGTTCAGCCATTTGTGTGCCTCGCTGTAGCGCGCCATCCCGAAATAGCACACTGCGAGGTTGAAGCAAAAGTGAGCGTACCGCACAGAGGAAATAAGCCCTTCGTATTTCAACAGTCCTGCCTCAATCTCCTCCCGGAGATGAACGCCGGATTCAAACTCTCCGCTTTGTGCGAGCAAAGCCAACTCCGCGCTCACTCCAATGCTGAACAGACGAAGCCTGAAGTCCTCATGCAGGTCCCATTCCGGGCGCTCCCTGAACTCCCTCAGCTTGTCCATCAGCCGGAAAGACTCTTTCCATTTGCCCAGACGCATGCTCACATACATGGCGTTGGTGAGCACGGAGAGATAAGACGAGGGCTCATCATGAAAGAGCTCAGCTTCCTGCTCCATCAACACAAGGTTTTTTTCGAGATGCGGAAAACACTGCCCGTAATCACCCGTACCGTAGTAGTAAGCACTGTATACATGATTGACCAGGTACTGCGCCCGCGGCGATGTGGCCTGCGGAATAAGCGCACTCATCCGGTCACCGGTAAGCTCCTGAAAGGATAGCTGCTCATCGGAATTGCGCGCCTTGCCCTGGCGGTAGAGGTGTTGAAACACACGGCTTTTTATGTGCCACAGTTCGTTGATTACCGATTGCTGTTCGGTAAGCGCCCGGTCGCGGCTCAGCATCTCATCCAGCGCTGTTATGTCATCCACATCTTCATACTGACTGCGTTCAATGATTCTTTTTTCCCATTGGCTGATCTCCGAAAGAATAGAATAGAATCCGTTTTTCTCGGCGGATTTTCGGGCACTCTCGAGAATCTTATAGCTCTGATCGTACAGTGATTTATGAAAGAGAATCGCAGCAGAATGGATCTGTCTGTGAAGCTGAGCCTCTTTGCTGCCGGCCATGTGATAAGCATCCAGACTGCGAAGGATCGCATTGTACAACCTGTTCTTTGCGATGGAGAACCGGTTGGTCAACGCTTTATCCGCCAGTTTTTTCAGAAGCTTCTCCTCGTTGTATTCCTCCTGCCTGTCTATGGCATCAAACAAGAGCTGGTAATTGTTGTCGTCTGAATCGGCATTGCGCGAGGTGTATACCTTGAAATACCTTTTTTCCGGTTTACTCATGCTGTGGATGAGCCGGTGGAGCTGGTCAGAAGCTTTGTTTGACATAGTGCAGCGATTTAGAGGGTTAACTTCCCCGAGGGGTTAAGGTCAATCTAAGATCGCAATGACTTTCAGCGATTACCGGACAGATGGCTGTGCGGTCGTATTTTTCGGCCCAACGGACGGCCTCAATGGATTACCGGAGTATTTTTCCCGTTACATACCATTTTTGCATTTCCGTGCGTTACCCGTCGGCCGTTATTGCCCCTCCATGAGATACCTGGTTATTACTCTTCTTGTTATTGAATCATTCAGCGCAAGTGCCCAGTTCAGCATTGGCACCTGGCGCGATCATCTGCCTTACGGCCGAACAATAGATGTATGCGTGGATGAAAAGGACCTTGTGTGGTGCGCAACACCCTATTCTGTATTTACCTATAATCCTCCGGACGGAGACATTCAGCGTATTTCAAAAATCAATCTACTCTCCGATGTGGGTATTTCTGTGATGGAATTTGATCCGCAAACGCGCTATATCCTGATCGGCTACGAAAATGGGAACCTTGACCTCATCCGAGACGGGAGGTCAGTCAATCTGCCTGACGTGCGCCTGAGCAGCGTGGTCGGGGATAAGCGGATCTATAACATATTCGCGAAAGACGGAAGGGCGTTTCTTTGCACCGGACTCGGCATTGTAGTCATTGATCTGGAAAAGCTGGAAGTACGTGCCACCTATTTCATTGGAGAAGCAGGAGAACAGCTTCGTGTGAATGATGCCGTCATTGCGAATGATCTGATCTATGCAGCAACGGATCTGGGTATTCGCGTGGCCAATGCCAACGATCCGTTTCTTGCTAATGCCGCAAACTGGTCATGGCTTCAGGGAGTTCCGTCAGGTGCCGTGAGTGATATTGAATTTGTGCTCGGTCACCTCTTCATCTGCGTGGAGGGAGAGACGGAAGACATGGTGTGGTGGAAAGAGCCCGCAGAAGAAAGCTGGGAGGAATTCACCAGTGATCCCGGTATTAAATACAATAAGCTCTGGTCCAACGACCGATGGCTCACAATCAGCGGCGACGGGGTATACAAAACCATGCACGTCGATCTGATTGTAAATATCAATGTCTCTATACATAACGGAAATCTCGTTAACGGATCAGGCGCAGTGGTGAACCGGTGGGGAGAAGTATTTGTGGCTGACAAATTCAATGGCCTGCTGGTGCGCGGCGGCGATGAATCTCAACGCAATGTGAGGCCTCAGGGTCCGGCTACATCCGATACGCGCAGGATTTCAGCCTTTAACAGCAGCGTCTGGATTGCCCACGGCGGCGTGAATGACGGATATGGCAATTTCTGGAACAAGTTTCCCCTCAGCGGTTTTGTGGATGAGCAATGGAGGATTATTGATCCCGGAAATGGGGCGAATGGATCTCCCGGCGTCAATGACATGATGAATGTGGCTATTGATCCCATTGATAATAAGCGGGTCGTATACGGCTCCTGGGAGGAAGGTCTTGTCGAAATCAATCCCAATGGCACGCTGTCGTTCTATAATGCATCCACCAACAACAGCACACTGCTTGGAAGCGGGGTGGACTGGGCTCCCGGCTGGACCGGTGTGGCGGGCGTGGATTATGACCTTGATGGAATTCTCTGGATGACCAACAGCCTTTGTACCCGAAACCTTCACGCTCGGGACCGATCCGGAAATTTCTACGCGTTTAATCTGGCTCCCGTGCTTGATGCGACTGATAAAGTAGGTGAAGTGATGGCTTCACAACTGGGCTATGTGTGGGCGCTTGTTCCGGGGAAAGGCATTGTGGTGCTCAGCACCAACGGCACACTCGGCTCAACCAGTGACGATAATTTCAAACTGCTCACTTCGGATGAGGGTGAGGGCGGATTGCCCAGCAATGATGTGCTGAGCATGGCAGAAGATCTCGACAGCGAAGTATGGGTGGGCACGCTTCAGGGCCTTGCGGTATTTTACAATCAGGATGCAATTTTCGAATCAGAGCAGTTCGATGCGGAGCCCATCCTGATTACACAGGATGGCAATGTGCAGGTCCTTCTCGAAACGGAGGCGATCACGGCTATTGAAATTGACGGCGGCAACAGAAAATGGGTGGGCACACAGAACAGTGGAGTGTTTTTGTTCAGTCCTGACGGATTGCAGCAGATTGCACACTTTACCACACGCAACAGTCCGCTGCTCTCTGACAATATTTTTGACATTGCCATCAATCAGGAAAATGGCGAAGTTTTTTTCGCTACTGAAAATGGCATCGTGTCCTATTTCGCTACGGCGACCAATTTTGATCAGGGAATGGAAAATGTCCGCGCATTCCCCAATCCCGTTCGGCCCGAATACGAAGGCAATATCACAGTGGATGGCCTGGCCTCTGATTCTACCGTGAAGATTACCGATGTGCAGGGCAAC
>JBKDGH010000170.1:0-8162 GCA_046336655.1 Flavobacteriales bacterium | reverse complement strand
CAAATCCGGAAAGTTCGGCAAACTTACTCAACCTGTCGGGCTTACCTTCGACCAATGAAGGCAGGGATCGTATTACACGGTAAAAAGAGGCAGACTTCTGCGCTCTGTGAAAAGCTTGAATCCCTTATTGCACGGGACATTGACACCCAATTACGCATTACTACAAAAGCCAGAGAGACGATTGAAATTTCACGTACCTGGTCAGCAGAAAAAGACCTGATCATAGTCAGTGGCGGCGACGGCAGCTTTCATGAGGCAGTCAATGGCCTGATGCAGGCAAAGGCCGCCAATCCGCAACTGACTCTGCCCGCACTGGCCTTACTTCCCTGTGGCACTGGCAATGACTTCGCCCGCATGCACGGCTGGCAAACGGGTAATGTGGAGCAACTCGTTGATCGCATTCGCAGATGGCAGACCGCTGCAGTGGATATCGGCAAACTGGTGCGTGCGCCTCAACCTGAACTGTACTTTGTCAATGCCATCGATGCGGGACTGGGTGCACATGTCGTGGAGTATGCGGAGCGAATGAAAGGGTTCTGGCCCAACTCGCTCGTCTTTCCTTTGGCCATATTGCGCGGACTTCTCACCTACCGCAGGCAGGCCATTCAGTGGCAGAGCGCAGGCCACGAATTCGACGGTGAATCGCTCACTACGGTGGTGTCGCTTGGACGGTCATTTGCAGACGGAATTGTAATTGCTCCGGATGCCGGAGTGAACGACGGACTGTTCCGGATTGCGCGCATCGGCAAGGTATCCCTGCTGGAGTATTTCCGCTTTTTACCTGCGTTGAAACGGGGTGAAAAGATCAGCCATCCGGAAGTATTTTATTTCACCGCAGCCTCCGCAGAGCTGTCAGGACATGCCGCTGTGGAAGCTGACGGCGAGCCCGCAGGACCGCTGCCTGTGCGTGTTGAACTGATACCCGGTGCAATCCGTATGTTGATGTGATCATCCGATTTCCCATGGCTTTCCGGTGCGGTAAACCGTGCCCCGGAAATGGGCAACTGCCTCACCATGCTGGTTGTGAACAGTCACATAATATAACCCTGTGCTTCGTGTGAGATTCCGTTCTTCTACAAGTGTGGTGAGAATATCGCCGGCTTTGACCGGATGCACATGCGAAATGGAGGTTTCAATAGAGACTGACTGGATTCCGTGACCATTGGAGGCAAAGGCAAGTGCGCTGTCTGCAAGCGAATAAGCCACACCTCCGTGGGCAATCGAAAATCCATTCAGCATCTCCTCCCGAACGATCATTCGGAGGACGGAAATACCGGGACCATCTTCCAGTCGCTCGATGCCAAGCCACTGGGAGAAAGGATCATTGAAGTACATTTTGTCCACCACTTTGCGGGCAATTTCCTGAGCATTCATACCTTCAAATGTAGCGGAATTGATCAGTCCTCCGGCTCAAATTGCAGACTCACAAGGCGGTGATAAATACCTTCTGACTTCATGAGTTCATTGTGACTGCCCTGCTCCGCAATCTGACCCTTCTCCATCACAAGAATGGTGTCAGCCTTTCGCACGGTAGACAGGCGGTGTGCGATGACAATGCTTGTCCTGCCCCGTGTGAGACGATCCATGGCAATCCTGATAAGCATTTCCGATTCCCCATCCACACTCGAAGTAGCTTCATCGAGAATCAACACGGAAGGATTGCGCACATAGGCCCGGACAAATGCAATGAGCTGTCGCTGACCGGTACTGAGCATTGCGCCGCGCTCTCCGACCTGAAAATCATATCCGCCGGGAAGTCTTTGGATGAACTCATGTGTACCCACTTCTCCGGAGGCGCGCACCACATCTTCGCGTGTGATGGTCTCGTCGAACAACGTGATGTTATTCAGAATGGAATCAGCAAACAGAAATACATCCTGGGGCACCAGTGCAATACGTGTTCTCAGCCAGTGAAGGGAATAACTCTCCACCCGTTGATTGTCGAGTAACACTTCACCCCGCTGATGCTCATACGTGCGGTTCAGTAGTCCGGCCAGACTTGACTTACCGGCTCCGGTAGCTCCGACTATAGCAATCATGCTGCCTGGCACGGCATGCAAGGTTATTCCGCGCAACACCCATTGCTCCCCGTTGTAAGCAAACCAGACGTCATTGAACCGGATATCCCCTCTTACATACTCAGGTTGAAGTACCCCTTCATCACTCTGGGCTTCCTTTTCATCCAGCACGCGAAAAACGCGATTGGCATTCACTATGCCCATTTGAAGCACGTTGATGTTATCGGCCATCTGACGAATCGGGCGATACATCATGGTAATGAACATGGAGAATTCAAGCAGAAGACCGGGCGAAACGTGACCGGACAGCGCATCACCAAGTCCCCACCAGAGCATGAGCGAGACCGATGCCGCCGAGAGGAGTTCGACTACCGGAAAAAACACGCTGTATGCCCAGATGGCGCGGATGTGTGCATCACGGTGCCGGGCGTTGATCGCATGAAACTTATCGCGCTCGATGCGTTCCCGGTTAAAGATCTGAACGATGCTCATCCCACTCACGTGTTCCTGAATAAACACGTTGATGCGGGCCACCTGATTCCGAACTTCCTGAAATGAACGTTGCACCGCTTGCTGAAACAGCCGTGTGGCAAAAAGTAGCACCGGAACGGGAAGGAGCACTATGAGAGTCAATTGCCAATCCACCCAAAACATGTAGGTGATGATGACCACCAGCTTGAGTATGTCGCGCACGATATCCAGAATACCCACTGAAAACACCTCTGCGATGCCATCGATGTCACCAATAAGGCGCGTCACGAACTGTCCGACCGGCGTTCGGTCGAAGTAGCGCATTCGGAATTTCATGATGTGCGCATAGAGCGCTCCACGGAGGTCGAGCGTGACCGATTGTGCCACTCGATTGGCTATCCATGTTTGCCCGAACTGAACCAGCGATTCCAACAGAAGCACTCCAACAAAGAGCAATGAAACCCTGAGAATACCTGCGTGATCTCCCTGCGGAACGAGCACGTCCACAATCTGCCGCATTTGTCCGGGACGCACCGGCGCAATTAGCGCCAGCACAAGCACAAGCGCAGCAGTGAGTGAGAAGGCCTTGCGGTAAGGCCGTCCCTTTCGGTACAGTCTGCGCAGTACCGCAAAATCAAATGTCTTTCCTTCCGTGCTCAATTGGTCATTTGCACCTGTTTAAGTCATTCGGTGCCGGAAATGTTTGATGCACCCAATACGAAAGGGTATTCGACTCGTGTGAGATGAAGCCCACATGCCTTGACGCTTTCACCGGCCATTGACCGCGATCTTCCTTCGAGAATTGCCTGCATTTCGGCTGGAGTGATTTTACCTCTTCCCACTTCGAACAGAGTGCCTACCACAGCCCGCACCATGTTGCGGAGGAATCGGTCAGCCGCAATGTGAAAGACCAGCCTATCGCCGTCCTGAACCCACTCAGCTCGTTTTACATCGCAGAAGGTGGTTTTCTGTGCACCGCCACTCTTACAGAAACTTGCGAAGTCATGCCTTCCGTGAAGCAAGGACGCTGCTTCGTTCATTGTGCGGACATTGAGCTCCCACGGGTAATAAGCACTGTACGCTCTGATGAATGGATCTGGATGCTGATGCACATGGTACTCATACGCTCTCAGTGTGGCGTCGAAACGGCTGTGCGCGCGGTCAGCCACGCGATACACGCCGTACACCGCAATATCTCCGGGAAGCACCCGATTCAGTTTGAATACCAACTCCGCAGGGTCTTCGACTTCCACAAAGGCATTGAAATGTGCGTAGAAGTTTCGGGCGTGTACACCGGTATCCGTGCGTCCGCAGCCCGTGGTAATGACCTTATCCTGCCGGAGCAACGTGCGCAGTGCCTGCTCCAGCTCGGCCTGCACGCTGTGTCCATTAGGCTGCCGCTGCCAGCCATGATATGCCGTGCCATCATACGCAAGGTGCACGAAATACCGCGGCCAGATTGCTTCTTCGACAGATGCGGATTGGTCCATTGATATTCAAAAAAATGACCGGGCTAATGCATTGCCCGGTCTGCAAATTATCCTGTTTTCCTGAACTTACTCAGAAGCTGCAGCAGCTTTGGTAGCAGCCCAGTCAGCAATGCGGTCAGCCTTGTATTCACCGGCCTCGAGACGCTCGCGCACCTTCTTGAATGATTCGATGGTGTATTTCACATCTTCCATGGAGTGCACGACTGTAGGAATCAGGCGAAGCATGATGACGTCCTTCGGAACTACCGGATAAACTACAATGGAACAGAAAATACCAAAGCGTTCACGAAGCTCAAGCGTCACATTGGTGGCCTCGCCCAGCGATCCTTTCAGAAACACCGGTGTGACTACCGAATTGGTATAGCCGATGTCGAACCCGGCTTCCTTCAGTCCACCCTGAAGTGCCCGGGCAACATCCCACAGCCGATCCTGCAATTCGGGCCGAGTGCGGATCATGTCAAGACGCTTCAGTGCGCCGATTACAATGGGCATCGGGAGAGCCTTTGCAAACGTCTGTGAACGCATGTTGTAGCGGAGGTATTCGATGACGTGCGCTTCTGAGGCCACAAACGCGCCGACGGTGGCCATGGCCTTTGCGAATGTACCGAAGTACACGTCGATTTCATTCTGCACACCCTGGAAATCACCCGCACCGCGACCGTTGGCTCCGATGGAACCAAAGCCGTGAGCATCATCAACGAAAAGGCGGAAGCCGTATTCTTTCTTGTAAGCAACGATTTCTTTGAGCTTGCCCATATCACCGGCCATACCGAACACTCCTTCGGTGAGCACGAGAATACCGCCGCCGGTTTCATCGGTTACACGCTTAGCATGGCGCAGCATTTTTTCAAAACTCTCCATGTCATTATGCTGAAACACGAAGCGCTTACCGTGGTGCAGACGCACGCCATCCACCATGCATGCGTGGCATTCGCTGTCGTACACAATCACATCATGACGCCCCACGAGGGCTTCGATCGCTGACATGCATCCCTGATATCCGTAGTTCAGAAGGAACGCATCCTCTTTGCCCATGAAGGCCGCGAGTTCCTGCTCCAGTTGCTCGTGGTATCTGGTCTGTCCGGACATCATCCGTGCGCCCATCGGATAGGCCATACCCCACTGTGCAGCGGCTTCTGCATCCACTTTGCGGATGTCCGGATGATTGGCCAGCCCGAGGTAGTTATTCAGGCTCCATACCAATACCGGCTTACCGCGAAAGGTCATGTGCGGTCCGAGCTCCCCTTCCAGCTTGGGGAAAGTGAAGTAGCCATGTGATTCTTTGGAATGCTGGCCGAGTGGCCCGCGATGCTTGCTGATGCGTTCGAAGATATCCAAGGTGCTCAAGTATTAAATTCTGCACAAATGTACGGAGAGGGCAATGCGTTGCGTTCACCCCGCAGAATGACACACAACACCATTTCCCAACAGGATTCCCCCCAAAACAGTTCAAAAAAAACGCATTTCAACAGTATGCAGATGAAGGTTTCAGTCGTCTGACAGCCTGAACCCGCTATTTTTGCCGCCTCAATGAACAGCAGTACAGTCATTACCTTTTGGTCTTTCGTGCTTTCCGTTGTGCTTTTCACATCCTGCAGTGAGTACAGCAAGATTCTCAAGGAGAAGGACATCACCAAAAAATACGAGGCTGCAGTAGGCTATTACGAAAGCGGAGAGTGCTACAAGGCGCTGCCACTTCTCGAAGAACTGCTCGGTCTCACCCGCGGCAGCCAGCTTGCCGAGAATGTCTATTACTATTACGCCAAAACGGAGTATTGCATCAAGGACTATTTTTTAGCGAATTACTACTTCAAGTCATTCACCCGCACGTTTTCCAATAGTCCTAAAGCCGAGGAATGCCAGTTTCTCGCGGCACTGTGCAGCTACAAGCTTTCCCCCAGCTACTCTCTGGACCAGGTGGACACCCGCTCGGCCATTGATGAGTTTCAGCTGTTTCTGGACAAATACCCGAATTCCGCGCTCAGGGACTCTGCCAATAATATGGTGGGCCGATTGCGTTTCAAACTGGAGGAAAAAGCCTTCGCCGTGGCCAAGCAGTATAGCACAACAAGGAAGTACAAGGCTGCAGCCCAATCACTTGCCCAATTTATCGAAGACTTTCCGGGCAGCATTTACTGCGAAGAGGCCTACCACCTTATGGTTCAGAGTAACTACGAATACGCCGAAGGCAGTGTGGAATCCCGAAAATTGGAGCGATACCGCGCAGCTGTGGAAACTTACCTTACATTTGCATCCCTTTTCCCTGATAGTGCTCTGTTGAAGGATGCGGAAGTTTACTACATCAAGAGCAGAAGGCAAATTGAAAAGCGGACATCAACTTCTGAAGAGAAATGAGTAACTACAAGTCAAGCAATGCGGCGAAAACCACCATTACCCGCAACACCAGTGAATTGTATGACAAGGTAAACGGCAACCTCTTTGAGGCAGTTGTTTTGCTTTCCAAGCGCTCCAATCAGATCTCCCGCGAGATGAAGGAAGAGCTCAACCAGAAGCTTGAGGAATTCGGCTCACAACAGGACAACCTCGAGGAAGTGTTCGAAAATCGCGAGCAAATCGAAATTTCCCGTCACTACGAGCGCCTGCCAAAGCCCAATGCGATCGCCGTGCAGGAGTTGCTCGAAGACAAGATCTACTACCGCTACCCGGATGAAGAAACTGCTCAATAATGAGCATTACCCCATAGCTTTGAAAGATGGCCTGGTGCCATCTTTCGTTTTTTAACCCGTTTCTGTCATGCTTCTTCAGGGTAAAAAAATTTTGCTCGGTGTAACCGGCAGTATAGCTGCCTATAAGGCGGCTTTTCTGGTGCGGGAACTGGTGAGGTCGGGTGCAGATGTGCGAATCATTCTGTCACCCGGCGCCCGTGAGTTCGTCGGACCGCTCACCTTCTCCACCCTGTCGCGCAATCCGGTGGTATCTGATTTTACGGCGGATAAAGAAACCGGGGAATGGAACAACCATGTGGAAATGGGATTGTGGGCTGACCTTTTGCTCATTGCCCCGCTATCCGCCAATTCGCTGGCCAAGATGGCTTCCGGACAAAGTGACAACGTGCTGATCGCTACCTACATGAGTGCCCGCTGCCCGGTGATGATTGCTCCGGCAATGGACCTCGATATGTACCTTCATCCGGGAACACAGGCCAATCTGACGACACTCCGTTCATTCGGCCATCTCATCCTCGATCCGGCAGAAGGCGAGCTGGCCAGCGGACTCACAGGAAAAGGCCGTATGACAGAGCCTTCCGACATTCTTCAGGCGGTGATTGACCATTTTCACCCTGCCCTGCCTCTGCGTGGAAAGAAAGCACTTGTCACAGCCGGACCGACCTTCGAAAAGATTGACCCGGTGAGGTTCATCGGCAACTACTCGACTGGAAAAATGGGATTCGCACTGGCTGAAGCACTTGCCAATGCCGGTGCCGAGGTAGAACTCATCGTTGGTCCGGTGCACCTTACCACCGGACATCCCGGTGTGAGAAGAACCAATGTGGAATCAGCCCGCGAAATGCTGTATGCGGTGCAACGCCATGCGGACGCTGATATCATGGTCTTTGCTGCAGCCGTGGCTGATTATCGTCCTGCGCAACAGGCGATGGAGAAAATCAAGCGGACCGGCGATGCAATGACCATTGCACTGGAACCGAATCCGGACATTGCCGCAACCATGGGAGCGCTACGCCGCGAAGGACAAATCCTCGTGGGTTTTGCACTCGAAACCAACAATGAACAGGTGTACGCGCAAGCCAAACTAGAAAAGAAAAATCTGGATCTGATTGTAATGAACTCGCTTCAGGAAGAGGGAGCAGGTTTTGGGACAGACACCAATAAAATCACCCTATTTTGGCGCAACAATAAATCCGAGGAGTTTGGGTTGAAAGCCAAGTCAGCCGTGGCCAAGGATATTGTAAATGAAATTGTGAAGCTTCTCCCCGCATGAAACGCTTAGTCATTCTCCTTTTCCCTTTCTTCATCCCGGTGATTGCATCGGCACAGGAACTTCAGTGTGACGTGACTATCATTCCACCTCGGGTAATGATTTCCGGTCCGGAGATTTTCCAGACCATGGAGACCACCATTGAGGAATTTCTGAATACACGTCGCTGGAGCCGCGATGACTGGAATCCCAAAGAACGCATCGAATGCACGATGCAGATTACCAT
>JBKDGH010000169.1:0-17943 GCA_046336655.1 Flavobacteriales bacterium | reverse complement strand
GGCAAGTCCCCACAAGCCAGACCTCCGCTTCACCAAGGCGAAGCTAAAGTTTTACCGAAATCTCAAAACAAACGAATACTTTTACAAACAACCTGACCAAGTAAGCACTCAAAAGAGTCAACCAATTTTAGGACGGGTCAGAACCCCGCCCCTACAGGCCGTGATCACCCCATTACCCTATCACCCCCATTAACCTGTAACTTTCCCCCAACCCCCGTCGTCCTACCCCTTGAAAAGCCTTCGCTGATGACCATTGCTGAATACAACCAGTCGGTTGATCTCTATTCGGACGGACTGTATCGCTTCCTGCTCAAAAACACGCGGGACGCTGAGAAGGCCCGTGATCTGGTGCAGGAGACGTATGCCAGGCTGTGGACCAAGGTTGGAGATGTGGCCTTCGAAAAGGCCAAGAGTTACATTTTTACTGCCGGATACCACATCATGATTGATCAGATCCGCCGGGAAAAAAGGCAGCTCGATTACAGTCAGGAGGAAATGCGCACGGCGATGAAAGCATCCAGCCGGCAGTATTCGGACCTGAGTGAGTTGCTCAGCGAGGCACTTGAGAAACTGCCTCCAATTCAGAAGAGCGTGATAATGCTCCGCGATTATGAAGGCTACAGCTATGAGGACATTGAACAGATTACCGGGCTGAACGAATCCCAGGTAAAAGTGTATATCTACCGCGGCCGGGTGTCATTGAAAAACTACATCGGCAAAATTGAAAATGTGTTGTAAGTATGACTATTGACCGCACCAACTACGAAGTCTTTTTCCTCGATTACCTCGAGGGGCGCCTTACTGCTGCGGAAGCTGAGGCGGTGGAGGCTTTTGCTGCGGCCCATCCGGACCTTCGTGATGAGTTGGATGCCATGCGCGGCATGAATCATCTGCTCACTGTTCCTCTTCCCGGTACACCCACTATTCTCGAAGAAAAAGCCAGCCTGTACCAACGCGACTGGAATGGCGAGGACGCCATCCTGCCGCTTGAACACGTGTCATTTACTGAAAAGGCATCACTGAAAAAACCGCTTGTTGCCAGTGAAGAAGAAGAACTCCTCCTCGCTGCACATGCGGAAGGTGACAGCGATACCGCCACTGTAACCAAGGCACAACAGCTGCTCCATTCCAAGCCCTGGCTGACGGCGGATTACAAGATGTTGCAGCGCATGCGTGTAACGCCGGAGCCGATTGTGTACATGCACAAGGCTGATCTTCACCGAGATACCCGGCGCGTAGTTCCCCTGATGAGGTACTTCAGCTATGCGGCGGCGGCGGCTGTAGTGGCGTGGTTAGTTGCCATCGCAATGCCGGGTGGGCCGGCTGATGCTGATCTTGCTGCGGGCTTCACGAGCAGGCTTCGCGAAATGACCCGGTCAGCCGCACCGTCGGGTGAAGAAGGAGCCAAAGAATACACCCTGGAGCCTGCCGGCTTACCATGCCGTAACACACCCCCGCCCGTTGTTGTTCCGGACTATTCCCCGGCACCAGCCCCGCAGGATCTGGCAGTGCAGCCTGTCCGTCCTGAAGAAAAAGCCCCGGATCAGCAGGAGCAACCACAGCAGGCCGAACAGCCCAGTCCACTGCCGGAAAATCACCTCCTGCCGGGAGAAGAACAGATCGCTGTAACCGACTCTTCGCAGATGCCGGGCACTCCACAACACTCCAGGCGGGTAGAGCAGTATCAGAGCCTGTTTGAATTTGCACAGACCAAAGCCAAGGATAAGCTCTGGGGTGGACGTGATTATCCCGAGGACAATTTTGCCCTTGCCCTTGCCCAGCGCGAAGTTCAGCGTCGGTTCAACAGACCTGATTCGTTCATCGAAGTGACTCAGACAAAAACACCCAAAGAGCGCGAGCTGAAGGTGCGGGTGGGCAAGTTGGAGTTTTCGAGGAAGCGGTAATCTCTTCTGTGATTCCGCCGGAGTTACTTCCCGTTGAATTCATTCATCGTGCGCGGGAGGCCAATCAGGCCGAAGGAAAAGCAGGCTTTCGCGGCGAGGTCAATGCGTTCATCCAGTGTCTTTCGCTCCTCTTCATTCCAGTTGCCGAGCACATAATCCACCTGCTGGCCCTTGGAAAATTCAGCGGCAATCCCAAACCTCAGGCGCGGGTAGTTATCGTGGCCCAGAATTTCAATAATGTGCTTTAGCCCATTATGTCCGCCGTCGCTGCCCTTTCCGCGGATGCGGATTTTACCGAATGGCAGAGCCAGATCGTCTGTCACCACCATCATCTGCTCCGGAGTGAGCTTCTCCTGCTGCAGCCAGTAACGCACGGCATTTCCCGAGAGGTTCATGTAGGTGGAAGGCCGGATCAGTACAAACGTGCGGCCCTTGTGCCTCACCTCCGCCCTGCTTGCGTAGCGGTCCGAGGTAAACGGCACGGCCCCCGCCATCTTCTCCACAACCCGAAAACCGATGTTGTGCCGTGTATTTTCGTACTCCGCACCGATATTGCCCAGGCCCACAATCAAAACCTTCATGGCTGCGAAAGTACAGGATGCACAATTACAACACGAAACCCTTTGGTAATGCGTGAATTAATGCCTACATTCGCGCCCCTTAAAATCCCGTGCCCTGTGAACGACATGGTTAAAATACTCGCCGGCTCAGCCTCCCGATATCTCGGGGAGCAGGTGGCCCGTGAATTCGGCGTGGATCTCGGCAACGTGATCATCCAGCGATTCAGTGACGGTGAGTTTCAGCCATCCATTGAAGAAACGGTGCGGGGAAAGGACGTCATCATTGTGCAGAGCACGTTTCCGCCCACCGACAATCTCATGGAATTGCTTCTGCTGATTGACGCGGCCAAGCGTGCCTCCGCAAAGCGCATCGTGGCGGTGATGCCGTATTTCGGCTTTGCCCGTCAGGACCGCAAGGATAAGCCACGTGTGGCCATCGGTGCCAAACTGGTAGCCAACCTGCTCACAGCTGCCGGTGTGCACCGCGTGATTACCATGGACCTTCATGCCGAGCAGATTCAGGGTTTCTTTGAAGTGCCCGTGGATCATCTCTATGCGAGCACTTTGTTCGTGCCTATGCTCGAGCAAATGAACATTCCTGATCTGGTAATCGCCGCTCCGGACACCGGAGGTACCAAGCGCGCCAACGCCTATGCGAAAATTCTCGGGGTAGACCTCGCGATCTGCTACAAGCAGCGCAAGGTGGCCAATAAGGTTGAAAGCATGACGGTAATCGGCGATGTGGCCGGCAAGAACGTGGTGCTTATCGACGATATGATTGACACAGCCGGCACGTTGTGCAAGGCTGCTGACATGATGATCGAGAACGGCGCCAAGAGCGTGCGGGCGATCTGCACCCATCCGGTGCTGAGCGGTCCGGCCTACGAGCGCATCGCGGATTCAAAAATTCTGGAGTTGATTGTGAGTGACAGCATTCCGCTTCGCACGGACAAAGACACCACTAAGATCAGAGTGACAGGCACGGCGAAGTTGTTTGCCGATGTATTGCACAACCTGATCGAGAATAAATCCATCAGTTCACATTTTATCATTTCATAAAAAACAAAACCATGAAGCAAATTGCATTGAGCGGTTCCCCCCGCGGGAACGTAGGGAGACAAGAGGCCTCGGAACTCCGCCGCACGGGGCATGTTCCGGGAGTCATCTACGGTGGAGGAAAGCAGCACCACTTTTCGGTGGACGCTATTTCACTGAACAAGATTCTGTCGATGCCGGATACCCTGCAGGTGAATCTGGAGATCAATGGTACTTCAGTTCCCACCATCATTCAGGAGATACAGCGCCATCCGGTGACTGACAAGGTGGTTCACATTGACATGCTGGAGCTCGTTCCGGGCAAGCCGGTGAAGACTACCCTTCCTGTGCGCACAACGGGTAACTCTGAAGGAGTGCGTGCGGGTGGCCGTTTGTCCATCAACTACCGCAAGGTGCGCATCTTCGGAAATCCGGAGAGCCTTCCTGAGGAGATCGTGGTGGATATCACACCACTTAAAATTGGTGATATGGTGCGCGTTCGCGAACTGAATGTACCGGGTTGCACCCTGCTCGAGGCCGATGCATCCGCGGTGGTGTCGATTGAAGCAACCCGCGCTTCTATCGCCGCTGCTCAGGCCGACAAGCCAGCAGACACCAAGAAGAAAAAATAATCCAATTTTCACATCCATTAAAACCCCGGAATATTCCGGGGTTTTTTGCTTTCTATCACTAATTCAATTTCAATACGTCCATTCCGATTGCATAGCCGTATATGCTTCCTTTAGCATCCTTATAAATTCTGATTTTATTACACGCCATTCCCAAATTGATGGGTGTCCAGGTAAGTCCGCCGTCTTTGGTTTCGAATCCAGAATTCATGGTGCCAACAAATCCATGATTCTCATTAATAAAACCAATACCAAATTCGCGAGCTGCCGCATCCTCCACCAAGTTGATCTCCTTCCATGTTTCGCCACCATCAGTGGTCTTGGCAACACGCTGTTGTTTGGCGCCTGGATCGGGATTATAAGATTGGATGGTAACATAACCTACTCTTTCACTCGGGAAGGAAACCTTCCATGTGGTTTCAAACGGCCGATTGGACTGATACACCTTTTTCCATGTTTTCCCTCCATCCGAAGTTTTGATAATCAATGCATTCGACGCGGCAATATCCTCACTTGTTGCAGCACAGGCGAAACCCGTCTTCCTGTCAAGCATTCTTATGTCAAAAAGCATTTTACAATCCCTATCCAAACTTTCGGAAAACCACGTATCACCGCCATCGTGTGATACCAACATATTTGCAGGAGAACCGACCCGGCCCACTGCATAAATATGAACTTTATAGTCCGTTCTTCCGTGATTGATGAATGGTTCTTTCACGATATCTAAGGCGCAGAGTCCTTTCACGTAGGGACCGCTATAGGAAACCGGATTCCACGTTTTTCCTGCATCTGTTGTACCATAAAGGGGAATAGTATCGCTCACGTTTGGAAAATAATCCGTTCCAACTGTTCCTGCAAAACCTCGCAAGCTATCCACAAATGCAATACATCTGAAAAATGTTCCTTTCTTTTCCAGTTGCTTTTCCCAATTCTCGCCTCCATCTTTGGTGTGAAAAATCGCTCCGGAACCATTCACATACCATCCCTCGTTTTCATTGATGAAGGTGATGTCATCTTGTTTTCCCGGATAGCGCTCCGTATTGAGCTTACGCCAACCTTGTTCCACTGGTATGCTATCTGATGTTCTATTCAACACCTCATTACTCCATTGCACGGCAGACAAACCAACTTCATGGTTGTATTCGTCAAAGAGTTGCTGAATCTGCCCATTCACAAATTTGTTATAGGCCTCCTGCATCGTGCCGGATTTTGCGAAGAAATGATCGGTTAAAGGATAAATTTTCAAGGTGGCATTCCCAGGATGAAAATGATTTACCGTATTTATTATTTGCTCATGATCAGACTTAGAGAACGCCTGAAAATCAGCTTCACCAAATTGTACGAGTACTTTTCCAGTGGTGTTCTTCCAGTTTTCGAGTAGAGGAAAATCCTGAATCTGCCGCCAGTATTCGGAATTTCTCGAATAGATGTTCCCTTTACCGTCATATTCCCAGGAAGTCTTCAATATGCTGTCCACCGCCGGATCTCTGGACATGTCCACCAGTGTCTCCTTTTTAACGAAAAACCGATAGTTTACATCGTATTGTTCAATGACGGATTTCTCCACTTCGATGGGATTCATTCCGGATAATGCATTTTGAATGCGGTACATCTCTATTTGGTATTCAAACCATGATTTAGCAAGCGTGCCATACACCACTACTCCGGCTACCTGATGCTTTGCGCTGATGGCCGGGGCAATGATGCCTCCCATGGAATGGCCGAAAATGATAATTTGACTGGTGTCCACATAGGGCAAAGATTTCAACTTTCTCAGGCCAGCCTCGAAGTTCTCAACCTCATCCAATAAGTCACATGATTCACAAGGTGGTGTGTTCTTGCTGTCTCCCAGTCCACTTTTCTCAATGCGCAGAGTAACGTAACCCTTATCCACATAGGCATCAATGATTCTTTTGTAGGGATGATCCTTAGATAAATCATCGATGCTGCTGCACGTATAACCCGGAATGAAAAGCATAGCCGGCATCTTTTTCTGGCTGAATGGCTTGTTAATTATCACGCGTAACTGTCCGCCCTTAAAGTTCGCTTCATCATAAATAACGGTAGCATTATCATCCGTTTCATACGGACGGGCAACAGCTTTTGCTTTTAATGTAAGTTTCTTTTTCCCTCGCTGAACAGTTAAATCAACATCCTGATCGGGGGTATAATTCAAGAACTTATGAATAAACTCATCCGCAGACGCGAATGAATTATTTCCAATTTTAAGAATAACATCATTCTCTTGCAATTTCAACGCCACACTGGTTCCTGTGACCACCTGCAACACTTTGCAACCCGCCACACCGTTTTCAGTAATGTACTCGATGCTCGCGCCAAACTGCACTCTCCTCTGCAGTTGAGAATAACAGCACTTACTTATAAACAAGAAAAGACACAGGAACACTAATCGGTTCATACTTTTTTTGAAGCAAAAAAAGTGTCCCGTTCCGAATTCCACTTGTCAAAAATTGCTTTTTACATAGTGGCCGGGTGACTGACCGAAGATTTGTTTAAACGCTTTTGAAAAAGATTGTATATCAGGATATCCAATCCATAGAGCCGTATCCAACACGGAGCGACCTTGCATAAGTTCCTGACGACCCAACTCAAGTCTTCGTCGCCTTTGGTATTGATAAGGAGATGTTCCAAGCACGTTTTTGAAAAGACGGATGAAATGATACTTCGAAATATTTGCCTGCAGCGCTATTTGTTCAAGAGACAGGTTTTCCAGAGCACTTTCATCGATATAATTCTTAGCCGCGAGCAACGATCTGAAAACATCCTCATTCGTGATGGATTTTTTGAAATTCATTTTCTTAAAGTGATTCAAAACAAATCGTTGGTCATTAATAATAGATTCCGCAAGACTATAAAAAAGTTCATTCCGCAAAAAATCATTGCTGAACTTGCCGTATATCAGCATTTGATTTATCTCTTGTAACGTGTAGCCAAGACTTGTATTCTTTGCATTATAGCGATTCACCAAAAACTGGTCGGACAGCAGGAATTCACATATTTCACTTTCATTCATATCATGATAAGCGGCAACCTCTGATATGACTTGTGGAGATATGTCAATACAAATACCTTCTACTGGTTGTTTGTGATTGATCTGTACAACAGATTTGGTAAAATCGTTACCGATAATGTATTGTCCCTCCCTTACTACAAATTTTTTGTGATTTAAAAAGTACTGCTCCTCTCCAGAGACCACATATTTTATTCCAAAACCAGTAAACGGTACTTCCGCTTCAATTTTGGATATTTTCGAAAGCCGGATTTCGTTTTTTCTTTCGTCCTGATAAATATTCTGATTCATCTGTGTTCTTTGATGAGGTCGCAGCTAACTTATTCAACTCAATTCAGGTGTTATGAAATGTACTCCTTTTAACCGGGATTATACAGATGGTTTCATACATGAGATTCAAAACGGCAAAGAGCACGGGCGCTCCCGCAAGTTACAGGCGCGGAAACGTGGTCACCCCAACGGCGGGTACCCGAAACAAGCAAGTGCATGTATGCCAGAGTGTTTTGGACCGGAACAGGCTTCCCTTTTTGCACACTACGCACATACACTAACCCACTAGCAAACGGGTTCATCCCCATACTTCCCCGCTATCTCCCCCAACTTGGAGGTGATCGCCCCGGGTTCCATCAGGGTGACGAGCTCCATGCGATCGTCTTTGAAGTTGGGGATACCCTTGAAGTAATTGGTGTAGTGGCGACGCATTTCGAGGATACCGAGCTTTTCACCTTTCCACTTGATGGAGAATTCAAAATGTTCGCGGCACGCGGCGGCACGCTCAGCGATAGTGGGCGGTGCGAGCTTTTCTCCGGTTTTTACAAAATGCTTGATCTCGTTGAATATCCAAGGGTAACCGATGCTCGCGCGGCCAATCATCACTCCGTCCACGCCATAGCGGTGTTTATACTCCACGGCCTTCTCGGGTGAGGTAATGTCGCCATTGCCAAAAATGGGTATGCGCATCCGCTGGTTGTTCTTTACCTCTGAAATCAGCGCCCAATCGGCCTCGCCTTTGTACATCTGCACCCGTGTGCGGCCATGAATGGTTAACGCCTGAATGCCGATGTCCTGCAACCGCTCCGCCACTTCCACCACATTCTTGCTGCTGTCGTCCCAGCCAAGGCGGGTCTTTACCGTAACGGGCAATTTAGTGGCCTTCACAATGGCTTCCGTCATGCGCACCATCTTGGGGATGTCTTTAAGAATGCCCGCGCCTGCTCCTTTGCAGGTTACTTTCATCACCGGACAGCCGTAATTGATATCGAGCAGATCGGGATTGGTGCGCTCGATGATCTCCGCGCATTTTACCATGGTATCAATCTCGCTGCCGAAAATCTGCACTCCTATGGGCCGCTCATACTCGTAGATGTCGAGTTTCATCACGCTCTTCGCCGCATCGCGGATGAGGCCTTCGCTGGAGATAAACTCAGTGTACATAAGGTCCGCGCCGTGCTTCTTGCACAGCATCCGAAACGGCGGATCGCTCACGTCCTCCATGGGAGCGAGGAGCAGCGGAAATTCCGGCAATTCGATGGAACCAATCTTCGGCATGAGCTTAAATGGGTCTGCAAAAGTAGTTCGATTGTTTCTTTACACCATGAAACCGATCTATTCTGTGCCGCTGCGACTGCCTTCTCTACTGCTCTTCCTGGTGGGCTTCATGCTCACAGGAATGGCGCTCGGCGGCGTGCTTTCCGCCGTGGTGGGCTCTCAGATCTACGGACTGACCCTGGAGCAAATCAATGCAGTGATCTCCAATCCGGGGCCCGAACACACCTCGATGCTGATGTGGCTGAACTCCATTTCGCAGCTCACTACTTTTTTACTGCCTGCTGTGCTGTTCTGGCTGATGTTCGGCGGACAAGGGGTGATGTCATTCCGCAAGCCTGCCGCAATCTTTCTGTTTGTGCCTGTGCTCTGGATCCTCAGCGCTTCGCCGGTGATTGACGCGTTGTCGTGGGTAAATGATGCGCTTATTCCGGCAGGATCGTGGCTGGAGTCTGTGGCACTGCCCTCTGAAGAGCGCGCCATGCAACTCACCCATCTCTTTCTTTCATCCCATGAGCAACTCGGCTACGTGCCGCTGGTGTTTGCTATTGCGTTGATTCCGGCGGTGTGTGAAGAAGTGGTGTTTCGTGGAGTATTGCAACCCCTGCTGATCAAGGGCACTGGCAATGCGCACGTCGCAATCCTGATATCCAGTGTACTGTTTAGTGCGATTCATCTTCAGTTGTACGGCTTCTTACCGCGGCTGGTACTTGGTGCCGGACTCGGATATCTCGCGTGGTGGTCAGGAAGCTTGTGGGCACCGATCATTGCTCACTTCATGAATAACGCGCTCGGCATTGCAATTTACCGATACACCAACGGATCGCTCGATGCAGAAACGCCGGTGTACGTGCAGCTCGCACTGCTGGCGGTGTTTGCACTTCTTACCTATTTTTTAATGAAAAAGAAAATGCCACAGCTTCCGGTCCAATGACGGGATGCTGTGGCATTTATTATCTCACGCCCGCGTGATATTATTTCACGATCTGGCGGGCGAATACTTCTTTGCCGTCTGCGATCACCTGCACCGTGTATGCGCCTGAGGCCAGGGCATCCAGAGCAATGAATACGCGCTGACCATCCGCGGGTGTAGCGCGTTCTGAGCAGGCCACCTGACCGAGGGTATTGATCAGTCTGATCTCTGCACGACGGCTGTTGATACCATTGAAGGTGAGTGACACTCCACCATTGGCCTGCAGGAGTGTTACAGCCTCTGTCGCATCGGTGGATGCTACGTTTACTACTTCATTTACTACAATATTCACTGCCGCGGTTGACTCACATGATTCGTTGGATGCGAGAAGAACGATTGGGTACGTCCCCGCCTGATCGAATGAGTAGCTGAATCCAGCTTCGGTGCTCAGCAATTCATCCGCCCACATCCAGGTGAATGCAGTGGCACCTGTGGCGTCTGCTTCAAATGATATAGTAGCAGAAGTGCCTTCGGTGATTTCTACAGAAGTAGCAGAGGCAACGATCGCTGCGTCGAGCGCAAGCGGATCGCGCAGGTTCTGCTCCATGGTATAGGTTCCGCATGTGGTTGTTACGGTGATGGTATACACATCGCCCACGAGGTTTTCGAGCACCATGGCGAAATCAGCTGTTTCACCGCTGGCCACCACATTGCCGTTGGCGCGGGTCACAGAGTAGGTGTATAGCTCTGCGCCATTCACACCAAACTCGAGCATACCATCTGCAGTGATGTTGCAGGATGATTTGGATGAGCCTGACCAGGTAGTGATTTGTGCAGGCTCTTCGATGATGAGACTCACGCTGGAAGTGCCGCAAGCAGCGTCCGAATTAGCGAGTTCGAGTGAGTAGAACCCGGCAGGAAGGTTTTCAATTGCAGCGAATGATGCGCCTGCTGAAACAGGAATACCTGCCTCATTGAGAAGCGTGTAGTTCCAGTTGCCTGCAACTGCCGCGAGAGCAATTGCACCGTTGTCCGCATCGAAGCAGGTTGCGTTGGTGGTGAGCACTTCCACCGCAGGCGAGAAGTGAATCATGAGGCGCTGTCCGACAAACGGCGCGTCTACAGTTACGGTCAACTCAGAGCCTTCAGAGGCGGAGAAGGTTTCGCCGGTAACGAGATCCTGAATAGTCATGCATACTCCCGGCTGGAGGTTCATTACTTCCTGAACGAGGAAGGTGTATGTACCGGCAGCAGGCAGATCGAGTGATACAGGAATTGAAGTGCCGTCAGTGATGAGCGGACGCGCATCGATGGTGAGCAGCATATTGTCAGAAGACACCAAACCCAGCTCCGGAGACGAAGTGTTCAGGCTCTCCCATTTCTCCGCATCGTATGCATGTTCGAATGCATCGGTAGCACCTTCGGTGAAATTGAGGATTGCTTCATCGGCGAGGCCATTGCGCTCTAGGCGGAAGGCGATCATTCGTGAATCTTCAGTACTACGCTCGAAAGCGGCGTTGGTACTGGTCTTCTGATTTTCTGCGAAGTTGAGTGTTTGTCCGGCGATCGTTGAACGCACGAAGAACGCCTGACTGTGCGGGATATAGCGGCTTGCAGAACCTACCTGCGAATTTGCATTGTAGGTTCGGTAGCCCGGCAGAGAAGAATCGTACACATAGTATGTCGCGAAGTCATTGCTGTTGCCTTCGAGAGCCACCCAGTCAATTTCTGACGGGTAGATGTTGGTCATGATGTTCCAGCCGTCTGCCACGTTGGCGTTGTTGGTGAATGGCACTGCAACGGCGACACTTCCCGACTGAATCGTTCCAGTCACATCAATATTCTGCGCGGAAGAATTCATGTACACGTTATAGCCGAAGGTGCTGGAGAGCACGTTCGTTACGTTGGTCGCCGGCACCCATCCCACATTGCGATTGCCTGGCTGCGATTCATCGTAGCGCTGCACGTTATTGAATGTATAGCCGGGAGGAGGGAAATCAGAGCCGGTAAAACCAGTGGTTACGATATCATCGTTCCATGCGCTATTGATGGTTTGTCCGGGAATCGGACAGCCCAGAAAAACCCAACCGGCGGTGGCAGATGGGATAAAGCGCTGAATAGTGACGTTCCCTGCTACGCTGGCGCCTGCGGAGATCACACCAATTGAGCCCGAAAGACTCGCGTTGGATATAAGTGTCAGATTGCCATTCGTTTGCAGCGTGCCGAGGCTTGGCAGCAGCACACCTGCAATTTCAGTAGCGCTGTTGAGGTTCACCGTACCAAAGGAATTCTGGATGGTGAGGTTGTGGAAGCGCGTGGTGGCTGCACCGCCCACACTTTGTCCCGGTGACTCATCCCCTTTCAGAATGACGGTAGCAGTGTTGCCATTGTATGTGCCGGCATTGAGCCAGTCTCCGTACACCTGCTGCGCGCTGCTGCTGCCGTCTACGGTGCCGAGAATGCTGAAGTCGTCACATACCACGGAGGTATTCATGGTCACGGTGTGCGCAGGCTGCACCACAAGGCGTGTCCAGCGTCCCGGTTGAATGGTGGATGGATTGGGCAGGCCAGTGGGCTGGCTCGACCAGATCGGATCGGTGAAGTTTCCTGTGGCGCGGCTGTAATAGATGTCGCGGCAACCCGATTGAGTAATGGCGAGATCGTCCAGAGCGAGTTTACCGCCGTTTGATCCGGTGTGAATGAAACGCATCCCGAAGAAATTCATCTCCGTGTAGGTCACATCATTACCCGAACCGATGACAGAAAGGTTGTCGAACCCACCGTTGGTGTCCACGCGGAGGGTCCAGTTGCCGGTGCTTGAGCGTACGATTTCAAAGCCGACGATGTCCTGTGCGAAGCCCCAGTCGTAAATCACGTCGGAGATATCTGCCTGCACAACAGGAACGGACATCGCACCGTTCACTACGCGCCAGAGGGTGAGCACATCGGGATCGCCGGAGCCCGCGGGATCTACGCCCACTGCATAACCGTCCACAGAAGAGCCGTAAAGGTCGGACTCATTTGCAGCAAGGAATACCTGCCATTTGTTGGCTGGCCCGGGCTCCAGTAAGAAGGTGCGGAGGTTGAAGCGCCATATCGTTTCTACACCGGGAAGAGCGGCGTTTTCAGCGCCTGAATAGACGTAAGTAGAACCGGCAGTACCGGTGAAGGTGTGACGCAGGCTGTACGTTCCGGTGATCGGGTTGCTCGTGCTTGCTGACCATGTGCCTGAGCTTCCAGAAGCGACTACGGGTGTCCAGCCAGTGATATTGCCCGCTTCGAATGTCCCTGCGAGAGGCGTGTCGTAGCCGGTATTGTCATCGGTGATGGTAAGTGAATAAGTCGATTGTGTGCCTATGAACGCGTTGGTTCCGCCGGTTGGGTTTTGCAGCTGGAACACCAGATTGGCAGTACCGTCGCACAGATCATTGTTGGTGACAGAAAGCGTAAGGTTTTGCGGAGAGCCATTGTTAGCGGGGAATGTCAGGGTCTGAGTCGTGTAGTTGTTGATGCGCGTTGCACTTCCGCTGATGAGAGCGACTTGCACCGTAGTAGCCACGGTAGGTGACGGGCTGATAATATTGACGGTAATTGTATGCGTTCCGCCGCCGAGGTTTTCAGCGATGGTCGCCCCTGACAATGCAAAGTTGAGCTCGGTATCCGGAGGCAAAGCGCGGATGCGGAAGTTGTCAAATTCCTGACCGGCTGCTGCTGCTGCAGAACTGCCATGCAACGCCACCACACCGATGTAACCCGTTCCGGATGGAATATAGGTATTGTCATCTGCGTAGTTCTGTCCGTTGAGCGAGTTGGCCTGAAGCACGGTGCTGAGGGTTTCCGGACAACTGAAAGCGGTTGCGCCGGCTCCTGAGATGTTCGGTAACGTACTCGTGCGGATGACCCAGCGGCCTGCGGTGCTGCGGGTGACCCGGAAAGTCGCTCCCCAATCCACAATGCCATTCGGAATGGTTGCTGTGGTCACCAGAATGTCCGTACCTGTGCCATTGTCCACGCGCTGCAGACGAATCTCGTCATTTCCGGTATCATCACCGATAACCATGCGGTAGCCGTCCACGGTGGCGGATTCGAGATTCGATTCATTGGCATAGAGCCAGATAATGGTTTGATCGGCAACCGATGCCGCAATGTTTCGGCGGCCGTGCCAGAAGTACCATTCCTGCTGAGCGTTCCAGGTGGTGAGAGCAGTACTGAGGTATTCGCTGCCGTTGGAAAGCGGCGCATTCAGACGCAACGCATAGCTGTTGTTTTGTTCGGAGCCGAGGAGACCCGCAGCATCGCTCTTTGTGGCGATGGTGAAGTTGCCATTATCGCCGGTCCAGGTAGGATTGAGCAGGTTGCTGTCAGAAAAGCTGTCGTTGATTTCGTATTCGAAATACGCGCGGAAATTGTTTCCTCCATTGCTGGAAAACTGAGAAGGAGATCCACAGCCTGTCGGGTTGCTGTCATCCCCCGGAATTTCGAAATACACTTCAACCACGTATGAGCCTGGTGCGGTAAGGCCGCTTAGCCAGTTCACGCTCAGTGTGGAGGCAAACCACTTTTGATCCCCGGCGTTATTGACATCGGGACCACATCCGCCGCCGCCGGCGGCCACACAATTGGAGCCGCCCTGATTGCAGCAGAAAGTCACGCCAAACGGAGTGAACGCCGGTGGTGTATCGCAGGTGCGGTACACCCGATAGAACATAGTCGGCTGACACACGTTCGAGCTGCCGTTTTTCCAGGTCAGCACCTCAGCGAAGTTGAGCGCAAGCGTGCCTCCGGTGGAGTAGCGTCCGAGATAAGCCCCTTCGAAATCGGGGGCAACGGATGCCCATTGGCAATCATAGAACGTGCTGTTTACGGAAATCCCTGTTTTGTAAACACCCCATGCCGCCTGACTTTTCAGCGAAATCACACAGAGCAGGGAAATTAGCAAAGCGCAAATAACTCTCATCGTTAACGTTGTTGGTTAAGGCAATTCTGGCTTTTTACAGATGTAAAGGGTGTGAAAATACAAACAATAACCTTGTCGCGCCAAGGAGTGACCTGTGACGTGTATGAAATACACGTACCCCCCGTATGTGGTGCAACTTACCGAAACCCCTTTTCGGCAGGTGCGCGGTTGGAATCCTGTCGCAGTTCGTGGTCCTGACCATTCCGACGGGCCCTTACCCGGTAGAGGAATACGCCGCTGGCCAGATGACCGCCGAACTGACCGGTGCCATTCCACTGGAAACCGGAGATGGTATGGCCAATACGGAGCGGTCCGGGCGGAGCAACAGGGAACACACGAAGACAATTAACCCTCCGCAAATTTCCGGCTATTACAGCGCATCCTATATTAGCGGGCCCGTCTGTGCGGAAGGATTGACCCCGAGTGCCGGACCCGGAAACGAGTGACAATGGATATGAACGAAACGTATATCATTGGGGAAATCGGACAGAACCACAACGGCTCTGTGGATCTCGCCAAACTGCTTGTGGAGATGGCTGCGCGTGAAATCGAGAATGAACTTTTCGATCTTCACCTGAAGGGAATGAATGCCGTAAAGCTGACCAAACGCGACCTGAAGGAAGAGTTGAGTCAGTCGCAAATGTCGCGGCCCTACACCAGCGCACATTCCTTCGGCGCCACCTACGGCGAGCACCGCGAAGTGCTCGAGCTATCAGATGAGGAGCATTTCGAAGTGTACAAACACGCAAAGGCCTTTGGGATGGACTTTGTGGAAACGCTCTGCGCAAAAGGCTGTCTGAGCATGCTGCGGTATTTCACTCCCGACCGCCTGAAAGTGGCAAGCCGCGACCTCACCAATCTGCCGTTGCTCGCCGCCCTGGCTGAGACAAAAATCCCGATCATTCTGTCTACCGGCATGGCAGGGAAACAAGAGCTGGATGAAGCGCTTGACGTGATCACGCGCTACCACGATCAGATCAGCATCCTCCACTGCGTGTCGGAATACCCCACCAAGCCGGAGAATGTGAACCTCAACACGATCAGGTACCTGCAGAAACATTATCCACAGTATACGATTGGATTCAGCGACCACACCATCGGCATTGCTGCGCCTGTAGCGGCGGTGGCTATGGGTGCGCGCATCATTGAAAAGCACATCACCATTGACCGCCGCATGAAAGGCACTGATCAGGCCGGCTCTCTGGGCCCGGATGGTATGAACCGCATGATCCGCGACATTCGTCTGCTTGAAATGTGGGCCGGTGTCGAAGATATTTTCATTGAAGAAGATACCGCTTCTGCGCGCCTCAAGCTGGAGCGCTCAGTGGCCACTGCACGTCCGATTGCCGCAGGCGAAGTGATCCGCGAAGAAGATGTGCATCTCCTTTCTCCGGGCGATGGCTTTAAGTGGCGCGACCGGGCTCAGGTGATCGGTAAAACAGCCGCTGCGGATATCCCGACAGATGAAGTCATATACCCGAACATGATCCGATGAGCACTCCGCAGTTGCCGAAACTGGTGATGACTGACATCGACGGTGTATGGACCGACGGGGGGATGTACTACGACCAGACGGGCAATGAGTGGAAAAAATTCAATACCTCTGACAGTGCAGGAGTAATCTTTTTGCGGCTGCTCCATATTCCGCTTGCCATTCTCACAGGAGAAAACACCGAGATCGTGGCCCGGAGAGCAAGCAAACTTCAGATTCCGTATGTGAAACAAGGGGTGAGAAACAAGCTGCATGTGGCCACCGAGCTGTGCAGTGAACTCGGCATCACCCTGGAAGAAACCGCGTACATCGGAGATGACATCAACGACATCCCGCTGCTTCAAGCGGCGGGCGTATCGTGTAGTCCCTCCAATGCCCCTGACTATGTGGCGCGACATGCCCATTTCACAACTCATCTGAAAGGCGGTGAGGGAGCATTTCGCGAATTCGTGGAGGCAATACTCAAGCGCAGCGAGGCACTCGATGAAGCCCTGCAGCGTTATCACGACATGATGATGTCGCACAATCACTGATTGCACCACCCGATGGCCGCACCTCAGAAAAATCATCTCATACTCGTGGCGGGAGGCACAGGCACGCGCATGATGCAGCATCTGCCCAAGCAGTTTCTGCAACTGCTCGGTGAGCCGGTCATTGTGCATACGTTGAGGCAGTTCAGACGGTTTGATCCGCACATGAACATCGTGGTAGTGATGCATCCGGATTACGTGGAATACTGGAATCACCTCCGCGAAACACTTGGCCTTGATATCCCGCATACCGTAGTTCCCGGCGGACGTGAGCGCTTTCACTCGGTGAAGGCGGGGCTTGACTCCATTGCCGACTTACAAGGCATTGTCGGAATTCACGATGCGGTGCGGCCATTGGCGAGCATTGCCACCATCCGCAATGCGTATGATGCTGCGGCGTCAGGCGGTGCCGCGGTACCGGTGATTCCCGTGAATGAATCATTGCGTCAGATGACCGGAGCGACCAGCATGGCGCTCAACCGTTCGCTGTTCCGCTTGGTGCAGACACCACAGTGCTTTTCAATTGCCTTGCTGAAGGAGGCATTTCAACAAGAGTACATTCCTGAGTTTACGGATGATGCTTCCGTGATGGAAGCGGCGGGACATAATATCCAGCTCGTGGAGGGTAATCGCGAAAACATCAAACTCACCACCCCGGAAGACCTGATCATGGCTGAAGCCCTTATCAGAAGCTGGAATGTCAGCGCAAGCTGATTCTCTTACTCGACGATCACATACGACTGTGCGCCACTGAACCGGTTGCGTTGTACACGCACATTCGGGAGCCCGAGCACTTCGCGCAAAGCAATGGTTTCTCCCGGGAACGTCGTATCGCACAATTCGTCAAAACCGAGCACAGAACCTTTGGTGAGATACGGTTTCAGCAACTCCAGGCATTTCTTCGTCGGCTCGTAAATATCGAAGTCGAACCATGCCATTGCGATGATGGTTTCAGGATGCTCATTGAGGTATTTTTCCAGCTCTACTACTGCATCGCCTTTCACCAGTTTGTTCTTCGGAATATGCGCCAGCGGGCATTCGCTCTCGTGGTATTTGAGGAGATCGCCGAGGTAGTTTTCATAACCCTTGGACACGTTCAGTCCGCCCACCTTCACGATCCCATGCGAGCCGTCGTTGGCGTGCACGGAAGGGAAGCCTTCGAACGTATCGAAACCGATGATTTTGCGGTGGTGATTGAAGGGCTCATAGATACCGCGGAGGTTATTGAGCAGCACCATGTTTTTGCCCCAGCGCACACCGAGTTCCATGATCACCCCATGTACCGGCAGCACATGGTTCCTGTAGAGATCATCGAAGAACAACATCTTGGTCAGGTCCTGACGCTTC
>JBKDGH010000018.1:0-32435 GCA_046336655.1 Flavobacteriales bacterium | reverse complement strand
CCTTCAGGTCTCTCGTAACGATGCAATCCATCTGATCAATTGATTGCGCACAAAGAATTTGAAGCCCATCCTCGAAATCCTTATACTTCGAATTTAGTCCCCTGCGAATCAAATTAATATCGATTGGAATGATGCTTACATAATGCAACAAATCCGAAAGAACAGCACGTAGTTTTTTGTCGTCTGAAAACTTCTTGAGAACTAAATAGGTCGTTGCTATCGAATGAGATGACGTGTACAATTCCACCTCCATCGCCTCGGCCTTTTGAAACAATGCCACCGCAAACTTGCTATGTGGCTTGCGATCTGCCAATAGGTCGATAATAACATTGGTATCGACAAATACTTTCATCATGAATGCTTTCCTTTGAAATACTCCTGAAGCTCCCGATTTTCATCAAAATCCTTCGGTAGTTTCACGCTGCCAACCAAGCCCTTGAGCTTTTTGGACATCCGCTCACCACCCTTATCCTCCTGCACTATGTTTTCCAGATAAGCTTCGATGAGTTCAGACAGGCTTCTGCCGGTTGCCTTAGCATACTGCTTGGCCCGTTCGATAACCTCCTTTTCGATAGTCAATGTCAGCTTGGTGGTCATATACGTGTACTTTTTTAAAGATACGGATTATAAGGTGCTTTTAGTCACTACCGGAATAATATCCAGTCTGACGAAGGCAGCAAAGGCATGACATGCACCTCCTCGGCATCGCGGATCACGGCAACCACTGCTGTATTCATCGGTTTGAGAAGCACACAGCGCATCATGCCGTCTTCCCCGCTGTCCTCGCTGCGCTCCAGAAGAAGTCGTCCATCCATGGTATAAATGGATAATCCAATCTGCCGATTGAAGGGAAGGCCTGCAATCACCAGCTCATTTTCAATAACCCGCGCCAGCAGTGGACGATGAGTATTGTAGTGCGCGGAGATCACGGGCGAATAATCCGCTGTCCCGTTTTCATTCTCAATGCGAAGGCGGTAATAGTTCAAGCCTAAAAATGGGTGCTCATCCCGGAATGAATAATCCGAACCCGAAATCAGATTCGTCGCATTCACCTCACCGATTCCTTCGAAGAATTGATTGTCAGTGCTGCGCTCCACCACGAACTGCTTCACGGCAAATTCAGAGGAAGTCGTCCAGTGAATGCCCATAAATGAAGCTGCAGGCTCAGTATAGATTGATTCAATCACCACCGGCAACACAAGAAATGAGCACTCCGAAGTGAGCGCGTAGCCTATGCTGCTGCCGACAAACACATACGTATCTCCTGAGCCAGTGGCAACAGGACTTGCGAAGTACTGCTGATTGTCCACGCAACCCGTAAGATGATTGAACAGCGTCAGGTATCGCGTGCAATTGGCTGAGCACGCTGCATTGGTATACTTACCTCCGCAATCTGTCTGATCTGCAAAAATCACATAGACGGTTCCCAAGCCGCACAGTTGATCGAAGTTATAGGTAGCAGTTGGAGTTGCTGCGGTAAATGCCAGCACGCGCGCTCCGGCAGGAATCACATTGGAAGATGGTACAGGCACAAATACTCCCGAACAGGAAGCCCACAAATTGAGATTGGCGATGTAGTTCAACTGCGCAACCGAAAAGTCCGCATGCCTCACCCAGTTGGTATTCAGGTTGTCAGTCGGACCATTGCCGCCATATGCACACCCCCCATTGGGAACGGTCTGATTGACCAACTCCAGATAACCAATATCGAGGTCGTTGTTACCTGTAGCGAAATAGACAAACTCCTCAGCTCCTTCGCATGATCCGCAGCCACCGTTCACAAGCACCTGAAGCAATTGAAGTCCGCCTGCGCATGAAGCGCTCGCAGAACGGATTCGGAGATCATCCACATACACATTACAGGTGGAATTTTTATTGAATGCAAGACGCACATACCGACTTGTAGCAAGTAAAGGCGCTGAATAAGTGGCCCCGGTGGTGATGGATGTAGCAGTACCTACCCCGAGCCAATTCGTTCCGTCTGCAGACTGCTGCACCACAAAAAAAGAAGCGGCTCCGGTTGAACCCATATAAAAGAAACTGATCTGATCGGCAGCTCCGGTCCAAGGACCATAGGTGAGAAATTGCCCCGTGCTGTTGAAGTTAATCGCCGGAGCATTGCGTCCGAAATTGCCAGTGCCCGAAACGGCTCCAAACGGCACTGCACCGAAAGCCATACCAGCCGGTGGTGCAGGCGCTGCATTGAACTGCTCGTCGAGGATATACGTCTGACCGCCGGCAACACCGGCAAAAAGCCACAAAAGAAAAAACAAGACGTATCGCATGGATTGGTAGGCCTATACCATGAGCATAATGAAGCGAAATTATTCTCTTCACCCGAAATTGAAGACAACCAAATGTTATGTTATCCGGAAGCGTGCAGAATTTTTCGCCAAATGCATTTCGGATGGTCAGGATGAAAATCGATACATTTGAGGGAATCACATGTTGCCACAATCTTCATCATCCCTTCGCGTGGACAACCCCTGTCCGATGCTCCTTCGTCGAATGAGTGAGCAAGGGCCAGATTTCCATTGCAAGTCATGCGCGAAAACAGTGATTGACTTCAGGGGCAAATCGCGCGATGAAATATGCCAGTCCATTACGAGTGATACTTGTGGCATCTTTACGGTGCGCCAATTGCCCGGTCAGCGAAAAGCACCTTTCATTCGGCGCACCGCATTCCTCTTTCTTACCCTGCTTTCCTTTCTGGGCTTTTCGGTGAGTCCTGTGCAGGCACAGCCAGCGAAGGCAATCGGGAAGCCTGACTCCGCCTACGCCCAACCGGATCCTAAACCAGCACTCAGAAGAAAAAAGAAAGCCCGAAAGAAAGATTCATGTGACAAGCCGGCACGCAGAGGTTTGTTCCGCAAGGAGAAAAAGGAGTACCGGGTGATTGGAACACCCTCGTTCTGAGATTTTTCTCAGTCTGCTCCTGATGCCACTTATCTCTTTCCCGTGCGGAATGCGATGGTGTATGGCGCCAGCCTGTTGCCTCCATCCTCCTTGGGAATTCCGGAAATGATCAATTGATAATCTGTGTTGCGCTTGAGCTTATTCACTTCAAACGAAAACCGCAGCATATCTTCTGATTTACACAGCGCTCAATCTGATCGGAATCTTTCAGCAAAACGGATTGATTGCGCCGTATCGCATTCCAGAATTGCGGATACCGCACCATGGCCTCGGCATATTCATAGTCCTGATAATCCCGGGCGCGCATCATAGCGAGCAGTCCGGGCGATGCCTTACTGATATAATATTCCTGAACGATGCGCACGCGCTCCGCACTATCCGGCTTTGCGCTCACCCGGTCATACGCCTCAAAGAAATGGCCGATGTCGGAAGTGATAATTTGCACCTGTCCGGATTGCCCTGACAGCGCACCTGAAACACAAAGCGCGGCACTGAGCAAGAAAGAAAATGTAAAATTCAAGAGAGCGATACTCATGGAATGCAAAGAAATGCCATCGGAGGCAGGTGCGAATGGCATGGAAGCAAGAAATACTGTGAAGCAATGCCCGCCTACCCCAAAATGAAAAAACCGCGCTCTTAGGCCCGTATCCATCCGTGGCAAAGCCGGGAGGCGGTGCAACAAAGGGCTCTATCGCGTGTGTGCTGAAGGGGAGTGCGATGAACCTCTAGCTGTGTTTGTGTGGCAATCATTCGTGTTCAGCAATTTCATCTCTGGTAATCTCTATTAAATTGCTTCTTGAAATCATTAATTTGATTACGTCAAGATTATCATCAAATAGCTTCAACAAACTTGAATTGGAGATATTTCCAGTCCGTACAATGATTAATTTTTCAGGTTGTGAGTTTAACAGAAAAGACTCTAGAAAATCATTATCCTTGGTAATAACAATTCTCTGTTCGTTGATGGCAATATGTATTATCTCTTTGTCAGAAGTTGAATTCCCGTTTGCAAGATCCAGCGTATGCACTGAGTCGAGACCTCTGTAGATCAGCAGTTCAGATAACGACTTAGGCAACTGTGCATCAACAATAAACTTCATGAAGCGATTCTATGAATACTTTTTACATGGAGAAGTTTGGACGCATATTCTATACAAGCAAGGAAATCTTCCTTCTCCAAATCGGGATAATCTGCTATCAACTCTTCGATTGACATTCCAGAGGCCAATAACTCAAGAATATTTTCAACAGGATATCTCAGGCCTCTTATTGTTGGCTTTCCATGACAAATGTCTTGGTCAATCGTAATTCTGGAGATTAAGCTTTTCATGTCCGTCGATGTATTGAAACAAATCTAGTCAAAACCCATTGAACGGCAAATCTCTGTATCCGTGCCTTTAAACTTGCTTGCCTCTGATCGAGTCAGCCCAGCGATTTTCATCCGGAGCTTCCCACCACTTGTCCCGGCTCAGCCGGGAGAACCTTTAATGAACCTCTCGATTCACAAGCCTGCCCCGGCTCAGCCTAGGGCTCTTCATGTTCTTTCCAAATGGACTAAAAATAGTCATGGCTATACCAATTTCCAATGGGCCAAAAGTCCGGGATTCTTTCGATACAGAGCCCGCAAGCCGTGCAGCAAGGCAACCACGCGGACGGCCACCGGCTTGCCCGAACAACGGTTCTTTTCCTGAAAATCCAATTTCCGGCGAATAAAAAACCGGTCGTTCTGGTCGTTACAATGGAAAGCGTTTTCTTTTCCCCGAAATGCAAGGAGTCGTTTTCCTTTTTTCTCCAAAATGAGTGTGCGTTCGCTCAATAAGGAACCGTTCTCTCACTGTCGTTTATATCGGCGGATAATTCCGATTACTTGCGGTGCGATGTAGTTACAGTTGTTCCGGATGCCCTCTGATTTTTACCGGACGTGCTGAAGTAAACCAATTGGTCCAATCTGAAATGAATAGATTCTACTGCCTGTTGTTTGACGCTTTGTTCCTGTGTCTACCTGCGTGCAAAAAGGACGAAGACACGCCGCCAGCTGACAACTCTTCGAACAACGGAGGAGGAGGAAATTCCGGCGACGGATCGGTCTACATCTGCGGAAGAGTGAATAGCGGTGGATTCGGAGATAATTACCCCCGCTACTGGAAGGATGGAGAAGAACATGTTATCGGTGACGGCAGCAGAGGCCAGGCGTATGAAATAGTCGTCAATGATGAACATGTAATTATCGCAGGGGCAGTATACGACGGCAATGCGACTATACCTTGTTATTGGGTGGACGATGAGCCGACTGAACTGCTCTCCTATGCCTGTGGTGAATGCCTGGCCAGGGATGTCTTTGTGGTGGGAGATAACGATGTCCATATCGCCGGTCGTGCCATGGACGAAGGAGTGTTCGGCAGCAATCAAAAGGCCATGTACTTGCACAATGGCGTAGGTGTGGAACTGACAGATGGAGCGGATCCGGCCAGGGCTCATGGGGTACATGTCTACAATGGGGAGGTGTATGTCTGCGGATTTGAAGAAGACGGATCGGGCGGGCGCAGGCTGGCCAAATACTGGGTCAATGGCACAGAGGTGGTGTTGGGCGATGACGAAGAAAACTCCCTGGCCAATGATATATGGGTCGAAGATGGTGATGTCTATGTGGTGGGCTACGAAGACATCTACTATGAAGCAATTGACACTTATATTCAAAGGCCCGTTTTATGGATCAACGGCGAAAGACAGTTGCTTGCTGGGGGAGACACAATGTCAGAGGGAGAAGCCACGCGCATTTTTATTGAAAACGATAGTATATATATCGTTGGATTTGTGGAGCTTTCGGGACTATCGAATTTAACATCTTCCGTGTACTGGATAAACGGAGAAGCCGAATTGACCTATGACGTATCGTTAGCAGTCAATGGTACCATCGGGCTTGATATTCATGTCCTCAACGGGGAGGTACACACCGTTGGGCTCTGGGGTGGTTCAACGGGTCAACTCGGCCATTACTCCAACAACACCGCTCAAACCGATGCCTTTTACGGTGATGCAATCAATGGCATTTGTATTCATTAATGCTTCCTTGGCTATGAATAAAATTTACACTGCAGTTTATTTTGCGCTTGTACTGATCGCAACTGGATGTAAGAAAGACGAGGACACTCCTCCCCCTGTGAACAACAACGGCGGTAACGGTGGCGGCAATAACGGAGCTGCGGGCGACGTATTTATCTGTGGTTCGGAGGACATCTCCGGCCAACCATACCCGAGATACTGGCTCAACGGCTCCGAAGTGGAACTCGACAGTGAAGGCCGGCCGGGTTCTGCCAAGGCCATCTTGGCTACCGCTGATCAGATCGTCGTCGGTGGATCTATACGCGAGCAAGGGAGTGTCAACAATCAGCCCTGTTATTGGATCAATGGCGAGTTGCACGAGCTCGACAACCAGGACGGAAGTGCATTCTGCACCGTAGAGGATTTATTTGTTGTTGGTGAAGATCAATTTCGTCTGGCGGGACATGTGCGCAGCGAAAGTGGTTTCATCAAGGCAATGTACTGGACGCCGACGAGTACACTCGAACTTACAGACGGCAGTACTGATGCGGAAGCTCATGGGATATGTGTGGCAGGCAACGACGTTTATGTATGCGGGTATAAAAGGGATCAGGCATTCGGTGGTGTGCAGATAGCAACTTATTGGGTCAATGGTGTTCCTGTGGAATTGGGCAGTGGTGAAGAAGACTCCCAGGCCTATGATATCCGGGTGGTCAATGGTGATGTGATTGTAGTGGGTAGCGATGCGGATGTTTTCGGAGGCGAACCACAGGGAGTGGTGTGGGTCAATGGGGTTCGCACGCAGCTGACCAACAACGACGAGGGTGCGTGTTATGCCCTGCACACCGATGGGAATGACATATATATAGCAGGAGAATTGTTGTTCGGAGGTGATTACCTGGCCATATATTGGATAAACAACGCCTCATATGAACCATATCTGCCACCGGGATGGATGAATAAGGCCTGCGCGACATTTTTGTCTACAACGGCGTAGTTCACACCCTGGGCAACCTGTACACGAATAATACGACCGAATTCTTCACGAGCTACGGAAACATGCACGGGATTTTTGTGCGGTAGCAGGGACTAGGGACTGGATACCCCCTCATGAGTCAGGTTGGCAATTCAACTGCCCAAAGACCAGGGTCTGCCGAACGCACAGCCCTTGGCAGAGAGGAGCAAATGAAAACACGAATGGATATTGAGCAGGCAATTTTTCCCAAAGTGAACTGACTTCGATGATGTCGACTCATCCAGAATAACTTGAGTTCAGGAAGCGCTAAACGAAGGACCCCGGGAGACATTTTGTTATTTCACACCCAAGTTTGCCTGAACAAAACAATCTCGGAACATCATAAAAATGCATTCACAAGCTGAATCCGTTGTAGAATATTTGTAGCAATCCATTTGTAGTGTCTTCCTATTTGCTACTTTTACTTTGCTACAAATTTCACGTATGGAAAATATCCGGGAAATTCGTCGGGCGATTGGATTATCGCAGCACGAGCTCGCAGATATGCTCGGGCTCAGCAGGTCGCTGCTTTCGCTCGTGGAAACCGGGCACCGCCGCATGCCCACCTCCGCACTGCTGCGGTTGACGGAGATGAGAATCAGCACAGAAAAAAATCACGCGCTTGTTTCAGAGGAAGAAAACGTGGCAGCGGAAGATGACGTGCATTTTATCCGTGAAGAAATCCAACTCCGGCTCGACCGCGCCATTTCGCTCCGGGAAAACATCCAGCGCGAGCTCGATGATATGACACGCCGGTATTTGGGCGCTGAACTTGGCGCCGCGATGCTGCAAAAGGAAATGGCCCTCTACGAAGGCGTGCCCCGCGTGACGCAAAAACTTCAAGGACGCCTGTCGCGCCAACTTCGCATCCGCGAAAATGCGGCGCCCGGAAAACAACTTCTGCTTCAGCTTCGCATTGACGAGCTGTCTGCACTCATCGCATTGTATCAATCGAAAATTTCCGAAGTATGATTGTCCTCCGCACTGACCTGAGCAAAAAAAACCTGGAGGAACTAGACCGCTTCGTCGCCTACTTCACAGGCGCCGTGCAAAAAATGGAGCTTAAAGACTCCATATATAAAGCACAATATCTCCGCGCTCAAAGCGGACATGACAAAATTGGCGGTGAACTGGGAGAAATAGAAGCTCACCTCCAGGAAATCAGTCGTCAACTCGCCGCTACCAATGACGAACACGTGCGCGCCTCGCTCGAAGACCGTCAAAAGGCATTAAAACT
Source organism: Flavobacteriales bacterium (assembly GCA_046336655.1). Classification (GTDB taxonomy): domain Bacteria; phylum Bacteroidota; class Bacteroidia; order Flavobacteriales_D; family Sanyastnellaceae; genus CANGTU01. Next base: position 24,225 of record JBKDGH010000018.1, on the reverse strand, counting down.
CCGCGAGCAAACATTATCCCGCCGCAAACATGCCAACCTGATTTCGGTAACCCGGCCCTGGATAAAATTCGCTTCCAGTGAAAAGGTGCTGAAAGTAATGCAAGCGCAATTGGAAGAGCTGTTGGTGTATCAGCAGCAAAGACATGCACAGGGAAGTTAGGTCGGTTTTTCTACCCCACCACATCAAACAGTCCCCAGTAGGCAAACAGCCCCAGCAATCCCACATACGCGAGTTGGTTGGCTAAAAGCAGCCACCGCACTCCGAGCCCCCACTTTTCAGATTGGTACAACCTGCGTATGAAAATCAAAAACGGAACGAACAGCACAAGAAGCACCACAGGGAGATAACTGCTCACGGCTATCCAAAAAGACGCCCCAGTAGTATACGGCGCAGGAAAATAAAAAATACCCTGATTAAAAAGCAGTGTGAGCATGTATGCGAACAACGCAATGCCCCATACAGCCAGTGCAACATTCAACCAACGCAATTCCACCTTTCTCCAAAACAGAAACCGAATGCCATACACTGCTGCTGAACTGAAAAACAACGCTGCACAGCAGAGGATAAAAATGAAAATCACCTGATTGTTTACCGGTGTCTGATAGGCAATGAACTCCGCATATTCTGCATTCGGTGGAAAGAGCGATTCCACCGACACTGATCGCGCCCCGCGCGCTAATTCTTCTTTAATGTGAAATGTAACCCGCTGGGTGAAGTCATGAAAGAAGTACAGGTGAATCAATCCCTCCTGAAGATCATAGATGGTGGTGAACAAGGTGCCGTCTCCCACCTTGGCGCGACATACACTCATAGTATCCGACAACGCTTCGCAATAGCTCAATGAAGTCTCCGGCATTTTGTTATTCATGAACTCCACGCCCTTGCGGTAGCGCTCAATGCGCACCGTGTTGGGATCAGGTGTATGAGCCACACTGAAATTGGCCAGCGCGAGCCGATCTTCAGTTCCCCTGGTCATCTTGCTTGCTTCTACCACAAGATACGCCCCCGAAGGATCCACGAAAAGCAGCATACAGCCGTAGAACAGCGGGCTGCCATTCAGTACATGCAGGTTGAACGGCTCGAGAAAGGTGGCTACTTCATCCACTGTGCGACATTGCCGCATTACGGTGAGAAGTGTGGGATAACCAAAGTCCTTCTTCTTCGGATCGCGCTCGGGCATATCTGTGCGGTGCGGCAATGCAATTGCGTCGAACACCAGCCCATGCTCATTGATCGCACCATCGGGATATTTTTTACGCGCATAACCCACGCACACCACTCCGGCGTTGTGCTCATCACCCGGCTCAAACCAGATGCGCGCATCCTGTCCCCAGCTGTCTTCATTATTGCCAACCATGGTGCGGCCATTGGCAGTCACTTTGTACATGCTGCAGGCAGCACAGTGGTCAGCAAGACCAACTACAATCAAAAGTATGATGATGAAGTATTGAAAAGACTTGGAGTACATGGAAGCCGAACGCCTGTTCATTCAGTCTATTGCAATAGAGGATTCATGTCATTCAAAAGCCAGTCATTATCCGGGTTCGAAGGTATCCGGAAGGAAGTGTAATACGGAAAGAAAAATCCAACAATAAAAACAATAATTCACCGACCATTCGTTTCTTCGCCAAATCAAAATAACCGCTTCTATGCGTATTTCATATTCAGCGATTCTTTGTTTGATTGGTCTCAGTTTCACTTCCACAGCTCAGGATTATGTATCGGGTGAGCCTTTACCGGATAACCTGCCGCTATTTCAAATCAATGAAGCCCTGCTCAGCTCAGGTGCTGTATTCGAGAAAATTCCACAAGGAGGAATGCGCGAGTTCCGGTTGCTTGCTCCGGGATCTGAAATCCTGAAAGACGATATCACCCGATTTTCAAGCACCCCTTCGGTAGGGTCCTTTGGCAATGCATTTACCGCACAAATCGGGTTGTCCATCCGCAATAAAGAAAAAACCGGCTACCATCCGGGCCGTACGTTGAGGCTTGGAATCAATTATTTCAGTCAGAACAGGTATTCATTTTACTCGACCCGCACAATTACTTCTCCGTGGGATACACTTGCATCTGCTCAAACCGGTGAACAGGTGATCGTAGACTCCACATATATGGAGTCCTATTTCTTTGACTATTGGGTTGATCATCTCCGGCTTGATGCCGCCCTTATTTTCAGCACCGTGAAGGAGTCGCGCTGGTCCTGGTTCGGCGGTCTGGGGATGACTTTCGGACCGAGCCTGATTTCTGAGACAAGTGTAACCTATTCCGAATCACGCGGCACCAAAGTGCGCGGCACCAATCCGAGTTATGGCTTATTCGGCAATGGTAATCTTGAGGTGGAGGCTCAGCAGGAACTCTACTCGCTGAAAACCGTGATTGGAGGATCGGTCTACCTCCCTGCTGGTGTTGACTTTCGCATCGGCAAACGCCGCGAATTCTGGAAGCCTGTTCACTTGTTCTACGAAATTCGCCCGCAGGTACTGTATACCAATATCCCCGAGCTGGGCAGCTCCCTTCGCGGAGGCATTCAACAAGGGTTTGGAATCAGGGTAAAATGGCGGTGAGAACCGAGAATGGAGAGTGGAGAGTGGAGAGTGGAGAGTGGAGAATGGAGAGTGGAGAGTGGAGAGTGGAGAGTGGAGAATTGTAGACCCTGATTACTAGTCCGATAATGTGTGCGTGAAATCAATTGAGGTAGATGAAAAAAGCAATTGTCCAATTCTTCCGACCTGAATCTACCTGCTACAGTTACGAGAAGCGCGCTGATGATGTCTTGGCATTCCGGAATATGGATTTCGGCAATTCACCGCAGGTACCTCATGTACATTCACATTCCGTTGACTTCCCGGTCAACACCATCAACCCCGGAAGATTAAGCCCTGAAAACGGCTCATTGAATTTCAAGCCAGCACGTGTACCACGATTTTTGTACCACGAAATTCTGGTACAAATTTCATGGTACTAGTCAGTGTACCGGATTCTTTGTACCGTTTTTATTCCGGTACAAATATTCCGGTACATATTCAGGCCTATTCAGCAGTACGCCGCCATTTCAGACTGCATCCGCGCGGCTTCTGCACCCGCGGCTTCAGCATAGTCAGCGCCGGATGACGCATAGAGAATCGTGCGCGATGCATTCACCAGCAAGCCTACGTCGGCATTCATGCCATATCTGATTACCTCGGACAGACTTCCTCCCTGCGCGCCCACACCGGGCACGAGGAGGAAATGATCCGGCACGATCCGGCGCACTTCAGCGAGCATCTCCGGACGGGTAGCGCCTACCACAAACATGGTGTTTTCTGCCGTACCCCATGAGGCTACCGCGCGCAAGACATGGGTGTACACGGGCTCACCGGCAATATCCTTCAACTCAAAATCACTCGCTCCGGGATTGGAGGTAAGCGCGAGCACAATGGCCCATTTCCCCGGAAACTGAAGAAACGGCTCCACGGAATCGCGTCCCATGTAAGGGGCTACCGTAACGCTGTCGCATGCCAGTGTTTCAAAAAACGTGCGCGCATAATACGTGGATGTATTGCCGATATCGCCGCGCTTCGCATCGGCAATAATGAAATGCGATGCGCCGATGTAGCGGATCGTTTCTTCCAATACGCGCCACCCCTCCGTTCCGAGCACTTCGTAAAACGCAAGGTTGGGCTTGTACGCTACACAATAATCGCGTGTGGCATCAATGATCGCTTTATTGAAAGTGAGCATATCCACTCCCGCCGGCAATTTGGAGGGATCGGTATCCAGACCGACACACAGAAACGATTTCTTTCGGCGTATCTGTGCGATGAGTTCAGTGCGTGTCATGGGGTTCGGATTATGCGCCCGCTGCGAGTTTCTCTGTATTCTCTGCGACGCGCAATGCTTCAATGATTTCATCAATCTCGCCATTCATTACCGCGTCGAGATTGTACAGTGTAAGTCCGATGCGGTGATCGGTCACGCGTCCCTGGGGGAAATTGTACGTGCGGATTTTCGCTGAACGATCGCCTGTACTCACAAGCGACTTGCGCATGCGCGCGCGCTCTTCCTGCCTGCGGTTTACTTCCGCCTCAAAGATGCGCGTGCGAAGCATCGTCATGGCCTTTTCAAAGTTCTCGTGCTGCGAACGGCCTTCCTGGCACGCCACAATCACTCCGGTCGGCGCGTGTGTGAGACGCACTGCTGATTCTGTTTTATTGACGTGCTGCCCTCCTGCTCCGCTCGCGCGATAGGTGTCGCGCTGGATATCCGCGGGATTGATCACCACATCAAATTCTTCTGCCTCAGGCAACACCGCCACCGTAGCCGCGGAGGTATGCACTCTTCCCTGTGTTTCTGTCTCAGGCACACGCTGCACACGGTGCACACCACTTTCAAATTTCAGCGTGCCATACACTTCTTCTCCGCTCACCTCAAAGGACACTTCTTTGTATCCGCCCATCGTTCCCTCACTCACCTGCAACACTTCAAAGCGCCAGCCTTTCGACTGGATATAGCGCGTGTACATCTTGTATAGATCACCGGCAAAAATGGCGGCTTCATCACCTCCTGTTCCGCCGCGTATTTCCACGATACAGTTGCGACTGTCTTCGGGATCTTTCGGAATCAGCAGGTACTTGATTTCTTCTTCGAGCACCGGCAGTCGCTCAGAAAGCTGATCGTATTCTTCCTGCGCCAGAGCTTTTAACTCCGCATCTTCATTGCTGTACAAGATGTCCTTTGCGCCTTTCAGATCGGTTAGCAAGCGATGGTATTCCTGATAGCGTGCATCAAGGTGTTCGAGTTCCTTGTACTCGCGCATGATCACCGGATAGCGCTTCATATCCGCAATGACTGCCGGGTCAGTGATTTGCTTCCCTACCTCAAGGTACCTGTCATGAATGGCGGTCAGACGTTCGAGCAGATTCATTTTTTCTCTCCGTCTTTGAAGTATTCAAATGTGCCGTGCGCTCCGGCTATGGTCAGGCGCGTGGACTCTGAAGCCTCTACTCTGCCTATCACCTGCGCGTCAAGATGAAATACCTTCGCAATGCGAATCAACTCCTGCGCCGTGGTTTCATCGGTATAGACTTCAAGACGGTGTCCCATGTTGAACACGGTATACATTTCCTTCCAGTCGGTACCTGACTCCTGCTGTATCATGCGAAACAGCGGCGGGGTTTCGAAGAGATTGTCCTTGATAATGTGCACACCATCCACGAAGTGAAGCACCTTGGTTTGACCACCTCCGCTGCAATGCACCATGCCCGCAATGGCACCGCGGTGCGCATCAAGCATGGCCTTCACTACAGGCGCATACGTGCGTGTGGGAGAAAGTACCAGTTTGCCGGCATCGAGCGGTGCGCCATCCACGAAATCGGTAAGTGAGTAAGTTCCGCTGTACACAAGCGATGCAGGCAGTGAAGGATCGTAGCTCTCCGGATACTGCTCCGCGAGTTTATTGAAAAACACATCATGGCGCGCAGAGGTAAGCCCGTTGCTGCCCATGCCGCCGTTGTATTCGCGCTCGTAAGTCGTCTGTCCGCTGGATGAAAATCCGACAATGACCTGTCCGGGTGCAATGCGTGCATTGTCAATCACCTCACTGCGCTTCATGCGGCAGATCACCGTGCTGTCAACTATGATGGTGCGCACAAGGTCGCCCACATCCGCCGTTTCTCCGCCTGTGCTGCGGATATCTATGCCATAGCCGCGCAATTCTTCGAGCAGTTCCTCGGTGCCGCTGATGATGGCTGCGATAACTTCTCCTCCTGCCAGCTTCTTATTGCGCCCGATGGTTGAACTGAGCAGAATCGGTCCCGTGGCCCCTACACACAACAGGTCATCCAGATTCATCACCAGTGCATCCTGCGCAATGCCTTTCCACACGCTGATGTCTCCGGTTTCTTTCCAGTACATATAGGCGAGCGACGACTTGGTGCCCGCCCCGTCGGCGTGCATCACGATGCAGTGCTCTTCGCTGCCGGTGAGGGTATCCGGTACGATTTTACAAAAGGCCTTAGGGAATAAGCCTTTGTCGATTGCCTTGATGGCGGCGTGTACTTCCTCTTTTCCGGATGACACACCGCGTTGGGCATAGCGCGAGGGATCGTTCATGGGGTTGTAAAAAAAGAGGCGTCCCCACAAGTGCGGAGACGCCTCTGAATATTATTCGTTCAGCTACTTCTTCGGCACGTAGTCCGTAGCGAGAATCTTAAATACAGTTCGTCGGTTGAGCTGGTGCGCGGCTTCTTGCTGGCTAGCCGGCAGTTTATTGATGTAGGCTTCTGTGAGAATAGTACCTGCAGCAAACGGACCTTCCGCGGTCAGCAGATTCCGTGGCTCCTTCTCGCCTTTACCAACGGCCTTCAGACGTGCAGGGTCAATACCTTTTGAAATCAGGTAATTCACACACGTTTCAGCACGACCCTGTGAGAGGCGCTGGTTGTAATCATCCGCACCGCGCGCATCGGTGTGCGCGTCGAGCTCGATCACAAACGTCGGATTCTGGAGAAGCAGGTTGTAGAGATACACCAATGAGTCCGCAGAATTTACGGTGTCATTCACAAGAAGAATGGTCTGATCATACGGATACAGTACCAATGGCATCTTGTATTCACGCTCCTGAATGATCGGCAGCAGGAAGTATTCGCGGGCGAAATTGGTGCTTTCCTTCAGTCCTACTGTCGAGAACTTGTCACCTGTTCCGATGTACTTCTCTTTCTGCACATCCACGGTGTAGTTCACATTCGGTAGGATCTTGGTCTTGTCCAGGCTGAATCCGCCGTTGCCATCAGAAGTGAGTTTGTAATCTGCACCATCCGAACCTTTCACTACTATCTGGCATCCTGCTATCGGAGTGCCGGTTTCCTGATCAAAGGCAGTGCCTATGAGAGAGAATTCCAGCGGAGGCATGGTGAAGTAGTAGATGTCGTCTTTTCCTTTTCCGCCCGGGCGGTTGGATGTGAAGAATCCGCTAAAGTCAGATGCCTTATTGCCTTTTTCGAGACTGAGTGCAAAGTCATCTGACGAGGAGTTGATCGGATAACCCATGTTCGCCGGCGCAGCGAAAGTCATATCTCCGCTCTTTTCTGCTTTAAATACATCAAGCCCGCCGAGACCGGGATGTCCATTAGATGCGAAGTAGAGATGGCCATCATCAGCAACCCATGGGAACATCTCATCACCTGAAGTATTCACCGGCGATCCGAGGTTCTTGGGAGCTGACCATGAATCGCTCTTCTTGTCGTAGGTCACATACCAGATATCCTTTCCACCGCGACCGCCTGGCATATCGCTGGCAAACAAAAGGAATTTATCATCCGGTGTCAGGCAGGGATGACCCACCATTGAAGTATCATCTGCTGTGCGGTCAATCAGGTTCAAAGGCTCCGGAGCAGTGTAATTGTTGCCCTGGCGCTTCGCCTTAAGAATGTCACAAGCCATCCGGTCGTCCTTATTAAACTCGCAGAAGGTATAGTACATCATTCCGAAGTCCTTATCGAAACACACCACCCCTTCATTCGAAGGAGTATTCACTGTATTGTTCAAAGGCTGCGGAGTGCTCCACTTGCCTTTCTTGTCGCGCTCGGAAAAGAAGAGATCCATGAAACTCTCACCGGTCTTAGGGTCTTCCTTTGGTCCGGTTGAAGCCTGGCGGGAAGAGGAGATGATGATCTCATCGCTCTTTTTGGAGGAGTAGGCCAGCGAGTAATCAAAGAATGCGGTGTTGAGCTCGGTCATGTTCTCCACGATCAGTCGGGTCTTTCCACCTTTCTTCTCGGCTGCTTCCTCGCACGCCTTAATGCGGGCCTGCGCCTTGGATTTTTCACCACCGCGACCAGTATACTTATTATACTGCGCAATGGCGTCTTCCCAGCGGCCTACGTCCTGCAGTGCAGTGGCGTAGTTGTAATACACCTCCGGATTTACCGAATAATACTGGGCCGTAATTGCCTTTTCATACCACTCCAGCGATGCCCCGGAGCTAGTACTCAGGCGGTTACATTCGCCAATCTGGAAGAAAATCCGACCCTTTTCATCAAGGTCCTTTACCTGAACGACCGAGGTCTGGTACAACTTAGCGGCTTCCATGTAGCCGCCTGATGCAAATACATCATCGGCTTTCTTGGTGAGCTTGTTCTGAGCGGTTGCAGCACCCGCGGCAATCAGCATTGCAGCGAGCAGAAGGGCGCTTTGCGCAAGTTTCATAAGGCTGGTTTTTGACATGCTTGGTTTAAGTGAGTGGCGAAAATAAGTAAAAGTGTCCGTACTGCAGCCGTGAGGTGAATATATCCGGCCTCAGAATGCTTTTTTCCGGCTTTGCATCATTGACACATAACAGACCGAAATTCCATAAATGGCGGTCGGACAGTTGGTTGAGAAAGCGGGCCAACTGGCAGGATCCCAATGAATTCAGATATAATAGCACAGGCCACCCGAAGGTGGCCCGCACGTTTGGAATGCTTCGGTCTCAGCGTGTAAAGAGCAACTCGCGAAGCTTCGGAAGCGGCCACATTTCGTCGTCCACCTTGTGCTCAAGGGCATCGGCATGATCGCGGATCTGATCCATAAGCGGCTTTACCTTCAGGCAATAGGCACCTGCCTGCTTCTCGGCAGAAAAGTCCTCCAGCTTTTCCCGCTCGGCAGCCATCTTGTCGATGGTTTCCTTGATAGCCGTGATGTGTGTGCTGATTTCGCGGATCAATCCTTTTTGAATGCGGGTAACTTCCGCCGCTTCCTTGGGGTCAAAAATTTCCATCAATCCCAACACGTTCTCCGTGAGGCGCGACTGGTACGCAATCGCTGTAGGGATGATGTGGTTCTGCGCGATATCGCTGCAAATCCGTGCCTCAATTTCCCTGCGGCGGCTGTAGTTTTCGTACTCGATCTCCAGACGGGCATGAATTTCCTGGTGAGTCAGCACGTTGAGTTCTTCAAACATCTTCTGCACTTCCTTGCGCTTCCATACTTCCAGCGCGCCCGGGGTATCGCCGAAATTGCTGAGTCCGCGCTTCTTCGCCTCTTTCACCCACTCTGCGCTGTATCCGTTTCCTTCGAAGCGGATCACCTTGCTCTGCTTGATCAGGCGCTGCAGCTCCTTGAGAATGGCTTCGTCTTTATCATCGCCCTTGGCAATGCGTGCGTCCACATCCTTTTTAAACTGATTGAGGCGATGCGCCACAATGGTGTTCAACACGGTCATCGCATAGGCGCAGTTCGCGCTTGAGCCGACAGCGCGGAACTCAAATTTATTTCCTGTAAATGCAAACGGCGAGGTGCGGTTGCGGTCGGTATTGTCCAGTAGTGCCTGTGGCAGCTTGCCGATGTTGAGCTTCAGCTCGGTCTTGTCTTCGGGAGTCATCTTCCCTGCCTTGATGTTTTTCTCCAGCTGATCGAGCATGGAGTTCAGCTGCTCTCCGAGGAAGCAGCTCATAATTGCAGGAGGCGCTTCGTTTGCTCCAAGTCGGTGGTCATTACCTACAGTGGCAATGCTTGCGCGAAGCACATCCGCATTTTCGTGAATGGCGGCAACAGTATTCACCAGGAAGGTGAGGAACTGCATATTCGACTTCGGATTACGGCCCGGCTTCAGGAGGTTTACTCCGGTGTTGGTGCTGAGCGCCCAGTTGTTGTGCTTTCCGGATCCGTTGATGCCTTCAAACGGCTTCTCGTGCAGCAGTACGTTGAAATTGTGCTTCTGCGCAGTCTTCTGCAAAAGGTCCATCACCAGCTGATTGTGGTCGTTGGCGAGGTTGGCTTCTTCAAACATCGGAGCGAGCTCAAACTGATTGGGCGCAACTTCGTTGTGGCGGGTGGTAACGGGTATACCCAAACGATGGCTTTCGAATTCGAACTCCTGCATAAATGCCATTACGCGCTCGGGAATGGAACCGAAGTAATGGTCTTCAAGCTGCTGACCTTTCGCCGGACGGTGACCGAAGAGCGCGCGGCCAGTGAGGAACAGATCCGGACGCGCCCTGAACAGTGCTGAGTCCACAAGGAAATACTCCTGCTCCCATCCCAGGGTGACCTGCACTTTGTTGACGTCTTTATCGAAGTACTGACACACCGCTGTGGCTGCCATATCAATCGCATGGAGCGCCTTGAGCAGCGGCATTTTATAATCGAGTGAATGCCCCGTATAGGAAATAAAAATGGTGGGAATGCACAAGGTCGTGCCTACCATGAACGCAGGCGACGACGGATCCCAAAGGGTGTATCCACGCGCTTCAAACGTGTTGCGGATACCACCACTCGGGAAGCTCGACGCATCCGGCTCCTGCTGAACAAGCATTGAGCCTTCAAAACGCTCCAGCGAACGGCCATCGCCGATTGGACGGAAAAAACTGTCGTGCTTCTCTGCGGTAGCGCCGGTGAGCGGCTGAAACCAGTGGGTGTAGTGCGTGGCCCCCTTCGACATCGCCCATTCCTTCATCGCAGCAGCCACGTGGTCTGCCGTCTGACGGTCAATGCGGGTGCCGTTGTGAATGCAGTCCAGAAGCTTCTCGTATGTCTCATCGGTGAGGTACTCGCGCATCTTGTGATATGAAAACACATTGGAGGCGAAGTAGTCCGAAACGCGCGATGACGGGGCTTCAAACTCTTTGGGCTGACGATAATGGAGCTCGGAGAGCGCCTGAAAACGATGGTTACTCATCGGAAGGGATATGTTTTGAGGGGGTGTTAAGGTGAAAAATGCACAATTTTGCCGCGAAGGTATCCTTTCAGAGGGGGGCAATCCAATAAAACGTTCACATTTTTCAGTTTTGGTTGAAAAATGGTGGGGTCAGATGGAAATTTCCGGCATCAAATACTTTGGAGTTGGTGTTTGCGTTCATCTCCCCGAACCAACCAACCAGCAATGCAGTCACACTCCACTTTCCGGCTGCTGCCCCTGGCTCTTCTGCTCTTCTCTGTTCTTCCTTCTTTCGGCCACGCCTTCGTGGTGTATTTTGAAAAAGATGGCTCTGCACTGAGCGCTTCCGAACAACAGCGTCTGGATGTGTGGATACGCTTATCAGGACTCAATCCCGGCGCGGTGATTGTGCTGCGCGGTCATGCGGATTCTGATGCCGGCTCTGCGTACAACCTCGAATTGTCTGCGCGCCGCAATGCCTCGGTGGAAGCGGTATTGCTCGGACATCAGTTGAAGCCTTCCGAATCCAAAGCCTATGGTGAGTCGTGGCCGGCGTGCCGCGGAACCAGTGAAGACTGCCTGCGTGAAAACCGGCGCGTGGAACTCATTGTACTTCCTGAAGCCACTTACCCACTGGATGTGGAGCGGGAACTGACCGTACCGCAGGTTTTTTTCGGATCGTCACGGGATTCACTGATCTGCGTGGGCGCGCAGGAAACGAAACTGGAATTGCCGCCCGGGATTTTTGTCCGCAAAGACGGATCTGTTCCTGATTCCTATCGTGTTGAATTGAAGGAATACACGAAAATCAGCGATTGCATCCTCGCCGGACTGACCACGCAAACCCACGACGGCAGGCTGCTCGAAACAGGTGGAATGGTGAATATTCAGGCGTTTAGCGGAGCAGACACATTGATGGTAAACCAGAATGCAGAATTTCAGATTGTTTTTCCGCCATTGACTAAAGAAAAGGCAAATAACATGATCCTGTTTACCGGGCTGTTAACCACAAGCCTGCGCCCGGTTGAATTCCGCAGGGAGTTAGTCTGGTTTGTAAGCAAGAAAACCACGCGCACCGTGAGAAAGACAGATGACGGGACGCGTCCTGCTCATCCTGTGGTCGACCTTACCTTGCTGATAAATGGAACCTCTGAAGGCGACACAGTAATGTATCACAACCGGACACTTGTAATGCAGCACAACAGAAACAAAGACCGGAATGACCTCCAGACACTGGAACAAAGTGAGCCGCGACTGTGGTATTGCAATCCCGGTGAAGACGTGGTTGAAATCGATGAAGTGGATGCCAATGCTGCCGATGATGTGATTGTGCGTCAGGGTGTCAATACGGAGTACGTTTCATTGCAAATGCCCGCGCGTCAGGTGGGCTGGTTCAACTGCGACAGATTAATCAACGCACCACGCAGGGATGAACTCGCCATTCGGGGAGTGCCGCACGATCATACCGCGGTATATGCGATACTAAACGAGTCAAAAACCATTACTACACCGCTTTACGATCAGCGGGTGGATCGCTTCCTGCTCCCTGAAAACTCAAGCGGTTTCATTCTGTCCTTCAGCGCTGAAAAAGACGGCTATCTCTTTGACGCAAAACCTTTCGGCGCCGGGAGCTCATCTGTAATTCTGACCCCAGAATTGATTTCGAAGGATGCTCTTTCGGCACGGCTCAGCCGGTTTAACCTTTGAACTTTGAGTCAAAAGAAAAGGGCCGTCTGACTTGCAGACGGCCCTTCTCCCCTAAACCTTAACCACTCACGCGCGGGGTCTTCTCCTCCAATCAGACTCCCGCGATTTCACGACCAGGAATGGTCTCTTCTTTTTTCACCGGAATCTCTACGGAGAGTATTCCATTGTCATACTTCGCCACAATCGCCTCACCATTCGCGCTTTCCGGAAGGGTGAATGAGCGGGTGAAGCTGCCGTACTGAAACTCCCTGCGGGTGTAATTTTCATTTTCACTGAGCTGCTCCACCTTCTTCTCTGCTGAAATGGTGAGTGTATCACCATCCATTTTCACTTTGAAATCTGCGCGCGCCATACCGGGAGCTGCGAGATCAATGCGAAATCCGTTTTCTGTCTTGCGGATGTTCACTGAAGGGGCAGTAGACCAGCTGCGGCTCAATGCAGGACCAAACCATGCTCCGGGAACAAACTCTCCGGCAGTGCGTCCGCTCCGGTATCCCGGACGGGCGCAATTGCGATTCATTACTGAGTACATGTGTGTATTTTTTTGTTTGACTCCCCGTAGTCAATCCACGAACCAAACCAAAAAACAAGTCAATTTGTCCTGATCCCCGGTTAGAGCACGTCATAACGGCAGCTGGACTCAACTATCCCAGACAAAAAAAGGGACCCGCAGGTCCCTTCTCGATATGCGTTAACGAGCGGATTACCTCAACAAGGTAATGTTTCCTTCGGTATTGAATTCTCTGCCATCATAGCCTTTGGCTTTTACAACGAACCAATATGTTCCTTCTGAGCAATCATTGCTATTGCCGTCGCGTCCTGACCAGCCCCTGTTGGGATCTGTCCAGCGATACACTTCCTGTCCCCAGCGGTTGAAGATGATGCACTCGAAGTCCTCAATGCTCAATGTGATGAAACTGAATGTGTCATTCTTTCCATCGCCATTGGGCGTAAATACGTTAGGAGCGCTAAGTTGCCCGATACCATATACCAGAACCGGGAAGGTAAATACATCTTCACAACCACCAGCATTGATGGCTGTAATTGTCACCACAAACTCCTCCACCTCGGCGGCGCTGGTGAATACATGGTTCACGGACTGAAGGTTATTCGTAGTTATAACTGTGCCGTCTCCGAAGTCCCACACATACGTGATGGCATTATCACTCAGGTTGGCGAAGGTGACATTGAGCGGCGAATATCCCTCGGTGTCATTCGCGGAAATTTCAGCTACCGGGTAGTTTGTCGTTCCTACGATTACGGTGGATTGACCTGTGCATCCGTTCGCATCAGTTACCACCACCTGGTAGCTGCCTGACTCAATATCTGAGGCTGTTGGCCCTGTTTGTCCGGCAGAGGGCCATGCGTACTGGTAAGGTCCTGTGCCGCCGCTGGCCGCTGCGGTGGCAGCCCCATCGGAGAGACCACATGTGGCGGGTTGTGAACTCACATTTACAACCACAGCAGATGGCTGTGTCAGCGTCACCGATGAATTGACCGTGCATCCGTTCGCGTCGGTCACAGTCACGATGTAGGATCCACTGGCAAGGTTGGATGCCGTAGCGGTGGTAATGGCACCTCCATTCCAGCTGTAGGAGTATCCGCCCGCACCACCATTAGCCGTTGCGGTAGCGGAACCATTGGTGCCGCCAAAACAAGTCGGGTTGACGGAAGAAACCGACGCAGTGAGCGCCGTTGGCTGATCGATCTGGGCGCTCGAAGAGGTGGAGCATCCATTGGCGTCGGTGACTACAATGGCGTAGTTGCCGGCTGCCAGATTGTTCGCCGGATTGGATGCATTGACTCCATTGTACGTATAGCTGTACCCGGGAGTGCCGCCGTTCACGGCCAGGTTCACCTGACCACTGGCCTGCCCGAAGCATAGCACATCATTGGCCGACTGGACAGCAGCTGAGAGCAAAGCCGGTTGGGTGATTTCGACTGAAAGCTCACCGGCACATCCTTCGGTATCCGTTACGACAACAGTGTAAACACCGGCCGGCAGGTTGGAAATTGTCGGAGTAGTTTGCTGCTGAGGGTCATCCCAAGTATAGGTGTAGTCCGGAGTCCCGCCTGTTACACTGAGAGAGATGCTCGCATTGGCTTGTCCGAAGCAACTGATTCCGCTAACGGCCTGCTGTATATTCAGTGCTGCAGCGCTGCCCACTTGTGCAATGGCCGACTGGCTGCAATTGTTCGCATCAGTAGCGATTACCTCATAGGAACCTGCCGCGAGATTGCTCACTACCGAACCCTGCTGGCCAAGTCCGGGCCAGCTGAACGAGTAATTGCCCGCCCCACCGGATGCCGCTGCCTGTACCTGCCCGTCACTTCCTCCGCTGCATGCCACGTCACTGACTGTAAACGTCACAGTGATAGCCTGTGGCTCGGTAATCGTCAAGTTTTGTGTGCCCTGGCAATTGTTGGCATCCGTTACGGTAACCGTATATGTGCCCGGCGCGAGGTTATCGGCCGCATTGCTCTGAACACCATTGGACCATCCAAATGAATATCCCGGAGTACCTCCGCTCGCTAAGGCAACAGCACTTCCGTCATTCGCACCGGCGCAACTTACCTGACTCACCAAGGGAAAAGACACCTGAATCGGCGGGGGTTCAGGCACAAAGACATTCAACGTTTCGACACAACCGTCTCCATCTGTGACCGTTACGGAATAGGTTCCACCTTCAAGTCCTGTGGCCGTGGCAGAAGTCTGCTGCTGTGGATCGTTCCATTGGTACGTAAATCCGGGAAACTGGCTGGTTGCCGTTACAGTAGCGGATCCGCTTGGATTGTTGGCGCAGGATGCCGCTTGCGTGGCAGCGCTGAGCTGCAAGGTGCTGGTGGCTCCCACAATATAGGTCTGCTGGTAGGTACATTGGTTGCTCAGGTTGGTGACCACCAGCGTATATGCCCCTCCGGCCAGGCCCGAAATATTCTGGGTTGTGGAAGCCGCGGGATTGTTCCACTGGAAAGAAAGCGGACCCGGGCTGTTCGGCGGAAGATTAACCGTGATCGACCCGTTGGGCGTGGAACAGGAAGCATCCTGAATGGTGACATTGGTCAGAGTAACTGCCGGCGCAACCGTAACCGTTACCTGATCCGGCAAGACCGTAATCCCGCACTGACTGAGGGCTGCTGTGTAGGTAGTGGTCTGGGTAGGTGTAACCGTGATGGTATTACCTGTTCCCACCGGGTTCCCTCCAGCGGTCCAGGTTACCTGGGCGGGTGGACCATTCGGCGTGTATCGCCAGGACTCATTGGTAGCAGTCCAGGTGGATGAGTTGCGCCCCGGGACGACGAAAGCAACGGTGCCGGTGCTATTGTGGATCGCCTGTGTAGCTGTTCCACCAGCCCATGAGCAGAAAGCCTTGTTGAAGATGTGGTTCTCAATGACATTCGTCGTCTCGTACAACACAATCTGGAAGGTTCCAAAGGTCGAGGTGCATTGGAACATCGGAATGTTCTCCCAGGTCAACACCAGCCTGCGGAACGGCGCGGTGCCAATTGTCTGGTACTTAATGTAATTACCCGGGGAGATCCCAGGGTGCCAGTCTTGCCATGGTCCCATGATGCAATTCTTCGGCACGTTAAAGTTGGTAGATGGAACAGTCGCCGAAGTGTAGGCTGTTGGCTGGCCGGGACTGAATGAGAGCCAACCATTTGAACCAATGTAAAACTGAGTGTAGGAATTACCGAGGAAACAAAACGAAAAGCCGATCGGCTGTGCCAGACTCACGGCATCGTCTGCCATATTGATGACCGTTCCGCCAATGGCTTGCGGAGCCCAGGCAATGCTCTCCACGGAATACGAGGCGGTACTGGGAATGCTCGGTGCCGTGGCCGTTAGGGTTACCGCCTGTGACTGGCAGAAAAACTGGTCTTGACCGGCATCTACGTTCAGCTGCGCGTGGGCAGCAAAGCAGCCAGCAATGGCAAAAAAGGTGACTATCTTCTTCATGAACTGTCTCGTAATGGAAATTTCGGGGCCAATTTGTGTTTAATTTTCGAGAATTGCGGCTAGCTCGCTCAGGTTTCTACCCTGACCGTCTACCTGAACAGATGCCACACCAAATGCCAAAAACATCTTGTGCACATACTCCGGCTCCGGCTGTCCGGTCACCTCCAGCACGCAAGAATACATTCCCGGGGTAGACGGGGTCACACTCAGGTTGATCATTTCCGGATACTTGGCCGCCTCAGCCTGCACGGCTGCAATCTGGGCATCATCAGCCAACAGCGAGAAGCGGGTAACTGAACCATTGCCGCTCACTTCAAACGGGCGAACGGAGCTACTGAATACGGCCACAGGCCCCTGTGCAACTGCACCGGCGACGAGGACGCACAACACAACGAAAATCCAGAGTTTCTTCATCTGTGGGTAGTACTGGTTAGTTTGTAAGGCGAGCAAAAATAGTCGAACCGACTGTTCATCAACCACGCCTGCGCACAAATGATGCATCCGGAGCTGGGATAGTTGCCTGTAGCTTTGCAGATTCATTATGCCGCTTCAATTCGAGCTCAGTCATACCGACCCTGGATCCCATGCCCGCGCCGGACGCATTACCACCGATCACGGGGTCATCGAAACCCCGATCTTCATGCCCGTGGGCACTGCAGGCACAGTCAAGGCGATTACGCAACAGGATCTCGCCAATGACGTGCAGGCTCAGATTATTCTGGGAAATACCTATCACCTCTACCTGCGTCCGGGCACTTCCATTCTCCGCGAAGCCGGCGGATTGCACAAGTTCAACGGCTGGGACAGGCCAATTCTCACCGACAGCGGAGGCTATCAGGTATATTCGCTCGCCGCCCAGCGCAAAATCAAGGAAGAAGGAGTGGTGTTCAAGTCCCATATTGACGGGTCGTCCCACCATTTTACCCCTGAAAATGTGATGGATATCCAGCGTATCATCGGCGCCGATATCATCATGGCATTCGATGAGTGTCCGCCCTATCCCTGCGACAAGAAATACGCCTCCAACTCACTCGATATTACCCACCGCTGGCTCGACCGGTGTATCACCCGCATCCGCGAAACGGATCCGATCTACGGCCATCACCAGGCCCTCTTCCCCATTGTACAGGGAAGC
This sequence comes from Flavobacteriales bacterium, assembly GCA_046336655.1. Taxonomy (GTDB): domain Bacteria; phylum Bacteroidota; class Bacteroidia; order Flavobacteriales_D; family Sanyastnellaceae; genus CANGTU01. The sequence goes on along the minus strand of JBKDGH010000018.1, from coordinate 6,809 downwards.
ACCTATCCCGATCTCCGCAAGAAAAGCGCGGAATTCGTCGCCTCGCGCGGAGCGGAAGGCAATGCCATCGGCGGATTGAGTGTGGGCGAACCGCATGAGGACATGTACGCGATGACGGAACTGGTATGCGGGATTCTTCCCGCCGATAAACCCCGTTACCTTATGGGTGTGGGTACGCCCGCGAATATTCTGGAAAGCATCGCGTTGGGTGTGGATATGTTCGACTGTGTAATGCCCACCCGAAATGCACGCAACGGTCAGCTCTTCACCTGGAACGGCATTCTCAACATGAAGAATAAAAAATGGGAGAATGATTTTTCACCCCTCGATCCGGATGGCGAGAGTTATGTGGACCGCTTTTACACCCGCGCATACCTGCGTCACCTGTTCGTGGCACAGGAAATTCTCGCACTGCAGATCGCCACTCTGCACAATCTGAATTTCTATCTCCGCCTGTTGCGCACCGCCCGTGAAAAAATCATGGATGGCACCTTTGCATCCTGGAAAAACCAAATCGTACCGCGACTTTCCCAACGCCTTTGATCACCATCCTCGATAAATACATCATCAGGAAGTTCCTCGGGACATTCTTCTTCATGATCATCGCATTTGTGGTGATTGCGGTGGTATTTGACGTGAGTGAAAATGTGGACGACCTCGCGAAATCCAGTGCGCCGTGGTACAAAATCATCACCCATTACTACCTCAACTTCGCATTCCACTTCGCCAATCTGCTCAGCTCATTCATCGTATTTCTCACGATCATCTGGATGACGAGCAAACTCGCGCAGCGCTCGGAAATCGTGGCCATGCTCAGCGGCGGCATTTCCTACAACCGCATTCTCCGGCCGTACTTCATTGCCGCAGCAATATTGGTTGTTCTCAGCCTCTTTCTCACGCACTATATCGTGCCCCGCGCCAACCGGGTGAAATACGATTTTGAAGTGCAATACCTGAAGGGTGCGCTCACCGTGGCAGACCAGAATATTCACCGCGAAATCGAACCCGGAACAATTGCCTATTTCTACAAATTCAATCCGGGTACTATGAGCGGCTCCAATTTTTCACTCGAAAAATGGAAGGATGGAAAGCTCCGCTGGAAACTGCTCTCTTCCGGCGCTACTTATGTGCCCGAAACCGGCAAATGGAGCATCAATCAGGTTATCATCCGCGAGTTTCATAAGGATGGCACGGAGACGCTTATTCAGAAAGCCAAACTCGACACCACGCTGAATCTCGATGTGGAAGACTTCGGACTCCGCAGTGAAATTTCATCTTCCATGGGCTGGGAAGAACTCAATGACTTCATTGAAGACCAGCGGCTCAGCGGCAGTGGACGTGTAGCTCAGTTTGAAATTGAAAAATACAACCGCACAGCAGGACCATTTTCCATCTTCGTGCTCACGCTCATCGCCGTTTCTATTGCCTCGCGAAAAAGCCGCGGTGGTACGGGATTGCACCTGCTTCTGGCGGTAGTCATCGGATTCATCTTTGTCTTTGTGTCGCGCATGACTGCGGTCAGCGCCATGAATCTCGGCTTCGCTGCCTCTCTCGCTGTATGGGTGCCCAACGTGCTTTTTCTCGGTGTAGGACTTTGGCTCTACACCCGCGCGCAGAAATAACTACCAGTTCACTTCGCACACAAACGCGCCTTGAATGGCGGGTTTTGACTCAAACAATCCGAACACGGTACTTCCGCTTCCACTCATCGCCACATAATTTGCGCCGGCTTCTTTCAACGCTGTGCGCGCTTGATTAATCATTGGAAAAGCGGCAATCACCGGTGCTTCAAAATCATTTGTGATCACATCCTGCCAGCGCTCAAGAGGGATGGTAGTGATCATGCGCAGGTCCACCGGTGCGGGCTTCGGACGAATCAGCGAGTACGCGAGCGGAGTGCTCACATGCACCTCAGGTGTAATCAGTGCCAGCCATCCTGTGAAAATTTGCGGTGGAGCATCACTCATCACCTCTCCCCTGCCGGTCACAAACTGCGGACGATTGCGGATGAAAAACGGACAGTCGCTGCCGAGCGCTGCCGCATGACTTTCCAATTCCGTTTCGCTCAGGTTCAGTTCAAACAACGTATTCAACACACGAAGCATAAATGCCCCGTCCGATGAGCCGCCGCCAAGGCCTGCGCCCATGGGAATGAGTTTGTGCAGATGCACTTTCACGCCGCCGATGCCGTGTGACTCGCGCAATCTGCGCCATGCCTTCACCACAATGTTGTGCTCTGCATCACCGCTGATGGGCAGTCCGGATGATGAAAACACGCATGCATCGCCATTATCAGTCACCACTTCGAGCACATCCATGAGCGGCACAGGAAGAAAAAGGCTTTCAAGGGAATGAAAACCGTCTGGTCGTTTGCCCGTGACAAACAAGCCGAGATTGATTTTGCAGGGGGGAAAAACGATCATTCCCAGTAGCCGAATTGACGAAGGCGCTTCACATCCGCGCGCCAGTTTTCTTCCACCTTCACGAACATCTGAAGGAATACTTTCTGCGCTACGAATGGTTCGATTTCTTTCCGCGCGAGCGTACCCACTTTCTTCAGCATGCTTCCCTGATGACCAATGAGAATGCGCTTCTGCGATTCGCGTTCAGTGAGAATGACCGCGGAAATCCGTGTGATGCCTTCCTCCTCTTTGTATTCCTCTATCAGCACTTCGCAACTGTAGGGAATCTCTCTGTCGTAAAGCAGAAAGATTTTCTCGCGGATTATCTCCGCCACGAAGAAGCGCATGGTGCGGTCGGAGAATTCATCTTTCGGGAAATAGGGCGGCGACTCCGGGAGGATGCGCAATATCTCGCTGAGCAACTCCTTCGTATAGATTTTCTCGAGAGCCGACACCGGAAACACTTTCGCATTGGGCAGTTCATTCTGCCAATAAAGAAACGCCGCGTTCGCCTGCTCTGTGCCTGCAAGATCAAACTTGTTGAGCACCACGAATACAGGGATTCTTGTCTTGCGGATGCGATCCAGCGTAGGACCGTGCAGCGGTTGTTTGTCGGACAAATCAATCACCAGCAGAATCAGGTCCGCATCGGTGAGCGCAGTGCCCACAGATTTCATCATGCCTTCCTGGAGTTTGTACTTCGGATCGAGCACACCGGGCGTATCGCTGTACACGATCTGATAGTCATCGCCGTTGAGAATCCCCATGATGCGGTGGCGGGTGGTTTGCGCCTTGGGCGTCACGATGCTCAGCTTTTCGCCAAGCAGTGCGTTCATGAGTGTGGACTTCCCCGCATTGGGGTTTCCGATGATGTTGACGAATCCTGCTTTGTGCTTATTTTCCAAGGAACGGGAAAAGATTATGGTACACTGCGAAATTAGCCTATATTTGCACCCCGCTTACGGGAAACATTACATTGCGGGGTGGAGCAGTTGGTAGCTCGTTGGGCTCATAACCCAAAGGTCACAGGTTCGAGTCCTGTCCCCGCTACAAAGGAAAAGGCATCTTCTGATGCCTTTTTTCATTTCACGTTGGGCGCTTCATTGCGCTACACGTAAAAAAAACGTACCTTGGGGACGAAGTATGACGAAAGAAGCAGGACTTGATTTTTTCGTGGATAAGTTGACCAACTTCTATGACACTCAAAAGAAAACACAGTGAACCAGACTTTGTCGTTGACCCTAGGCCACTGACAAGAGAAGAAGAGGCTGCGATAAGTGCCTTCATTCAATCAGATAAAGCAAAGAATGCAGCTCGTTCGAAGAAAAAGGACCGAAGCGCGAGCAAGTTGAAGACAAAAAAGAAGTCCCGTAAAAAAGTGTAGTTCCGCATACCGCTCTGAGCTTGATTATGAGCCGCAAAATCAGGACACCCTGATTTGGTTCGTTTCAAACAGCCTAAAAGCGTATTTTTGCGCCCTCAAATGCCGGACAGAAGGTCTGGCGTATTCTTCTGGCTCCGTAGTTTAATGGATAAAACGAGGGTTTCCGGTACCCTTGATGGGGGTTCGATTCCCTCCGGGGCTACTACATTGGACTCGGGACTCGGGACTCGGGAGGCGGGACTCGGGAGGCTGGACTCGGGACTCGAGACTCGGGACTCGGGAGGTGGCCTCAACTGAAGTGCCTGAATGCTGTGTGCTTAATGCGTTGTTTGACTGAGAATCCTCATTCGGGGAATGAGTAATCTTCGCGCGGCACATGTTCCTGAGACCTTATCTCTCGCAACTACTCCGACTTGTTCACGGATACGTCCCTGCCCCTGAAAAACTGATTCGGGCTAATAAGATAGTTCACCCCTACATACATCCTGTTCTCATCACTGCTGAATGAGGAATAGCTGTAGCCAAATGTACACAGTGCCGGATGCCTCAAGGTAATGTCCGATTCGTCCGGGCTCTGCAACGCTCAATCCGGTGGAGTACTTATTCAGCAAATAGGTATACGAACCCTTCCCGCCTTTAACCTTGAACAATGCCGCACCAACGTGTCCTTCAAAGCCATTGCTATACCCGACGGACAAGTCTGCCGCAATATGCCGGGATTGCTGTGCACTGGCTTGTTGGACAAAAAGCAAAAAGATTACGGCTACTCGTTTCATGCTTGCGCGCGATTCAGGCGATGAATTTCGTGATATCGTCCGGATATGGTTGTCATCCTGATTAAGCTGAGCCGGATAATGGCAAAGTATCTACATGCGATCATGCACGGTCCGCCCGGCCCGTGATCCTTTCTCACTGTGGCAAGAGCAACAGGAGACTTTACTTACAACCCGGATTGCTGAGCAAATGTCATTGGATTCAAAAGTCCAATGGATGCATTCCGCAATTTTCTTATCGCCTCCAACTTCAGGCCATCGTCAATACACCTGATACTTCTTTCAGTCAGCCGGTTTTCGGAATTTGTGGAGGCAAAAGGCCATGGTCATTCAGCGCACTTGCCCAATGCGCTGTTCGAAGAGTACCTGAACATCCTGACCGGCGAAATCACCGCAGGACAAACAATACCTACCTATATCCAGCAACAGGTGTGGGCTATCGGGGTATGGACCGAATACCTCTTGCACAGTGGCCGGATCAGCACCTGCGCGTTCAAGCCGATTACCCGCATTCGCGTCAAAGCACCTGCCTTCCAGGTGCTCCTGGAGTCTGAAATGGAGTCCCTTTTCCTGAACTGCACGAGCGAAGAAGAAATGCTGCTGCTTCTCCTGGCCTATGGCTGTGGCCTCAGACGCAATGAACTGGTGGCGCTCAAAGTGTGTCATGTGCATTTTGATAGCCGCGTCATCTCCGTCATTCATGGCAAAGGACTCCATCACCGGGTGGTACCCATCAGCGAGCGGATGCATTACCTCCTCTATTCCCTCCTCTCCGGGCGCATTTCCTCTCCGCATCAGTTCGTGTTCATGCGCTCCGGCAACTCCCGTGCATGTGGAGTCAGATTGGCGCGCATGCTCAAATCACTTTGCAGGAAGGGACAAATTGAACCACCACTGAACCTGCATCACCTGCGGCACTATTACGCCACGCATCTGACAGAACGCGGAGTGGGAATACTTACCATCCAAAAGTTCCTTGGCCACCAGTCCGTTTCCACCACCACACGCTACACCCGCAAGCGCAATTCAATTCACTCGCTTTAACCCGGATTATCACCATGATGAACCATTTCGAATCCTGGTTACTTGCCGAAGGATTGTCCCATCAAACCGCCAGGATGTACTGTTACCTGCTGCATCGTCTCATAAAAGCAGCAGGACCTCTCGAATGCCTGAGTACAGATCGGTTGTGTCAGGGGCTCGCTGAACTCTATGCGGAGCGGAACACAGAGCAGGGGAAAAAACTGAGTATGATTGCCCTGCGCAAGTATTACCGGTATATGCAACACCAAGGACACGACATCCCGGATCCCACATCAGGTGTGCGGGTGAGGCGTCACCGAAGCAGGAACCTTCCCGTAGCCACCTTTCTCACCGCAGAGGAAATAAATCTCATCACCAACCGCAATGAGCGCTACACGGCTCTTGTCCTGCGCAACAAGATTATCCTGAGCCTACTGTGTGAAAACGCTCTGACTTCCGCTGAAATCGCAGCGTTGCGATGGAAGGATATCGAGTTGCCTACTGCTACCTTAAAGGTAAAATCCAGCCTGAAACACAACGGTCGCAGACTCAAACTCTCAGGAATACAGGTTTACCTCCTGGGGGAGCACCTTCGCATTTGCACCTCCACAGGCCGCATAGCCGAAAACCAACCCCTTCTCTGCACCCAAGAAGGACTCGCTGTTACACCCGGATTGATCACCTATGTCGTAGAGCAGTTTAAGTCCCTGATTCCCGGCAAAGAGATCAATCCGCTGCGCATCCGTCAAAGTGTGATCTATCACTGGCTGAATACCCAGCACATCCCTCTGGAAGAAGTACAAATAATGGCGGGCCACCGCGACATCAGCTCCACTCTGCTCTATAAGGCTCCATACAGCAGCGATGAACTTGCCGCAATAAACCTCCGCCACCCGATCAATGACTGGGCAAGGCATCCGATTTTTGAGAAGTGATGTGCTCAGTGGGAGCGCGAGCTGAAAATTCAAAAGGAGGTTCAAGACACTAACTTCTGATTTTGATCGTAGCTAAAAAGGGGAAGGCTTCAATTAAACATTAGAATCGAACGTGATCATGGTCTTCTTCTTAACACTTTATAGACAGTAACAACACCTATTGAAAGCACAATGAATATCATCATTAAATAAATGTAGGGTCTAAACTTCTCTTCATTTATTTCTGCATGGATATTGTTTGGTTTTGATAAACTAATATTTCTAGCTCTATCAAAGTCAACTGTTGATACAC
>JBKDGH010000017.1:0-6111 GCA_046336655.1 Flavobacteriales bacterium | reverse complement strand
CTCCTACCCACTGACATCCGGCTTCATTTGTTCCAATCAGCGGATCAGGAATGATACGGTTTTGCATCAGGTCAGTATGCACGCATCCAGGCACGGTGGCCTTCATCCATCGGTTGCTGTCGGCGGCAGAGAACTTCCAGTTTGCCTGCACATTTTCCCGAAACAAATCACTCCCCTGCTCCGGCGGCAATTGCGACAGCGCATGAATACAATGAAGAATTCCTGCGAGTAAAATAATACGGCGTATCATTCAGCGGTTGTCACTCACCTTCGCTGGCGTGTGGGCACCTGGTAACCAGCGGATAAGTCCTGCAAGATAACCGAAACCATAATTCAGATGAATGGCAGGAAATGTGAGCGCCAGATGCGGCCACAGCACCCAGCCGTGCGAGGCAGCGAGGCGCGCCGACACCAGCGCAATGCTTCCGAAATAGAGCGCAAACCACAACAAAAAAACGAGCATCCACTCCGGACGTAAAAACACCAGCAAGAGAGCCACTGCGCCGGAGAGCACAAATACAGGAGGAGCAAACTGACGCAGTGTAGCCGGCGCGCCGAGTTTTTTATTCACCAGGGGCTTGAACAAGCCGTACTGATAATACATCGCAGCGAGTTTTGCGCGCGTGGGACGGGCCTTGTACCGGATCTTCACCGAAGGAATGAGCCAGATGCTGCCCCCGTTTCGGATAATACGCCCGTTGAATTCATCGTCCTGATTGCGGATGAGCTCTTCATCAAACATGCCGATACGCTCGAACAAACTGCGGCGAAAACATCCGTAGGGAACAGTATCCGCGCGTTTATCCCCATCCGCACCGAGGCGGTAATCCGCATTGCCGATGCCCAGCGGATGCGTGGTGACCAGCGCAATGGCGCGGGCTTCCGCAGTGTCCTCACCGGGCTCTGTGATCCACACACCACCCACATTATCCGCGTGGTGCTCATTCAACTTGCGCACAAGCGTGGAGATGTAATCTGTGGGATACATGCTGTGTGCATCCATGCGCACGATGATTTCACCGGTGCTCTCTCGGATGCACGCGTTGAGGGCGTGAGGCACGTACTTGTCCGGATTGTCGAGCACTTTCACACGCGCGTGCATAGCGGCAAATGCCTCCAGTTTTTCCCAGGTACCATCGGTGCTTCCGCCGTCGGCGAACAGAATCTCGAGCGATGCTGCAGGATAATCCTGCGCAAGCAGATTATCCATCAGCGCATCAATGTGCTTTGCTTCCTGGTAGCATGGAATAATTACGGATACGCGTTCAGTCATGGCCTGCAAGTTCGCGGTACAATGCGATCAGCTTGCGCTCTTCCACTGACCAGTTGAATTTTTCCTCGACCGCGCGGCGCCCGTTTTTGCCGAGTTCTAAGCTCCGGGCGGGATCATTGAGCAATGCTTCCACCGCTGCCCGGAATGATGCCGTATCCTCAATATCCACCGACACGCCGCAGTGATTCTCTTCGGCAATTTTCTTCCACAGCGGTATGGCGTTGGTCACTACGGGGATTCCCGCAGCCATGTATTCAAACATTTTTACCGGAAGTGCTTCGGCGTAATTGGGACTGTTGTGCATGGTGACGAGACCCACCGCACTGCGGCGCAGCATGGACACCACTTGCCCGCGCGACAAAGGTCCGGCGTACTCCACATTCTTCCATCCCGGCTTTGCCTGCATTTCAGTGAGGAGTTCGGGAGGAGCAAATGGCCCGCCAAGCAGCAACCGAAACGAAGCGCCATCCATCATCCGGATTTTCTCACGGATGCCGCGCACTGCGGTAATGCTTCCGATATAACACGCCGCGCGCTCCCGGGGCGCATTGAAATCAGGCGCAGGGAGTTCGCTCAGACTTGGATAATTGCACACGTCCACTGCACGCGGATGCACCCGTGCAAAGCGATCGCGGATAAATGCGGTTGCCGTAATAATTGCATCGCAGTTTCTGACCCACCGGTTTTCGAGGAATTCAGCACAGCGCGAGGCAAGCGGCTTGAGCCACGCCGGGATATAATGCTTGTACGCAATCTGACGCGGAAGGTCTTCATGACTGTCATATACCACGCGCTTGCCGGCGCGCCTAAGTCGCCGCGCGAAGCGGAGTAATTCCGGATCGTGAAAATGATAGATGTCCGCATTCACTGCAAGCGCCGCGCGATACACCTTTCTTGCGCCGGAGAGCATGCGGGCTATCCGTGAAGAAGGTACACGCACACCGATGATTTTCACCCCGTCAATGGTGGTGGTATCGGCATTGGCCACTACGAGGTGCACATCGAATCCTGCTTCAGCCAGCGAGCGGCACTCCTTCACGAAGATGCGTGTATCACCGGGTGGGTGAACAGAAGTAAAGTGGCAAACGGAGGTCCGGGAATTCATCCGGTGTAAAGAAAACTATTTCTGATGACACTCAATGCCGCGGACGTACTTGCCGATTACATCAATGGCTCCGGCGGTGGAAGAGCCACTGAATCCACTGATATCAGCCGGAGTAATCACCCGCAGGTATTCCTCCAGAAATGCGCTGGAAAGCGGATAGTAGCTCCAGTGCCAATGCTCCTCCTCGTAGCCGGTGCGTCCGGCGGATTTGCTGGTATACGTTTGACAAAACCCAAAGTCCGCTGCGTGGGCACACATCCAGTCGTAGATTTTTTTACCCTCACCCGAAGTGAAATAAGCCGGCTCCAGGCTGTTGATGTCGAGGTCAGTACCCCAGTGGTGACGGCTTGTACCGGGCATGGAGGAGTATTTCAGAATATCCAGCGCCTTTTCGGCATCGCTCCAGCCGGCGTATTTGCTGCGGTTCCATTTTTTCTCCCAGATGCTTTTCTGGTGGTTGAACGGACGTGTGGCAGAAAGGATGATGAGGTTGACGCCATCTTTCTTTGCCGAATCGCGCATGGCCTGAAAGGCAGTGAGCACTTCTGAGCGCAGGTACATTCCTTCACGCGAAGCTATGGAAGCGGGCACCGGAGAAAACCCCGGATGTGTTGCAGGATCTATTTTGCCAAGCAGCTCTTCGCGGGAAATAGTTATCGCAGAATCTGGTTCCTGCGCCAACGCAGACCGCATGAGCAGCAGCGAAAGAGCAAGAGCGAACAGGTGAATCAGTGCGAAGCGAAAAGCCATTGCGGGGTCATCAGTGAATGCCCTTCGCTGCCAAATACCGTTCCGCATCGAGTGCAGCCATGCAACCGGTACCTGCGGCAGTGATCGCCTGACGGTACACCTTGTCTGCTGCATCACCACTTACAAACACTCCTTCGATATTTGTTTTGGCAGTGCCGGGTATTCCTTTGATATAACCTGTTTCGTCCATTTCGATCCAGGGCTTGAATACATCCGTATTGGGCTTATGACCGATCGCCACGAAGAATCCGGTGATGGGAATGGTGCTTTCCACGTCGGTCACGTTGTTTTTGAACCGTGCTCCTTCTACGCCCTGATCACCCAGAATTTCGAGCGTTTCCGTGTTCCAGAGCACCTCAATGTTCGGAGTGCTTTCCACGCGGTGCTGCATCGCTTTGGAAGCGCGCATTTTGTCGCTGCGCACGATCATGTACACTTTCTTACACAGCTTCGCGAGGTAGGTTGCTTCTTCAGCTGCGGTGTCACCCGCACCTACGATAGCGACATCCTGTCCGCGGTAGAAAAATCCATCGCATACCGCGCAGGCACTTACGCCACCGCCGGCCTCACGCAGACGCGTTTCACTGGGGAGTCCGAGCCACTTGGCGGATGCGCCGGTTGAAATAATCACCGCATCGGCAGAAACCACATGCTTGCCGTTGTCGAATTCAACGATGTGTTTCGGTCCGGTAAAATCCACCTTGGTAGCCCATCCGCTGCGGATGTCTGTCTCAAAGCGAAGGGCCTGATTCTTCAGGTCTTCCATCATCTTCGGACCATGCACTCCGTCGGGATAGCCGGGGAAATTGTCCACGTCGGTGGTATCCATGAGCTGTCCGCCAGGCTGCATGCCCTGGTACATGACAGGTTTCAGGTCAGCACGTGCAGCGTAGATCGCAGCGGTATACCCTGCAGGGCCGCTGCCGATGATGAGGCATTTGATATGTTCTTTCGGTTCCATTGCGGTTCAGTGCGCGCGGAGGTTGATTAGCGCGCGGCAAATATAGACCGGAGATGCCGGAGTGAGGGGTGGCAACTCCTACAAGCTAGTTCAACTGAGTGCCAACCATCTCGACTGGCTCGAAAGCAAAGAGCCTGGCCGAACCTTTTCAATTCATTCCACTACCACCCGCTCCGTTTTTATACTCTGACCGTCAATGACGAGGCTGACCAGGTAGACTCCTGTAGGATACTCCGACACATCCAGCATATACGTGGTACTTCCCGTATCAGCGCTGAACTCGCGAATGAGCTTGCCGGTGAGGTCGGTGAGCCGGAATTGCGTGTGGTGCGTGCGGGTGACTTCTCCCGGCAGAAAGATATTCAGTCTGTCACTTGCCGGATTTGGGCCAACCAAAAACGACTGCTCTTGCCTTTCCAGCTCCTCTACGGATACATGACAGCCGGGGATGAGACAACCATACTCATCGGTTTTGAGTATCCACGTGTCTTGCCCCAATGGCTCATCCCCGCCTTGCGGCCACGCCACGCCTACGGCGACCAGTTCACCGGTGGTAAGTTCAGTGAAATCGTTGAAGCGGCAAGCGTTGCCATCTACATTGGTGTAGATACGTTGCCAAAGCATGGTGCCTGAGGTGTCCACTTTAGCAATAAATCCCTTTTGAATATTTTCATCTTCGATTTGACCTCCTGTGAAGAGATTTCCGTCACTTAGCCTTTTCAATACTGTGAAATAGGAGCGAAACATCCAGTCTTCTCCATACGCTCGAGTCCACAAGGTATCTCCGCTTTCGGAGTATTTAATAATTTGTGGTTTGCACTCATAATATCCTTGCGGGTCGAGGCATCTGTCTGTTCCTCCGAAATAGGTTCCATCACCATAATGCATGATTTTAGGACCAGAGTCATCGCTGTTATTAACCAAATAATTCTGCCAAACAACATTACCATCTACGTCAAGCCTCACCACATGGTGTTGCAGCGGGCAGGTATCACAGGATCTAGTTCCACTACCCACGATATACCCACCCCCAAACGCATTATCAATGCTCCCAAAAATCGTACTGCTGGTACTCCCTGTGTAGCCCGTGTAGTAGCGCTTCCAGAGCGTGTTGCCGACGGGGTCGGTTTTCGCAACCACGCCAATAGAATATTGGTTGGCATTGTCACTCACACCCACAATAAGAAAATTTCCATCGGGGTCTTCAATAGCTGAATAACCTATCTCATCGTTTCCAAAATCGGAAGACCAATGGCGGGTCCAGAGGGTATCACCCGTCGAAGAGTAGCGAATCAGGTACATATAGTTAGCCCCATCGTATATAAATGCTGTTCCAAGCACATATCCATATTCTCCATTCAATTTATGAGAACTATTGTGTACCCCTGTATAAATGTCAAGAGTGTCGATCTCGAGATTGCGCTCCCACACTACGTTGCCCGAATTGCTAAACCGAGCAATCCCTGTTGCATGCTTCCATAAATTCAAATTCAATTGACCTGTAAAAACGGTAAACCCTCCGTCCTCTTCGCTCTCCACACTCCATGCTACTTCAGGTCGGGTGAGACCCATGAAATCATAGCGCAAATTGAAGGGCTGGGCCATGCCGGCAGTCTGAGAAAGCATGCAAAGGACAAACAGAGTGTGTTTCATCGAGCAATTTGAAACTTTGCGAATTTAATCAATTGGCCAGCGGAAAATGCGCGGGCCAGATACCTGCCAAAAGACAGACTGCTTACATCAGCAGTCCATATCAGATTTCCGTAATGGCCAGTGGAAGCAGCTTTTCTTTGTCGTAAGTCTTTTCTATTCATGCCGTTTCACTCTACCACCACTCGCTCGGTCTGGATTACATTACCTTCTACCCTCATAATAAGCAAATAAATGCCCGCCGCATAGTTGCTCACATCCAGCATATACGTGGTACTTCCCGTATCAGCACTGAACTCGCGAATGAGCTTGCCGGTGAGGTCGGTGAGCCGGAATTGCGTGTGGTGCGTGCGGGTGACTTCTCCCGGCAGA
>JBKDGH010000168.1:0-5109 GCA_046336655.1 Flavobacteriales bacterium | reverse complement strand
TGTGTATAAGAGACAGCCACGTATACAGCGTGCCTGACTCCGCCAGCGCACTCATGCCCTGTGCGCCCAGCCACGCGCCAATGACGGACGTGATGCCGAACGCGATGATGACCGCGCGCTGGGCAAAGCGTCCCACGAGGAAGAGCTTGAACAGGTTGTTCAGCATATGTACCACTGCGGTGGCTGCAATGGCTACGGGTGGGGGAAAGAGGACGAGAAAGGCAGGCAGCAGCAAGGTGCCCAGTCCGAACCCGCTGAAGAAACTCAGAAAGGCTCCGGCGAGGGCGACGATGACTACCAGTGCTATCTCCATCAATAAGTTGTTTGAGTTGTCCTGCAAAGGTGTGCAATCATGCGAAATGCAGTGTTCTGTTTTCATGAATTCCCGCTCTCCATTCTCTGCTCTGCGTTAGTTCCTCCATGAAACTCCATTGTCTCAATGACTCCGTGGTGAAAAAAAATACATCGTAGCACGGAGGACGCGGAGGTTGCACGGAGGGCGCGGAGGGAATTCTATTCTCCGCTCTCCGCTCTTTATTCTTCCCATTCGCCCGCTTCTATTAGCTTTGTGTCCGTGACCCGCCCGCTCTTCGCTCTCGCTCTTTTCCTGGCTGCGTGCTCCGGCACGTCCACGCCTTCGGGCTCGTTCGATTTCAATCGCCTGACCGGGCGCTGGGAGAATACGCAGGACCGCAGTTTCCGCTTTGAGGAATGGCAACCGGCAGGTGAGGGTGAGTTCCGCGGACGGGGCTATATTCTGGAAGATGGCGACACGACGTTCATCGAGTTTCTGCGCATTGCAAAAGACTCGTCCGGCGTCATGACCTATTTCGCACAGGGCGGAGATCCGCAGAATCCGGAGGTCATTCCGTTTCGCGTGGGAAAGCAAACGGCTGATATGGTGGAGTTTATCAATCCCACGCATTCATTCCCCACGCGCATTGTGTATCAGTTCAGCGCATCGGACAGCCTCACATCGTTTGTGGAAGGTCCGCGCGAAGACGGGGTATACCGCATCGACTTTGAGTTTATCCGCGCGAACGGTCAGAATTGAAAGTAGATGAACGGCTGTGCACCGGCCGACAGGACCTGGTACACCAGCACCACCGCTACGAAGCAGATGAGCGTCATGGCCCAGTAGGGCAGCGCCACAAAGCGGCGGCGGTAGTCTTCTTTTACATGCACGGGCAGCCAGTGGATGATCATGCCCACGGCAAATACGAGCGCCACATTCCAATACGTGCCGAGTACCCGCGGAATGACGGAGATGTCCATGCCCAGAAATATGCGGTCGAGCATCACCAGCGCGGAGGTGAATTCCTCGCTGATGTCATGGGTTTTTTCCATGTCGTTCCAGCTGTTGGAACTGCCGCTGCGGAACCAAACACGCGTAAACGAGATGAATGAAAAGGTGAGAAAAATGGACCATGCGCGGAAATACCATTTGGTGGTATCGCCCCACGGACTGATTTTTTTCCACGATTTATAGAAGACGAGTCCGAGGCCATTGAGTCCGCCCCAGATCATGAAATTCCACGATGCGCCATGCCAGAAACCGCCGAGCAGCATGGTGAGCATGAGGTTGAGGTTGGTGTTGAGCCATGCGCGGAAACGCGGCACAAGGAGCGCGGTAAGCAGGAGGACGGCGAGCACACCGGCAGATGCACTGAGTACGAGCCAGGACTGCGAGAGCAGGGCGATGAGTGCGACGAAGAAACCGAGCAGCAGATAGGACACGATGCTGCCTTTCTGATTGCCGCCAAGGGGAATGTAGACGTAATCACGCAGCCAGGTGGAGAGTGAAATGTGCCAGCGGCGCCAGAAATCAGATACGTTGGTGGCCTTGTACGGCGAGTTAAAATTGGCGCTGAGGTGAAAGCCCATGAGCAGCGCCACGCCGATGGCAATGTCCGTATATCCGCTGAAATCCGCATATACCTGCAGGCTGTATCCAAAGATGGCGAGCAGGTTTTCGAAGCCGGTGTATACTGCGGGGTTCTCGAATACGCGGTCAATGAGCTGCTTGGCGAGGTAGTCGGAGAGGATGATTTTTTTAATCAGTCCGTTCAGTATCCAGAAAATACCCAACCCGAGCATATCCCGCGTGAGCTGATAAGGCTTGTTGATCTGCGGAATAAATTCTGACGCCCGCACAATAGGACCGGCCTCGAGCTGCGGAAAGAAGGAGACGTAGAAGGCGTAATCGGTGAACCTTTTCAGCGGTTCGAGCTGGCGGCGGTATACTTCCACCGTGTAGCTGATGCTCTGGAAGGTGAAGAAGGAAATAACGATGGGCAGGAGAATTTTACTCACGGTAAAATGCGTCCCGAAAAAGCCGTTGCTCCAGTATGCCAGCCAGTTGAATACGGGATAATTAGTGCCTGCGATGGTGTTGTAGGCATCGGTGAAGAAGTAGGCGTATTTAAAATAAAACAGCACACCGAGGTTCATCACTACGCTGAGGATGAGCCAGGATTTTCGCTTCCATTCGACCTCCGTGCGCTCGATGAGAATGGCCATGAAGTAATCCCACGCGGCGGTATACACGAGGAGCAGGAAAAAGAGCCCGGTGGTTTTGTAGTAGAAAAAAATGCTGACCGCGAAGAGGAAGAGATTGCGGATGAGCAGGCGCTTGTGAATGATGCCATTGACGGCGAGCACTCCCGCGAAAAAAATCCAGAAGAGGACGGAGGTAAATATGAAAGGTGCTTTGGGGTCAAATACAAAGAACTCCCGCAGCATGGTGGACCATTGTTCGCCGGCTGTCATCATTTGGTTGCTACACACACATATCCGAGGGGATAAGAGTACAGGGTTTTTTCGTTCGACTTTCGGCAGGCGGCGGTTTTTATCACGAGTGATTTGAACATGCGGATCAGTTTTCTTCCACAAATGCGGTGTGGACCTGGTGCATTTGTTCCACCCACGAGCGGTCGTTGTACAGTCCGACGCGCGAACGGATACGCTGGTCAGCGTTGTCTTCGTCGTGCTGGTAGTCCACGGCAAGCTGACGCGTATAGCCGCATTGTTCGGCGAGATCGAGTGAGCGGCGTGTATAGAGACCGTATGGCCAGGCGATGGAGGTGATCGGGCGTCCGGTTGCGCTTTCGA
This sequence comes from Flavobacteriales bacterium, assembly GCA_046336655.1. Taxonomy (GTDB): domain Bacteria; phylum Bacteroidota; class Bacteroidia; order Flavobacteriales_D; family Sanyastnellaceae; genus CANGTU01. The sequence continues at coordinate 1,998 of JBKDGH010000168.1, read as the reverse complement.
TATAGGCTTTGCTGTCGGCCAGTTCGGCGCGCGCTTCCTCATCGCTGAGCTGGCAGAAGTTGGCGTGGGTGACGCCGTGACTGCCGATTTCCACCAGTGCGCTTTCGGACATGATGCGCAGTTCTTCGGCGCGCATCACACGCCAGCGGTATTCGTGGCGGGTATCGTCGGTGGGTTTGTAGCCGGTTTGTTCTTCGCAGCTGTCCATAAAGCGCTCGATGTCGGCATAGGATGCCTTCATGAGCACATGTGTAAGCTTCTTACCTGCTTTACTGATGTACCTGTTGCCCCGACGATGGAGGTAGGTTTCCCCTTCCCATTCAATCGGCTTGCCGGTGCGGAAGCCTGTCATGGCGAGGTGATCCGGCCACAGAATGGATCGTCCGCGGAGGTATGCTGTGCATGCAAAAAAGGTGGCCGGTAAGCGGAATTGCTCGAGCGTGCGCTGCGCATACTTCATGTTGTTGAGCAGTCCGTCGTCGAACGTAATTGCCACGCGACGTGTGCGGGCTTTGGTTTCAAACAGCTCAGCAAGCGGCACCACGCTGAAACGCTTTTTGAGGTATTGCAGTTCTTCCGAAAACTCCCGCTGACCGATGTTGCGCACGTTCAGTCCAGGCAAGCTGTGCGGAAACACATTGTGGTACATAATGATCAGGTCACCCGCTTCCCGCGCAGGGTACAGGCCCATTTCGAGGCCCAGGCTGTATCTTATGTTCCGGATGTGTTTGCCTATCACTTTTATAGATACTAGATGTTAGATACTAGATACTAGATAACCTGTCCTTATCAATTGTCTTTTGGCGCTGGGCCATAATTACCACATCACCCCATTATCCTATTACCCCATTATCTGACCAGTTTGATCCCAAACTTCGTCATCGTAATCTTCCGTTCCTTATACAGTTGTCCGACAGCTTTTTTGAATGTCTTTTTGGACATCCGCAGGCGGAGTTTGATTTCTTCGGGGTCGCTGTCGTCGTTAAGACGGATATATCCGTTGTGATGTTGCAGGAACTCCATGAGGCGTTCAACGGCGTCATGGATGAGTTCTTCGCCTTCGCGCTGCATGCTCACCACAATGTCTTTCCCTTCCAGCTTTCGCACGTACCCCTTCAGTTTTTCGCCTTCGTGCACGCGGCGCATGATTTCCTGATCGAACAGGATCCCTGTCCATTTCGCGTTGATGATCACACGCCAGCCGGCTTCGAGTCGCTCGGCAATGTGGAATTCCACCTCATCGCCGCGCTGCACATGAATACCACTGTTCACGAAGTACTGCAAGAATCGGGTGCTTCCGAAGAGCCTGCGGTGTTCCATGTCGCATTGCAGGGTAATCAATGTCATGCGTCCTGTCTCCAGCGTCACGCGTTGTTCGCGCAGCGGAATGAGAATATCGCGGCGCATGCCGATGTCCACAAACGCGCCGAGGTCGTTGGCGTTTTTGATGCGGAAACTACCGAGTCCGCCCACTTCAATGGTCGGCAGACGGCGTGACGCCTCGAGTTCGCGGTCTTCGTTGAAATAGACAAATACCTCCGCTTCCTGGGGTTCATCCGGACGTGGCAGGCGTTCACCGCGGGCAAGCGCCACGTGGTTTTCCGCATCGCCGAGCAGATAGGGTTTCTCATCGCCCCGGAATACGGGAAGCGTCTGGATTTTGCCGGGAGTGATATTCATTGGGGGGCAAAAGTAATGGCTGATGGGCTGATGGGGTGCTTGGTAGCAGTGGGTTTGGTTTAGTATGCTAGTGTGTTAGTATGCTAGTGTGCTAGTAGAGACGCACGGCCGTGCGTCTTTGGGTGTGCAAATGCCCTGGTAGGAATGCGCAGCCGTGCGTCTTTGGGTGTGCAAATGTGTAAATGCGCGGGTTGTAGGGACGCACGGCCGTGCGTCCTGGAATGTGCAAATGTCCCGGCGGTGGGTTTGGGAGAATAGAATTCCCTCCGTGCCCCCCGTGTAACCTCCGGGGCCTCCGTGCTACGATTGATTTTTTTT
>JBKDGH010000167.1:0-7127 GCA_046336655.1 Flavobacteriales bacterium | reverse complement strand
GTGTACACCACATCGCAATACTTAGGGGTAGCCTTGAGATACACCATCCGGCCGGCCGAAAAAGGGAATCCGGAGTAACCCCGGATAAGCCCTTTCCGGACCAAATAAATGAGGGAGTGACAGCTAAGAGGCTGTCACTCCCTTTTTTTATTCCGCCGGATTTCCTTCAAATCACGATGGATTTCACCCAAAACCTACCGGATATCAAGTTTGGGTTGATTTGGATTTGGGGTTTTCGTTGCTTTCGGGCGGTGATTCCTGATTACTACAAGAATTAATAGCCAACGTACTCTCCAACGATTTATGGACAGAAAGCATTGCCTACGTAGAGATTTCAATGAAAGGAGAGCTGACTAAACTGAAACAATAGAGCAATATCCTCACTCGGAACGGCGACATAAAACAAAGATTACAAACACTAAAACCCCAACTAATGAAACACATTCTTTACACAGCTGCACTTCTCATTTGCTGTATGGGCACTTCTCTTTTTACGATGGGTCAAAGCAAGATCGGGAAGGCCTATAAAATCAAAGTGAACATGTCGCTTTTCGCATGTGACATCAGCGGCGACACGTCAGGATTCAATCCTGTCCAATTACCATCCGGATCTAAATTCACGGTTGTAAATCAAACAGCTACTGGTGATCTGGTAATCAAATTCTGGCAATGGGGAACGGAAAATGACTTAAACACTATCGCTGCATTGAATCCAGGCCCCTCAACGAAAAAAAGTAATACCATCCCCTCGATTCCGTCCAGCTCAGTAACAAACCAACAAAAGATTCAAGCCTATAACTACTACTACGAGAACAGTCGGTGGCACACCCGCTTTTTCATAATGACTTCCGGAAACATTGACATTTTCTGTGATGAGGTAGTCAGAGGATGGAATGCATCTGCAGGAGCCGTTACGATGCCATTCAAATACCGCCCTGATTCCAGATCATTTGACAAAGACGTTTCCTTGTCTGGAATGGGCGGGGTCAGTTTCTCGTTCAACTCAAATTTCAAGATGAGCGGATTAATCGGAATAGGTCTTTCCGACGTAACAATTAATGAGACAAACACCGATGGCCGTATCTCTGAAAGTTCCAATGTCTCCGCCTTAACGCTGTCTACCGGGCTTGTATTTCAATACAAAGCTGTTCAGGCAGGACTTTTTATTGGTTGCGACAACCTCAGCGATTCTAACAAAGACAACTGGGAGAGTCACGGTAATCTGTGGTTTGGGGCCGGGATCGGAATTTCCATATACTCTGAATCTACCAAAGCAGAAGAAGGTAAAAACAAGTGAACCGATAACAAGCTATCTTGCATTATTCAAGTTATATCCTTGGTTCAACTCAGCGACCAAGGATATTTCTCTTTTGAGCGAACCAAGACATGAATAATCCATGAAGCTCCCCAACTACTCCGACAACAGCCCGGTCTGGTTTTCGTCGGATAAGGCACTGCGAAAGATTATCGGCGTGCTCGGCATTCTGCTGCCGGTGATATTGCCGGTGGTGGCGTCCATTGGTTCGGAAGAGTGGGTCATGATGCCTTCGATCAGCCACTTTTACTACACCTTCGCCTCCAGCTTTTTCTACATCATCGTAGGAACGCTGGGGGTGTTTTTAATCACCTATAAAGGCTACGATAAAACGGACTTCTTCATTTCGCTGTCGGCCGGTCTGTGCGCACTGATTCTCCTGATCCTCCCAACCTCCAATCTGAGCCCGGAGGAATTCGAGCGGTTCGGACACGGCGTCATCATCTCCATTCCCGCGAATAAACTCCGCGGCATTCTTCACCTGGTTGCTGCCGCCATTTTCCTGAGCCTGCTCGGTTACATGTCGCTGATTCAGTTCACGAAATCCAACGCCATTATCACCTCCGGCTCACCAAAAGCGAAACGAAACATCATCTTCCGCATCTCGGGCTGGGTTATCTGGCTTTCGATTGTTACCATGCTCGTCTTCGGCTTCATCCTGGAATCGGAATGGTACGATCGCATCTGCGGCACCTTCGTCTTCGAAGCCATCGCCGTCTGGGCCTTCGGACTCTCCTGGCTCACGAAGGGTGAGATGATTTACGGGGACAACTAATGCTGCAGTGAATTTTCTCATTCCATCACCACCAACCGCGATTGAAGGGATTGGCTGTCGGTGTGCAGACTAATCACATAAACACCTGCGGCCAACTGCGGAATTTCAATCGCCATCACGGTTTCTGCGTGGAATGGAATAACTGATACTTCGTGCGTTTGTCCGGTTGACAAGGAACAGAGTGTCACATTGCGCAGGTCGTGAACCATATCCGGTGACAATTCCATCGTGAGCTGGTCACCCGCGCGGCAGGGATTCGGACTCATCAGAAAAGTAGGGGATTCCATGTGTGCAGACTCCACTCCCACCACCAAGGCAGGATCAATCCGGGCGACGTAGGCCTTCACCCCTTCTCCGGGTGCCGGTGAACGTGATGACAATAAAATCCTGCCGTCCGGCTGGTTGACCATTTGTCCGAGTGACGGTGGATAAAGAATCCGCTCAATCAATCCATCGGGCGAATCCGGGTTGTCAGTTACCGGGTAACCAAATTCATTGACCCGACTGAAATAATAATTATTCCCTTCTTCCCCTATATCTATACTTCCCCAAACAGATATTTCCCCGAGGAAATCACGGTGAAACCGGTAGTACTGGAATTCTCCGGGGAGGTCAACATTTCCTACGTTTCCGAAGGTAATGTCAGGCTCTCCTGCTGGGTTAATCCGCATCAGATCGCCATCAGCAGATCCACGAGTCATTAACAACGAACCATCCTCCAATTCAATCAAATCGCCAAATCCATTTTCAACGATAAGTACACCATCATTTCCAAACATGGGATCAATCTCGCCATTCGGTCCGGTGCGGACTATCTTGTTGTCGGTAGTAGTATCCCCAAAACCAAAGAAGACCCATCCACCGCCTTGTAGTCTGATCATGCGAAATAAAAAGTCACCATCCAAAAGAAGCCGGGCGTCTGTAGCAAAATCCATATTCACCTCTCCCTGCGGACTGATCACAGCAAGTCCCGGCACATCAAGAGGGTGGGAAAAATCCACCCCGGGAAGATAAATGCTCCCATCAGTTTCTATAATCGGCCACATATACCACCAATACATACTGAATTCCGGAATCGTGACCAATCCGTTTTCTCCATAATCCGGATCCAGCTCTCCTTCACTGTCTATTTTCCATATCGTTACGCGCTCTGAATCTGAGGATCCGCCCCATCCCCCTGATAAAACCAACACATCTCCATCCGGAGCAGTAAAGGCAAAAACCGAATAGTTGTATTGAAAATCAGAAGCAGGTAGCTCCATCATACCATCAACTCCAAAACTTGTGTCCAAACTGCCATCCGGAAAAAGCCTCACAACTCTCACGCCTTCTGAATCATTTGACTCCGACGCTCCTGCAACCATTATGCGACCGTCAGGCAGTAACGCCACGCCACACATCGCCTCATTGGAGGTGCCAAAAGACAAAGACAGCTCGCCATCACTCGCGAAAGTCACATCCAGAGGATTAGTCTGTCCGACGACAGAACTAATCAATCCTTGTAAAAGGAATAGCACAATGATGTTTTTCATGACGCTTATTTTGAATAAATATACCTGTTTTAATGATAGTACCTAGCCAATAATCCGCTTAGATATACACTTCAAAAGCCACCCCTGCCATTGAAATCACCTCTCCTCCATCACCAGCCTGAACCCGACAAACCAAAAACTTCCCGACCTTCGCGCACTCCTGCAATGCCTCCCGCTCCTCAAAAAAACAATCCCCTTCACGGTCTCACGCTTGAGATGATTCTCACGCGGCTGGTGGAGCGCTTTGGCTGGGAAGATCTCGCAAAGGCAATACCGATCAAGTGCTTCAGCCACGAGCCGAGTATTGCATCCAGCTTGAAATTTCTGCGCAAGACCCCGTGGGCCCGACAAAAGGTGGAACACTTCTACCTGTTTGCGCTTCGCAAAAACCTGCTCGACTGATCATGGCGCTTTCCGCGCAATCGCCCCTCGGACAAGTCTTCCTCGGCAAGCACACCGGCGACTCGTTTACGTTTGGTGGAAGGAGTTATGTGATTACTGCGCTGCTTACCTGAAATACTTCCTGATCCGCTCCCTGTCCTCGTTCTCCTTATCACTCTTGTGATACAGCTCAATCAGAATTATCCGGTTTTCTTTTTCGTAATGCGCATAGATCAGCCGCAAGCCGGAATTGCTGCCTCTGCCCTTCATACTGTCGCTCGCTATGCGCCGCAGCTTAATCACACAATCGGTGATGCCAAGTCCTTCTATACGTATGCTGTGGGGAGGTGATGCGCCCGGACGAACGGTCAACACACGCCGCACAACTTCCATATCGGACTCCAGCGTGCGGTAACGTTTCAACAGCCGCTTAAAATCCTTCTCGTATTCAGGAAGCATTTCAAACTCCATCGCCTATTCTTGTTCTTCTTCATACACACGAACAGAGAACGGTAACTCCCGGTAAAAGGCCAGGTTGTAGTGGATGTACTGGCCATCTTCCGTGGCCAGCCACGGCATATCCTTGTGGGAATACTCGCTGATCTTGGACGCACTCCAGTCACTCAACTGCTGAAGCACCTGATCAATCACCGTTTTTTCGGCCGCAGACAATGCAGTAAGATCCGGCTTTTCCAGCGGCAAATAACGCGTCTGTGGATATCCGTTGTACTCGCTCTTCACCCGCTGCAACTGGCCCTTTTCAATCATTCCACGAATGATCTGATCGAGTTTCTGCGGCACCGGACCATAGGGCAATTTCTTATACCGCGCTCCGGTCAGTGATTCTTCATACAGCTCGTAATAATTGAAATCACAGAAGTACAAAATCTTGTTCAAGACGGTCTCTCCGAAATTCGGCTTACCGGCGCAGCGCTCCAGAATATAAAGCAACACATTGCGGAACTTCGCCTGCTTCAGCACCGGAACAGATATCCGCAACTCTTCCTTGGGTTCGCGAATGACATCACTGTCGGCATCATCCTTTGCATACCCCATTCCGAAATTTTCCGACAGGATGTCATCAATGGAAAATCCCAGCACGAGCGACATCTTATGTACTTCGAGCACATCTACTCCCCGCTTTCCGGATTCAATCTGTACCAGAGACGTGCGCGAAATGCCAATGTGCGATGCGAGCTCTTCCTGCGAAAAGCCCTTCGCCTTGCGAAGCTTCATAATGCGCTTCCCGAGGGACTGAGATGTAAATGACTGAGACATGACCGTTGCGTGTGGATCGCACCGCAAAGATAATTGCCCGTGTCCGGTTTCCGAACAATCACCTGTTTCATTTTCACACACTAAGAAAAAATAGATACGGGAAAAGCCCGCCGATAGCAAGTCGTCTTTCGTTTTCCAATTCCTTCGGCTCTGATTGATCAGAAGGACTGCGATTATCACATCCTTACACAAGCAGACTATAGGCGCCAACCACTATCTTGCCCACCATGTCACTCCCCAATTTCGATAACCTCCGCACTACTGCAACGCACAAGCTGTTTTGAGCCGCCGAGTCATGGATGAATTTCTCATCCCCTATGCGGCCCAGCGAGAAGAACTGGATCGTGAAATGATCCGCCTGATGAAGCCTCATGTGCAGATCATCAAAGAATGGGACAAGCAGGTGCTTCCCTATTTCATGGGAGAATACATAAGCTACCGGCTGCTCAAAAGGAACGGTCTGCTGGAGAAATACCTCGATCACAAGGCCATTCAGAGGCGCCCGGCGGAGGATAAGGAATTCCTACAAATACTGGTGTCAAAAGCCGCGCAATTCGCGTTTATCAAACTCCTGCAGAGTCCGGCACCGGACTTCTTCCAGGCACTTGATCTGTTCACCGGAGAAGAGATTCTTCTCTACTCACCTTCCCTGCAAAAGTCATCGGTACACGATCAGGCGCAGATGTGGTTCGTACTCCGTGTCTGGAACGGTAAATGCTGGACATACTACGGCCTGAACATTTGCCTGTCCGGACTAACCCCGGATGATATCTACTTCTACGCTTCGGAGATGGATCCGGCGGTGGACAGCGATGAAGAAATCATGGCCCATGTTCACGCCCATCCATTTCACTATTTTCTGTTGCACGACATTTCTCACGTACCGGACATCCTGACGGGTGGAATCCCAATGCGGTTTGTGACCTCCGAAGATCCGGCATCGTTTCCTGATCAGCCAAACATCTCAGAAACCTTTGAGTGTGAGGTACGCGATGCAATCCTTCAAATGACCCTGCTAGCGAAGGAAGGCGAGCAGCCCGACAAGCTGATCGGCACAGCCTACCTCGACGAAGAGCACAAGACCCTTTACCGCGTGGCTTATTCAGAGAAAAATTTTGATCGTCTCACCACGGCTCTGAACGCTGCCGGTTTTGACATTCCGGATGAGCCTATCCTATCCGTGGCGCCTCTCATGCTGGAGTTGGCGGAAAGGGTTTTAATGAGGAAGATCCCACTGCATCCGTTTGAAGAACTGTTCGACGATGCGGTGAAAATTGGCGAAGACCCCACGGATGGCATGAACCGTTTTATGGATGCGTTGATTCCTTCGTTAAACGCAGGAACCAAGCCTGATATCGCCCAGCTCGCCCGTGACAACAACATCCCCCTCGAAACGGCGGAAGCAGTCTATCAGCACTACCTCAACCTGTTGAAATAGCCCGACCACAACGTTTTCGGGAAGGATACAGGTATGAGATGGCAGCCGGCGATGGTAAGCGCCAGGACCGTCCTCCTATTCCCAGACAATCAAGAGCTACGCCATCATGTCTGGACAAAATGCATAACGTGTCGATTTTTCTTCGTTTTTTCGACACGTCGGAGGAACGTGTTGATTGAATCGACAGAGTAAAAAAAACTCCATGAACCTCCACTCGCTCTATGTCTCTATGGTGAAAGATAAAATCGTAGCACGGAGGCCACCGAGGTTGCACGGAGGTCACGGAGGGGGAAGCAGATTCAACAATGCACAATTCGACAATTCAACGATGGCAGCCCTTCGATGAGCAACCGGCGATCGAGCAAGGTTATCTAGTATCTAGCTTCTAGTATCTAGCATCTTCAGTGG
>JBKDGH010000166.1:0-11033 GCA_046336655.1 Flavobacteriales bacterium | reverse complement strand
ATCTCGATCATATCCGGCAGACAGCGGTGCTCACAACCTCCGAGTATGCTTACGCCCCCGATGATCAGCATATTGGACCCGATGCCGCTGATCTTTCCGACCATGCGGTTGATCATATTGCAGAGCTGTTGCAGATACGGTTCGCACGCAGCATTGTAAATCGTGGTGGTGCCTTCTGCCATGCACGCAGCCATCACGATGTTGGCGGTACCTGTTACGGAGGCTTCGTCGAGCAGCATGTAGGTGCCCTTCAGCTCGCTCGCTTCGACACTGTAAAAACTATCGCCGGCATCGTAGTGAAACTTCGCACCGAGGTTCTGGAATCCGAGGAAGTGGGTGTCCAGCCTGCGACGGCCGATCTTGTCGCCACCGGGCTTGGGGATATAGCCTTTGCCGTAGCGCGCGAGCAGCGGTCCCACCACCATGATGGAGCCGCGCAGACTTGCGGCCTTCTTCTTGTAATCGGCCGTTTTGAGGTATTCGAGGTTGACGTTGTCGGCCTGAAAACGGTATTCGCCCTTCGCGAGTTTTTCCACCTTCACGCCCATGTCGCCAAGGAGGTCAATCAGCTTGAGGACGTCCACAATCTCGGGAATATTCGTGATGGTAACGGGCTCTGCGGTGAGCAGCACGGCGCATACGATTTGCAGCGCTTCGTTTTTTGCGCCCTGGGGAATGACGGTGCCCTTGAGTTTGTTACCGCCGGTGATTTCGAAAACAGACATGCCAAAAGTATTTCCTGCAAAGAGGCGACATCGGGCGCTACGCACAGGGCCTTTGCCCAACAAAGTATTGACACCACCACGGGGATAACCGGATAACTTTACCGCGATGCTCCGATGCTTCGCATTTCTTTTTCTCCTCCTCCTCATCAGCTGCACCCCGCGCCGGCAGCCGGCCATGGAACTGCATAATGTGCCGCGCGAACTCCGCGTGCCCCTCAGCGCGTGGCCTGACTCAAGCGGCATTGAAGCATGGATCCGCATCACCGGTGACATCACCGCGGAGCGGTATTTCACCTTCATGGACAGCACCGTAGCAGCCTGCAACCTCGCCGGCCATCCGGTGGATGAATACCTGCTCGTACACGCCAATCCATGGATCCTCGATACACTGCGCAGCCACGATTATTACAACCTCGCGGCGCGTGGAAAAACAGTCACCGATCCGCTCTCACTCGTCGTATTTCACCGCGGTGATTCCCTCGCTGTGCCCGACTCCCTGCACCGCCAGCGCATCCGCAACCTGCTGCGCGATGTGGTGGTGGATGTCAACATTCCCGCATTCCAACTGCTGCTGCTCGCACGCGGGGATACGCTGCTCAAGGCTCCTGTGCGCGTCGGACGTAATGCACGCGCGTTTCTCGCCGTGATTGACAAGAGCAAATCGCTCCGCACTCCCATTGGCGACGGATACATCGTGCGCATTGCGCGGTCGCCGTGGTATGTGAATCCGCGCACCGGCAAGCGCTACAAAGGCACCACGCGCGATGATGGCGTGTGGACACGCATGCCCGAAATTCCGTGGCTCGAGCCGGAGATTGATGGCCGCCGTCAGGGCTCACTCATTCACCCCACCACCAACCGCGAAACACTCGGCAAGGCCTACTCCAACGGCTGTGTGGGCACACGCGAAGACGATGCATGGACCATCTACTACCACGCGCCCATCGGCACGCGGGTGCGATTCCGCTATGACCTGCGCGAAGTGGTGAATGGCGACACACTGGTGTATGAAGATGTATATGGCATCGGGCAACCGGATGCGCCCTGACCCGCAGCGCGCCTTCCGTTATCTTTGCACCGCAGCGACACACACCGTCGCATACGCGCTACAAGTTCATGAGTACACCGGATACATCTCCCTCCCGAAAGGATTGGGTGCAGGCTCCCAAGGAGCCGATCATCATGAGCAACGTCGAAAACCTTCGCGTGCTCTACGAAGACAACCACATCATTGCCGTCAACAAACGCAACTCCGACATCATCCAGAGTGATATCTCCGGCGACCCGGTGCTGTGCGATGTGGTGAAGGATTACGTCAAGTACAAATACAACAAGCCCGGCCTCGCCTTCATTGGCACTGTGCACCGGCTTGACCGTCCTGTGAGCGGAGTGGTGCTCTACGCGCGCACCACCAAGGCGCTGAACAGACTCTCCAACCAGTTCAAGTACCGCGAAGTGCAGAAGACCTACTGGGCCGTGGTAAAAGGCATGCCGCCGGAGCGCGAGGGGCATGTGATCAACTACCTGTGGAAGGACGAAAAACAGAACAAGACCTTTGCGTTCGACGCTCCTGCGGACAACCGCAAGGAGTCGGAGTTGCGGTATAAAGTCGTGGGTGAGGGAGATAACTACACCTACCTCGAAGTATATCCGAAAACCGGTCGGCATCATCAGATCCGCGCCACGCTGGCGAGCCTCGGATGCCCGATTAAGGGCGATGTGAAATACGGCAGCCGGCGCACGAACGACAACGCCAGCATTCACCTTCACGCGCGGAAAATCGAGTTTGTGCATCCGGTAAAGCGCGTGCCGATCACCATTGTGGCGCCGCCGCCCGAGGATGTGCTCTGGGATGATTTTTTGAAACTTTCCTTCAGCTGACCGCCGCGCGGAAGCTCCGCAGGCGTTTTATATTTGCGCACCCCAGTCGGGGACATCGGGATGTAGCGCAGTTGGTAGCGTACCACGTTCGGGACGTGGGGGTCGCTGGTTCGAGTCCAGTCATCCCGACTTTTTTCTTAAGAGAATAGAGACTGGAGAATAGAGACTAGAAACCTCGCCGGATCACTAGTCGCTTAGCGACAAGGCTGCATTACCCCATCACCCCATTACCCCATTATCCTATTAAATATGCACTCAGGCCGTGGGGCCTCGCATCTGTTCCCGCGCTGAGCCGGCTTGCCGCGACCGCGCGGTGCCATCGCACATGGCAACCCGCCTAAGGCGCGTCCACAGATGCTGGGATGGAACCAACGCAGAGCGGAGAGCGAGAGCGGAGAGCGGAGAGCGGTTGCAGAGATTGGATATCGGAGAATAGAGAATAGAATTCCCTCGGTGACCTCCGTGCAACCTCCGGGGCCTCTGTGCTCCGATTTTTTCTCACCACAGAGGCAAAGAGCGATTGGAGTTCCACGGAGTTTTTTTACTCAGAAATACCACCGCTCAGGTCCGGGCGGCAAGGTTGAATTGTCGCATTGTGCATTGTCGAATCAATTCCGTCGCTCAGTAAAAAGGTGAGATTACCCCATCACCCCTTCGCTAAACGACAAGCGATCCGGCAAGGTTATCCAGCCTCCAGCTTCCGCCTCTTACACTTTGGGCTCTTTTGTGCGGGTTCCCAGACTTATCTGCGCGCCCATCCGGAAATAGCCATTGCTTCCTCCCTGAATTCCATTTATGCGCCCAAGAGCCGCGTATCCGGAAAAGGCCCCTCTGCAAGGCAATTGACGCAATCCTATTTCAAAGCCAAGTCGCGCCGACTTCACCGATTCATCGATTGCACCCGGCGTATAAAAGTACGTATTGGCTTCGTCAACTCCCCGCTCTGCGTAGTACACATCGTCAAGATCGCTGCGCATTCCCACCAGCAGGTCCGCGTAGTACAATACCGTTCCCACATTCCCCCGTACACCGTAATCATCGAAGTTCACCCACAGGTTGGATGTCTGGGAAAATCCAACCCCCACGCGGAGCTGGCTGTATCGCAGATTGGTACTTTGCTCAAACATATTGTCGCCATTGAGAAAATCAAGTGATTCCCCGTATTCGACGGTGACATCATTCATTCCGTACCATGTAGAGCCAGCCAAAAAACCACCGCGGATACCCCACTGCTCGATTTCCGTGCCCGGCACATAGGTGACATACTCTACATTTCCCACTTGCTTAAGCTTAAATCGCAAATTCTTGCTCTTCGACTTCGTGATGAAGAAATACGTCACCGCCACATCGATATTTCGCGCAGGCAAGGCCTTGTTCTGCGGGAAAACAGTTGCACCCGTTGCATACGCCTTCGGACCATTGCGGTTCAGGCTGTTTTCCGGGAAAACCCGATCGGCCAGACCAATCCGGTAGTCAGCGTTAATGATGAATTTGTCGTTTGGCTTAATATCAATTCCGAGAGCCAGATCATATACGCTGGTATTGTGTCCGGAAAGCGTGGCGCACCACAGCGGAATCCTGAACCTGTAAAAATTCGCTTCTTCCGGACTATCCAATAATACCGTTCCGTTTACTGTTCCGGATTGTGCAGTTGCGCAAAAGCCCGCGCTGAGGATAACGAATATCCCAATCAGTTTTTTCATAAGAGTAAGTGTATAGGATAAATGAATCAGTTGTCATCAGCTTTGAAAGCCGCCATTCTGGTGTTGTTGAAATTCGGCTGCAACAACGCTGCATCGCAGAGGACATAAGTAGGGCTACTCGAAGGCCCCGTGACGGTGAACGTACCTAAATTATTCTGGGAATTATAGATCAAGCCTGCGTCGTTGAGAGTCACTCTAGCCGTATTCCCGGTGGGAGTGTTCGCAGCGGTTAGATTATATTCAGTATTCGGGATCAATGGATTTCCGGTTACTATGTTCACCGTTCTTCCGGCTGCCGATATAATTATCCCGTACGTCTGAACAATCACAGATGAGATATTGTAGGTTCCGCCATGGTATTGCAATGTCCCCAGATTCACTGAACATGGAGGTTCTACGTCAGCGCAGGGCGGACACGTGCCACCGCAATCGATTTGCAACTCCCCGTCGTCCAATTGCCCGTTGGAGCACTGGGATCCAGCTCTTTCCCAATTGTCGGGGAACTCTACGGGTTCCTCCTTCCCGCATGACATCAGGCCACCTATGATTAACATAGCTGTCAGGACGCTCAAACTGTAACGAAAGATTGTGTAACGATGCATAATTATGAGGTTTAGATTTCAAATATAAGTGATAACCCTTCAATCGCGGATTCTTTTCATTAACTATTTAATATTTTATCATTCAGAAATGGACACTCTCTGAATTCCGGAATTACCGCAATAGATGCTAGCTTCTAGATAACCTTGCCGGGGCGCTGGTCGTTCAGCGAAGGGGTGGCATTACCACATCACCCAATTACCAAATTAGATTCTAGATGCTAGATACTAGATAACCTTGCCCTAGCGGGGGGGGGCCATTGGACTCGGGAATAGAAAAATCTTTGCGTTCCCAACAAAGCGAAGCGTCACTTTTCTCACCACAGAGGCAAAGAGCGATTGGAGTTCCACGGAGTTTTTTTACTTGCAAATACTACCGCTCAGCTCCCAGCGGCATCGTTGAATTGTCGAATTGTGAATTGTCGAATCAATTCCGTCGACCTGTCACTTCCATTCCTCCGGCTTTCTGAGAATATATCCGTCGCGCTTTATCACCTCTTGCGGGAATTGACTGTCAACCAGTTTTTTCCGTCCAATGGTATATGACCCTTTGGCGATCAACGCTACAGAACTGCTATGCCTGCGTGGAGGAAACATCACACATACTCTTTTCTCCGGGAAATTTTCATGAATAGCCCTGATCGGAGGAACAAGATCGCTGTCACCTGATATCAGCAAGGCCATATCAAAGTTGTCTTGATAAGCATCAATAATCATTTGCGTCGCAATATTGACGTCAGTCATTTTCTCATTGTACTCTGGCCAAATGTGTCCGCAGCGGTTACACTCCACAGAATTCTTTTGATAATGACCATAATGAATTTTAACCCCTTGCTCTTCCAGCGCCTCAGTATAAGTTCTCTGGCGTTTCTGTTTTTCCGGATTATTACCGACTTTGCTTGTGAAGTATTTAACATCTGCCAGAAGTTGTCCGGGTTTCAGGAGTGATTGTGCCAGTGCCGTTAAGTTGAGCCACTTACAATAGCTGAATCCCGCTTCGATCATTCCGAAATAGAGGTTAAATCCGTCTACATACACGATTACACGCTCACGTTCGGATTGATTGCTTGCACGTTCCATAATCCTTATTATCTTTGTGCTTGTAACAGCGCCAGAGATAGCATCTCTGGTCCGACGCTCCGCAAGGAGCGTTTCTTTTTTCAGCCCTGTCCGCCCATCTCTACCTGTATTTAATCTTCATCGGCCAAGGTCGCGACTTTGATGAATCACTTTTGGGAGATGTTATGCGCATAAGATGGCAATGGTATTCGCAAAGAATGGAGAATGGAATTCCCTCCGTGGCCCCCGTGCAACCTCCGCGTCCTCCGTGCTACGATTTTGTTTTTCACCATAGAGTCAGGGAGGGAATGGAGTTTCATGGAGTTTTTTTCTCATCAATACCACCGCTCAGCCCCCGGCGGTAACGTTGAATTGTCGAATAGTGAGGGGGGACCACGCGTCCGCGCCCTAAACTTGCGCGAGTGCTCGTCTTCTTTGTCGTTTTGAATCTCATGTTCGAACCGCCTGCATATTCCGGGTTAAATTAGTGCTCAAATAGTGTCGTAATGAACCGATTCATTCTACCGTTACTTTTCAGTTTCACATCGCTGAGTGCGCAACTTACCCTGGAGAAGTCCACCTTCTTTGGCGGCAATGGCTTTGATCACATTTTTAAAGTTCGCGGGGCACCGGACGGAGGTATCTATTGCCTCGGACAAACATCTGCGCAGGGGCTGTCAACGCCCGGCGCATTTCAACCCGAATTAGCAGGTTGGGATGACATCTTCATATGCCGGCTTGATGCGGATTTGAATGTGTTATGGTACACCTACTTCGGAGCTTCTTTGGATCAAATTCCAGAGGATATGGCAATACTCGCGGACGGCAGCATAGTAGTGATAGGCCAGACAAATTCCTCAGAAGGCTTGTATTATCCCGGCGGATTTCCGATATCCTCCGGCACACGCTTCATATTGCGCATGGACGAAAATGGCAATCGGATATGGAGTTCCTATTTCTACGCGAATGCAACTCTTCGGCAGGTTGAACCACTCGATAACGGAGACTTCATACTATCAGGTTCAGCAGGCGAAAGCACCGACGTCGCATCACCCGGAAGTCAGCAAACAAGCAGCGCCGGCGGCGTGGATATGTTTTTTACCCGAATGACTCCTGACGGTGAGATCGTTTGGTCGCGATATTTCGGCGGACCACTAATGGACAATCTTCTTGCGATTAAGTGCGAAAATGGATACCTCTACGGCGCCGGATTGACTCACTCGACATCCGGAATAGCATTCAATACCGCAGAAGGAAATACTTTCATGGGGGGGGCCGAATGATGCAATTCTCGTCAAACTTGATTTGAACGGAAATTTAATTAAGGCCAGGTATTTCGGCGGAGACGGGGATGATATGTTTCAGGCTATCGATGCATCAGGTGGCTTTTTGGCGTTAGGTGGGTTGTCTGATTCTTCCAATGGGATAAATCATGGAAACCACGTGCTTCTTGATGACCCCGCTCCAATCAGTGCGGCATTCATTGCTTCTTTTAACGAAGAACTTGAAATTGAATGGGGAACTTACCACAGTTCTTTCGTAGCCGTTCACGATATCAAATTGGATCCGTCCGGGAACTCATGGCTCGTCGGTTACTCGGTGAATGGTGACGACATTGAGTTCAATTCGGGCACCACATTTAACAACGATGCAGATGGTATGATTGCCCAGTTTCTGCCAAGTGGTGAATTGGCCATGTGCGGATTCTACGCCACGGGCTCGTCCATTGATCGGATATATTCAATTTCATTGGACGAGACGCATCTTTTCGCTGTGGGATTCACCACCTCAGCCGATATGCCCGTATCCGAGGATGCCTGGCTCCCAAATTATGCAGGCTCCACGGACGGACTGATCCTGCGCCTGGCCTTACCGGTGGGTGTGGATGAGATTGCTGACCCATCCGTGTCGCCGGTCTATCCCAACCCGGCGTTGGATCAGCTGACCATTCCTTCCAGCGCGATGATGGGTGTGCAAGAGCTTCAAGTATGCGATTTAACCGGACGATCCGTACTTCATCTGTCCGCCAATCATCCCGGTGCGACAACACTTCACATCACCTCCCTCCTGCCCGGCATGTACACCATCCGCGCGCACAATGCCTCGGGACAAGCGGTGTGGGTGCAGAGGTGGGTGAAGGGGTAGATTCCAGATACTAGAAGCTACATACTAGATAACCTTGCCGGATCGCTGGTCGTTTAGCGAAGAGTTGTAATTACCACATCACCCCATTACCCAACTAAACTCCCGAGCCCCGTTGGGGCGACTTATCTGTAGCCTCCGGTGTAAGCCGGAGGAAGGGGAATGCGCGCGGACGCAGAGCCCCGGAGGGGCGGATTTGGATATAGGATGTCAATCGAAGAAATCGCGTACACAGATGCTGGGATTGGACTAACGCAGAGCGGAGAGCGAGAGCGGAGAGTGAGAGCGAGAGCGAAGAGCGAAGAGCTAAGAGCGAGCCAGCCCCGTTAGGGGCCCATCTTCGGTAGCACCGGCGCGCAACGTGCGATATTCTGCCCCCGTAGGGGGCCATCTTTTTTTTCAGAGCGGAGAGCTCCCATTGTTGAGTTGTTGAATTGTGAATTGTCGAATCAATTCCATTGCTCGCCATACTATGTAACAAACACCCCGTAACAAATTGCTTACCAGTTACGCTATATTTGTTACACACCCTCAGAAAACATGCAATCCATCATCGCCCTTAGAAAATCCCTCGGATTATCGCAGCATGATCTTGCCCGGCTCGCGGGGATCAGTCGCGCCACGGTGGCACAGGTTGAAACCGGACGAAGAAACATCCCCAACATCCTCCTCGTGAAGCTCGGGGAATTGCAGCGGCGTCTGGTAGCCGGTGAGGCGGACGGATTGCCGGCGGGGTTTGCCGAGGCGTTGCCCGAGCCGGAGGAATATGCGGCAGTGCGCCAGGCCCAGCGCCTCGACGAAGAAAAAACCTTGCTCAAACTCCAGGCGGAGCGTGACAAACTCTCCGCGAAGCTCACGCGCATGGAAACGCTCCACACGGCCGCCCTCCGCGCGATGCAGATTGCGGCCCGCGAGCGCCTGCTCTTCGAAGGCATCCCCAGTTACATCGAACCGCTGGAAGCTGCCCACGCGGCGGCGCTGGCCGACTGGCAACGCAGTCACCCGCTCCTGCAGCGTCCCCTGCGACTGCGCATTGCGGAACTCGACGCCAGCATTCTATTGCGCGAGAGCTGGCTTGCCACCCAACAAACCCCGGAATCCACCGATCACCCAATACCCCCTGCCCAATGAAGCACCGACTGAATCCCATCTCGCAGTCACTCCGCTGGTGGCTGAATGAAAAACTGCAGATGATAGAAGTGATCAATAAAATTGAGCACAAAATCTACCGCCACGAAAAATCCCAGCGGGCGCTCAATAAAGAATTGCAGGAGATCAATACCATGCTGCCCCTACTCCGCGACAACCACGCTGTCATGCCCGGGTGAGCTGCGCGAACTCACCGCACAGCGCATAGCAGCCCTGGAGCTCCGCGCCTATACCCTGAGCACCCGCACGCCCGAGTACACCGACGAATACATCGAACACCTGCGCAAAAACCTCTCCAAACAGCGGGAGCTCCTGGCCGCTGCGGAGGAGAAGATTGAAGAGCTGAAGGGGAAGTTGGGGAGGAAGTAGGGATTTAATTGACTCCCTAATGAATCAGCGAGTATGTTGATAAACGGCTAGACCAGCGCTTGATAAATTGGGTAAATTTGAATGAGTTGAATGCACGCCAAGCGGGCTGAGGGTGGGGAGATTGGCGGGTAAAAAGTAGTACTATAAGTAAGTTAGCGGTCACGCTAAAAGACGACAACCAACAAATAAAAACAAGACTAATGTATAGTTCAGAAAACATAATTTGGATAAAAAATGTAAAGAGAAATCAAGGTGACGGTTGGGCATATGATGATGTAAACTGTGGCTCGACTTTTTGGTTGAATTGGCCGACATCAAAACGTGGAAGTGCTTCGACATCAAATGTTGGCGACATTATTGTTTTATTCCAAAAACCTAACTCAATAAATGGACAAAGAAATTACAATGTTCACATTACTCACTTAGTTTCACCTGTTACAGACACGATTCACAAAGACAATGAACACCCAGACCATATGTGGTGTAGAGAAGTGAAGCTTATAGCAAAAGCAAATCCAATATCAGCTCTACCCAACCCAGGATATTACAATTTTTTCAAACCTAATCGTGGCTTAACAAATCCCATAATAAATCTAACTAACAATATTGGATTATCAGAAGCGGAAACCCAAGAAGACATTTGGAGATTGTTTGACAACTATTTTTGTCCAGAAGTTCAAAATGAAATATTTCGACCTCAAGAACCCAATGGAATATTTGGAGAAATTGAAGGGGATAAGATTATTAGAGAACATATAAAGCAAGAATTGACTAGGCGAAACTCAAAAATTGTGCAGCTTGCTAAAGCACAAGCATTTAACGCAAACAATGGACGACTTAAATGTGAATGTTGCTATTTTGACTTCCTTGAAACTTATGGACAAATCGGTTCTAATTTCATAGAGTGCCACCATAAAATACATATTGCGACAGGAGAACGAATTACAAGAATTGAAGATTTAGCATTAGTATGTTCTAATTGTCATAGGATGCTTCATCGAAAACTTGAAAATGGAGATTATCACACAGTTGATACGCTTAAACGGACAATTAATGACACTTCAAACTATGGTGATTGAACACAGAGAAATAGAAGCCCGAACCGCTAACAGATAAGGCTTCGTCGTAGCCGGAACGGCGCACGATGAAGCCTGTGTTGCACGGAACCGGGCCTCAGAGCTCGGTTTTTTTGTTATGGGGTTGTCGTGGTTTGGAGCGTCTCCTTGAAAAGGTTTTAGAGACTTTTTTTTGCAATGCCCGGGAGGGGCTTGCATGGTTCCGGCGCCTCGGATGGCTTGCAAAGCGCGCTGTTGCCGGTTTACTAATGTCCGGGCAAGCCGGTGGCCTTCCGCATCGTTATGCAGATTGTGGTTGGCCGGTATGTGGGGTGGTTTTCGGGGTTAAGC
>JBKDGH010000165.1:0-23016 GCA_046336655.1 Flavobacteriales bacterium | reverse complement strand
GTGTACATACACGTCATTGTTGCGGTCCACTTTCGTCATGCTGTCATTGATGTAGTCCAGCGGGGCATTCACCACGCCATCCACATGTTCGGCGTTATACTCACTTGCCCGACGGACATCAATCATGACTCCTTTTCCGGATGCAATGGAACAGGCTGCATCATTTGCAGATACAGATCGCAACTGGTCGGTTTCCATTCCTGCGGCTTTCCATGAATCAAAACCACCCCCGAGGTAACCCATACAACGGTCATATCCGACACGCGCCATCCGTGTTATGGCTTCTTCTTCCCTGCCGGGTTCACAGACCAGCAGGATTTCCTGTTTTGTATCCGGAACCAGGGTGCCAACCCACGAGGCAAACGAACCATCGAGGCCGATATTGATGGATCCCGGTATGAAGGCCCTGATGAATTCCGAAGTCGGACGCGTGTCAATGATGACAGGCCGAATCTCATTTGCGGCTGCTTCAAACGCCGCCGGAGAAAGCGCCTGTGATGCACGGGACTTCACCTCTTCAAACGATTCATATCCCTGAATATTCAACAACACATTTTGCGGGAAATAGCCCGGAGGCGGCGTCAGTCCGCTAAGCACTTCCCTCACAAACTCCTCCCGGGAAAGATTCGGATTCAGCGCATAATTGGTCTTCTTCTGATGCCCGAGTGTGTCTGTGGTTTCCGAACTCATTTTCTTTCCGCAAGCACTGCCAGCGCCATGACCGGGATATACGATGAGGTCGTCGGACAGCGGCATGATCTTGTCGCGGAGCGAATCATACAGGTGATTCGCCAGTTTTTCTTGTGTCAGTTCAGCAATGACCTTCTGCGCGAGATCAGGTCGTCCCACATCACCGATAAAAAGCGTGTCTCCCGTGAAGATAGCTTCTTCCTTGCCCTCTTCATTGATCAGCAGGTAGCACGAACTCTCCATGGTGTGTCCGGGCGTGTGAATGACCCGAATCCTGGCTTTTCCCAGCGGAAATTCCTGTCCATCCTGCGCCACCACCATTTCAAAACCCGTTTTCATGGTCGTGGGTCCGTACACAATCGACGCACCGGTGCGCGCCGCGAGATCAATGTGTCCGGACACAAAATCCGCATGGAAATGCGTTTCGAATACGTATTTGATTCTTGCATTGCGGGAGTTTGCCATATCCATGTACGGCTGCACTTCGCGCAGCGGGTCAACGACTGCCACCTCGCCATTGCTTTCAATGTAATACGCGCCGTGTGCGAGGCATCCGGTGTAAATCTGCTCAATTTTCATGATGAGAATGTGTTTGATTCACCACGAAGGTGAAGCTACAGGCAAGTTGTCTTCTGCGACTTACATCACAACTGACGCAAATCAGCATGGCTGTTGCGAGTCGTCATGAACGCGCCGGAATAAAAAAGGCCATTCCGGAGAATGGCCCTTTGTATGAAACCGGAATTGCTCCTTACAGTCCGAATCCGTAGTACGCTTTGGTACCGTTCGGATAAACGCCTTCGATAAGAACTCCTCCGGACTTGCCCTTCAGGATGCGCGACAGGTCTTCCGGTGAGCTTACTTTTTCGCTATCCACCTTGGTGATGATGAAGCCTTTCTGAACCCCTGCGGCCTTGAGCTTACCAGTATTGAGTGTTTCCACTTTGGCACCGCCTGTGAGGCGCAATGCGCTCAGTTCACTTTGACTGGGAGCCACGAAATCGGCCCCAAGAGATGCCACGGTAGCCGCTGCCCTGGCCTCAAAGTTTTCAAGTTCAGCGGCGCCCTCGCGGTTGCGCAGAGTGACCATCACATTCTGTATTTTTCCGTCGCGCCATACACCCACGTTGACTTTATCACCCGGACGGTACTGGCTGATCTGCTCCTGCAGTTCGGGCACATTCCTTACCGGTTTTTCACCCACTTTGAGAATGATATCCCCTTCCTTCATTCCTCCGTCTGCAGCAGCACCGCCGGAAGTCAGGGAATTCACGTACACCCCAGCCACTTCGCGCAGGCCCTTTTCCTTCGCCTGTTCCTGAGTTACATCGTTGATGCGGACACCGATAAACGCACGCTGCACGTGGCCGAAGCGGATAAGGTCTTCCGATACCTTGCGCGCAATGGTAGTCGGAACGGCAAATGAATACCCGTTGTACACGCCCGTGCGGGAAGCAATTGCGGTATTGATTCCAATCAGTTCACCACGCGCATTCACCAGTGCCCCGCCGCTATTACCCGGATTCACCGCGGCATCAGTCTGAATAAACGATTCCACCGGAAAGACTTCTTCTCCCGTCTGACGAGATCCGAGAAGATTGATATTGCGCGCTTTTGCGCTCACGATTCCGGCTGTTACGGTGGAGGTAAGCTCAAACGGATTGCCCACTGCGAGCACCCATTGTCCGATCTGCACGTCCTCACTGCTTCCCCAGACAATGGCTGGCAGATTCTTTTCGTCAATTCGGATCACTGCTATGTCAGTGCTCGGGTCACGGCCCACAACGGTCGCTTCAAAGTTTTTGTTGTTATTGAGCGTGACAATCAACTTGTCTGCTCCATCCACCACATGGTTATTTGTAATGATAAAGCCATCCGAGGAAATGATTACACCGGAGCCCGAAGAGTGCTGGATCTGAGGCTCCTGCTGGTAACCGAAAAAGTCATACCACGGATTGAACACCGGTTGCGTTTTGCTTTCGGTCTTCACGTGTACCACACTATTCACAGTGCGATTGGCTGCAGCCACAAAATCCACCGTGCCGTCTACCGGCAGTGCCGCGTAATTGGCCTGAACCACCGGAGCGGTTGAAGGAAATGCCACTAAAGGTTCTGCTTCCGGTTGTAAAAAAGAATACGCGCCGAGCGCCACTAATCCACCGGCCAGCGCGGAGCCAAACATCATCAGATTCTTGTTCATCGTTCGTTTTGCTTTGGGATTGTGTTCCTCAAAATTAACGCCGATGTTCAGGACAGAGTATATTTTGTCAGGGGTAAAAAGTGTTAACGGTAAGAGTTGACAGTTTTCCTGTCAGGCCTCCGGCTGCGACTCGGCTTCGCTCTCGTGCCTGATGAAGAAATGCGCCCACATAGAACGCGAGAGGCGGAACAGAAAAGGAAACAAGACGATAGTGACTCCAATGCCCGACCACAGGAAAGTTCCCGGATGTGTGAGGAACGAATAGGTGATCAGTCCAATTGCATCGAACACTTTAAGCGCCACCAGCACACTCACCCAGAGCGCTACGGTAAGTGCCCAGCTGACGTATGCCGCTCCAAAGTAGAACCCTGGTTCAGGCTGAAGATTGGCATGGCACACCGGACATACCTTGTGATTTTTCCCCATATCACTGAACGAATACGTTCTGGGATTTTCATAGAGATGTCCTTCACGGCAATGCGGACAACGCATCGCAACCATAGACCCCACAAGTGTCTTCTTCTTCTTTGCCATAGCGCAAAGGTATTTGGACTTCTGCAGCACAGGAGTGATTTGTGTCACTCAGGCTGATCTTATTCACCCTACTCGCAAATCACGGTATCGTAGACCGCTCCGTAACCGGCAAACACGCCGAGGCCGCCTGTGACATTGGACTGCACATTGTAGGGGAGGGCAAACGGACTGCCCTGATTGGACACCTGATTTTCGAAACTCTGAATGAAGCGAAAAACACCGCGGTCAATGACGCATCCGCGAACTACTACCGTGTCACCGCGCTTGAAATATCCTGACTCTTCGTTGTTGTCGTCAAACTTGTTGCTATTGGGCTGACGTCCGCGGAAGTAACCAAATTCAAACGACAGTCCGTTGAAGAAACTATCGTCAAAAACGGAACCCAGTGGTGCTATGAAACCCGCGTCCTTGATCTGTCCCCTTAGTTCTTCGTCAGGAACCCAATCAGGATACCGGTTGATTCGGCGGGCATACCAACGGTAGGCATTTCCGGCGGTATCAGGATCAGTGAGCACCCCGAAAATAAATCCAAGGCTATCCTCCGGCTCCTCGTTGGGGATGCGGAACCACATCGAATCGATGTAGACCAATTCATTGATCTTAGTGGTGGATTTGAGCTGATGCTCTTCATAATCCACCCAAAGCGTGTAGGTCTTACCCACCTCTCCCCATACGGTCTGATCGAGGGTAGTGTAAAGACAAATATTGAAATTTGCCAGTGCTTCGGGTGTAGTGCCAAGCAATTCAGCGGCGATGATCAGCTCCTCTTCGCTCAGTTCCGAAGCACAGTACATAGTAAGGGGAATTGTGTCGGTTCCATTGGAAATCCGAACGTCGGCACCGCGCACGAATGCATTCTCAAAACTGCTGAGATCCGTGGGCTCGAAATACCCCTGACTCCAGGTGAGCAAAACGACAGGCGGCTGGTCTTGCTCGATGCTACCTTCCACCACGATCTTAGGCGGTGAAGTGGGCAAATCGACCGTAATCTCCTTCTGACATGATGTAAGTGAAAACCCAAGTCCAGCGAGGATAGCGAGCAAAAAGTATGTCCAGTTCAATTTCACAAGTGCGAATTTCGGTGCTTCCGGGAGTCTGAGCAAAAGGATTTGCTATTCTTCACAGTTTAATCAACGCGCAGAGTGTCCAAATGTTCACCCGAGGGCCTGCATATCCACGAGCCTGCGGTACAGGCCGTTCTGCTGCATCAGGTCATCATGCTTTCCGATTTCTGCGATGTGTCCGGCCTCAAGCACTACGATAAGGTCTGCCTTCTTCACAGTGCTCAGACGGTGGGCGATGACCAGGGAAGTGCGGTTTTCCATCAGTCGGAAAATGGCATCCTGTACAAGCTTTTCACTTTGTGTATCCAGCGCACTGGTGGCCTCATCGAGAATGAGAATCGGCGGATTGCGGAAGACAGCACGTGCAATGGCCAGACGCTGCTTTTGTCCTCCTGAAAGGCGATTACCGCCATCGCCCACATTGAAATCATAGCCTCCTTCGAGGCGCAGAATAAATTCTTCCGCATTCGAAATGCGGGCGGCTTGCTCTACCCTTTCCTGTTGCATCCCCTGCGCCCCCAATGCGATGTTATTTCGCACGGAATCATTGAACAGAATGGAATCCTGCGACACAAATCCCATCATGGCCCGAAGGCTGTTGATGGTGTATTGCTGAACAGGCACGCCATCGAGCAGCACATCCCCGCCTGTGGGATCATAGAAGCGCGCCAGAATAGAGGCAAGTGTGGTTTTCCCGCTGCCTGACGGACCCACCAGTGCAACAGTCTGTCCCTTGCGAATGGTCAGGTCAATGCCTTTAAGTACGTCATGGTTGCCGTATGCAAAACGGATGTTACGAAATTCAATGGAATGCTGAAATTCCGGCGCAACAAGCGCTCCTGGAGCATCAGAAACGGATTCGGGAGCATTCATCACCTCGCGCATACGGTCCAATGAGGCTGCACCCTTGCTGATTTTGAAAAATGCATCACTCAGCGCCCGCGCAGGCTGAATAATCATGGAGAAGATCACCAGGTAACCGATGAGCATCTTGCCGTCGAGCTCGCCACTGAGTACTATTCGACCTCCGACAAAAAGAAGAATACTGATCACCACCAGCGAAATGAACTCACTCATGGGTGAGCTCAGGTATTCTCTTCGGTACAGGCGGTGCATGAGCCGGAAATAGAAGTCGTTCATGCGGTCGAACTTTTGACTGAACGACTGCTCGGCATTGAATACCTTGATGATCTTCATACCGGTGAGGGTCTCTTCGATCACCGAAATCAACTCACCCAGACTGCTCTTCCCGCGCTTGGCTGCGTTCTTCAGGCTCTTGGCGATGCGGCTGATGAGGAATCCGGAAAGTGGAAGAAAAATCAATGCAAACAGGGTAAGCTTCCAGCTCAGCAAGAACAAGGAAACGAGGTAGACCATGATCAGTACCGGCGACTTGAGCATGGCCTCCAGCGTGCCGACTACCGAGAACTCGATTTCCATGAGGTCATTGGTCATGCGTGAAATGAGATCGCCTTTGCGTTCGCCTGAGAAATAAGAAACCGGCAGACGAAGCAGTTTGCGGTACATCTGCTCCCGTAAATCGCGGGATACTGAGGTGCGGATTTTCGCAATACTGAACAGAGAGAGGTAGTTCACCAGGTTCTTGGAAAGCGCAAGCACGACAATCGCCACGCACATCCATACGAGTGCCCTGCCTTGTCCGTTATCAAGAATGAATGCTTCAATAGACGCATTCGCCTTTTCCACGATGCCGTCGTCTGGCTTAGGCACCCTCACCCTGGCTTCATTAACCCCGAAGAGTACATTGAGAAACGGCACAATGCTGAGGAAGGTAAAGAGCGAGAACACCGCATTGAGGACGTTCCAGAATAAATTGGCAATGAGCTCCTTTTTGTAAGGGCTCACGAGCGCGACGATATCCCGGAGTCTTTTCATTGATGTGTATGCATCAGAGGCAATCAGAATTCTTCCCTGAGCAGATCAATACCGGTGTATCCGGCAGGACTGATCTGCTTCAACTCAGCTTTCACCTTATCGGATATATCCAGCGTATCGATGAATGCGTGAATATCCTGTTGTGTCACCGTCCCCTTTCCGCGCGTCAGTGCTTTGAGCGCTTCATAGGGTTCAGGGAATCGCTCACGGCGCAGGACAGTCTGAATGGCCTCTGCCACCACCATCCAGTTGGCTTCGAGATCCTGACGCAGCCTGGCCTCATTCAGCATCAGTTTTCCCAGTCCCTTCTCAATCGAGTTAAATGCAATAATGGTGTGGGCAAACGGCACTCCAATGTTGCGAAGTACAGTGCTGTCTGTCAGGTCGCGCTGCAACCGGCTCACCGGAAGCTTGGCAGCGAGGTGCTCGAAAATCGCATTGGCTATTCCGAGATTGCCCTCTGCATTTTCAAAGTCAATGGGATTCACTTTGTGCGGCATGGCAGAGGATCCCACCTCGCCTTTCACTGTTTTCTGAGTGAAGTAATCCATGGACACATAGGTCCACATATCGCGGCACAAATCAATCAGAATAGTGTTCGTCCGCTTCAGCGCGTCGAACGTAGCAGCGAGATTATCGTAGTGCTCAATCTGTGTGGTAAACAGCGAGCGTGTGAGCTTGAGCTTATCGTAGAGAAAATCATTGGCAAACTGCACCCAGTCCACCTCCGGATACGCCACATGGTGCGCATTAAAGTTACCCGTAGCCCCTCCGAATTTAGCGGAGATGGGAATTTCCTCAAGGTGATTTAACTGCTCATCGAGTCGCTCCACGAACACATAAATCTCTTTTCCAAGACGGGTTGGAGATGCCGGCTGACCGTGAGTTCGCGCGAGCATAGGCACTTCCTTCCAGTCGCGGCTCATCTCAATCAGTTTCTCAATGATCCTGTCCACTGCGGGGATGTACGCCCCCTCCACCGCATCGCGGAAAGAAGCCGGAATTGCGGTGTTGTTGATGTCCTGCGAAGTCAGTCCGAAATGCACGAACTCCTTATAGTCCGAAAGTCCGAGCGAATCCATCTGATTTTTGATGTAATACTCCACCGCTTTTACATCATGGTTGGTAGTGCGCTCAATTTCTTTGATCTCAAGCGCCTTAGCTTCGCTGAAATCCAGATGCACCCTGCGCAATGCGGAAATCTGCTGCGGGGAAATGCCCTTCAGCTGCTCCAGCGGCAATTCGCACAATGCAATGAAGTATTCAATTTCCACCCACACCCGGTAGCGCAGCAAAGCGAATTCAGAGAAATAGGCGGCAAGCTGTTCAGTTTGGCTGCGGTATCTTCCGTCAATTGGTGAAATGGCTTGTAGGGCGTGGCTTGGCATAGTTATCGGAAAAGTGGCAAAGGTAGCGCGAATGAAAGTGGCGGCCTCATCCGAAGCATTCGCGGAAATGGAACAGGTTGCCGGCCCGTACTCCTTTTTCGGTATTCACGAGCGTTGCGCATTCGTTGATGCTGTCGTGCTCAAACAGGATCACATATTCTTCATTTGCCGCCTTATTCAGGAACTGGCCTTTTTCCTCCAGAGTAATCAGCGGACGGGTATCGTACCCCATTACATAAGGCAGCGGAATGTGACCGGCTGAGGGCAGCAGATCAGCCATAAACACAACAGTCTTGCCTTTATAAGGGATGTGCGGGAGCATCATACTCTCGGTATGGCCGTCCACAAACAGCACGTCAAAACCGAGCGGCGTGGGGCCGAAGGTTGAGTGCCTGTCAATGAACCGGAGCTGACCACTTTCCTGAAGCGGAAGAATATTTTCTGAAAGAAAACTTGCCTTTTCACGGGCATTCGGTTTTGTGGCCCATTCCCAATGCCTTTCACAACTCCAGTAAACTGCGTTCGGAAACGCAGGCCGGTAGCCCTCCCCGGCAGAATTGCGCTCAATGGCACCACCGCAATGGTCAAAGTGAAGATGAGTCAGAAACACATCGGTAATGTCGTTGCGGTGAAATCCTTTGGCCTGAAGGGATGCGTCGAGGCTGTCGTCTCCGTGCAGGTAATAATGCGAAAAGAACTTTTCGCTTTGCTTATTTCCTATTCCCGTATCAATCAGGATCAGGCGGTTTCCGTCTTCAACGAGCAGGCACCTCATGGCCCAGGTGCACATGTTGTGCTCATCAGCCGGATTTGTTTTCTGCCAGATGGTTTTCGGGACGACACCGAACATAGCGCCTCCGTCCAGCTTGAACATACCCGTATTGATAATGTGCAGCTCCATGAATTAGTGAGGATTCACGCGCTGCACAGTCACCTTGGATGGCGGCGTGTAGTCCGGGTTGGGCTTGCGTTCAGGGTCGAAACCAAACAGTTTGTTGTCCTTGATGATGCTATCCACATAAGCAGGCACCATATTCTCCCAGCCGGTATGACCGTGTTTGATCAAATCCAGCACGTCTTTGGAGTAAATATCAATCACCTCCTCATTGTAATCTTCAATGTCCACCAGGCGTTTGTTGTACACCAGATAGTCAAACAGTGGTTTGAGACGCGGATGCACCGGACAGTTCTTGGTGGTAATCATACGTCCGGTTGCAGCATCCTTCCACGGATAGAGGTAGATTTTCATATCGCGGCTGAACAATACCCCGAACGCCTCGAGAATGCCGCCGTTCAAATCGCGGTAATACTTTTCATTGAACAACTCAAGCAGCATATTGGTACCCATGATGATCCCCATCCGCTTGGTGGTATATTTTGAAAAATACTCCACCAGTTTGTAGTACTTCGAGTAATTGGATACGAGTACAGTCTGCCCGAGCGAGCACAAAATATCCGCTCGGTCGAGGAAGTCCTGTTCGTTGATATCCCCTTCCGCACGCAGGTTGTTCAGCGTGATTTCGAACAGCACCTGAATGTTGTCCTTGTCTACACGGTATTCCTTTTCGAAGAGCTGCATGCCCTTCATAATCATATCAATATTGACCTTGGTCACAGGACGGAAACTTCCGCGCAGTGCGAGAATATTTCTTTTATAAAGTACATCCGCTGCCTGCAGGTTGCGGCCGTCGGGTGAGAAAATCACCGCATCCGTCATTCCGTTTTTCACAAGCTGCAGGGAAAGCAGGCGGTTGTCCACCTTTTCAAAGTCAGGACCCGTCATCTGGATCATATCGATCTCGACCTGATCCCTGGTCACTCCGTCGTACAGTGAAAGGAGCAATTCTTCCGGACGCTGGTAGAAGAAATAGCATCCGTAGAGCAGATTGACCCCAAGCGCTCCCACGCTTGCCTGCTGGAGGAGTGCATCTTGCTCATGAAGTCGGGCGTGGAGAATGACCACATTGGGCTCCTTGCCGGCGTCAGTCTGGAACTTCACCCCCATCCATCCGTGCCCCTGAATGGTTTTTTGGTAATTGATGGTAGCGAACGTATCGGCGAAGGAAAAATACTTGCGGGTTACGTGGTCTTTTCTGCGCAGGCGGTCTTCGATCAACCGGTACTCATGGTTGAGCATATTGACCAGACGCGGTTTGCAGACATACCGTCCCTTTTCCTCCTTTCCGTAAATGGCATCGCTGAAATCCTTGTCATAGGCGCTCATGGCCTTTGCGATGGTACCGCTGGCGCCACCTGCGCGAAAGAAGTGACGCACCACCTCCTGTCCTGCACCGATTTCAGCAAAGGTCCCGTAAATATCCGGGTTCAGATTGATCCGAAGGGCCTTCTGATTGGTTGAAAGAATCACTCTATCCTGGTCCACTCGTCACGTTTTTAGTCGTTGCCAAAAGTAAGAGAATCGGTCTCACCAGAAGGCCAATGAATGTGAAGTTATCAGGGCCTGATTCTTCGGCAGACTACTTTTTCTCAATTGCGTTATAGAGGTACTCGATGGCGACCAAAGTGGCGGGACACCGGTGCAGATTCTGTTCGTACACTTCTGCCTGGTCATAGAAATCCTTGCGGTACAGATGTGGGAAATGAGCACAATCGTGCGGACGCAACTCGTACACCTTGCAGAGCCCCTTTTTCTGATCGAAGAACTGGCAAGGTGTAATGCGGTTCATGATGTCACCAGTTTCCTCTTCGGTGTAAAGCCACTTTTCGTAGAACTCCGCATACGTCATACCCAGATGCGCTGCGAGGCGTTTCACTTCCGACTTCTTCCAGGTGGGTGTCATGGTCATGCAGCAGTTGCCGCAAGAGGTGCAGTCGATTTGTTTCCACGCTTCCTTTTCAGCTTCCTTCATTGCAGCCCGGGCTGCGGGCGGTCGCTTTTTTTCCAGTTTCTTGAGAAATGCGGCGAGTACTTTTTTCTTCCTGTAGGCTCGCAGCCTGTATTTGCGGACATCTACCTTCTTCATATCAGTATGCGGATGCCGGATTAATCCGGGCTCGAAAAGGTTCAAAAGGAAAAGGCAAGCCCCTTATATCGCACCGCTACAACCTCTTGCCTTTGCTGCCTTCCGGCCCTGGAGGATTGAGAGGGAGCTGGTCGTATAAGACTTGCCTTTGTGTGCAAATGTACTGCGAACTCTTCGTTTGACACGAATATTCCGCATGTCGGATGAATACCTTGGCGCATCAATCCGGTACATTTGCGTCCGGCATATATTCTTAACCACCTGCTGAAGAACTTTGAATCAACCCATTGTTTCGATCGTCATACCGCTCCTGAATGAGGAAGAATCCCTGCGCGAGCTTGCACAATGGATCCGCCGAAGTTGCAACGGGGCAGGACTCACCTACGAAGTGATTTTTGTGGATGACGGCAGCAGAGACCGTTCATGGGAAGTGATTCGCACACTCACACGTGAAGATGCCCATATCCGCGGAATCCGTTTTGCGCGGAACTACGGAAAGAGTGCTGCACTTCACGTGGGGTTTGAAGCAACCGCGGGTGATTACATAATCACCATGGACGCCGACCTGCAGGACTCACCGGATGAAATTCCTGCGCTGGTTGCCATGCTGCGCGATGAGCAATACGATCTTGTGAGCGGCTGGAAAAAGAAGCGCTACGATCCGCTGTCCAAAACCATGCCGACGAAGCTGTTCAACTGGGCCACCCGAAAAATGAGCGGAATTCAGCTCCATGATTTCAATTGCGGACTGAAGGCGTATAGAAAAGAAGTGGTGAAGAGTATTGAGATTTTCGGAGAGATGCACCGCTATATTCCTGTGATTGCGCACCGGGAGGGATTCCGCAACATCGGAGAAAAGGTGGTTGAGCACCGCGCCCGTCAATACGGCACCTCCAAGTTCGGATTTGAGCGTTTCATCAACGGATTCCTGGACCTGCTCACCATTACCTTCATTTCCCGTTTCGGAAAAAAACCGATGCACTTCTTTGGTACGTTGGGCGTGGTGGTGTTCATGATCGGATTCCTCGCATTCGGATACATTGGCGGGGTAAAGCTCTATGCCCTTTCACAAGATCTGCCGGCAAAAAACATTGCCCAGCAATCGGGATTTTTCATTGCACTTACAGCGATGATTGTAGGCACGCAACTGTTCCTCGCAGGATTTATCGGCGAACTGATTGTGCGCAACTCGAGCCGCAGAAACGACTACCTGATCAGCGAACGCATCTGATTTTCAGCTGGGGAAAACAAAAAAAGCCGCTTCCAGGCGAAGCGGCTTTTTCATTCATTTATAGTTCAGCTATCGCTTGATAATGGAAAGGGTTCGCGCTCCCCAATATCCGTTGAGTTCAATCAGGTAGAAACCCGGTGCAAGGTCAGAAATGTCTTCACTGAACCGGTGTGCTCCGTCGCCATGGGCTTCGGAGAACGTGCGGAGTAAACGTCCGTCGGAGCTGAACATCCGCACGCGGAGGTTACCGGGGCGTGTGAGGCGATCCACTGAGATGCTGATCTGATCCTCTGCAGGAACAGGGAATGCCTTCATTTCGAGGTTTTCCAGTTCAAAATCCAGCAAGAACGGCGGCAGTCCGCCTCCACCCTCACCGTCGTACTCACATGAACCATCGTCAATCGTCGCTGAAGGCTCGTAGTTCGCTGCGCTGATATCCGTGCAACCGAGGCATGAATCATACTCACAACTGCCGTCGTCAGAGGTTGCCACAGAATCGTAATTGCACGCTGCTGTGTCCGTGCAGCCTTCGCCATTTGAGCAGTTCACACTGAAGGTGTATTGTCCTGATCCCGATGCAAATCCACCCACACGGATATAATACGTCACCCCGGGTTGGGCAGTAAAGGTGATATAGCTGTCCAGAGAATTGCCATTTAGAACGCCATTGCAATTCATACCTGCGTCATCACTGTAGGCCACGCAATCAAGTGCACCACATTCCCCGCTATACACACGCAGGTAGGTATCGAACATTGAGCCGCAGGTATTCACGTTTACAATGGTCATTTCATCCATTGTCAATGTATACCAGTGTTGTCCGCCAGTCGAACTGCCCCCGCAGGATGCTGCCCCCGCAGAAGCATTATCGTTGGGAATACCTGCGGTACTTCCAGTGTAGGTATTTCCGCAAATGGCTTCAAGTGCGCCTGTGCATCCCTGAGGACCATCAAAAGCGCAGCTTCCATCGTCATAGATTGCATCAGCACTGTAATTGCTTGCACTCGGGTTGGTGCATCCGTATAGGCTCAGACAATCCTCTGCATAGATGCAGGAGCTGTCATCCACGTTTGCTTCAGGGTTGTAATTGCATGCGGTATCATCCATGCAGCCGGGAATGCCATCACACGTGCCGTCGATAGAGAAGAAATCTGTTTCGGCGGTGAGGTTTGCATCAAGTGACTGGTTAATCACCTGCACACCGCCACTGTTGATCCAGAAATAGCCGTTTGACCAGCCCGTGAGACCAGCAGCATTGCTCATGGCAGCGATGTAGCATTCACCGGGCTCCAGACATACCTGGAAGTAGTCGATTGCACCGTTGCCCAGACCTGAAACCGTGATCACCTCATTGCCTTCACTATCGGTGATGGAGAGGACAACGTTATTTCCATTAGAGAATGTGCATACATACAATGATGACAACACTCCGGTTTCACTGTCGCAGTAAGAGCATGAGCCGTCATCAACGGTCGCTTCCGCATTGTAATTGAGTGCCGAAGGATCTGTACAGCCTGCGCAGCTTGCATACTCGCATGAGCCGTCATCTTCGGCGGCAGAAGCGTCAAAATTACAGGCTGATGGGTCGGTGCATCCTTCTCCGGTGGAGCAGTTCACATTGAGCACATAGGATCCTGTCTGAGTCGCAAAACCACCTACCCGGATGTAATAAGTCATTCCGGCCTGTGCGGTAAACGACACATAACTGTCGAGCGTGTTGCCGTTCACAATTCCGCTGCAGTTCACGCCTGAATCGTCATTGCTTCCCGCACAGGCAAGATTACCGCATGATCCGGTGAATACCTTAAGGTGAGTGTCGAACAGCGAGCCGCAGGTATTCACGTTCATAATGGCCATTTCAGTGGCCGTGAAGGTGTACCAATGCTGTCCGCCGCTGGATGACCCGCTGCAGGCCGCAGCACCGGAAGTTGCATTGTCGTTGGTCACACCGGCCGTGCTGCCGGTGTAAGAGCCCCCGCACTCCACAGGAAGCGCGCCGCCGCAATAGCCGGGACCGTCGTAAGTGCATGAGCCGTCATCAAAAATGGCCTCCTCATCAAAATTGGTTGCTGCGGGGTTTGTGCATCCATATAGCGTGCTGCAGTCATCTGCATAAATGCAGCTGTTGTCCGACGCATTGGCTGATGCATTGAAGTTGCAGGCCAATGGATCGGTGCATCCCGGAATTCCTGAACAAGTCCCGTCCAGGGAAAAAATGGCCGATTCGGAGGCAAGATCGGCATCGAGCGACTCATTGATCACTTGCACGCCGTTCACATTGACCCAGAAGTAACCGTTATACCATCCGGTCTGACCGGCAGCATTGCTCATCACCGCAGTGTAGCATGTGCCCGGCTCGAGGCAAACTGTAAAATATTCAATAGCCACGTTGCCCAGATTGGATACGGAGAGCACCACTGTGCCGTCATCGGATACAATATCCAGCTCCACGTTGTTCCCGTTACTGAAGGTGCATACATAAATCTGAGCGGCCAAACCTCCCGGAGATTCACAAGGAGACTGGGCAGTTGCTGAAGTAAGAATACTCAGCAGTACAAGAAAAGAACTGATCACACGGGTAAGGCAGTTTACCATAGGAAGGGTGAATTAAGGTTTAATTCTGAGAGTCAGTCAAATGTACATGACAGAGCGACTTTTACTTCTGAAGGTTGCCTCTCCCTTTTTTCACCACGCGATGGCGCCGCTGCCAATCACTTCGTCATTCTCATACCAGGCCGCAAATTGTCCTGGGGCAACTCCCTTTTGGGAATCCGAGAATAGCAGATAAACTCCGCCTTCACTGGCATACAAGGTGGCGGGTGAAAGGGGCTGGCGGTAGCGGATCCGGGCCAGGACCTGCATGGGTGTACCAATGGGAGGCTGTTTGTCGGGGCGAACCCAATTCACCTCTTTCGAAGCGCAAAAGATGACCTTGCGGTGCAGCGCGGGGTGATTTTCGCCCTGACCGACGATTACCTCATTGCGGGTAGTGTCGGTGTGCACAATGAACAATGGCTCTGGTCGTCCGCCGACACCCAGGCCCTTGCGCTGACCGATGGTGTAGAAATGCGCGCCCTGGTGCGTTCCGGCCGGTTTCCGGATGGCTTTCCCGAAATCAAATGGACGGGCCAGCTCTTCCAGGTCGGCAAGAGTCGGCTCGGCGGGAATTGCGCGGGCGGCGAATGCCGGATCTGTTGCGCTGACTTCCAGCACCTTGCCTTCCTTTGGATCAAGTTGCTGCTGAAGAAACACAGGCAGTTTCACTTTGCCAATGAAGCAGAGTCCCTGCGAGTCTTTTTTTCCGGCAGTATGCAGACCAATTTCCGCGGCGATGCGCCGGACCTCAGTCTTTGGCAGATGGCCTATCGGAAAGAGCGCCTTCGCAAGCTGCTCCTGAGTGAGCTGGCAGAGGAAGTAACTTTGGTCCTTGCCGGGGTCAAGCCCGGCGAGAAGGCGTTGCATCACCTGGCCGTCAGGTGTGTTGAACTCCTCCTTCCGGCAGTAGTGACCGGTGGCTACAAAATCTGCTTTCAGGCTGAGGGCTGCCTTCAGGAACACATCGAATTTGATTTCGCGGTTGCAGAGCACATCCGGATTCGGGGTGCGGCCCTGCTCGTATTCGCGGAACATGTATTCCACGATGCGCTCTTTGTAGACTGCACTCAGATCCAGCACCTGAAAAGGAATGCCGAGATGCTCAGCCACGAGCATTGCATCGTTGCTGTCATCGATCCAGGGGCATTCGTTATTGATTGTGACCGATTCATCATGCCAGTTGCGCATGAACACCCCGATCACCTCGAATCCTTGTTGCTGGAGGATCCCGGCAGAAACGCTGGAATCCACCCCCCCCGAAAGACCGACAACGACTCTATTACCCATTGATCGGGCAAAGGTACGAAGGGCAGTTCTGAGGGACTGAACGACGGATCGGGGTCAACGAGCCTTGAGCCATGTTATTTCATACATTAGCGTATTGGCGGCAACCCTTGTTGGGTTTCCACGTCTAAATCATGTCGCGTGGCCGAAGAAACGCTCCTTAAAGAGTTAATTCAGGGCTGTCTCAAAGGAGACAGAAGATCGCAACAGCTTGTGTATAAGATGTATTACGGGAAAATGAAAGCTGTTTGCCTTCGTTATACGCGCGATGCTGATCAGGCTTTAGACGTACTTCAGGAAGGATTTATCCGGGTGTTCCAGAACATGGAGCGATACACCGGTTCAGGGTCATTCGAAGGCTGGATCAGGCGAATTATGGTGAACCTGTCCATTGATCGTTTCCGCAAGAGCAAGCAGGATTTTCTCGTGTTGCAGGATTACTCGGGCATTGAGAATGTGGGAGAGGAGGAGAACTATGAGGAAGAGGAAGAAGAATTTGACTTCAAGCCTCATCAGATCATTGAGGCTATGCAGCAGTTATCTCCTGCGTACCGGACGGTGTTTAATCTGTTTGTGTTTGAGAATTATACTCATCAGGATATTGCCGACGCGTTAGGCATCAGCGTAGGAACCTCAAAAAGTAACTACGCCAAAGCGCGAAAGAATATGAAGAAACTTTTACTTAAAAACCAGGGAGCCCGAGTATGAGTCATTTCCCACGCGACTTTGAAGAAAGCCTGCGCGAGGCTATGGAGCACTACGAGCTTCCATATGAACCGAGCCGGTGGAAGTTGGTTGAGAAGCGCATTGCACGGAAGACTGCTTTCGATGCGTCACGCCTTGTAGCGGCGGTGGCCGCGACGGTTGTAATCGCCGCAGGTTCAGCGGTTTACTACAACACCTTTAAGAGGGAGACGGTGGCCACTCAGGGCTATGCGGTTGCGCGTATGCAGCACTTCGAGACTGCTGAAGAGATCCACACCGTGCGGCACAGTTTGCGCGGCGGTGCGCATGAGCTTACCAGCGCGGACATCCTGCTGTACCCCCCGGTTGCGCTGAATGATCCGAAAAGTGCAGGCGGCCGCACTGAGACGTCTGAAACCGCCTCCACTGCGGGTGTGGAAGCATCTGACCCCGGATTTGCCGGAGATTCAGCGAATGAGCCTTCAAAAACCGGCCGCAACAATGAGTCTGCGATTCTGGGAATGACCGTAAGTGTGCGCCAGTCCTGTGCAGGCAATGAGATTGAATTTGACGTAAAGAATGGTCCGGATAAAGGAAGCTACCTCTGGAACTTCGGTGACGGTAACTTCAGCAACAAGGCCCGTCCGACCCATCGTTACGATAAGGCAGGAACTTTTGATGTGTCGCTTTCTGTGACTGACCAGAGCGGGCGCATTACCACGGATGTGATGAACGGAATAGTGACCATCAATCCGTCACCGAGGGCTGATTTCGAATGGGATTTCACAGAAACATCTGACGCCCATCCTACTGTTAAGATTGTGAATACCAGCGAACACGGCAGCCGCTTCGAATGGAAGTTCGGCGACGGGTCTGAATCGACGGCAATCAATCCGGTAACGGAAATCACACAGAACGGGAGGCATATGGTGGTGCTGCACGCTGAAAATGAGTGGGGATGCACCGATATGAAGGTGAAATACATTCACATCAATAACGACTATAACCTTCAGGCTCAGGAACAGATCGTTGCCGGCAGGCAGTCATTCATGCCGGAAGCCCTGAAATCAGGCCGCATGAATTTCAAGCTCCGCGTTTTTAGCGGTGATCAGGTGGTTTACGAAACGTCTAACCGCAACAAAGGTTGGGACGGTCATTTGCCCGGTGGTGCGCTTGCCCAGCCCGGACAGTCATTCAACTGGATCGTGATTATTTTCAACGAGAGCACCAAAGAAGAGAAATTCTTCAGCGGGGTAGTCAAAACAGTCAATCCTTAACCAAAGTCAACTATAACAGACAGGAATCCCGGGCTTATATGGCCCGGGATTTTTGTTGATTAAACTGCTCATTGTTTGTATTGATCGGGTTTTTGTTGATAAGTCAGCGAACTATTTTTGCTCGGTGAGCGAATTTCATAGGGTGACCAGACTACTCCCATTGCTTGCGGCAATTGTGCTGATGCCCTGCGTGTTGCGGGCTCAGGCCAACGTCACATCATCAAGTTCCGCTTGTGCATGCGACGGTGCAATCAGTTATACCTCTTCTCTTGCGCCTCCATTTCAGGTAACAGTACAGAGTGCCTCCGGAACAACGATCAGCTCCTTCAACTCTCCTCTTGCAACCGTTGAACTAACCGGACTTTGTCCGTCTGTTTATGTGTTCAACCTGACCGGCAATGGCAGCAGTGACTCTGCGGTGATCAGCGTGCCGGCTGCAGGGGTGAATCCGGGAAATGCCGGTACTGCAGAGATTTGTTCCAACGCCGGATTGACCCCGCTATCCTCGTTTGTCAGCGGTTTTCAGGCAGGCGGACAATGGACGAATCCGGCGGGTGGTAATGACAATGGCAACTACAATCCGCAGGGCGAAGACCCCGGGTTGTACGTGTATACCATCACTTCCGGAGGATGCGCGGTGAGCACCGGCGTGCTTGTCAGTGAGCTTCAGAACTCGAATGCAGGGCTTTCAACTACCTATCTGATTTGCGAGAATTACGCACCGTTTTTCATGACCTCAGTAATGACTGGAAACCCTAATCCTGGCGGAACGTGGGCATTTGCAGGCGGCGCGGGTATAGACGGGTGGTTTTATCCGGCCACGATGAACACCGGATTGTTTACCTATACAGTCCCTGGTGTTCCGGGCTGTGATCCTGTCGTATCCACATTGTTTGTCATTGAAAATCTGATTCCCAACCCCGGCGTCAACACCAGCATACTCGTGTGTGCCGGAGCCCCACCTTTCAGTCTCTACGCGCAGTTGCAGGGAAACCCTGACCCGGGTGGCACCTGGTACAACCAGAGCAATCAGGTGATCGGCGATCTGTTCAACCCCGCCGTTCAGCCTGCGGGAGTCTATCGCTACAGCGTGGACGGACAAATCCCGTGCACGGATCAGGATGCGTTTCTCACCATTGGCTATACCACCACGAATCCATCCGGGACAAGTGCATCGCTAGCGCTGTGTCAGAATGCCGCACCGGTTAATCTTTTCAACCAGCTCGGCGGTAGTCCGGTAGCAGGAGGCACATGGACAGCACCACAGGGACAAACCTTCGGTGGCACGTTCAATCCGACGACCGGAACACCGGGCAATTATGTCTATTACTATCCGAATGTCGGATGCTCCCCGGCAGATGCTGTGGTGACGGTTTCGGTGCAGAGTTTACCACAGGCCGGACCAGATCAGTCTGTGCCATTATGCCAGACAAGCCCTTCCGTCAACCTCAATACCCTCCTCGCGCCCGGCACGACATCCGGAGGAGCGTGGACCACAGGAGGACAGCCTGCAGCAAACACCTTTCAGCCATCCACGCCCGGAAACTTCAATTTCACCTATACCGTTACCGGCACACCTTGCCCGGCGGACCAGAGCGTGCTTCAAATTCAGGTGGCATCGGCCCCGCCGACATTGACGAATTACTCAGGAACGCTATGTGCAACAGCCAATCCCGTGGTATTGAGTACCCTTTTTCCAGCCTATCCGGGATTGACTTTCACCGACAATGGAGGAAACGCCATAATCCAATACAGTCCCTCTCAGCAGGGAGTACTGCCGGTCACAGCTACGCTTCCTTCGGGAAATGTGTGTCCACCATCCACCGCAACCGTCAATTTCACTATTGAACAACCGGCCTTCATCAATACGGCCATGTATTATCCCGTGTGCGAACTGGATGAATTCCTCGACCTCACAGCAAATGGTTTTAATGCCGACTATACCTCCGGCGTGTGGAGTATGAACGGAACTCAGGTACCAGCCGTTGTGCCACTTGATTTTACCGGACAGCGGACCTACCTCTTCACTTCCGACCCCGGGATTTCCTGTGCCTCATCCGTGCTCACGGTAAATGTGGAAACCACACCTGCAGCCAGTGCCGGTCCGGATGCAGAGGAAACCGTGTGCATCACCGCCCCTGCATTTGATTTCGCTCCTCTTCTACCTGGCGCCGCAATCACACCGGGAATCTGGTATCTTGGAAATACGGCACTGACCTCAACCCTTTTTGATCCGGCGACCGGTAATTCTGCGACATTCCGGTTCGTTACGCAGGAAATCGGCAGTTGTCCGGCCGATGAAGCAGAGCTGACCATCGAAGCCGATCCGGGCATTGTGCTTGACCTTGGGGCTGACCTTACTGCGTGCAGTGGTGATCCCGCAGCGGGCATGGGAGTGATAACTACCCCAGGCTATAGTTATCAGTGGTTTGGTTCGGGA
Organism: Flavobacteriales bacterium; assembly: GCA_046336655.1. GTDB lineage: Bacteria > Bacteroidota > Bacteroidia > Flavobacteriales_D > Sanyastnellaceae > CANGTU01. The sequence continues at coordinate 2,749 of JBKDGH010000165.1, read as the reverse complement.
TACACCGGCAACGGCCAGTCTTCGCAGGTGAGTGTGCCCTTTCTCAACACGACAGACTCACCGCTCACACTGTCCTTTGAACTTACAGCCACCAACGGGGTATGCGCATCTTCAGACGAGATTGGTGTAACCATCTATCCACTCCCCGATCTGTCGGTGACCGGAGATGAACCCGCTTGCGAAGGCGAGGAGGTCGCTCTCACTGCCCTGTCATCCGGCATAGTGAGCTGGTCGGGCAATGAAGTGTTTGCCAATCCCGCGCAGCAGGTGCAGAGTTTCATCGCCACGGAATCCGTAATTTATCAAGTGGATGCTGTTTCCGCATTCGGATGCGAATCATCTGTAAGCGGAATATTGGAGGTGTTTCCTGCGCCACAGCCTGTGGTGAATGCGCTGCCCGGCGAAGGGTGCCAGCCGTTTACCTATCAGCTTTCACTCGAGGATAGCAGTGCATACATTGCTTCAACTGAATGGACAGTAAATGGAAATTACAGTGGCACAGGCGTCTCACGGCAATGGGTATTCACCGAGCCGGGGTGGTATGACTTCACGCTGACTGTGACTTCACCGGGAGGATGCCCCCTCACCCTGGAGTGGGATTCACTGGTGCATGTGCTCGTACAGGCAGAAGCAGGAATACTCAGCAGCCCGGAAGAACTGAACCTGCAAACGCCGGAGGTAACACTTGATTTCACTGGAAATCAGGCGGATTCCATTTGGTGGACCTTGGACGGAGTGCTATTCTCAGAGTCCTTTTCGGGTGTGCTTTCACTCCCTGACGGGGTGCCGGGAGAATACGTGCTTTGCCAGCGTGTTGCCAGTATGGATGGCTGTCCGGACTCCCTGTGTAAACTACTGGTGGTCGAAAACACACCGTTGTTCTTTGCTCCGAATGCATTCACTCCGGATCAGGACGGACTCAATGAGGTGTTTTTACCAGTTTACTACGGGTATGTGGACAATTCCTGGCTGATGCGGATTTATGACCGTTGGGGAATCCTGATTTTTGAATCGCGTGATTCGTCCGAAGGTTGGTTTGGAAATATCAACGGCGGCAACCACTTTGCACCGAATGATGTCTACCAATGGCAGGTCGAACTTAAAGATACATCGAGGCCCGATTATGTGCGGTACACAGGACATGTTACACTTATCCGTTAGCAACGGGAATCCAAGTAAAACAGCAAGCGCATCACCTGTGTTTATGAATAAGGTATTTCTTTTGGAGCCCATGAAATTGTTGTCAGACCGTTCTCTTTTTTCTTTTTCGCTGTTTTGGTTGTCAGCGGTATTTGTCGTGACCTCTTTCCAGGGCAATGCACAGATTGACTGTGATGTTCCCGGAAACTACTGTATGAGCGCCACTACATTGAATATCTGCGATGGCGTGTTGTTTGATGCCGGCGGAGGAGCGGCATACCCGGATGACCAGATCGTGATGACTATTTGTCCGGATGTTCCGGGAAATGTGATCCAGCTTCAGTTCAACGCTTTTGCACTTCAGACATCTCCCAACAACAACAATTCTGATTATCTCTTCATATTTGACGGTCCTACGACCGGTGCGCCGTCTATGGGAAATTATGCCGATAACTCGCTTCAGGGGCTGGCAGTAACTGCAACAGTAAATAATGCCAGCGGCTGCCTGACATTGGTATTTGACCCCAACGGAAATCCAAATGCAGGATCGCCGGGCTTTGAGGCCCAGATCACCTGCACGACTCCTTGTGCTCCACCTGTATCTGCGAGCGCTTTTGCCGACCCGCTTCCCAATCCGGGAGAGGATGTGCTGATGGTCTGTGTAGGGACGCCAGTTTCATTTGCCGATAACGGCTCCTCTGCCCAGCCCGGATTCACCCTCGAACAATACAACTGGAATTTCGGCAACGGAGTGATCGACAGCACCAGCGGACCCAATGTGACCTACACGTTTGATGAGCCCGGGGAATACCTCGTGTCTTTGACCGTGGAGGATAACAACGGCTGCGGCAGCCTCAATCTGGAACCACTTGCGGTCCTGGTGAGTACGATTCCCCAATTTCCGGGTGTGGCCTCGAATGACACTGACTTTTGCTTTGGGCAGGAGATCACGCTTGATGCCGGAACGGTTATCAGCCCGACGTGGACTGACCTGCCCCCGCAGGTCGTAGCCGGTGAGACATATCTCGCAGACGGAGCTGGATTTTCTTTCTCCTCTTCACTGGTTTTCGACTTTTTTGAAGAAAATGCGGTGCTTGAAGACTGTGCTGACCTCTTCGGTGTTTTGGTCAACATGGAGCACAGTTTCATGGGCGACCTCGGGATATCCATTATGTGTCCGAACGGGACTGCGGTTGACCTTGTTGAATGGGGCACCAATGGCGGAGGCGGAACGTTTCTGGGAGAAGCGATTGATGACGGTGGAACAGACCCCGGTGTGGGCTATGATTACACCTGGGATCCTGATGCGACGAATGGCACATGGGGACAAAATGCCGCCGGTAACACCATTTTACCCAGCGGCTCCTATGAAGCAGCGGGCAATATGTGTGACCTCGTAGGTTGCCCGCTTAACGGCGCATGGACTTTCACTGTTACAGACAACCTTGCCATTGATAATGGGTATATCTTCTACTGGGGAATCAACTTTAACCCGATTCTTTTCCCGGGTATTACCACTTTTACCCCGACCATTGGAATGGGAGCGGATAGCTCTTACTGGTCGGGTCCGTTCATAGGCACCGCCGATCAGAATCTGGATGTGATTACG
>JBKDGH010000164.1:0-8880 GCA_046336655.1 Flavobacteriales bacterium | reverse complement strand
GCTTTCGATGAGAATATGAAACTCGGGCATCCGGAAAATGCAGCCTACAATTTGTTCAATATGGCGGCCGGCTATCTTTCTCTGAAGAACTCCGCCGAAGCGCGAAGCATCGTGAACCGGATTTATCTGCTGAAAAAGCAGGAGCAGGCCGTGACCATTGATCCATGCAGTGTGATGGGTGATATTTACCTCGAAGAATTGAAGCCCGATTCCGCCATCGACTGCCTGAATAAAGCCATCGAGATCAGCCGCGGGGAAGGGGATGAGTACTTCATGACTAGCCTGCACCTGAGTAAAGCCCGCGCATACCTGATGAAAAAGAGCTTCCTCGAAGCGGAACTGGAGATGTATTTCGCCGATCGGCTGATCCGGAAAAACAGACTGGACAATTTGCGCCTCACGTACCTTGAAAGCATGGCAGATTTGCTTTCTCAGCAAGGGTTGCATGCCACAGCATACGCCACACAAAAGCTGTTCGTAGCCCTGAAGGACAGCCTCCATCAGGTGAATAGCTTCAATCGCATCTCTGAACTCAATGCGCGCTTTGAATCAGATCGGCAATCGTCCATGATCGCCCGTCAGGAGCAGGAGTTACAGGAAAAATCATCCCAGTTTCGCCTGGCCATCATGGGTGGAGGGGCGTTTTGTCTGCTCGCGGCATTGGTATTCTTAAACCTGCTGCGCAAGCGCAGGTTGAACGCCCTGCTCAAAGCACAGAATTCGGAAATCAAATCGCAGCGAAAAAAAATTCTCGCTTCTATCGATTATGCGCGACGCATTCAGTCGGCTATTCTTCCCACAGATCGGCAACTCTCAGGCAGCTTTGCCGATCACTTCGTATTCTTCCGTCCACGGGATATCGTCAGCGGTGATATCTACTGGTGTCGCGAAGTGGACGGCGCGGTGTATATCGCTGTGATTGACTGCACCGGACACGGTGTGCCCGGTGCATTCATGTCGCTCATCGCATACTCCAAACTGAACAAGGTCATCGACGATGGTCACCGCAACTGCAGCGCCATCATGAAGGCCATGCACGATGAGGTGGTAAAAATGCTCAATCAGGGTAGTGAAGATTCTGCTCTCGACGGTATGGATATGAGTTTGTGCAAAATTGACAGGGCGTCCGGACAAATGGAGTACTGCGGGGCCAACCATCCTGTCAGTATTTTTTCGCAGGGAGAATTGAGCGAGTTAAAACCCAGTCCGTACAGCATCGGTGGCACCCTCTTCTCCCGCCGTCATGGCATTGAGCACAACCCGTTCACCGCATCCGTGCGCACGCTTCAACGGGGCGATCTCTTGTTCCTGTATACCGATGGTATTGCAGATCAGATCGGCGGCACAGAGCTTCGTAAACTCAACAAGGCCCGCATGCGCGAATTGCTCGTCCGCATCGCCACTACAGAGCTCACTGAGGCTTCCGCACGCTGCGCCGGAGCCCTCGACAACTGGCGCCGCTCCAATTCCCAAACCGATGATCTCCTTATCCTGGGTGTGAGGGTGTAAAGCGGACCGGATGCCGGCCGCGGGACCTCATGCCTGGTGACACAGACCGAACGATTGTTCGCGTGTTCTGCCCCCGGAAGAGGCAATGTGTGATTCGTGTGTTGTTTGCCGGAACGGGCGATGCCTTTCAGTCACCCCATCACGCTCTCTCAATGGTAAACGCAAGATTGAGAAGACTTTGCAGCTCTTCTCCCTTTTCGATCATGAGCTCGTCTTCGGACTCGGCGTACCAATAGACATGGAAACGGGATTTGTCGCGTGACTCAAGCTCCATGATGGTCAGGATCTCAAACAGATACCTGCCGGAGGAAGAGTTGAAATAATCCATATGCAACTCAATGCGCGTATCCTGACAGTACGTTGAACAATATCTGCGCGTCCACTCAATCAACGGCTGGTAAAACTGCCAGGCATTCTCCGGAAGTGAGCGCCCTTTGAGCCTGAATAACCCTTCGGACACAGAGAAGTGCACTTCGGGAGTGTCTTCAGTGGCTGCGACGGTAAGGGGTTGGAGCATCTAGGGGGTGGATGAATGGAGTTAAATCGAGACCTCCAGTGCAAACAGGTGTTGACTGGATTCCAGTGTGCGGAATTCAAACCGCAATGGATCGGTGCTGGCTTTTGCGACCTCGATGAGTCCTAAGCCGGATTTTTGATTGCTTTCTAATTTCAGACTCGACCGCAATGCCGAGCGATGAAGTTCCTTCAACTCGTCTTTCGAAAGCGCTCGCAGGTAAAGGAGCTTTTCATTTAAAAATTCTTTTTCCCGGTCAGTCACGATGTTGCCTACCTGCAAGAGGACGCGGTCATCCTGAAAACCTATGGTGAATATGCCCTCCGAACGGTCGTTCTGTTGCCCGCCGTGCTTGGAAATATTCTGAAGTATTTCGATAAGCACATGGCCCGTCTTGCGGCTCTGCGCATTGAATCCGTTTCCTGAGGCCAGGTTGTACTCTACCATTTCCAGAATGGGAAGTATCGCTTTCTGCGAAAAATCCCCTTTGTAGCAAAGCAGCGAGTGCTCTCTGGTCATCTGCTCATACAACTCGAGGGTCTGAGCAATTCTGTCGCTCACTTCTTTTTTATCCTTGTCCGCACAAAACGTAACTTGCTGGTGGAAGTACATCCGGTTACCCGGTGCTTCATCAAACCGGTAAAGGACTTTGCGGCCCGATTTCCGGGCGAGCTCGATAAGTCCTAGTCCGGCGCCGCCCTTTTCACTGAGATTATTTTCGTTGAGTTGCCGCAGGTACAACTCCTTCAGGCGCGCAGCATCGTGGCTGTTCACCTCTTCCATCAACTTCCGAAAATCTTCGACTTCATCAGAGTTGACCAGATTGATGGAGTTGATGATGAAATCATCCCCTGAAATGCGGAAGCTGAACAGTCCATCGTCGCGGTAGTCCGGGGTGGAACCTGCAACGGTCTCACCATGGTGCAGGATATTCTGAAAACACTCTACAAGCAGAAACGACACCTTGCGATTGACTGTGGGCAATGACTTTTGCGCAGAACTGGTGCTATCGTATATATCAAGAATGGTATATGTAAAATGGTCAGTGAACGGACCACGGTAGCTAAATGCTACTGGCAGGTCCGCCGTTTCGCTGTGCAGTTTAACTAATGACTTTAACCCTTGAGGCATCGTTGTTTTTACCTTGTGCAATGGTGTGAGGGCGCCAAAACCCTCGTTATTCCACCGTTCCCTGTTACGGGGTTACCCCGCAGATGGTTACATCTTCTCGCGCAACCAAAGAAAAGCCCCGGAAGAATGATCTTCCGGGGCCGGGGATACGTTCTTTCCTCAACAGGTTGTTAATGGGGAACAGGAGCGCTCGCGATCAGGGCGTGCGCTTCGGATGAGATGTCCTCAATCCACGAATGGTCGAGGTAGTGAATGACTTTCTCGGCAAGTTTTGCTTTCGATTCGGAATCGCGCAACTGAATCAGCACAAGATCCTGATCATTGTCGGTCAGGAATTTGATCTTGAGAGTCAGATCGGCATCACCGCGCACCAGAATGTCGTCTTCGAACAATTGGCGTGTCAGATAACCGGTCAGCTCGTCAATGGGGTGTTTCAAGCTCTCTTCCACAATTTTGAGTTGTACGTTAACCATTGGAGTAGGGGTTTTTGTGGGTAAATAACTCAGTGAACTGACCTCCGGAGGTTCAGGGTAGCACTCCTGTGCGGGCATTCTCTCCTTTACTCACGAAGAACGCGGAGGTGAAAACGGTGAAAGAACGTATGTCAGCGAAATGTAGGTTTTTTTTGCGCGAAAAGCAAGTTTCAGGAGCTTTTTCCTACCCACGCATCCCGTTGCAGGCGAAGTTTGGCCTGAGCCATTGGATTGCATTTTGTCGCGCGATATGAAATCCGGGGAATCAGAACTTTGGACCACTCATGGAGTTCGGGCGGACATTCCTCATGCTTCAGCAGGACACTCCAGAGCTTCAGGGCCCTGGACAGCGTTTCGTAGTGCTGCTGCATGGCCTTGAGTTGATTGGTGAGGAGCAATGCCTTTACACGTGCAAATTCCCGCTCGCGGTTTTCCCACTCTGCGGCCTGAGCGTGCAGTGCCGTTTCGGAAGGGTCTGCTTCTTCAGGCATTTCCTTTTGGGCAAGGCGTATTGCCCATCTTATTTGGCTGATCAGGAAGAGGTCATCTTCCGATTCCTGCCGCCGGCCCTGTTCATAGTGATTCACCTGCGCTCTGGGCTTGCCTATGATGTATCCGAGATCCGCCTGACTGATCTGAAGTTTTTTCCTGAGTAGAGCGAGCGATAAAATCATGATCCCTGATTTTCCTGCAAAGATGTGTATACAAATTGTTGTATACAAATGATTGTATACAGCCATTTGTATACAAAATTCCAAGCGTTGAAAAACGTCCGCTCAGAAGTCGGATCCGGGATTAGATCGGAATGGGGGCATTTTGGAGGGGGACTCCCAGGAAAACCGGTGGTTGGGGACAGGTTAAGGATAATGATTACCTTTGTGTACCACACGACGAACGAATGAAAATACTTGTTGAAATACCGGATAATCGCGCTGCTGCGCTGCTTGAGGTGCTCAGGAGTATGTCATTTGTAAAAGCCAGACCGCTTACGGAGGGGCATGTCAAGTTGTTGAATGAATTGCAGGAGGCGGCAGAAGAGGTTCGTGAAGTCAAATCGGGAAAAAAGAAAGGTAAGACCTTACAGCGATTTCTGAATGAGCTATGAGGTAATCGCCATTGAAAAACTCTTCTCCGCATATGAACATGCCAAAGCATTCTGAGGATGAGTTTCTCAATCGTTTAATGGAAGGACTTCAGTTGGCCTATCAACGAATGGTGGAGCACAAACGGAAGCACAATCACAAGATGGTCATACTCCGCGACGGAAAGGTGGTTACTATCAATCCGTGATTTCTAATCAAATGAACTGGAGGTTAGTTTTCCGGCACGAAGCGGGAGAATTAATGTTCGCGCTGTCCCAATTAGGGGATAAGACGAAGATATTGAAAGGCACAGAATGGAAGGAAATCACAAACTTCCGGGTTCTGCTTTTGATCGAATCTAAAAAGAGGAAGGCTTTACAATCGCAACCTTGCCGATTTCACAATCACGAACTTTGCAAGATGGAGGCTCAACTGACATTACAAGATCGGATTTGGTGGGGACAAGTAAGTCACGGCTATTATCTCGGGGGGAGAATACTTATTCTCAACAAGCAATTAGATCTGGGTTTCATACTTCTTGGATATGCGATCGAGGTTTATCTGAAGCAAGGCTTGTTAGAGTCTGGTTTCAGCGAGCAAGATGACAAAAAAGGTCTCTTGAAAAGTCACAAATTGAGAAAGCTCTTTGATAAGTGCAGGTCTCGCGGCATATACAAGGACGTACACATTCCAAGTGATTTTTTAGAGTATGCGGATCTACTGCTCAATTGGAGATACCCAAGTCAGATAAACAAATCTGCGGATGAAGCCTCACAGAAAGACAAGACCATTTCGAAGGAGTTCGCGATCATCCACTGCTATGATGAAGTTATTCATAGGTTGGACAAGGCACTCTTCAACTTCACAGGCGATCAGACATCTTCGGCAATTTATCGGATTTGTGTTGGTATTGACCGAGAACCGGAAGGAATGGGGCTTTACTACAACGCGGCGGTTCTCAAAGACTTTGAGCACTACAAGGAATTAGTCTTTCGATTCGCGGCGAAGAATGAGCAGGCTATTGACCTACTGAAAAATAAAGACGCTAAGTTTTTTTGGGCACCCGAATCCGGAAGGCAAAAGGTGTCTTTCGATCTTGATCTCAGTGAGACGAAGCTCCAACAATTCAAATTGCCTGGTCATATCAAGCGGGATGCCTCTGGCAGGCCTACGATCATAAGTTTCACTTCTCCATTTAGCGCGAGCTCGAAAACTAAGCGAGGGTAATTACGAATTGATTTGATTCCGCTACGGGTTCAAACGGGTTGCGTATTCGAAGCTGAAAGCACTCAGCTAGGTTTCCCTGCATTAGCACAGACATACGCCAATGCAACGGTTGATGTAGATTACAAAAGAAGGAAGGTAGCCTCCCGAAAAGTGTGTAAGTGGGAAAAGTTGTTCTGGAAATTTTTGACCCCCTCGGGGATTGGTCAAAAAAATTTACGGAAACAACTTTTCAGCTTAGCTTAACACACACAAGATGAATAAAGAAGACTTATTAAGCGAAGAGTTCTTAAAGCAGTTCAAGAACGGCGAGGAACTTAACTCATTCCTACAACAGCTTAAGAAACGGGGCATTGAACAGCTTCTCGAGGGAGAGCTCGATGCTCATCTTGGCTATGAGCGCCACGACCGTTCGGAGTCGACCAACTCCCGTAATGGCCATGGCCGAAAGAAAATCAAGACCACCGAAGGGGAAATGCACATCACTGTTCCCCGGGATCGGAATGGCTCTTTCAGTCCGATACTGGTGCCCAAGCGGAAGAGCATGGTAGAAGGCATTGAGAATGTCATTGTATCCCTTTACGCAAAGGGTATGTCGGTCAGCGATATCGAAGAACAGATCAGGGAAGTTTACGATATCGACGTCTCCCCTTCGACCATCTCAAGAATAACCGACCGAATCGTTCAGGACATCACAATCTGGCAGAACAGGCCGTTGGACGCAGTCTACGCAGTGGTATGGATGGATGGTATTGTTTTTAAGGTAAAAGAAGGCTCCAGGGTGATTGATAAAACAATTTACATCGCTGTAGGCCTGAACCTTGAAGGCAAAAAGGAAGTACTTGGAATGTGGCTTGGGAAGAATGAATCGGCCTCCTTCTGGCTGTCAGTCCTGACGGATTTGAAGGCCCGGGGGGTGAAGGATATTCTGATTACTGCCACCGATAACCTCAAAGGATTTACGGAAACCATCCGAACCGTTTTCCCTGAAGCGACTAAACAGATTTGTGTGGTCCATCAGATCCGCAACTCCTGCAAATATGTAGGTTGGAAGGAGCGAAAGGAATTTTCGAATGACATGAAGGCAATCTATAACGCGCCCAACCGTGATGCTGCCGCATTGGCTCTGGATCATCTAGAAGACAAGTGGGGAGCCAAATACGGCTATGCTATCAAGAGCTGGCGCGCCAATTGGACTGAACTTACTGCATTCCTGGACTTCCCACTAGAAATCCGTAAAATCATCTACACGACCAACGTTATCGAAAATCTCAATGGAAAAATCCGCAAGTACACCAAGAATAAAATGTCTTTCCCAACCGATGACGCGGTGCTTAAGGCCGTATATCTGTCCATTCATGAAGCCACTAAAAAATGGACAATGCCAATCAGAAACTGGGGGACAATATTGAACCAATTCGTCATTATGTTTGAAAACAGAATCAACCCCTAGCTGAAATCAACTTACACACTTCGCGGGATAGTGTCATATCATGATTTTGAATTCAAATACAGTTCCTTGCATAATTCAACCATCCTGTAATATAGCTTGATTCCTTTCTGGAATTGAGTTCCTTGAAAGGCGTCCTCAACATTCCTCCCGTGTTGAAACCACACCTCTATTGTAGATAATGGAAGGTACATTTCATCCTTGAGAAATAATTCAGAAATGCAAATGGCAATTTCGGCGGCCGGTAATCTGGGGTGGATATTCTCGAAGGCAGTTGTGGATCTATAGGCCGCTATTTCAGTGCGCAACTCCTGAACTACTTGCGCGAGTTCAGTTTGAAGTAGAGTTGTCATTGTTGTCTCTGTTATTGGGGTAGGTGATTGGACTATTCTCAATAATGCGTCTCCTTACCATTCTCTATTGTTCAAAATTATAATACTATCGCACCGATACTTCAACTCCACGAATTCCCCTTCCCTCACACAATCCGCCAACGAACAAAACCGGGCAAACGAATAACCTCACATCCACCTTGTCATTACCAATCCCGCCGGACCGCATAATCCAATTACTTTGTCGCATGATGTCCCTTCCGCAATTACGGAGTATATCCGTGCTGCTGTTTTGCGCGGTGCTGCGCGTGCCTGCTGCTTCTCAGGAGGTGCGGTTGCCGGTGAATTACTTTGAGCTCTTACCTCCGGAGGCGCTGTTTCTGGTAAAAGGGGAGGGGCTGCTGAGTTTCGATTACCTCGGTCATTACACCTTTGTAACGCGACATGATTCGGCCTCGATCTACAGGCGCGTGGAGGTGGTTGCAAGGATGGATTCTGTGCATGTGATGCAGGTGTGGAACCAGGATACTACGCACGTGGAATGGGTGCAACGCGCATCGGGTGAGTTTGTCCTGTCCTATTGGGAAAGCACAAACGAAAAGGATGTCCTCAACGCGAAGCAATCGGGTGATAGCCTTCTGGTCAGCTATCGCGGAGAAGTCAAGTACGTCTACACAGACAACCACTGGCACAGCCGCGTTCCGGATATTGACCTGTCCGCCATTTTTGGTTCTTCCCGGCTGCAGAATGCGTTGTATGCGGTTGCAGTGCAGGACAAGCAAGGCCTCACTGGACGATTCCGCCGACGAATAGACTTTGGAGATCGCGTCCGGCTGGACATCATCGAACGGTCGTCCTTCCGCCGGTTTAGACTGAAACGCGGTGAGGAAACTGTGCTTACACGAGGCTCAGGCGAGATAAATGTCAGCCTCCCTTACAGGCTCTTATCCATGCCCGAACCACCCCTGATAGCCAATGAGTACAGCTGCGTGCTCAAGCTCCGTGAATTTCCGGGCGGTATGGAGCTTTATTATGAAAAGGAATAGGCTGTTCCGCAGGCTGTCCGCTGCATCAGTATTTGCCACGCAACGGCAGTTGTGTGTATACAAGTAGTTGTATACAATCATTTGTATACAGAAGATTGTATACCGCTGAGAGGAGTCGT
>JBKDGH010000016.1:0-6382 GCA_046336655.1 Flavobacteriales bacterium | reverse complement strand
GTACAGGACATTGTTGAGTTGGGGGATCGCTGGGAGGGCGGAAAGCTGTTGCTTCAGCCCGCTGATGAATCGCTGAAGGCGAAGGAGATTCCGATTGAGACATTCTTTCATAAGATCGTGATGCTGAGAGATCGCCTGCGTGTCATGGAGCAGAAGATCAATGCGAACAACAAATTCACCGATTCTGAAAAGGTGGAAATGCAGCAGTACGTCACGCGCATTTACGGTTCGCTGACCACCTTCAACGTCCTTTTTAAAAGCAAGAAAGACTGGTTCGTGGGTGAGAGTGGAAAGGAAGAGGCGTAAGTGATATTCACTGATGTTAAAAACGTTGGTGTATAGAAAGTGGAAAAGATCGCCCCTGAATTTTCTGGAACTTACACCGGAATTGTTCACATTTAGCCTGCAATTCGATTCGATAGACGTTTTGCGTGCGGATGTTCCACTGGAACAAACGCCTGTGCGGTGGACGGCCGCACTGATTAAAAAGCCCATGTGTGAAACGATGCGGAAGGCAACTGAAAAGTTTTAGGAAACCAGCCCGCTTCGAAACTTCATTGAGATGAGTTGCTTTGGCAGTCTCAGTCTCGTTGCAGCATGAACCAGCCCGTTTGCACGTGCAAAGCAGGGCGGAACATTCCGGTGAGATTTGCGTCTTCCGGAAGACCTGAACTAAGGTGTCCGGATCATTGTCTGCGAAAAGGTTCGAAGCGTTTCCATCCATGTCCTGTTGCCTGAATCATCCGATCCGCGTGGGCTTTTCTATTTCTCCGCCACCGTCATTTCAGACTAATTTTGTGGCATGCAGCAAGGTCTTCCTGTAATGGAACATTTTTATACCGTGCAGGGAGAAGGCACCTTTACCGGTTCCGCTGCCTATTTTATTCGTCTGGGCGGCTGTGATGTCGGCTGCACGTGGTGCGATGTCAAGGAATCCTGGGATGTGAATGCGCATCCGAAGATTGCAGTGGAAGAGCTGGTCCGGGTCGTCACAGAGTCCGGAGCGCTCATTGCAGTAATCACCGGCGGCGAGCCCGCAATGCATGATCTGACTGAACTGACCCGCGCGCTGAAAACATCCGGCATTCGCACCCACATTGAAACGAGCGGGGTATATCCGTTATCGGGAGCATGGGATTGGGTCACATTTTCTCCCAAGAAATTCAAGAAGCCCCACGACAGCATTTTCAATCACGCCGATGAGCTGAAGGTGGTCGTGTATCATCCGTCTGATCTCAACTGGGCAGAGACGTTTGCTCCATTTATGAAGGATCAGTCGCATTTCTTTCTTCAGCCGGAGTGGTCGAGGCGCGATAAGAATACGCCGTTGATTTTTGACTACGTGCGACAGAATCCGCGCTGGCGGATATCCATACAGACCCACAAATACATGGGCGTGGATTAGCGGTTTTTATTCCGCCGGACGCTTGCGCTGCTTCACGGTAAATACGCGGGAGATATTGAATCCAAAGTGGATGTCGCCTTCCATCCAGTCACCGACTGTTTCAGTGACGAATCCGGTTTCCACCATGGAAGTGCTGTTGGTACAGTGAAGCTGGAATACGTGTCCACCGGTTTCAATATCCATTCCTACTGAAAAGCTATTGCGATACATCGGGAGCAACTGATCAGGCAGCACGTACACGTACTCCGCATTGACACTTGATCTCTTGGTGATCTTAAAACGGCCTCCGGCACCCATGGCATACACATCGTGCGCTTCCTCAGGAACCGACACCAGGTTGCGGTGGATGAGCGTTGGGCTCAGCTGCAGGGAGAGGCGCTCTCCGAATTTCCGTGCGATGAGCAGCTGATGGGCGTATTGCAGGCGGGAGGAGAAAAAGTTTTCGCGCTCAGGGTAGCGCCATTTCATCGAGTTCAATGTCACTGAACTGAACCATGAAAGACTGATCGGCATGTTTTTCTTGCCGGTGCTTTGACGAAGAATTTTGATCTTCGTGAATCCATCATAAGTCTTGTTGAAACTCGAGCGCCCGACACCCACCATAATTCGGTCAGTGATGCCGTACTCGAGGCCCAGACGGATGGTAGCACCGTCCAGCCCGAAGAGTTCGTACGCACCTGTATTGATGAATCCGAAGCGGTGCGAGATGCGAAAATCAACCACCCCACCTGCCGCCTGTTCGACGGAGTGCAGGTTGATGATGCGGGTGGTTTTGAAGGTGGCTGTCGCATAATCAGTCGTCTCCTCTTCTCCCAGCAATGAAAGCAGGTCTGTACCATCGTCCGGCTGAGCCCAGGCAGCGCCGGAAGAGAACACGATGAAGATGGAAAGGAGAAGGCGGTTCATCATCATAACTTATTTCTTGAGTTCAGTGAGATTGGCTTTCACATTCACTTCAATGGACTCAGAAATTTTACCTTTCACAGGTCCGGGAATGTTGATTTTATAATCATTCGGATTCACCACGAATTTGGTATCACCGGTAATCTTGTTTGCCGTAATTACAAACTTTACGGGCACTGTGACCGCTTTTTCCACGCCGTGCATGGTGAGTGTACCGCTGGCGTTAGAGGTATAAGTACCCGGTTTGGTGAAGTTGATGGAAGCGATGTTTTCGATTTTTCCTTTGAAAACGGAAGTGGGAAACTTGGTGCTCTCCATGTAGTTTTCGTTGAAGTGTTCCTGCATCAGGGCTTTTTCAAACTCAAAGGCCTTGATGGCGCAGGATACTTCGATTTGTCCGGTGGCCGCGTCAATCACCATGGAGGAGGAGTTGTTGTCGGCCTTGATGTCTTCCACCGGAGTGTGCGAGTAAAAGTCGATGTGTGCAGTACGGGTGAAGTACTTCTGGGCGGATGCGGCAGAACTCATGCCGAGGATCGCCGCAGCGAAGAGAATGAGGTGTTTCATTGCAGTAGGTGTTTCAGATTAATTGGATTGGGTGCATTGTGAGAGAATCACGGCGGGCATCATGTCGCCTTGTATTCCGGAACAGATGCCTTTGAGTGTGATTGGTTGCCCAGCCGCAGCGGTAGAGGAGGTGCCGGGCGAAAAGGTACAGGTCACAGCCGCCATCGGATCATCCGTGTCCAGGGTGATGGTAATGATGCCGTCCGAACTTGTTTCAACTGTACTCACATTGCCGCTGACCTCAATAACCTTGTCGAGGTATTTGGCGTTTGCCGTAGCCGCATCTGCGCTGAATGCAGCGTAAAGTGCCGCAGCCGTCAGCGAAGCTGTGGCTTCTTCAGATGCGCTGGTGCGCTTGGGTTTGTTCCAGAGGTAGAGACCGTATACCCCGCCGGCAACAAGTGCAATTACAAGGCCGATGATGATTTTCTTTTTCATGGTCGTTTAGTTTTCAGGTGCGCCTGCATCCACCCATGCCTGAATGGCGTTGATGTCGCAGTCGGAAAGTTTTGCGCTGTTTTGAGGCATGGGCGAACAACCTGATGCGTGTTGTATCGCGCACAGCAAAGTTCCGGCCACTGCTGAGTTGCGGATGTTGGTGAACCCTTCCAGAACAATACCTCCGGAGCCTTGTGCCTGACTGTGGCATGGGAGGCAATACTGTTCAACGATCGGAAGCACTCTTCCTGAGAAAGTGAATTCATCCGGATTGCAGTTGACATTGCCGGGATATAATTCCGACTCCACATCGTAGTAACAGCCGTCAAGCAATACGACGATAACCAAAAGAGCTGAAAGGAAAAAAAGTGATTTTCTCATTGCGATCATCAGTTGTTTGGCGAACCCGCGTCTATCCAGTTTTGTACTTGTTCGATCTGACAAGCGCTCAGTCCGTTGGTGTTGTAAGGCATTATCGGTACACCCTGTGTGCCGGTAAGTCCTGCCATGAGTGCACCGGATGCTGCCGCTTCACTGATCTGTGCATAGTTGGTCAATGCCAGTCCAGCATCTGGTGAGGCGCCGGAGTGGCAGCCCTGACAGTTATTCTGTATCATCGGAGCGATGGCAGCGGAAAACGTAAACTGTGAGGGGTCGCAATCAGGGATACAACTGTTGTTTTGCGCCCCCTGACTGATCCAGGTAGCAATCATCTGTATTTGTTCCGCTGTAAGAATGATACCAGAGCTTGAAGGTGGCATCATATTATTCGGATCATTGTCTGTTATTACCTCGTAGAGGTCGCTGTTGTCAAGGTTTCCGGGAGTAACAACTCCTGATCCCATCACCGCGTTGTAGTTAAATAACGCTACGCCATCCTGTTGTGTGGCCTGGTCATGACAATCAGGCTGCGCACAATTGGCTACCAGAAATGGCAGTACATCATTCTGGAAATAGACCGTTCCGGGCTCGCAGGGATTTGGGTTCAGGGTGTCGCCGCCGCCGTTGCCATCGGGTGGTACGATAGGTATTTCGTGCTTACAGGAGTTGATCCCGGTCAACAGCAATCCCATGGTCAGGATAGTGAGAGGAAGGCGAAGCAGTGCTTTCATGATGTAAAATTAGCGATTATTGGTGCTGCCAAAACGACCTCAGCTTATGGAGTATTGCAGTCGACCTCATTCCATCCAACTCAGACCGTAACCTGGGAGTTCAGATGTCCCATGTGATTACGACCTCTTCACTGGTCGGATGTGCCTGACACACGAGCACGAAGCCTTTTTCCAGTTCGCGTGGGGTAAGTGCGTGATTCTGATCCATGCGCACAGTACCTTTCAATACTTTGCCCTGGCAGGTGGTGCAAATACCGCCCTTGCAGGAATACGGAGCGTCGAGGCCTTTGTCAAGCGCAGCATTCAGGATAGTTTCTCCATTGCCTGGAAGTTCGAATGTGGTTTGTTCTCCGTCGAGCACAACGGTCACTTTTGCAGTGCCGTCGAATGGCTGTTGATTCATGTATGAAAAATGTAAGGATTAATTCATTTGAACTATCGCGTTAATGCGCTTGCGGAATGCGGGATCACTCCACTCGCACGCGCCCTGTATGGCTTCTTCATCCTTCCCCGATGCATTCAGGAAGTAGGTGGTGGGGATAGTGTGCACATTCAGATCATCCATGTCATCCACCCGGAGAATGAGCAATTCGTATCCTCTTTTAACTTGTTCGATTCTGTCCCAGGAGTCATCGGTCACGAGGTAGATTCGTACCTGAGGGTTTTCTTTCTGGTATTTCGCAAGTTCAGGCAGTTCGGCTACACATGGTCCGCACCACGTCGCGTAAAAGTGCACAATGCATGGAGTCTGAAGTGCCTCAGTGGCTGATACGCGCACCCCTTCGCTGATTTCGAATTGGTGTTCACTCCAGGCTACCTCATGGACGACTTTGTACTTTATGAACCAGTAGGCCACTCCTGTGATAATAAGCAGGATGAATCCGTACTTTTTGAGCCAATTCATCACCGAAGAACCGGTTGAATCACTCATCGCCGAATCCTCCTTCCATCAGAGGCATGAACTGCTGCATTTCGGCAGCCGTTTTCACAGTGTATTCCGATGGAATGGTAAACATGGAGTCACTCACTGCCTGCTCCTTGATTCCTGTCACAGTAAACTCCATTACCATTTCCTCTTCTCTGACCACATACTGCACGGGCATGCCCGGCATGCGGGAGTCATATACGGAGGCAAAGGGGAAGTCTTTAGCAAACCAGATTTCCATTGCACCTCCATCCACCTGCAAAATTCCTTTTTCGCAGGAATAGCCGGAGATGGTCTTTTTCTCGCCGGTCATTTTCACGGGTTCACCGTTATACTCGAATTCAAAAATGTCGTAGGAGTTGTCTGGTTCAACCTCGAGCGGCATTTCCATTGCAATTTTCTGTCCCATCATGTCCATCAGCATGATCATCTTCTTCTGTCCGGGGTCCTGAATGATGATGTTCTTACCCATCACACCGGATTGCTCGATGCGGGTGCGGGGACCTTTCACGTAAGTCGACACCTGTTGATTCATCATGTGCATCATTTGCTGCATCTCTTTTGGTGCCTCAAGTACCTTGACTTCCGATGTAATTACCCCTTCAAACGAATCCTGCGCGGCAGCAGGTGATACCAGGGCGATAAACAAAACAGCCAGTGCGGTAGCGATTCTCATTTGGTCGTGTGTTTATGTTAAAAGGTCAATAATGCTGCCAATTTCGATTTTACTTTTTCTTCATTGGGCAGAAGAGCGGATTCCAGCGCGGAGTTCAACGGGATTGCGGGTGTGGTGACTGATCCGAGAGTCATCACAGGCGCATCGAGCCACTGGAAGGCATGCTCACTGATCCAGCCCGCAAGCGACTGAGCAAAACTGTTGGGTACTGCCTCTTCGGTCAGCACGAGGGCACGGCCGCATTTCTTCACCGAAGCAAGCACAGTATCGTAGTCCAGCGGCACAAGTGTCCGCAGGTCAATGATTTCAATTTGTCCGGGGAAATGCTTCGCAGCGCTTTTCGCCCAGTATACCCC
>JBKDGH010000163.1:0-7081 GCA_046336655.1 Flavobacteriales bacterium | reverse complement strand
CTATTTCTCCAGCTTCAATCTGCGCATCCGCGATGTCTGTGTAAATCCGCACACCGGCGCACTGTACGTGGCATTCAACGGATCGAGCTACCCGGGCAGCGGACCCAATGCGATTAAGGAATTCCGCAACCTCGACTTTGCCGGTATCGCTCCTGCAAGCGTAAAGGTGCAGGACATTATCGTATTCCCGAATCCTGCGACAGACCGTGTGAATCTGGAGTTCAGCTCCTCATTCCTCGGCACTGAGTTCGAAGTGATTTCATTCAACGGTCAGGTGGTACACACGGGCAAAATTTCAGACACCCGCGTAACGTTCGATTGTTCAGCCTACGCAAAGGGCAGCTATTTTTTGCGTGCATCCTCTTCGTTGGGAACGATATCCCGCACGTTTCAGGTGAACTAAATGAAATTAAAACGTTTTCTCGCAGCGGCGCTTGTTTGCACAAGTGCCG
Organism: Flavobacteriales bacterium; assembly: GCA_046336655.1. Lineage (GTDB taxonomy): Bacteria > Bacteroidota > Bacteroidia > Flavobacteriales_D > Sanyastnellaceae > CANGTU01. Next base: position 6,629 of record JBKDGH010000163.1, on the reverse strand, counting down.
CTTTGCTTTTAGGGCAAGACACCATTGTCCCTGTTACACAGGGCATGGTGATCGACTACGATACGCGCATTCCTGTGCCGGGGCTTCGTGTATGCCTGCTGCCGTCCAACACCTGCACCATCACCAATGACCAGGGGGAGTTTGAATTGGCAGGCGGTTATCGGGACACGCTGATCGCATTTACAGGACTCGGCTACGACCACATGGAAGGTATCATGCGGCAATTTGATACGTTCATTACGTATGGCATCCGGCAGAATCCGTTCAGCCTGAGCCCGGCAGTGGTAGAGGGTTTTCTTTCGCCTGCTCAGAATGCATCCACTCCCGGCTCATTCGGATTAATCAAGCCCAAACTGCTTGCTGCGGGGGATGAATTTGCCCTGCAGAATGCGATGAACACCATTCCCGGTGTGGCCATGGAGAGCAGGGGATATGGCGGCAGTCAGCGCATCCAGATCAGAGGCAGTTTTCTGCGCGCGCCGTTTGCGGTGCGCAACATCAAGATGTACATGAACGGGATTCCGCTCAGCTCGCCCGACGGCACTGCTCCGCTCGAACTGATTGATGCCGGTGATATTCGCTCTGCAGAAGTCATCAAAGGCCCCGCCGGCAGCGCATGGGGCAGCGGTACCGGTGGTGTGATTCTGTTCCGGGCTGCTGAACCGGAAGTCCTTGAGCGCAGTGCCGCACACCAGCAAACCTGGGGCGCGTTCGGGTTGCGCAGATTTCACACCGCAGCTGAATTGGCAGGCACCTGGTGGGGCATTCGCGTGTCGCATGTCTATCAGGAAAATGACGGCTACCGCGACCAGGAGTTCAACCGGAAGCAACAGGCCACGCTCACGGCCCGGGCGCGAATTCGCGAGAAATGGGACCTGTTCAATTACACCACCTGGTACACCGGACACTGGGCATTGCCCGGTGCGCTGAATGCGGCGCAGGTGGAGGAAGACCCCTCGCAGGCTAACCCGTTCAGCGAGGAAAACAATGCGAGTGTGTACCGACGGAGATTGTTCACCGGCTCAAGCCTGACTTACCGACCGAACAACCGTTCGGCGGTACAGATGACCATGTACTTTACGCACACGGATAAATACAATCCCTACGGCACAACGCCATTCTTCAATGGATTCAAGGACGAAGGTGCCACCGGAGCAGGCGGAAGGGTTACGGCATCGCACCAGCGCCGGTTGGGCGAATGGAAGCTCAATGCGGAAGCCGGAGGAGAGCTGCAGGTGGAATCCTTTTTCCTCGATGAATACAAAAACATTGGCGGGTTGCCCGGTGACCACCTCTTCAGCTATGACGCGGATTATCTGTCGCTCCTCGGTTTCGGGGCTGTGGACATGACTTACAAAAACAGACTGCGCTTGCACACCGGTCTGAGTGCCGCCAACACCATTCACGACATCACCGCTTATGCATCCGATTGGCAGTCGTCGGATACGCTGGCTGACTGGCCTGTAAACTGGCTGCCTCGTATAGGTGCTTCTGTGCGATTGGATAGCCTGATCTGGTGGAATGCAAGCGTGAGTTATGGCGTGAGCAATCCCACCATCTTCGAGCAGATTGATCCTTCTGTAATGGTAGGGCCGTCACAAGCGTCTGCAAGCCGCATTCGTCCTGAGCGCGGCGTGAACTATGAAACAGGTTTCAAAGGCGGCATCGGCAATACGGGAGTGGAGTTCGAACTCACGGCGTATTGGTTCTTTCTGCGCGATATCATACTGCCCTATCAGGACTCTGTAATCACTGGAGAGCTTCCAGCGGTGGTGGAATTTACACGTTATAAAAATGAAGGCGCTACGCAACAGCAGGGCATCGAAGCCATCGTGCGCAAATCGGTCAGATTGAACGGATGGATTGAGCGCATTGACCTGCAGGCCACATTCACCCGAGCCAATTATGTGTTTGACGAATATGTAATGGACGAAGCAAACTGGAATGACCAGTTGATGCCGGGTATTCCGCTTCATGCGGCCACGGGGCTGTTGCAGCTCAGCACGCGCGATAATACACTGCAGTGGAGCATTCAGCATTTCTGGAATGACCGCATGCCACTGAACAATGCGAATTCAGACTGGCTGCCGGCCTGGCATTTGCTCAATTCACGGGTGGACGTACGCATTTGGCGTCCTGCTTCAGGCGGCTGGGAAGTGCACGCTTTCGGCGGGGTAAATAATGCGCTGAATACGGCCTACAACTCATTCCCGAATGTCAATGATGCGCGGGGCAGATACTATAATCCTGCACCGGGCATCAATGCGTTCGGAGGAATAAGAATGCGCGTGAGTAAGTGATTTCAGACGCGTTTGTCCGGACGAATAATTATCTCGCTGATGACGGCCCGGCCTTCGTGCGACAGTACGAATGCAATTTGCTCTGCGATGGTTTCAGGTGCAAGGCCACCTGAGAAGCCCGGGCGAAGTTCCTGAAGCAATTGCGCATTGGTAGTTTGCTCGATGAACGGAGTATTCACTGCGCCCGGACTGATCGTGGTCACGCCGATTTTTCCCGAGAGTTCTATGCGGATGCTCTCACTGATGGCCAGCACGGCATGTTTGGTGGCAGAATAAATACCGCTGTTCGGGAAGACCAAATGCGACGATACCGAGCCAATGTTGATCACATGACCGCGCGCCTCAATCAAATGCGGCATCGCTGCGTGAAAAGCGTTGAGTATGCCCTTGATGTTGGTGTCGATCATTTCATGCCAGTGTTCGAGTTTGGCTTGTTGCAGGGGATCGAAAAAGCCCAGACCAGCGTTGTTCACCAGGCCGTCGAGTCGTCCGTAGTGCGAAACCGATTGGGCAATGGCCCCGCGCACGGCCTCTGCGTCACGGATATCTCCTGTGGCAATGAATACGCGTTCGCCAAGCTGATTCTTAATTTCCTGAAGTGCCTGGGCATTGCGGGCAAAGAGGGTCAGCGCGAATCCTTTGGAATGAAGATTTTCAGCTATGGCCTTGCCAATGCCGCTGGATGCACCGGTAATAAAAAGGTGTTTCATGCCGCAAAGCTAATAGGCTTGTGCGTGCACACGAGCGATTCTCCTGATCAGTTCAGACTGTGCTGAAATACCTCGAATCCATAAATAGGAAGTGAGAGGCGGATGGCCTCAAAGCGATGGACATTGATGCGCACTTTGCACTTGCGCAAAGGAGGATTGGGTTTCTTACTTTTCATTTCAGGGTGGTTAGGGACTCCTTCTTACGGAGCCTGACCAAACAGGGTTACACCGATGGAAAAATTTCGCCGGCCATCATCATGGCTATGGACAATTCAGCACGGTCAAGTCCGTGGGCAATGTCCCGGGCATCACAGTATTCCACCAGACGCTCTCCGGGCATATTGCCGGTAAGGGTATCCGCAGCCATAGGACAACCGCCAAAGCCTTTGATTGCTCCGTCGAAGCGGCGGCAGCCGGCCTGCCATGCAGCGTCTACTTTTTCCCGCCAGGTATCGGGAGTGGTGTGAAGGTGCGCTCCGAATTCCACCTCAGGTAATGTGGCAATGAGCGTTTCAAAAAGACTGCGGATTCCCTCCGGCTGTGCTACACCAATGGTGTCGCTCGGCGCGATGATATGCACCCCGTGATCCAGCGCAAGGCGCTTGCACCATTCCGCCGCTTCAGCCGGACTGTAGGGATCGCCGTACGGATTGCCGAAGCCCATGGAGAGGTACACCACCAGTGTTTTGCCCGCATCCACACAAAGCTCCTGGATCTCCTGCACACGCACCAGCGATTCGCTGATGGAACTGTTCGTGTTGCGCTGCTGAAACGTTTCGGAAATGGAGAAGGGATAGCCGATGAAATCAATTTCATCAAATCCGCAGGCTTTTTCAGCGCCACGTGTATTGGCCACGATAGCGAGGAGCTTCGTGGCGGTTTCCGTGAGGTCCAGGTGCTGCAGCACTTCTTCGGTGTCGCGAAGCTGTGGGATTGCTTTTTCACTCACAAAACTGCCGAAGTCGAGGGTGTGATAGCCTACACGGAGCAACTGATTCAGGTAACGGATTTTCTTTTCCGTGGGAATAAATTCATGAATGCCCTGCATGGCATCCCTCGGACATTCCACAATGCGCATCATGCGCGAAAGGTACAACAGCGCTAACGTTCACGGCGGATACACCGCGGAAGCCGCCTGCCATTGGCCATTTTTATAGATCCATGACCCTTCGCGCAGGGAGCCGCGGACGCCCGCACTGTTTGCCGCATTTGACGTGAGAAAATCCCGCACTCCGCGACGCACCTTGCCGCCGAATACCACGGGAAGATGCGAAACGCGCTGCCATTCGCTGAGTTCCACGCGCACGTCATTGATGGCAGGCAACACCACGAGCAGCGTATCCGTGGATTGAGGCGGTGTGATTTTCGTCCAGATGGCCTCTTCGGGCAGTACGAGCTGTCCGTATTTCAGCTCTGTGCCGAGAAACGAGAGATAAGGTTCGAGCGGATGCATGGGCTGCACGGGTTCAGCAGGCGCGCGTGTCCAGAGCTGTGAGTGTCCGTCGGCGGTATACACCAAAGTCAGCCCCGCATTGGTTTCCGTGAGCAGCACTTCGCGGATTTGTGTGTGGCGGATGTGTCCAACGGTGGTCCACGCTGCAAGTGCAGTGAACAGACCTCCTGTGAGCAGGATGCGGTTCTTTTTTTTCGTAATGAGAAAATCCGCAATGAAAACGGTAAGCAAGGCGATGCAGGTACCACTCGTGGTATCCAGATAAAAACCGCTGAGCAAGGCACCGGGCAATTCGGATACACGGTCTGCTGCAGCGTTCATGGCATTCACAAGAAACTCAAGCGCCATGCCGGCAAGGCCGGCTGCGGAAGGTATGCCTGACACGCAGAGAAACAACACCCCGATATACAGGATGATCGTGGATATCGGAATCATGACCAGGTTGGCGAGCAGGAAGTACAGCGGAAACTGTCGGAATACAAACACCGTCAGAGGCAATGTGGTGAGCTGCGCGGCGATGGACACGGAAGATAATTTCCACACCGCAAGCAGCGTCCGGTTGCGAAAGAACAGCAGGGATTCAATCGGGCGCTGAAGCAACAGAATGCCGAGCACTGCCAGGTATGATAACTGGAAGCCGAGACTCAAAAGGCTCAGCGGATCGTGCGCTGCCTGAAGCACTGCGCTTGCCGCCAGGGTGTTGATGGCGTTAGTCTGTTTTTTTCCGGCAGATGCAATGATGAAAAAGGTACACATCACCGCAGAACGACTGACTGAAGGGGAGAAGCCGGTTAGTCCGGCATACATCCAGAGCAGACTGGCCTGAATCAGCATTTTTCCTAAAGGCCACGATTTGCGCAGCAGTAATTTGCCAAATACGAATGAGATGAGGAGATAAATCATCCCGACATGCAATCCCGATACCGCGAGGATGTGAATCGTTCCGGATCGCGAATACGACTGCATCACCTCCTGATCCATCGAGCGACTGTCGCCGAGCAGTAAGGCATGCAGAATGCCCTGTGCTTCAGTGCTGTGCACAAAACGGTCAATGCGCGACTTCAGTATTTCGCGCCATTGATAGAGGATGCGATGGATGGTTTTTTTTTCGGACACTGCCCACGCTGCTTGATCCTGTCTGCCGCGAATTCCTCCATATATGCCTTTGTCTTCCATCGCCTTGCGGTAATTGAATCCAAGCGGATAGCGCGGCAAGGGCAGTGGAGAATGCCCGGCCCGGATAAGCAGCAAATCACCCGGCTGCGGGGTGTGCGCGGATTGAAATACCTGCACACTAAGCGCGCCTTTCGCGGCAATCCATTCTCCGTTCTCGCGTATGCACATGGCATCGGCATAGCACCGCACACTGCTGCTGTCGCATTTGCCCACTTCCGTGATGCGCACCAGACTGCAATCCGCCGTATCATGTTGGACGTAGTGATTTTTCTGAAAGCACGGGAGATTCAGTCCGCTGTATAACACACCCAGTGCAAACAGCGCGAAAAAGATGAAAATGCCGGGAACAAACCGGGCGTGAAAGGAATAGCGGAACAGTGCGGCCGCCACACAGGCTGCTGCAATGCAAGCGATGAGTATGAGAGCGCTGGTTGTGCCGTACTCACGCAGCATTGCAAAACCGGCAAAGCACCCTAAGAGAAATGCAAGAGCGATGCGCACAAAAGGCGACCGCCGCCAGGATGGCGCCATGAGTTTCCGTTTATCAGTCTTTCAAAAATAGACTGGCCGGAAGCTGATTAAGATGGTGTTTGCCCTGAATAAAAAATGCGCGGATTATGCTGCCGGTGTACATGCCGACGAGGTTGGGTGATTGCACATGCGGGGTTTCTTCATGCCTGCGGTGACGCATCATCATGAAGTTTTTATAAAAGCTGCCATGCGCACGAAGCACGGCTTTGAAATACGCCCAGTTGCCCTCTGAAATGAAGCGCAATCCTGCAATGCCGTCGAGGATCATGCGGCGGAGCAACTTGAGATAGACCGGTCCGCTGCGGTAATTCTTCAAAATAAGGTACAGGTTATTCCGGAAGTTGAGATAGGTCTTGAACGGATGTTGCCTGTCAAGTGTGCCTCCGCCTACGTGATAAACTTCGGATTTCCGGCATGCACCGATTTTGTATCCCCGGTTCTTCAATCGCCAGCACAAAT
>JBKDGH010000162.1:0-7868 GCA_046336655.1 Flavobacteriales bacterium | reverse complement strand
AACTACGCCAAGGCGGTGTCGCTCCGCGCAATCCTGCTCAGCTATACGCGCCGCGTGCCGGAAGCCATCGCGCTGATGGAAAGCGTGCTGGACTCTTCCAAAAAGCGCACGTACATCACGGACGTCAACGAACGCCTCAATGTGCGGCTCAACCTCGCAGTGGCGCATTTTCACCACGGCGATTACCGCACCGCTATGCGCAACATCACCCTGATCGGACATAAGGATGCCTGGCTGGGCAAGCACCTCGGACGGGAGTGGCTGTACAAAAAGCAGTTCATCGAACTCATCATTCAGGTGGAGCTCGGCAAGGGAGATATGGCCCGCGACATGATGCGCTCCCTGCGCGAGGAATACAGTGGGTTTCTGAACCAGCCGATCTACCACCGCGCCATGACCTTCATGGAGTTTGTCACCCTTTACCTGGATGATCCGGAGAGCGTCAAGACGCCGGAGTTCCACGAGCGCGTAAAAGCCGCTGCGCTGGGCTGGGGTGATATGGAAGATGTGCAGGCCATCACCTTCTTCTGCTGGCTCCGGAGCAAGATGACCGGCCGGCCGTATTACGACGTGCTGCTCGAACGGCTGGCGGAGGAACCCCTTCCTTAGACATAAGCCAATCAGCCGCGTTTGAAAAACGCCCACCCATTTGTACCGGTTTTTTTGTACCGTTTTATTTCGGTACATTTATTCCGGTACAACTCCCTGCCCATGAATCAGCGCCCGCTCTCCGACCACCTCATTCTCACCCGCACCCGTGAAACCCTGCGTATCAGCCAGCCGCTTATGGCCAGCGGATTGGGCATGAGCCGGGAGACGGTATCCAAAATTGAGCAGGGCCAGCGCAATCTGACGCTGAGTGCCAAGATGATCCTGATGAATATGGACGTCTACCTGGAGCATGACAGTCCGGTGGACCCTGCCGGCGCTGCGGCGCTGGACAATCAGTTCAACACACAGGCAGCACAATGGATAAGCACGATGAAGACGAAGGCACAAGTGAAACTTGCACACTATACGCATGTACTCCGGAGCATGGAAAGTGCTTACGCGCATTCACAGGAACTCATCAACCGGCTGAAGGGCGCCCCGCCGGCGGGAGTTACCCGTCCGCTCCCCGTGCGCTGGGTGCAGCGCGTGGTGCGGGAGCATGAACTCCTCATGGAAAAAAACAGTCCGCTTGCACAAGTAAAACTCCGCGCAGAGATGGCGAAGCTGCAGGCGATTCTCGATCTGGAATAAGCGCAAAAGAAAAGCCCCGCCTTCCGGCAGGGCCTTTCCAAACAAAATGGAGTACAACTTATGCGACCTTAAGCCGCTTCCCCCGCGGCATCGGGAGGCAAGCTGTCGCGATGCACCGTGATGGCGGTGATCACTGCCTCACGCGTGGCGATGCGTTGAGCCATCTCATGGATCTCAATCTCGAGATTGAGCATGCCATGTACGCCGAGCGTTCGGATTTTGTGGTTCACCTGCACCACTTTCCTCTCCGCGTCTTCAATCAGCAGTTCCACGCGGCGACGAAGCGGTCCTTCCGCAAAGCTGTCCAGACTGCTTGTCAAGGCAGTCACTGCAGCCTCCGCCGAAGCCAGCTCCTGAGCGAGCGAGCCGCCGCCCGCGGAACCCTGATTGTTTTGAAAACGCTGCTGAAGTCCCGCGAGACGCACGTTGAGTGCAGCGAGTTCAGCATTCTTCACTTCCAGGTAGTCATTGCATGATGCTACGCTGGTCAAACTTGAGTAATTAAACATGATTAAAAAGATTTAGTTATTTGGGAACCATTTCCCGGGGCAAAGGAGTAGATGATTCCCAACCGATTCCAAATAACCAGCGTACCCCACTCAGCGTGAAGCATCCGCGCTAAAAAGCGCGCATAGGAAATTGAAACGCCCGATTGATCGCCTGATTTTCAGTTGTTTATCTTCAATGAAGCCCCTTATGAAACCCCGCGCGAAAGAGGCGGTGTGGGGGCGGGAAAAGGGGTGGAAAAGGTTGCCCTGCGACCCACCATACATTGCGTCTAAATGAACCTATACTGCTTTTGAATACTCTCAAGCACGTTTTCATTATATCGCTTCTGGTTGGCGTATGAGATCACCTTTTCATGTGCCAGTTTACCGATGATGATGGCCGGGTGAACCTCATATTCCCGCGCGCATTCCTCCACCTTTGTGGAGGTGAGGTATCCCAGATGAGGCTCGAGGTAATCAAGTACCTCTGTATGTTTGAGCTTCTCAGCGGCGTACTCATTAGCCTCTAATTCAATATCGCTCAAATCCCCCTCATCCAGATTATCGAGAATAAAACTGTGTGATCCCTTGAGGTGATAAAGCACATGGGCTATCTCATGCGCCATGGTAAACCAGAAATTGTCAATGCGTTTATACCTGCCTGTGTATACTACCACAGGGTTTTTCTCATGAAAGAAGGCTGCACCATCCAAATAGGTTTTCTGAAGATGAGGCAACACAAAAAAGATGACTCCACACGCATTCAGTTCCTTGATAAACTCATTGACTCCATTCTTTCTGGTGGTGTACGTATGCAGCTTGTCGTAAAGCGCTTCAAGCTTTGCTCTTTTGTATGCTCCTACCTTATAGGTGGAAGCCACGAGTTGGGCCTTGCGGTACCAGGTCAATGCATACGACACATTGAACTGATTATACGCCTCGGACTTTTTAGTCAGATAAGGCAAATAGTCATTCTGCAATGGGGCAAAATCCAACTCCTTCCAACCCCAGAACCGCAGCACCTGCGCCTTCAGTTCATTCGCATCCTTCGTTGCCTTAAGCCATCCCTTTGCACACATGTCTTTGATCGGCATGTGCTCATAGATAAGCCCCTTAATATCTGCCTCCACTTCAGACGCTGATCTCTCCTGCATCTGCCAGAGTCGGTATCCAGTATCGATATTAATCCAGTACTGTGCAGAGGTATTAAACACCTCACCGAGAACACGCGCCATACTCAACGTGAGCTGCTGCTCGTCTTGCAAAATCTTGTTGGTATGCTTGATGCTCACCCCGATGACTTCTGCAAGATCCTCCTGAGTCCACTCACGCAGCTCCATTTGCTCGCGAATGAAGTAGCCGGGACCATACTTCCGGGCTGCTCTCAATGCTGTAGTCTGTGCCATTGTCTTGCGTGTTGAGTTAGTCTCCATAATGTTTGGAAATCTCCAGCAGATGAAACCGGCCGATGGTACTATCCTTATCCAGCCATTCAATCGTCATCTCCAGCCTGTACTTCCGATTCAGCCTGACAGAATAGCGCTTTGAGTTGGCCAGAGACTCAAATCCCAGTCCCTTATCTGCCCAGAGATCATGAACGCTCACTGCTGCTTCGATCTTCTGAATCGCAGCAAAGAACTTCTCCACTACTTGCTTGTCCAGCTTCAACTTTTTGGACTGACCTGTAGTATAGAGTTTTTCCAGTTCCTTATCATCCAGAAATACTTCCAAACATCTGAATTAGGACACAAAGATACACCTATCAGGTTAATTCACCATATGCGATTCACCCCACAGGTAAACGACACGTCACAAAACACGAGGGTAAAACTTAACGCATGAATGAAACCCTTTGCCCCGGCGCAACTGAAAACCGAAGATCCGAAAGCCTTTTTCCGTTTACTCTCGCTCTATTACCAGCATGGTGGTCTGAGTACCGGATGATGGGCTTGTCCAGATCACGGAGTACACGCCCGCGGCCAATGCCGACACGTCGAGCAATTCTGCCGTGGATCGGATGGCATGTTGGTGCACGATCCGACCTGTGTGATCTGAAACAATCAACTGACCTTCCGCACGTGGAAGATTCACCCGAAGGAAATCATCCGCAGGATTGGGATAAAGCAACAAATCACCGAATGAATATTCGGTGGTGCCTTCGCATATCTCCAGAAACACTTCAGTGGTTGCAGTAGCGCTGCAGCCATCGGCTGAGGTGACCGTGTAGACATACGTCGCAGGACCAACTACCAACCCTGCGGTGACCACGGCTTGTCCATCCCAACCGGGACCGGAGAAATCTCCTCCGGCAGGAATGAGCTCCGGGATATAGGAGAACGCGAGACAGAGCGTATCGTCTTCGAATACAATGCTGGGCTCTGGTAAAGAAGCTACGGTGAATGTGGTGAACAGGGTATCGCTGTTTTGACAAGTACCCACCGAAAACACCGCCGTTTCCCACGTTCCCACGGGAGGCGAAAACGACCACGTGCTGCTGTTTCCCGGATCAGGAAAACCTTGAGGAACGATCCAACCAAATCCTTCCTCTCCCGTTTCAGCAATAGCCTCCCATGTGATTTCTTGTCCCGCACAAATCAATGACGGGATACTCAGTGCAGGCATCGAGGGAATGCCATTCACCTCCACCGCGGTATCAATAATCACCGCCTCGCATATGCCGGAAACAGTCGCTGTCAAGGTAGCAGACGCATTCACCACCGCAGTGAGCTGATTACCGGAAGTGGATACCAACTCCCATTCCAACGGTACGATCCATTGTATCTCGCTTGCCAGTGAGGCATTCAGCAATTCAAAGGTGATGACCTCGCCGCTGCAGATATCATCGGGCACTGCTATGCTGAGCACTCCCGTTCCTCCATCCACCACTTCAATCAGTGCAGTGGCCGAATCTTCACAGCCCCCGACATTCGCGACGGAATAGGATATTTCATACATGCCCGCAGGAAGTCCGGTGGCGTCAAACACATTGCCGCTCACTCCTTGTCCGGAATACACGCCTCCTGCAGGAGTGCCGCCGTCGAGGAGCAACACCAAACCCACGCAGATACTGTCTGCACTCAGGGTCAACGCTGCTTCGGGTGCCTGAGTGATGACAATCGGTATGCTCACCACTTCGGATTCTCCGCATGCATTTTCCGCAGTCACGAACACCGTTCCGCTTCCCGAACCAGGAAGAATCACGAGCGCATCGCCATTCTGCTGGGTGCTCATTCCAAACGTGGATTGATAAGTATAAGATGTGGCCGTGACATCTTCATCCGGCACCAGCGTGGCGCCTGTATTGGCACAAATGACTTCAGGCAAATCGGAAAACACCGGATCGGATACTTCCGGTGTGACGCTCACTGAAATAAGTTGTGTGGCTGTTTCTCCGCACTGATTGGTGACAGTCACCGAAACCAGACCGCCCTGCGCGCTTGGCACAGGTTGGATCAGCCAGTCATTTTCTGCGCCTGTCCAACCTTCCGGCAAATCCCATTCATACGATGTAGCGCCCACCACTTGCGGGACGCCGAGTTGTCCAAGCTGATTTTCGCACCACTCTGTATCGCCGGTGATGGTGCCGAGTGTGAGGTCTTCACAGCCCAGCCCCGCGCGATAAACCATGCCTCCTGAGCTGGACACGTAGCAATATTCATCCGTAAAAAAAGCCGACAGCGAACCGCCCTGCACAAACGGTGTAGTCTGGAGGATTACATTCCAGGTAGCACCACCATCATTGGATGTGTACAGCGTGTTGCTCGCGGTCACGCAGAAGCCATTCTGCGGAGTCAGAAATTTGATGGCGAGAACTTCTGAATTTACAAAGGTCTCGTTCCACGTCAGCCCGCCATCAGTAGTGCGGTTCACGAAGCCCATTCCGCCTACCCAGCCTACCTGTTCATCGAGAAAGAAAATCGCGCGGCCGGACTGTGTGCCCGGTGTGGTCCAGTATTCCCAGGTCTCGCCACCATCTGTTGTTTTGTACATGGTGGTTGAATTTTCGGGCATGGCCCAGCCTACCTGCGAATTAATGAAGTACATCGTTTCCGCAAGAAAATTCGGCTGTGTGGTGAATGTGGAACCGCCGTTGGTCGTCTTGCTGATGCCGATATTATTAATGGAGCGGCCCACGAATCCGGTGTTGTCATCCGTAAACCAGATGCTCTCACAAAACGTATTGGTGATGGGCTGCGTATAGGTCCAGGTCGCTCCGCCGTTGGTGGTCTTCGCCAACGTAGTGCCGCCAATCGCATAGCCCACATTCTCTGAAGGAAAATGCACATCGTAGTATCCGCCGGAACTGCCCTGCTGCCGCACGATCCATGTTTGTCCGCCGTCTTCTGTCTGCACGATACCGAGTTGATTGGAAGCCCCCAGACTGGCCCCCACTATTGTACCTCGCAAATCATCCTGAAACCACAGACCATAAAACGCGGAGTTCGTAGTACCGCTTTTCACCATGGTCCACGAGCTGCCGGAGTTGGAGCTTTTGTAGATGCGCGACTTGCCCATGATAAGCACATTGGATGTGCCAAAGCGGGTGCCGCAGTACAGATCAAAAGTGCCCTATGGCGCATTGACGGTCCATGACGCACCACCGTTGGTGGTGGAATAATATGAACCCTCAGAACCCACAGCCCAGCCGACCATCGGGCTGCTGAAATCGATGTGAAAGAGCGCGCTCTGATTCACATTGGCCGTTTGCAAAGTCCCGTTCGCACCGCTATTGGTAGTGCGGAAAATGGCATTGCCGGCTCCGGTTGTAAAGCCTGTTGACTCCGACGTAAAATGCACGCTGAGCAGATTGGTGGTGGTGCCGGTATCAACCACACTCCATGACTCGCCGGCATCAGTGGTCCGGAGGATGGTGCCACCCCAGCCAGCGATGTATCCCACCGTTTCATTCAGAAAGAAAATATCCACGAGACGATTGGTAGAGTTAGAGGCAATCGTCGTCCATGTCAAGCCGCCATCCGTGGTGCGAATGATCGTTCCGAGCATGCCACATCCGATGCCTACCTGCTCATTGATGAACTCGAGACTAAAAATGAACTGTGTGGTAGAGCTGTTGATTTCGTCCCAGGAATTGCCATTGTCTTCGCTGCGAAACAATCCACCGTTGCTCCCGGCGGTGATGATCACGTTTTCGGAAACATATTCCACCTCATACAGATTGCCGTTTACCTGAGGCGCCCAGATTTGCTGCCACGACATACCGCCATCGGTGGTGCGAAAAAGACCTCCCTCCACAAAGGTGGCCATGATGCCTTCCGTGTCGTTGCGAAACGAAACGCCGCGCACTTCGGTAGTCAGCCGCAGGGGAGTGAGGTTGGTCCATTGCTGGGCGAATCCTGTGAATGCGCTCAGCAGCGCGAAAACCAATACAGTATGTTTCATCAGAAAAAGGAATTAAGGTGCCGGCAAGCCGGTACAGCCGAGGACAAAGATGGTTCAGGGAGCGGGAGGATTCGACGAAGAGGTGATGATATGAACGATCTGGCCCGCTTCCATTGCGGAGTTGTTGCATCACCCAATCATTGTCATGGCATTGGCCCTCGCTCACTCCATCTGACCAATAAGAATGATCAGATCCGATACTCCTACTACACCATCACCGTCAAGATCACCGGCGCATTCACCAACACACCCGTAATTGCCGAGCAGGGTGAAGAGATCAGTGGAACTCACTTCACCATCGCCGTCCACATCGCCTGTGACTTCTGCAGCCACCTGCTCAAAGGCACCGGCGGTTGGCGCAATGGCATCCCTGACAATTCCCAAAATATCGGTGGTGACATCCGGCCACGGCATTGCCGTACCTGCCATTTCAGGATTGGTCGGCGCAAGCGATGTGGCACCCGAAAACTGAGGATCCAGTGACTGAGAAGAGGCATCGAACGGATTGCCCGCCTGAAACGACGCAAGATCCGCGAATTGCACACCTTCAACCTCAGCCATGATAGTGCTGTTTCCGAAATACACATTGTGATTGCTCGAGGCAACGGCTGATGCCGCTTCAATGGACAAGAGAATTCCCTGGTCAGCGGTGACGATGTTATTCACGAACTGCATATTCGCGCCATTCAGGACAGCGGTATGTTGTCCGCCGGTAGTGTTCAGCGTATTGAATACCAC
>JBKDGH010000161.1:0-3314 GCA_046336655.1 Flavobacteriales bacterium | reverse complement strand
GTCCACCAGCGGGTAGCGCAACGACCAGTCCTGTGCCATGCGCACCATGGTATCATACACAGCGCTGTCGCCATGCGGGTGAAATTTACCCAGCACTTCACCCACGATACGGGCTGACTTTTTGTGCGGCCGGTTGGACAAAACGCCGAGTTCGAGCATTCCGTAGAGCACACGGCGGTGCACCGGCTTCAGACCGTCGCGCACATCAGGCAGGGCCCTGCTCACAATTACCGACATCGAGTAATCGATGTAGGCTGACTTCATTTCATCCTCGATATTGATCCTTACGATCTTTTCTCCTTCTGCCATTTCGTCCAGTTGATTGGTTCTCGCACGATACTTGACATTCCCTCCGCGCGGCCCGCGAAAATACATTGGTTTCTTCCCCGTTCAGAACCCATTCGCAATGGTTTTTTCACATTCACACACGATCATGTGGAAAAGTTAAAATGGGGTAAAATCACGTGGCAGGCCACACAAATACTTTTGATTTGAGCGACGAAAAGCGCTCTATTTGTAAACTAACCCAACACAGAAGGAGTTAACATGAGTATGGAAGCAAAATTTTCACCTGAGGTGAAAGACGTGATAACCTACAGCCGCGAGGAAGCGCTGAGGTTAGGGCATGGATTTATTGGCGTGGAGCACCTTCTTCTTGGGCTGATTCGCGAAGGCGAAAGTCTGGCTGTCCGCATTCTGCAAGGAATGGGCGTGGATCTCGACCGCCTGCGCAAGAGTGTCGAAAGCGCTGTGAAATCATCGGCTCAATCCAGCGTGCCCCGTCAGGGTGCATCCGGAGTGATTCCATTGGTGAAGCAGGCAGAACGAGTCCTCAAAATCACCTATCTCGAAGCAAAATCGTTCCAGGCCACATTGGTGGGCACCGAGCACTTGCTCCTTTCTATTCTGAAGGATCAGGACAATGTAGCTACCCGCTCGCTGCGTGCCGTGGGTGTGGAATATGCCAATGTCCGTGAAGAGGTGGAAAACCTTTCCGGACGCGTCAAGGACGAAGACCTTCCCCGCTCGGAGTTTCCCGGTGCGGCAGATGATGAGGATGATGAGCGCTCGTTCACCGGAGGCGGTGGTGGTGGCGCGAAAAAGCCCGGCGAGAGCAAGAGCAAAACACCGGTACTCGATAACTTCGGACGTGATCTCACCCGCCTCGCAGAGGATGGCAAACTCGACCCGATTGTGGGCCGCGAAAAGGAAATCGAGCGGGTATCGCAGATTCTCTCCCGCCGCAAAAAGAACAATCCGATTCTCATCGGAGAGCCAGGCGTGGGTAAATCAGCCATCGCTGAAGGCCTTGCGCTGCGGATCGTTCAGAAGAAAGTTTCACGCGTGCTCTTCGGCAAGCGAATCGTTACGCTGGACATTGCATCTCTGGTCGCCGGCACGAAATACCGCGGACAGTTTGAGGAGCGCATGAAGGCTGTGATGAACGAACTGGAGAAGTCACCTGATGTGATTCTGTTCATCGACGAGATTCACACCATTGTAGGTGCCGGCGGTGCGAGTGGTTCGCTCGATGCAAGCAACATGTTCAAACCTGCTCTGGCGCGCGGTGAAATCCAATGCATCGGAGCCACTACGCTCGATGAGTACCGTCAGTATATTGAAAAGGATGGCGCACTGGAACGCCGTTTCCAGAAGGTAATTGTGGATCCCACTACCGTGGAGGAAACGATTCAGATTCTGAATAACATCAAAGACAAATACGAAGAGCACCACAGCGTAACGTATACTCCGGAAGCACTGGAAGCATGCGTGAAGCTTACGGCACGCTACATCACCGATCGTCACCTGCCTGATAAAGCAATTGATGCCCTCGATGAAGTGGGCTCCCGCGTGCACCTCAACAATATCAACGTGCCGAAGGAAATCATCGATATCGAAAAGAGCATCGAAGATGTGAAGGACGAGAAAAGCCGCGTAGTGCGCAGTCAGAAGTACGAAGAAGCTGCGAAGTTGCGTGATAAAGAACGTCAGCTGCAGGAAAAGCTCGAAGAAGCCAAGAAGAAATGGGAAGAAGAAACCCGCAGCCATCGGGTGACTGTGACCATTTCCAATGTGGAAGAGGTGGTATCCATGATGACCGGTATTCCTGTGCAGCGCGTAGCTGAAAAGGAAAGCGGACGCCTCGCCAAAATGGATGAGCAGCTGGAAGGAAAGGTGATCGGACAAGACGAAGCGATCAAAAAGGTGGTGAAAGCCATCAAGCGAAATCGCGCCGGCCTGAAAGACCCGAACCGCCCGATTGGATCTTTCATTTTCCTCGGGCCTACTGGTGTGGGTAAAACCCAACTCGCCAAAGAACTCGCGAAATACATGTTTGATTCGGAGGAAGCACTCATCCGGATAGATATGAGTGAGTACATGGAGAAGTTTGCCGTTTCGCGCCTCATCGGAGCGCCTCCCGGATACGTGGGTTATGAAGAAGGCGGACAGCTCACTGAGAAAGTACGCCGTCGCCCTTATTCAATCATTCTTCTGGATGAAATAGAAAAGGCTCACCCGGATGTATTTAACCTGCTCCTTCAGGCATTGGATGATGGTCAGATGACTGACAGTCTTGGCCGTCGCATCGATTTCAAGAACACGGTTATCGTTATGACTTCCAACATCGGTGCACGTCAGCTGCAGGATTTTGGAACCGGTGTGGGGTTCGGCACATCAAGCCGCTCCACGCAGGAAGATCAGGAGAAGAAGGGCGTGATCGAAAGTGCACTCCGCAAGGCCTTCGCTCCTGAATTCCTCAACCGTATTGATGACATCATCGTATTCAACGCGCTGAAGAAGGAGCACATCTTCGAAATCATCGATATCGAACTCGCGAAGCTTTTCCACCGCATTACCGACCTCGGTTACCACATCAAACTTTCTGAAGAGGCGAAGGATGTGATCGCAGAGCGAGGATATGATGAGAAGTTTGGCGCCCGTCCGCTGAAGCGTGCTATCCAGAAGTACCTGGAAGATCCGCTCGCAGAGGAAATCATCAACAGCAACATCAAGCCGGGCGATACCCTGTTGGTGGATTTCGATAAAGAAAAAGACGAAATCAGTATGCATGTAGAGAAGCCCAAAGGCTCCAAGAAAGAAGAGAAAACAAAGGATCAGGGACCGGAGGAATAAGCCCCACCCGGAGCTTCACAAATTGTTTGAAAACCCGCTTTTGCGGGTTTTCTGTTTTCAGGAATGCGCGTCAGGATGAATTTCTCATTGGCACGTAGGGCATTTCAATCGTTTATTTGTCTTACCTATTAAGCCTCATGCATGGATCTCTCCGGTGAAAAACTACAGATTATTGAATG
>JBKDGH010000160.1:0-6858 GCA_046336655.1 Flavobacteriales bacterium | reverse complement strand
TTGGTGACCATTGAACTGATGAATCGCGACGGTAAAGTCGGGCTCTGTGGCCACAAAGCTATACCACGCTTGAGAACCATTGGGTTGAATTTGCAGATACTGGCTGGTGCCGCTGGTAATCGCCATCGCATTCTGACAAGTGGTGTTAGAATGGGTCAATGAATTTGCAGGCGGGCTTGTGTTTTCAGTTGCTGAAAGACTACCGGCTGCCGTGATGCCATATAGCACGAAGAGAACAATCTGGAGGTAGGGCTTCATGGGTAAACGTTTAATTGTTGCGCAGAGCCTGCCGCATCAGTGACATACAATGTCATCGACCACGGGGCTGTGCTGGTAATATTCAGAACAGTGCCTTGGGAATTCTGAGACATGCTGACAACTGGATATCCGTTGGAAGTATCCCAGCTAATGGCATACGGAGCCTGACCGCCCGAAATAGTCACGGTGGCAGTAAAATTGACAGTGCTGGAATTTACCTGGATATTCATCGAACAGTCAGGATCATCACAAGGCTCTGGAATTTCATATTTTTTCTTTAAAGGCCCGTCAACCTTCATACTGTACCTGCCAGTGTGAGATTTGGTATCAGATAACTCTCCAATAGGATTTGGCAAGTCAAAATCATTCAATTTGAACTTACGGTCATTGCATTGCGAGGAATTATTGGCCCCGTAGTCTTCGAAACTTTCAAAGCCGATTTCCTGATAAGAGGCATTTGCCGCAACAGAGGTAGGTAGTGTCTGATGGTACCCAAAAGTTGCAGAACTATAGCGCTCCAGTGCATCTCTATTTTCCAACTCCGGTCCGTAAGGACTGAACAAAGTCACTTCGCTCGTGTAGGTCCAGTTCGTATAGTCTTTAACCCAAGAGCCATCTAAAAGACGCTTATAAAATGGATTGTAAGATTCAAAAACTCCGTCTTGACGGATGTTGGTGTTCTCATTATAGTCGCTCTGAGTGCGCCCTGTTAGGTGCAAATAGGAAGTGCTCGGCTTCCAATAGCCTTTAGTGCCCAGGATGTATGGATTCGTTGTTTCCGTCAGATTCGTTCCATCAAAGCAAGGACAGTCAGTTGGCCAGGTGTTCTTGTATTCAATAGCCGATGCTTGCAGCACCCTCTCGTAAAGATTGTTTTGAATTGATTCAAGTGGGTCTTTTTTAGTGGTAATGTTTGCCATTTGCCCCATTTGCATATTTCGGAATCCACTCCGCAAAACCTTGGTTTTATAGGTTCCTGCGGGAACTCCGCTCGACCCTGGGCCCGGTATTGCTGCATTGATCGGATTTCCTGCACGGTCTACAGCTTTGATGTAGGTGTTCGCAACCTCAACGATCCATGCCTTTGAAGTTCCATTAAGCGAGATTTCATCGCCTTCTGCAAAGTACTTTTTCGCACCATCAGCAACAATCGCTTTCCCGGATGCATCAAAGTTCAGTGTCATCTGAAGTCCACCATTCTGACAGGCTGGCCCCATTTCCCGATAGTGCCAATAGGCTGGATAATTCAGTGTGTAAACGAAATCGTTGAAATTGTTGATCGTTTCAGTGAGTAATGGCTCACCAGTTTTACTGTCATAAGCCAGCGTTTTGGTGGAAACGGTGGACCCATCCTGAACTGCGATAGTCTCCTTCAATATTCCAAAGCTCTGAACCACTTTTGTGGTGGTCATGCTTCGGAATTGCGTTTGCTCGAAGTTCTTTTCAGGCCATATCATGAAGGTCGTAATGCCAAAAAATGGCAACACGTCCGTATTTCCTTTCGCCTCGAATGAAGTATTCTTAGTGTAAGATTCTCGCGCGTCGTTCATTACATCATACATCACACCAAGCAAAGAGTTATTTTGTACTTCACCTTCCGGGCTGATCGTCTTACATGTATTTACAAGTCTTTTTGCAGGTTCCCCGCCATTGCCTCCATAATCCTGATCTTGATAGATGTAACTTACACTGCTTATTGGAGAGTTACCATTTTCAGCAAACACATACTGAGCTTTCGGTTTTCCGTGCATATCATTGGTTTGAACAGAGAAACCTTGTGTTGCTGTCATATAGTCCTTTACATTAATTTTTGTTAGGCTTCGTATTGAAAACGGACTCGATTTATGTCGCTTCGGTGATACCGATGTTCGGCTTACAATAGTCGGATAGTCTTTGGCGGTGTAAAATTCGTGCACCACTTGTCCGGTGGCATGGCGGGTAACGTTCGATGGAACGATGTTTTCCACAACAACCCTGCTGTATCCTACGCTTGCTGAAGGGAAGAAGCTTTCACCAAGTGGTTCCTCCATAAAGAACCGGTCATCGGGAACTCCCTTCTTTTGAGTGTCATGGTAAATGGGCTTCTTGAAGGGGTTTTCTTCGCCCCCGATCTGAGGCTCATAGCTCGCCACACCACTTGAACGACCATCTAACAATCGATATGTGTATCTCTGACCATAAGATGCACCCGTTCCTGGGGTTTCTGAAACTCCGTTAATCGGATCCCATTGGTCGTATATCTTTATTTCCCTTACACGCACTCCTCCGCCCTTCTTGATTCCATCCGGATCGCGCAACCTGACCATGCTACGTTGCGTTATAAAATCCCTTGCTATTCCGTCATTGTATAGCTTTTTGTTAGGATTCGTAAAAAGCTCACCAACACTGGCGATCGCATCAATAATTGACAGCAAGGCTTGTTTTAACTGACTATCATCGCCAGGAGAGCCACCCACTCCGTAGACCTGATCTGGCAGGTTAAGTCGTGCAAATTGAATAGCTGTTTTCGTAATGGGCGAATACTTCGTCTCGCCATTATCAGTCAAGCTGACAGGTTCGAGTGTTATCCACCCGAACTGACCATCACCACCGGTGTCTTTAACGATTGCGTACCCTGGCACGTACTCACAGATGTGATCGCCGTTATTATTGGCTTTTCGAAAATCAACCAAAAACTTGTAAAATATTTCATCGCCCTTCTTAACATATTCGGAAACATTGGTGAAACCTGAATCAAACTTGAAGTACAACTTCTTATTCGCCAAGTTGGGGTTATGGTCTCCACTTATGGGTTGATAATTTGGGGTATCAGAGCTATTGTCCGGGGTATTCTCACTTAAGCTGGATGAGCCAATAATGGAGAACATCCGACAGGCCCTTCGATTCTGAACGTAAGCATAATCGTCACTTTCGTAATCCACTTCAATAGCCCCACCCGATGGGAGCTGGATGCGCTGTAAATGCCATGCTTGTGCGTAAAGATCGGCGGTGTTATCCTGAGGAGTATAGGGGTTCTCAGAATTGGACATCTCCAGATCGAACGGATTCCATGTAGGTTGCCCAAGATTCCTTTTGTAAGTACCCCAACGATCATAACCCTTGAGATTGTATGAAGGATTGAGAGTTCCGCCAAGGGTAGATGCGGTGACCGGGTCTGTGTAATCAAATTTGTAGCTGCTATACCTCGCCTTTTCGGAATTCTGATAGGTGAAGTAGATCTCTTTCAATGTAAGTTTTCCACCTCCATTTAAGTTGTTGCCTACTCCTGGACAAAGGCTGTAGTCGTATTTGAAATGTACTACTTTGACAGGAATACCATTTGTACCTGGATCATTATCTTCATTCTTATTGAACTCATGTCGGGTATAAAGTCTTATCTCTTTAAGCCGCTTCATTCTGGCTCCCTCGTTGACTCCTCCGTGACGTCCATTTACTCCTCTGCCGTCTTCTCGATCTTCTAATATGAATTCACATACGTAGTTTCTGGTTTCAATTTTATTCAGGTAATAAAGGTTTTTGCTGCCATAGGTGAACGATGCCTTATCGTCATGTATATCGGACTTCAGTCCTTCACTGAAGCTGGCCCGGTTCAATTTCTCAGGCGTACGCCATTTATAATTCTCTACCTCCCCGTAGTGAAAGAGAGTATAGTTGCCTAAGTCATTATCACTGGGACCCTGTATCTGATCTGCATCAATATAGTCAGAGGAAAGAATGCAGGTGAGTAGATAGCTATGAGCATATTTAGGTATCGTGGTTTTGGAGAAGTAATTATCCAATCCGTGATCATTTTCAGGACCTGCATCTGACGGATCGTAATTAAACAAGCCGGTGCTAAAATCCTGCCCCGAAACGGGGTTATTTGAATTCATTGATGCTCCAATCGCAAAGCTCACCTCTTCTTGGTTGGTGTTGTAGGCAGGCAATCCATATACATAACGCGCCCCATCGGTGCTGGTTACCATAACTTCAGAAATATGGTGCCCAGGCACTCCGCCTGGGAGATTTTCATTCAGCGATGAAAGTGGTTGAACCCCCAATCCATTCATCACTTCCGAGTGAGTCAGGTAACTGAAGTACTGATTTCTGTTATCCCGGTTTTGCTTCTGGATATTTCCATTGATGGAGATGGTATCCGAGTTTGTTTCATATTCAAGTTTAGTCACCACATTGTATTTGCTTTTTTCATGAAGCTTTACCCTCACTGCCCTGACACCTCCGACTTTGTTGAAAAGCGCTGCATTTGGGTCCACGCTTTTCTCATTGGCCTCCTTGAAGTAGACGGGTTCATACAAAGCACTGTTCCCAGTGGAGCGAAACTTTAATTGATGAGCCGCTGGATTGCCATGTAACCACCTTCCACCTTCACTCGTCGCACGGGCAAAGCCAATTGTGCCTCCTACCTTAGCCAGTCCTCCAGCGCCCAATTCTAACTCCAATGAAATGTTGTCGTTGGGTTCAGATTTATGAAAGGGATCATATGCTGTGCCAATATCGCTCCTGAAAGGACGGTAAGAACCACCCACCCCTTGACCAACGACATTAAAGAGGTCGTTCGTGAAGGTAGCCATAGAGAGTGCTGGTGTACTTTCATTGAAGCCCCCGTCGTTTTCCCGGTTGA
The DNA here is from genome assembly GCA_046336655.1 of Flavobacteriales bacterium. Taxonomy (GTDB): domain Bacteria; phylum Bacteroidota; class Bacteroidia; order Flavobacteriales_D; family Sanyastnellaceae; genus CANGTU01. Next base: position 1,979 of record JBKDGH010000160.1, on the reverse strand, counting down.
AATCATGCAAAGCATTGGTGCTGTTGGTGCGGTGGCTGTTCAAATAACCATAGGCATTGTTTGTGCGAACAGTTTCCGCCAATTTCTGGCGCGAGCGATACCCGCTGAAAGACAAGCTCCCAAAAAGGCCGCTCGCTTCAAGCCCAAGCGAAAATGTTCCAGTAATTCCAAAATTCCGGAAGTTCATTTCGGAATGAGGTGAGAACGTTGGCTGACCGAAGTCAAAAGAGGTTCCTACTATGCCGACTGAGGTGCTTGCACTGATGTCTTCTTTGACAACTTCTTTCTTTTCGTTTGTAACAAGGCGGGTTCCTTCCATTTGGGCACTTGCTGTGCCATTCACTGAAAGCGCCCCTACACCACCTCTGCTGCTGAAGCTACCACCGAATGAAAGACCCAATGAACTTTTGATATTCTGACTATTCTTGGTTTTTTCAGACATCAAACTCACTCCTACATTGGGCTGAACAGAAGACCCCTCATCACTACTCATTGAGATTCCTAGTCCTGCGTTGAGCCTGAATGCAGATGATTCTCCCGAATTTATACCAGGTGTTACAGACAGATTGCTCGACCATCCTGTGTAATTATTGAAACGTATCCCCATGGATAAAGAGAGTGATCCGAATTTGAGCTTCTTTCCGAATATCTCACTTACCTGACCGCTGGCTGAAATGCCAGTGGTGACGTTGTTTTTGACATGGAACTCCTTTACAATTTGATCACCACTAAAATCATCAGGTATGCCTCTCATGGTGCGATTTACGACACCCGGATTGATGTTCCAACCCAATCCTACCCATGAAGCTTCCTGGTCAGTGCTAATGCCACTCTGATAGGCGATATTGATGGGATACCCTTCGATATCAAGAAGAGGAATATTATAGGTGAAATCACCGGAAAAGATGTCAACCATCTCCGAGGTTCCAATTGGCTCGAAGCTTTGCACTTCCGGTTGACTCGGGCCTCCTGTGAGAGCCCAGGTTACTGTCGGCAATGCAGTTTGAAATAACATAAGCAACGCCAACTTGAATGAAACGACTCGAAGTACTGGACGAACTTGCATGGTATTTTTTCTCATCATGGGTTTAGAATCTGAAGTAAATTGGACCATTACCGAAAATGCGGTCAGTGAAGATGAATTCTCTGAATAAATCTTCACGGTTTAACAAGGAAGACGAAGGAAAGGCAAACTCCAACTGTAATTTATTGGCCGCATTATACGTGCGCTCCCAGTTGTGAACCGCGCATGGTATGGTGTCACCACCGGTAATCAGTTTTGCGTCTTGGTGCGCGTAAAATCCGTAATACTGTACGCGCTGCTGGTACAGTCCAATATCATTATGGACGTTTAACTTCAACAGCTCGTCCTTGAATTCGGGCATCTTCAGTGAGATGCTATAGTATTCCAGCTCAGAATATTTCTGTGCTTCTGCTCTTCTTAGTTCAACATCTGCAGATGCATCGCCAAGTATCTGAATTGCTTTCAGCTCAGGAGTCAAATAGCGCGCTTCGATGATGAATGCTCCTAGTGTTTTCGTTCTCACGAAACCATGTGAAGGATCTTCAATCCACTCCCGGTATTCCGCAGGGGTTAAACCGGCACCCGGCCATTCCAAACGGTCTGACTTGGCAGGGGCAACACCTTCTATAGGGTCACCACTGCACGCAATCATTGATATTGCAATGAGCAGAAGAATGCTATTTGTCTTTGTAGCGGACATTTATGAACTCTATGGCTTGTGTGGTCATGTCTGAATATGCACTGCTGTACAGTATGGTTCCATCGTTCATTACGCCGAGCAGAATATCTGTACTCGTTGCCTTGCCAAACTCATTCAGATACTGCGAAAGCTGTAAGTGAATCTGCTCATCCAATTCTTGTTTTCGTTTTTCCATCAGATTAACTACTCTCGATTCTTGAGCCTGAGTCAGTTTAATTGCCTGATTGAGCTCGTCGTACATCTGCCCATTCCCCC
>JBKDGH010000159.1:0-3969 GCA_046336655.1 Flavobacteriales bacterium | reverse complement strand
TTGCGCGGGAAGTCCTGGCCCAGGGCGGGTAGCGCCGCGGCCAGGGCGGTGGCGAGGGCGGTGGCGAGAAACTGGCGTCGCGGCATGGCGCGGGCTCCCGGGGCTATCGAAACGCCATGATGGCAGAACGGTGGGTGGTGGGAGTGCGATCCGGCAGCCCGGGCACACCCGTCCGCGATGGGACAATGCCCCAGCGCCCGATCCCGCCCCCCTTGCTTCACCCGCCCCGCTTGTCCGCCTGCTCCAGGAACGCCTCCATCAAGCCCTCGGGCGCCGTAACGACGTGCTCCGGGCCGGGGAAGCCGCCGCTGCGCACGTCGGCGATGAAGTCGCGGAACCCGCCCACGCGCTCGGCCTGCATGGCCAGGCGCATCTTGTTCAGGTCTCGGTATTGCTTGGAGTGGCGCGGGTAGGGCGGGCCGTTGTTGCCGAGGATGTCCTCGGCGAACAGGAACTGGATGTCGCCGCCGCTGCCAGCGCCGATGGAAGAGGTGAGCAGCGTGGTGCGGCGCGTGATCTCCGCCAGCAGCGGCGCGGGAATCACTTCCACCTCCACGGCCCAGGCGCCGGCTTCTTCGATGCGCTTGACCTCTTCCAGCACCCAGAGCGCCTCTTCGAGGGTCTTGCCCACGGCGCGCAGGCCGCCGGTCCAGGTGCTCTTGCGCGGCACCAGCCCGGCATGGCCCTGCACGGGGACGCCGGCTTCGGCGGCCGCGCGGATGAAGCGCGGCGACCACTGGCACATGATGGCGTCGGCCCCCAGCTCCATGGCGGTGTAGGCCAGGCGCACCGCCTCGGTTTCGCTGGCCGCGGCCACCAGCGGCACGGAGAAGGACATGAAGGTGTTGGGCGCGGCCTTGCGCAGGGCGGCGGCCAGTTCCGGGCGCTTGGGGTCGAAGCGCACCTTCATGGTGTCGATGCCGGCCTCCTCGGCGGCGGTGGCCTCTTCGGGGGTGAAGGGCAGGGTCTCGCACAGTACCCGCTTGCCCTTGGCGTCGCGCAGGTCCTTCACGGTGTAGTTGCGCGTGCCGTAAGCGCCGCCCAGGCCCATGACGCGCTTCAGGCCGCGCTGCGCGGCATCCCGCGGCGGGATTCCGCCGTCTCCGGTGGCGTGGCTCGCCATGGTGCTGTCTCCTTGCTGGTGATGGGTACTGGCGGGGCAGTGTAGCGCGGGGCGCCACATGGCCGCATGGCGCACGGGGGCGGCGAACACCGGCACGTGCCGCGCTCCGCCCGATGCGCGCGCGGTGCCCGCAGCCGGGGGTTTTCGAACCCCGGCCAGCGCGTTTCACGGCTCACCGCAACGATCTGGTCTTGCCACGGCTGGAAATCGCGCTGCGGGCCTGCGAAACTTTCGCCATGGGCTTGCGAAACGTTCCTCACGAAACCTGCTCGACGGCGGCCACGCTGTCATGCGCCGGCAGGCCATGACCAGCCCCTGGCTCCATGTGCCCCTGGAGGACTACGAGGGCCACATGGCGTTTCAGGGCGTCGAGCAGGCAGACCTCCTCGCCGATGCGCTGGAGCGCGTGCGGCCAGGTTCGGTCGCGGTGCTCGGGTGCGCGGGCAGCAACGGGTTCGAGCGCATTCCGGCCGGCGTGCGGGTGGTGGGGGTGGATTTGAACCCGCGCTTCTGCGCGGCGGCCCGTGCCCGGTTCGGCCATCGCTTCGAAAGCCTGGAGGTGATCGCGGGCGACATCCAGACCAGCGAGGTGCGCTTCGCGCCCGTGGACCTGCTGTTCCTGGGGCTCGTGCTGGAGTACGTGGACGTGGAAGCGGCCATGGCGAACACCGTTGCACTGTTACGGCCCGGCTGCACGTTGTTGACGGTGCTGCAACTGCCCAGCCATGCCCACGGGCGGTTGTCGCCCTCGCCCTATGCCAGCCTCCAGCCGGTGGCGGGCGTGATGCGCCTGGTGCCGCCGGATGATTTGCTGCGGGTTGCGCGGGCGCGGGGTTACCGTCAGGTCGAGTCACGCACCGTGGCATCGGTGAGCGCCAAGCCTTTCCAGGTGCAGATGTTCACCCGGTCGCCGCTCCCGCGCCACACGCAGCGGGCTGAGGCCGGCGGTTCCTGAGAAGGTTTGTCATGCCGCGAGGGGTGCACGGGCCGACGGCGTCACAGTTCGGACGGGAGATGACCCGCCGTCTAATCCGCATTCCGGGTCGATCCCCGCGCGAGCGGGGAAGCCAGCGCCCGCGAGTTGCAGCTGGAGAGCCACGCAGGTCGATCCCCGCGCGAGCGGGGAAGCCGTCGGGCGCCTGGTCGGGATCGAGGTTCACTTGGGTCGATCCCCGCGCGAGCGGGGAAGCCCGATGCCCAGGTCGCGGAAAGAGCGGCGCGCAGGGTCGATCCCCGCACGAGCGGGGAAGCCCCGATGCGGTGGAGGTTGGCGAGCGATACGGGGGGTCGATCCCCGCGCGAGCGGGGAAGCCCTCTATCCAGTGCCCCGGCGTGAGCCTCAACAAGGTCGATCCCCGCGCGAGCGGGGAAGCCCGATCACCCGATCCCCCATCTGACGCCAGCCCGGGTCGATCCCCGCGCGAGCGGGGAAGCCCCTTCGCCACGCAGCACGACCGCGCGCATGTAAGGTCGATCCCCGCGCGAGCGGGGAAGCCGCCGTTACCGCCAGCGCGAACCGGCTCTTCGAGGGTCGATCCCCGCGCGAGCGGGGAAGCCGTATCCACCCGGGGTCGAGGGCTGCGCGGATGAGGTCGATCCCCGCGCGAGCGGGGAAGCCAGATCGCAAAGCTGCCACCCGTGTACGGAGTGAGGTCGATCCCCGCGCGAGCGGGGAAGCCTGGAGCAACGCCAGCTCCCTGCCCGGTCAAGACGGTCGATCCCCGCGCGAGCGGGGAAGCCGGCACGCAATTCAGCCGCCGCCCTGGTGCTCTGGGTCGATCCCCGCGCGAGCGGGGAAGCCTCTGCCACGGCGTAGGCTCGCACCACACAATCGGGTCGATCCCCGCGCGAGCGGGGAAGCCCGCCAGGGCGCCCGGATCGTGCCGGGGGAATAGGGTCGATCCCCGCGCGAGCGGGGAAGCCTAGATCATCCGAACGTGCGCGCCATGCTGGCCGGGTCGATCCCCGCGCGAGCGGGGAAGCCGTAGAAATGTTCAAGCCAGTCTGAGTTACTAAAGGTCGATCCCCGCGCGAGCGGGGAAGCCCCAGCCATTGCGGCGGACGACCGCGAGACCTGGGGTCGATCCCCGCGCGAGCGGGGAAGCCACCTGAAACCAGTATTGGCATTTGTGTTACCTAGGTCGATCCCCGCGCGAGCGGGGAAGCCCCGAAAAAGGACCGCACGAGGTCGCGGGAAACGGGTCGATCCCCGCGCGAGCGGGGAAGCCCGAATGACGAACTGATTTCCGCCCGCGCCCTTAGGTCGATCCCCGCGCGAGCGGGGAAGCCCACCCGTCCTTCTAAACGCCCAGGGCAAGAGCAGGTCGATCCCCGCGCGAGCGGGGAAGCCCTTTCAAAACGGCGCCGCTTCGGCGTCAGTCGGGGTCGATCCCCGCGCGAGCGGGGAAGCCGGAGTAGCCGACTACGCCGAGTTCCGTGTTGTGGGTCGATCCCCGCGCGAGCGGGGAAGCCGCGCGGCCCAGGTGTCCGCCCCCACGATGCCGGGGTCGATCCCCGCGCGAGCGGGGAAGCCGCGTTGATGGTCATATTGCTGACCAGCATCGCGGGTCGATCCCCGCGCGAGCGGGGAAGCCGTCGGGCCGCATGCGGCCTCGCGGTATTGGTCGGGTCGATCCCCGCGCGAGCGGGGAAGCCTCCTGCATAAAGCGCTTGGATGCATGGGCTCGGGGTCGATCCCCGCGCGAGCGGGGAAGCCCGCACCCGCACCATGCGGCCGGCGATGTTAGGGGGTCGATCCCCGCGCGAGCGGGGAAGCCTCCTGCATAAAGCGCTTGGATGCATGGGCTCGGGGTCGATCCCCGCGCGAGCGGGGAAGCCTTCTTTCC
>JBKDGH010000158.1:0-9935 GCA_046336655.1 Flavobacteriales bacterium | reverse complement strand
AATATTGACAGCGGATGGATTCCAAAATGGACCATCGGATTCACCACGCGTCAGACTATGATTCTGGAGTTTTCATCCACCATCGTCTGCCTGATTCTCTCCGGAAAGGTGGGCAGTAACATCGCTTCGGAAATCGGCACCATGCGCATTTCGGAGCAGATTGACGCGCTGGATATCATGGGCGTCAACTCCGCAGGGTACCTGATTTTCCCCAAGATCGTGGCCGCGGTATTCATCTTTCCTTTTTTAGTGATGATTTCCATGACTCTGGGTATTACTGCCGGTGCTGCTGTGGGTACTGCCTCCGGATCTATTTCACTCACGGACTTCAGGTACGGCTTGCAGTACTACTTCGATACGTTCGACGTGACCTATACTCTGTTGAAGACGCTCTTCTTTGCATTCATCATCACCAGTGTGTCTTCTTATCACGGTTACTATACCCGCGGCGGCGCACTGGAGGTCGGACAGAGCAGCACCCGCGCGGTGGTGTACAGCATCATTCTCATCATGATCTGCAATTACATGCTTACTCAGATAATGCTCCTGTGATAGAAGTCCGCGGCATATCGAAAGCATTCTCGGGCAATGCTGTGCTCCGTGATATCACTGCGCGCTTTGAGGCAGGACAGGTGAATTTCATCATCGGGCGGAGTGGATCGGGTAAGAGCGTGCTCACCAAGTGCATCGTGGGTTTGATTCCCGTAGATACAGGAGAGGCTTTTTTTGACGGGAGAAACTTCACGGCAATGTCTCGCGCTGAGCGCAAAACCATTCTTCAGGAAGTGGGCATGCTTTTTCAGGGTTCAGCGCTTTTTGACTCGCTTACCGTGGAACAAAACGTGTTGTTTCCGCTGCAGATGTTTGCCACCATGACCAAGGGTGAAATGGAAAAGCGCGCCGCGTTTTGTCTGGAACGCGTAAATCTCAGCGGCAAGGGCCACCTGTATCCAAGCGAGCTTTCGGGCGGGATGAAAAAGCGGGTGGGTATTGCCCGGGCCATCGCCATGAACCCAAAGTACCTCTTTGTGGACGAGCCCAACTCAGGCCTCGATCCGGCTACTTCCATCGTCATCGATAACCTGATCCGGGATATTACGCTTGAAAACAACATTACCACGATCGTCGTCAGCCATGACATGAATTCGGTGATTGAGATCGGTGATCGTATCAACTTTGTGCACTCGGGTCAGCTTTGGTGGACAGGAGACAAACAGCAGGTGCTGAACACCGATAATCAGGAGCTCAATGACTTTGTCTTTCCGTCGGAATTCATGAAGGAGATTCGCGACAATCTGCGCAAGGCCCGGTAATCAGCCGCTTGTCTCATCGAAGAATATTCAACCGTTCTGCATCCAACCGGAGCAGGATGAACAGCAGCAGTGTGAAGCCCATCAGCGATGATCCGCCGTAGCTGAAAAACGGCAGCGGGATACCAATAATCGGCGCAAGTCCTATTACCATTCCTACATTGATCAGCAGGTGCATGAACAGAATCATGGCCACACAGTAGCCATAAACGCGCGAAAACTTTGAACGCTGACGCTCTGCGATGGTGATGATGCGGATAATGAGAAAGGCGAATATTCCGATGATGAGCGAACTGCCGATAAAGCCCCATTCTTCTGCCACGGACGAGAAGATGAAGTCAGTCCATTGCTCCGGCACGAAGTTGTTCTGCGTCATCGGACCATTCTTGAATCCTCTTCCGATAAATCCACCGGAGCCCACGGTGATCTTGGCCATCTCTGAGTTGTACGCCGCATCCTCGCGCTCCACCGGAAGCGACAGCATCACGTAAATACGCTCCTTGTGGTGTTTCTCCAACACCTTATCCACGATGTAACTCACTGAAAAACTGAATACAGAACTGGCGACCACTGAAATGGCAATGATCCAGTACAGCGGTCTTCTGTTGCGCGGCACGACAAAATTCCTGACTAGCAGCCATGACAGAACGCCAATGGAGAGCACTATGATGATCAGCAGCCAGACGCCACTCTGCTCACCGACGAAGGGAAGATCAATCGTGCCTGCACCACTCACAATACTGAGCACACCAAACAGAATTCCCCCTAAACCAATAATGAGAATGTTACCGGAAAGCCCCTCGCGGTACATCACGAAAATGAATGCCAGGAATGTGAGCACACTGCCCACATCCGGTTGAAGAAGAATGAGCACGGGCGGAATACCTACGATCATCGCCGCCACAATTCGCGTCTTCCATTTGCGGAATTGCTCTCCGCTGTCAGTGATGTATTTTGCAAGCAACAATGACACGCCCACCTTTGAAAACTCGGAGGGCTGAATGCCGAAGCTACCCAACCCAAACCAGGCTTTGGCTCCGTTGACTTCTTTCCCTATAAGTAAGACAAGAATCAGTAACAGTGTGAAGAAGGCGTAGATCACCGGCGCAAACTTGGTGAAGAAGGTGCCTTCGATATAAAGCACGAACAAGGCGAGACCAAACGATACCAGCATCCACATGAATTGCTTGCCATACTCCACATCGAAATCAAAAATGGATGGATGCTGCGCGTGGAATGCCGTGCTGTAAATCGTAAGCCAGCCGAATACCACGAGAAAGAGGTAAATGACGACCGTCAGACGATCGACCTTGCCAATGCCGCTATGTGGGTTCAGGTTGCTCATTGGTCAAGAAAGGATGCGTCGAGAATGCGGCTCTCTTTTGAAGGGTCCGCAATGCTGTCGTTCATGTATTGCTCAATCATCAAACTGGCTATCGGAGCTGCCCATGTGCCGCCGAATCCTGCATTCTCCACATACACTGCCAGTGCAATTTTGGGATTCTCCTTTGGGGCAAAGCAGATAAATACACTGTGGTCCTCGCGCGGTTCGTTTTGTACGGTTCCGGTTTTTCCGCAGATCACAATGTCGTTGAGTTTTGCGCGGTTCGCGGTGCCGCCCGGACCAACTACTTGTTCCATGGCATTGATCACCACATCAAAATGCTGCGGGTCAATGCCCACATCCACGCGCTGAAGGTATTCATGGCGCGGCGGACCGTCGAGTCCGATGCGCTTTACGGAGTGAGGTGGCACATAGTAGCCGCGGTTCGCAATGATGCACGCCAGATTGCACATCTGCAATGGATTGATGAGCATTTCTCCTTCTCCGATGGAAATGGAGTAAATCGTAGAAAACGCCCATTGCTCTTTCCCGTATATGTTATCGTAGTAACTGACTCCGGGCACAAGCCCCACCTTGATTCCCGGGACGTCAGTCTGAAGATCACTGCCGAACCCGAAGCGACGTATGGTGGCGCTCCATGAATCGAGCCCAATGCGCGCATCCTTGAACCGGTTTGGCGCTTTACCTGCCTCTACCACGCGTTGCAATACTCCTCGGAAATAGGGATTGCACGAATGCACAATGGCCATTTCTAAATCATCGTAGCTATGGCTGCCATGGCAGCCAATGATGGCCCGATTGCAGGGAATGCGTGTCTGGAGGGTAATGGCGCCCAGCTGCAATGCGGTGAGTGATTGTGCAAGTTTGAAAATGGAGCCTGGGCGGTACTGTGCTTGTGTGGCGCGGTTGAACAAAGGTTTTTGCCTGTCGCGAGAAAGTATATTGAAATTGTGCCCGCGTGACCGGCCAACAAGAAGGTTCGGATCGAACGTGGGAGCGGATACCAGTGCAAGGATTTCTCCGGTGGCAGGCTCAATGGCCACAATGCACCCGCGCTTGTTCACCATGAGTTTTTCTCCGTAGCGCTGTAAGTCCGCATCAATGCTGCATATCAGATCGGTGCCAGGCACCGCGGTGCTGTCGAGCTTGCCGTCCGCTACCTCGCGCTCAATGCCGAGGTTATCCCGGAATACGTATTTCACCCCGCGTTTGCCGCGAAGTTCTTTTTCATACGCTTTTTCCACCCCACTCAATCCGATGTAGTCACCCCGGCGGTAGTAGGGGTTTTTGTCAATGAGGTCTTTTGATACTTCACCGACATCACCGAGCAGGAGCGCCCCAATCTGCTGCGGATAGATGCGCAGCGTTCGGGGTTGACCATAAAATCCGGAGTACTTATAGAGCCTCTCGGCTATCGCGGCAAACTCCGAAGGGGTCATTTGCTTGATCAGCGGAGATGGCTTCCACCGCACGTTGGGATATGTAACGGCTTTCTTCAATCCACTGCGCAACTCATCAGGCGTCAGATTCACCAATTCACAGAATGCAAGTGTGTCAAAGGGCTTCACTTGCTTGGGCAACACCATCAGGTCATACACGGTCTGATTGGTCACAAGCACCTGGCCGGTGCGGTCATAAATCACTCCGCGCGAGGGATAAATAATGACCTCCTTTTCGGTCAGCTTCGTGCCGCGGTCTTTCCATTCCGGGTTCAGCACCTGTAGGGAGAACAGGCGAATCACATAGATCACCGAAATGACGATCACGGTGAGTATAAGCGTCAGTCGCCGGCCGTCAAGATTCACGAATCAGAGGGTTTGGCGTTGTAGATCAGGTATTGTCCAATGACCATCAGCACCATAGTGCCAATAACACTTAGTGTAATGTGCAGCAGCGTGGAGAAGAAGCCGGAAAGGCGCAGTACCTCGAGGAAGAACAGCACCGTGTGGTGAATGAATGCGAGAATGGCGGAGTAGGTGAGGTACCAGGGCAGTCCCATTTTTTGTATCGTCGGACGTTCTGTGATTTCATACCCTTCTCTCGGGGCGAGGAGATTCTGAACAAGCGGCTGCATGAATCCTAGCACAGTGCATGAGATGGTGTGCAATCCCATGGGACCGGTGAAATAATCCATCACAAGACCCACCAGGAATGCGGTTACCAACACAAGCCACCGCGGTGTTTCAAACGGGAGCATCAGAATCGCGAAGATGTACACCCATGGCAATATCAGTCCGTCGAACAACTGAATCTTGCTCACCACCAGGCTCTGCAACAGAACCAGAAATACGATGCGGATGATCTGATTAACGATTATCTGCCCCATCGATGCTGTCTTGCTTGAGTTGAAGTGTTTCTATTTCGGTGCGCATGAGATCGGAGATGACCTCTACGTAGTTGAGTTTTCGATAATCTGTAGCGAGGCGGATAGAAATCACATGAAAGCTTTCCTTGGAAAGCATATCTACCTTATCCACGTATCCGATCAGCTGATTCGCCGGAAAGGTGAATCCGAATCCGGTGGTCATAACGGTGTCGCCTGGTTGAATGCGTGCGTGCTTGGGAATGTCGTCCACCCGCGCTTTTTCCGGATCGCCGCCTGGCCAGGTGAGCTGCCCAAAGAATCCGTTCACCCTGACCGGGGTGCGGAAATTGGAGTGAATCACCGGCATCACGATGGAGAAATTCGGGCTCGTGCTGGTCACGATGCCCACCACGTTTCTCCCTGAGATCACACCCATGTCTTTGCGAATGCCCTGATTTTCTCCGCGATCCAGCGTGAGGTAGTTCATGTCGCGGGTCACGGTGGCGTTGATCACGCGCGCCGGACGAAACATATACCGCAGCACTCCGGCCGTATCGCGCTGAGCTCCGGTGGTGGTGTCATTGAGCAAGTAGTTTTCGGGAAGCCGCGAACGCAGCCTCGCATTCTCCAGCGAAAGCTGGTCGTTGATGTCTCCCAGCCGCAGGTATCGCGAAAGGTTATCGCGGCGGTTGTATATCTCTCCTACCAGATCGGTGCTGTGCTCTACAAATGCGGAGCGGTGATAGTTGTTGCTGCTGAACAACATAAACCCGCCGACGGTGAGCAACGCCAGAAAAAGCAGCGTGACATAAAACCGTTGTATGAGCGCAAGAATATTCCGCATTTCCTGAGATCAGACCTGCCCCATCCATCCGTCACTGCGCATCATTCGCGCATGAGGAACTGGAATTTGTTGATGTTCTTAAGTGCGATACCAGTGCCGCGAGCTACCGCACGAAGCGGATCGTCAGCTACGTGCACCGGCAGACGCGTCTTCATCGCTATGCGCTTGTCGAGACCGCGCAACAGCGCACCACCACCCGCCAGATAGATACCGGTCTTGTATATATCCGCTGACAATTCTGGCGGTGTATTCTCGAGGCAGTTCATGATCGCCTCTTCGATTTTGGAGATGGACTTGTCAAGGGCGTGAGCAATCTCAGAATAGCTCACCGTGATTTCCTTTGGAATACCCGTCATCAGGTCTCGTCCGCGCACGCTGTAATCGGGTGGAGGATTATCGAGCTCCGGCAATGCAGCGCCTACTTCAATCTTGATCTGCTCCGCCGTGCGCTCCCCGATGAGGATGTTGTGCTGGCGGCGCATGTATTCTTCAATGTCCTGCGTGAGCTCATCACCCGCTACGCGGATGTTCTTGTCGGTCACAATTCCGCCGAGTGCAATGACGGCAATCTCCGAGGTACCACCCCCGATATCGATCACCATGTTGCCCATCGGCTCTTCCACGTCAATACCAATACCGATGGCTGCTGCCATGGGTTCGTGAATGAGGTAGACTTCTTTGGCCCCTGCATGCTCTGCAGAGTCCTTTACCGCGCGCTTTTCCACTTCTGTGATGCCCGATGGAATGCAGATCACCATCCGCAGCGAGGTAGCCTGAAAGAAGCTCCGCCCGCGGTTGATCATCTTGATCATTCCCTTGATCATGTCCTCCGCCGCGTGGAAGTCCGCAATCACGCCATCCTTCAGCGGACGGATGGTCTTGATGTTCTCATGGGTCTTGCCATGCATCTGCTGCGCCGCGCGTCCCACCGCTACCGTGCGGTTGCTGGATCGGTCGCGGGCAATGATGGAAGGTTCGTCCACCACCACTTTATCATTCTGGATAATGATCGTGTTGGCCGTGCCTAAGTCTATGGCTATTTCCTGGGTCAGGAAGCTGAAAAGGCCCATACTGCGCGGTTATCTTGAGGTTTACTTGCTCCCTTGCGGGCTGAAATGCCTGAATATCAAGCGGTTCGGAAAGGTTCACGTTCCGGTTACAAATATATCCGTCCCGCTAAACGTGGCTATTCGCGGGCTTTCAACAAATGAACGGAGTTATTAACCGTGTGTTTGGGCCGGTTTGAACAATTCCGCCCGAAAGGATTTTCTAACTTTGAACTCAAAATCATCATCACATGGCATTTACACTTCCCGATCTCCCATACGCGTTCAATGCGCTGGAACCACACATTGACGCGCGCACCATGGAGATTCACCACGACAAGCACCACGCGGCGTACACCAATAACCTCAATGCGGCCATCGCGGGCACTCCACTCGAAGGCCTCACCATCGAAGAGATTCTGGTGAAAGGATTCGACACCCCGGCAGTGCGCAACAACGGCGGCGGATTCTACAACCACAACCTGTTCTGGGAAATCATGAAACCCAACGGCGGCGGAGCTCCTACCGGCGACGTAGCCGCGGCGATTGACGCAGCGTTTGGTTCTTATGACAACTTCAGGGCGGAGTTTGCAAAAGCAGCTACCACGCGCTTCGGCTCAGGCTGGGCATGGCTCTGTGTGCAGAAGGGCGGAAAGGTGGAGATCTGTTCCACCGCCAATCAGGACAACACGCTGATGCCAGGCATCGGCTGTGGCGGATTTCCTGTTCTCGGCATCGATGTATGGGAGCACGCGTACTACCTGCACTACCAGAACCGCCGTCCGGATTACATCCAGGCGTTCTTCAATGTGATTAACTGGGATGAGGTGAACAAGCGCTACGCGGCGGGTAAATAACCGATTCCTTCAAACATGAAAGCCCCGTCACGGGGCTTTTTTTGTCCTTTCCGCAACGGGAGGGGCTCTGCAACATTCCTGCCTCCCGGTTGTTTCTTTGCCGCATGGATTCTCCTCGTTACTGCATTGATTTATTCTCGTACAAGCGCTTTCCCACCCGCGAAGTGCGCATCGGCTCTGTGATGATGGGCGGCAACAACCCCATCCGTCTGCAGAGCATGACCACTACCGATACGATGGATACTGAAGCCACGGTGGCCCAAAGTATTCGCATGATTGAGGCAGGGTGCGAACTGGTGCGCATCACTGCTCCAAGCAAGAGCGAGGCTGAAAACCTCCGGCCAATCCGCGATGCCCTGCGCGCCGCAGGATATGAGGCGCCGCTTGTGGCCGATATTCACTTCACTCCTAATGCCGCCGAAGTCGCCGCAGGTATCGTGGAAAAGGTGCGCGTGAACCCTGGCAACTACGCAGACAAGAAAAAGTTCGAAGAGATAGAATACACGGATGAAAGCTATGCCGCGGAGCTTCAGCGCATCCGCGATCGCTTTACTCCACTGGTGCTGCTGTGCAAGCAACACGGCACCGCCATGCGCATCGGCACCAACCACGGCTCGCTCAGCGACCGCATTCTGAGCCGCTACGGCGATACGCCTCACGGCATGGTGGAAAGTGCCATGGAGTTCATCCGCATCTGCCGCGATCACGATTTTCATGACCTGGTGATTTCCATGAAGGCCTCCAACCCGCAGGTGATGGTGCAGGCCTATCGCATGCTCGCGCACATCATGCTTGAGGAGGGCATGAATTATCCCCTTCACCTTGGTGTGACCGAAGCAGGAGACGGCGAAGATGGTCGCATCAAATCGGCAGTGGGCATTGGCACGTTGCTCGAAGATGGCCTCGGTGACACTGTGCGCGTGTCCCTCACCGAAGAGCCCGAAGCGGAAATCCCGGTGGCTGCTGCTTTGGTCAGGCGCTATGCACAGCGGGTCAACTATGCTCCGATACCGAATGAACGTTCGGCCGTGAATCCGTTTGAGTATTCGCGCAGACATACCACGCCGGTGCTGCAGACCGGCGGAAAAAACGTGCCCCGCGTGGTCATGGATTTCAGTCACCGCGAAGAAATCACCGCGGCATCCTTGTTTGCCGTGGGCTGTCAGTACAGTGTGCCGCTCGACAAGTGGAACCTCACGGATATGGCCTGTGATTTTATCTATACCGGCAATAAACCAGTGTCCTTCGAAATCCCCGGAACGCTAGGCGTAATCATGGATGCAGAGGCCTGGAGACAGCACGCTTCTGCCGATCGCCGCTATCCGTTGTTCACTGCAGAGGAATACCGCAGCGCAAATAATCGCCATGCGGAGATGAACTGGGTGAAAGCCTCGTTGTCTGATTTGACTCCGGAGTTCATCGAATTATTGAAACACGATTCGACTGCCGTGCTGTTACTCGATACACAGAATGCCCACGGCATGGCGGAACAGCGCGCGGCGTTTTTCCGCCTGATGAATTCGGGATGCGAAGTACCGGTTGTCGTTTTCAGAGCGTACTCTGGACTCACTGAAGATGAGTTCATGCTATACAGCGCTACGGATTTTGGTGGACTGCTGATTGACGGACTGGGTGATGGCATTTTTGTTTCGGCCAATGATATTCCCATGCAGCGCGTGAATTCTGCAGCATTCGGAATTCTTCAGGCGACCCGCACACGCATTTCCCGCACAGAGTACATCAGTTGCCCGAGCTGCGGACGGACGCTGTTCGATTTACAGGAAACCACTGCGAAGATTCGCGCGCGCACCTCACACCTCAAAGGCGTGAAAATCGGCATCATGGGCTGCATCGTAAACGGGCCAGGCGAAATGGCCGATGCAGACTATGGCTATGTGGGTACCGGTCCGGGTAAAATCACCCTGTACAAGGAAAAGACGGTGGTGAAGAAAAACGTTCCCGAGGAGCATGCCGTTGATGAACTGATTGTGTTGATCCGGGAGCATGGAGATTGGGTGGAAGCGGGCTGAGTGCTGCGGATAGCAACTCGGATTTCTCAGATGCTTGCGGAAGGGTTCATAAGCCCATCACCCTACTCTTTCACGATTCGCCCGCCGAAGTGTGCGCCCTGCGGTGTGAGGAGGTGCACGCCATAGATTCCTGGAGCGAGTGATTGGAGATCGAGGTAGGTGGCCCAGAGCTGCCGTGGCAACGGAAAGGCGGCTATT
>JBKDGH010000157.1:0-49652 GCA_046336655.1 Flavobacteriales bacterium | reverse complement strand
CCCATCGCCAGGTACGGATTCGAAAACTGCTCTGCGGGGTCGGGGACGGACCACGTGGCGGTGGCGGGGTCGTACATCCGCGCGTGGAAATCATACAGCGCAAGGCCTGCTCCACTGCCGAACTCATTCCACTGATATTCCTTGTCCTGGTAGGCATGATCGTGAATCCCTTCAGGCGTTTCAAACTCCGCCGGATTGTGCCATGTCAGTCCGAACGGATAATAATCATACGCCACACGCACCATCGGCTCCCAGCGGGAAATAATCATATTGTCGAAATTCACCCGCGCCTCACTGCGGTTGGTCACATACACATAAAAGAACCCATCGCGTTTGGGGGTGCTGTCGCTGTGGGTGAAGACGTGCATGACGGGCCGGGTTTTGTGGAAATATAAACACGATTCAATTCCACGCCCTTTGGTGAGAATGATTGTGATGGTTTTTGACGATTTTTCACCTTTGGGTGGAGGGGTTTGCCAAAGAGACATGGAGCCATGGAGATTTCAGTGAGAAATACTCTTTCACCTCCGCGTTCCGGTGTTTATTTCACCACGAAGACACTAAGCGCACGAAGGTTCACGGAGAATTCCTCCTTCACCTCCGCGCTCCGGATAAACCCTTACGATAAGAAACCCACGTTTTCAAATGACAAGTATTCTACGCATACACTGATACGCAATAATAATGCGTAATTCATCATGCGTAATCCGTAATTGACGGTCCTTCACCCCATCGCCTTCAACTCCGCCTGCATGGCCGCAATCTGCAGCCGGAGTTTTTCCTGGTGGAGGAGGCTGGTTGATTTGATGCGTTTGGTGAGCTTGATCGGATGTGCTTTTCAAAGGTGCGCCCGAGGACGGGCATTCTTTTTCACCACAGAGACACGAAAAGCACGAAGTTTCACGAAGGATTTCTCCCTCACCTCCGCGCGAGCTCATTTTACCTCTGTGCTGCGGAGTTTGCCAAAGAGGCACAGTGACACGGAGTAATTGCGGGAGAACTCTTTCTTCATCCGTTAGTTTGTTCCCTGAAGCGATATTATCGAAACTTGCGAAAAAAAGTGCACAACATGACTATCCATATCTGGTCAGACGTCGTGTGTCCGTTTTGCTACATCGGCAAGCGGCACCTGGAAAAGGCCATCGAACTATTTAACCCGAAAGAAGAAATTCAGATTACGTGGCACAGCTTTCAGCTTGATCCCGAACTGGAGCCGCAGCCGGGCTCGAAATACATCGCCTCACTTGCCGCGCGCAAAGGCTGGTCGGAGGAACAGACGCTCGAAATCACCCGCAACGTGACGGAAATGGCGGCTGCAGCAGGACTCACTTATCGCTTCGATCAGATCATTGAAGCCAATACGTTTCTTGCGCATCAACTCATTCACCTCGCGGGCGAATTCCAGGCGCAGGGCTTGGTGAAGGAACGCCTGCTGAGTGCGCATTTCTGTGAAGGCCGGGATGTGGGGGCATTGGAAACGCTCATCGACATCGGTCAGAAAAGCGGGATTCCCGGCACGCGTGTGGCCGATGCGCTTTCTTCCGGAGAATATGCAGGTGCCGTGAATAATGACATGCGAATGGCGCAGCAAATCGGTATCCGCGGTGTGCCGTTCTTCCTGTTCAAT
Source organism: Flavobacteriales bacterium (assembly GCA_046336655.1). Lineage (GTDB taxonomy): Bacteria > Bacteroidota > Bacteroidia > Flavobacteriales_D > Sanyastnellaceae > CANGTU01. The sequence continues at coordinate 48,025 of JBKDGH010000157.1, read as the reverse complement.
AACTCGTTCGGCGTGTCGGGAGCCCAGCCTGTCAGTGCACTCGTGGATGCGCTCAAGAAAGCAAGCGAGCAGAAATAAACTCGTGTTCTCCGGTAGTGTGCACAATGCCCGGTAGCTATCTTTGAGAATCCCAGCCGGGAACTACACAGGATTATGAAACTGAACCAGCTTGGGGTCATTCTGGCCCTACTGTGCATGCCATTTATTGCGCATGCCCAAATCCTCATCAACGAAATCCAGCACGCCAACCTCTCCGCCATCACCGATGAAGACGGTGATTACCGCGACTGGTTTGAGCTCTACAACGCCGGCGCACAGCCGGTTTCTCTGGCGGGATACGGCTTGTCCGACCGCATAGATGAACCCCTGCGATGGATTCTACCGGATTATACGATGCAGCCGGGCGAATTTCTGCAGGTATGGGCAAGCGGAAAGGATCGCGGTTCTGCCGCATTCTACTACACCCATGTGTTCCCTCAGGATTCATGGAATTACCTCATTCCCGCTTCTGAGCCGGACGCCGCATGGCGCGAACCGGGAGGCAATATCTCGGGCTGGAATACCGGCACGGGTGGCTTCGGCTACGCTGATGGCGATGACGGCACGGATCTCGGAGGCGGCATTCAATCGGTCTATTTCAGACGGGAATTCAACGTGGTCAATCCGGAGCAGGTGGAAGAAATGATCCTGCACATGGATTATGACGACGCCTTTTTGGCCTATCTCAATGGCGTTGAAATTGCGCGCGCCAACATCGGAACGGTGGGCATTCCACCTGCGTTTTCAGATGCCGCAAACGGAGATCATGAAGCGAACGGCCATCAGGGATTTGCAATTGATGGTTTCGTGATCGAGCCAGCCGCATGGAGTGCTGCGCTCCAGCAAGGAGTCAATGTGCTTGCTGTGCAGGTGCACAATACAAATCCCGGCTCGAGCGATCTCACCGGCAATGCATGGCTCACTTTCGGATATACCGCTGCACAAACAGGATTGAACGCGCCTCCGGCATTCATGGGATTGAGCAACACATCCAGCCTTCACACGAATTTCTCGCTTACCTCCGGAGAAACGATGCTGCTCAGCAATGCCTCCGGCGTCATTCTCAATCAAGTGGAGATTCCGCTCACCGCAGCTGATTTTGTGTACCGTCGTCAGACCGACGGTGGACCACAGTGGTGCTTCTCCTCTACCCTCACGCCGGGCGCCAGCAATGCGCAGGGAACCTGCGCCACTGGCTTTGAACCCAAACCGGTATTCAGTCAGGGCAGCGGAATGTACCCCGGCAGTGTCACCATCACGCTCAGCAGTCCTTCACCTGGTGCAATCATTCGCTACACCGTGGATGGCAGCGTTCCGAATGAGAGTTCGGTCGTCTACTCCACTCCGCTAACAGTGAACGAAACCGCGGTGATTTCAGCAAGGGCCTTCAGCACCACCGGACTGCTGCCTTCTTTTACGGAAAAGAATACCTATATGATCAGTGAATCGGGATTGGCCGTTCCGGTGATCTGCATTTCCACGAATCCGGAAAACCTGTGGGATGAAAACATTGGCATTTATGTCTTCGGTCCGCCCGATTACGGCGGCTATCCGTATTTCGGCGCCAACTTCTGGGAAGACTGGGAGCGCGAATCATACATCGAATACTATACGGAAAACGGCGATCTGGAATTTGAAGGTCCCGTAGGACTGAAGATTCATGGCGGCTGGTCGCGCGGACAAGCACAAAAGAGCTTCCGCATTCTCGCGCGGGATGACTATGGCATGGAGAGCATTGACTATCCATTGATTCCGGACAAGCCTGAAATCACTTCGTACAGAAGCTTCAACCTCCGAAACGGTGGCAATGAATATGGCGGTCCCCGCTACCATGATGCGCTCATGCAACGCGCCATGAAGTCCACAGAAGCGGATTATATGGGGTACAGTCCGGTAGTCACCTTCCTCAACGGCGAATACTGGGGCATGTATGAAATCCGCGAGCACCTCAATGAACATTATGTCGAGGCCAACCACGGCGTGGAAACCAACGAATCCACGGTGATCAGTTACAACTACATGGGTTTTAATGTGATCAACGGCGATCCCGCACCGTTCTATGAATTGTACAACTGGGCCATCAGCAATGACCCACTCAGCGATGGTTTCTTCGAAGGGCTTTCATCGCGCGTGGATGTCGAGAATTACATCGACTATGTAATTGCCCAGACCTACTATGGCAACGGCGACTGGAGCAACGGCTACCTGAACAATTACAAGTTCTGGCACGATGACCGTCCGGGAGGTAAATGGCGTTTCATGCTGATGGACCTCGACTTTGGATTGGGCGCGGGAGTATGTGATAACTTCATCGTCCAGGCCGGCAATGATTGGTTTGAACCGGATCAGATATTCAATCGCGCCATCCAGAATCCGGAGTTCCGCGATGCATTTATCCGCAGGTACATCGACTTACGAAATACCGTATTCCGCACCGAGCGACTTGAGGAAATCCGCGATGCCATGCGCGCCGAATTGGAAGATGCCATGCCGCGGCATTGCGAGCGCTGGCAGACCGATTTTGGCTGGTGGTATAATGGCTACGACTGGCGACTCGACTGGAACAACCAGCGCCAGGAGTGCATCATCAATGTGCTGCAGGATTATTTCGGATTGTTTAATGACATCGAAATCACACTGGACGTGCAGCCTGCGGGAGCCGGACGAATTCACATCTCGACCGTCGAACCTGATGAAATGGAATATCCTTGGACAGGAGCGTGGTACAACGGGCTTCCGGTAACGCTCACCGCAATTGCCAATCCGGGATATGTATTCAGCCACTGGGGCGAAAATCAGTTGTTCGAAATACCGGTGACAAACCGCCAGTTCACTCTTAATCTGGAAGAGAACACCAGCTTTACCGCACATTTCAGCGGAAGCCCGGCAGTGGATTATGCGGAAATCAGCGAGGTGATGTACAATCCCGGTGAGCAATATCCTTCGCAGGACTGGGTGGAAATTCACAACACCCTCGACATCCCGCTTGACCTGAGTTCATTCGTACTCCGCGATGCGCGGTTTTACAACACCGTAAAGTTGGGCACCGACGCGCTTATTCCACCTGGGGGACGGATAGTGCTGGCACAGGACCCACAGGCCTTCAACACGGTCTATGAAGGACTGGAAAGCGCCTCATCGGCATGGAGCTTTGGACTGAGCAATCAGGGTGATGAAATCCGCCTCGTGAACCGCAACGGCAATCCGGTGATTCAGTTCACTTACCTCGATGAAGCGCCGTGGCCGGCAGATGCGGATGGCGAAGGTCCGTCCATGGAATACAATGCTAACATTGGCGAACAGGACAATCCGTTCGCCTGGTTTGAAGGCTGTCCGGGTGGTTCGCCCTATGCAGACTATGATCCCAACTGCGGAACTGTTTCCATTTCTGAAACAACAAGCATTGAAGGCATTTCGGTGTATCCGAATCCGGCGAACGAACAGGTGTGGATCAGACTTCCGGAAGGAACATCCGGCACGGTGTCCATTATTGACGTAACAGGCAAGCGAGTCGCCGAACAATCATTCGGTGTGTCCAACGTGCTCACTGCGGATGTAAGCATGCTGTCATCCGGAATGTATATCGTGCAGGTTCGCACAGCGACCACTAGCTCAGAACACCAACTGATCATTCAATCCCGCTGATGCCATGAAAAAGAATTTCCTCATCGGTGTGTTTCTTTTCGTGAGCGGATCATCTGCTGTTGCACAGTGCGGCAATGGCGAAGTAGTCCTCACCGTAGTAGCAAACTCCTACGATATCTGGGGTGAAGAATGCTACTGGGAGCTGGTGCCCGCCGGTAACGGCTGCGGCAATGCGACCATTCTTTCCGGCGGCAGCGAAGAAGTCGGTTGTGCTGGAAATGGCCCGACCGGAGAAAATGGCATTCCTGACTTTGGTTCAGAGCAGCTCTCCGGTTGCGTCAGTGAGAACGACTTTGTTGATCTGGTATGGGTGGATTGGTATGGCGATGGTGGCTTGTCATTCGACATCTACCTGAATGGATTTCACAGCCATTCATTTTGGGGAGAAGGCGGAGGTAACACCTGGACCATTGATCCTTCAGAAGACATCGCCATGCCGGATTATGATTCCGCATGCGGAGCAGAGCAAATCACGCCTGATGGATCTACAGTTACTATCAATACGGAAGTCTGCGCAGCACCGCTGTCAGAATTGCGTCCACCGGGAATCAATTGCGAGATCCCTGGCACGTGGTGTGACAGCGGCATTGCCCGCACCGGATGGGCGTGGTTCGAAGCGGAAGAAAACACCGCATACCGCGTGAGTACCTGTAACAACGGAACGAATTTCGACACGCGCATAGCATTGTTCGCCGGCAGCGAATGCGGCTCACCATGGGATTTTGAACTGCTGTCGGCAAACGATGATCAGATGGGCGGTTGCGGTGCCGGCAATGGCTGGGCATCGGGCTGTTTTATTTCCTGTGTGCCTGCCGGAACCATTGTATACATCATGGTGGATGGATGGGGCGGACAATTCGGGCTTGCTGAACTATCTGTAGAGACGATTACTCCGAATGAAAACTTCAACGCACTAGTATCCAACATCTCCTGCCCTACTACCGATGGCGGACCGCCCAACGGATTGATCTATCCCTGGATCACAGACGCGGGAATTAATTTCTCATGTTCATGGACAGGTCCCGGCGGATTTAATTCCGATGCACAATACCTCCAGGGACTTGGTCCGGGCACGTATAACCTGACATTGACTACTGCCTGCGGCAACACGTTCACTCAATCCTATACGATACTCAACCCCGCTCCGTGGAATGTATCGGTGTCCACAGAGCCTGCAGATTGTCCGGGCTCAGGCAATGGAGTGATTGAAGTATCGGCTGCAGGAGCGAGCGGACCGTACACATACAACATCGACGGGCCGGGCGAATTCGGAAGCCAGTCGGCCGAGATCACCAATGCCGTATACGGTAACTATACCATTACTGTAACCGACAGTCAGGGCTGCAACTATCAGGTGCAGGCCTTTGTGGAATCGGATGATTCTTTCACATTTTCACTTGGCGCGGACGAGATTGTATGCCTGGGAGACACACTGGAATTCGCCGCACCGGAAGGCCTCACCGGCATCTGGCAGGACGGATCCACCAGCCCGAATTACGTCATGCACACGGCTGATTTTGGTGTGGGCGATGCAGCGATTATTCTGAGTGCAACCACCGAGTTGGGATGTTCACACACCGACGTGCTCGTGGTCACAATTGATGAATGCGTGGGTGTGAATGAAATCGCGAATGCAAATGCGCCGGTGATCTACCCCAACCCCGCCGGAGAAAGCGTTTGGATTCGCATTCCTGATTCCGCTGATCGCCATGAAATGCGCATCACTGACGCGATGGGAAGAGTAGTGTTCACCGGAACTGCAACTTCACAGATACAGCTTCCACTGGATGCATTTAATGCCGGAGTTTATTTCATCCAGATTGAAGGCCTTCAGGCCGTGCGGCTGATTAAGCAGTAATTGCTTACAGCTCAACGATGATTCCGATGGAAGGAAGCGTAGAGCCGGTAGATTGATTCAGGAAATTCGGCAAGTACCGTGAGGGGTCATTCGGGTCGATCACAGGATTCCCCTGTTCGTCGCGCTGTACATCGAGTGCCGGCTTGAGCGGGGTCACGCTGTTCAGCACATTCTGTATATCTAGGAAAAGATCGAGTGACCACTTGCTGAAAAACCACTTTTTGTCCACGCGGATATCGAGTTGCTGAAATGCGTTGATTCGCTGGCTGTTAATCTGCGACCAGTCGGGCTGGCCCAATCCAAAGCGATCCCAGTTGAACGTGAGCATCGACGAGGCCACATCATCCGGGGTAAAGGGCAAACCACCGCTGAGGAAGTACCGTCCGCCGATTTCCCAGTTCTTCCCGAAACGCTTGCCACCAGTCACGCTCACCAGGTGGCGGCTGTCCCAGCTCGAAGGCACGTACTTGCCATCGAGTCCGGTGAATTCACTGCGCACATAGGTGTAGGATAAAATGCCGTACCAGCCTTTGTAAAAACGCTGCTGGAGCAGAAACTCGGCACCGTATGCACGACCAAGTCCTACAGAAGAAATATCCTCCTTACCCACTACACCGAAATCCGCTCCGAGGTTAGCCAGACTGATTCCGTTGTTCATGCTCACCGGATAATTGCTGTAATCCTTGTAAAAACCTTCCACGGTAATGATGGAGTTGCGCTGGTTCCAGTCGTATTCCACACCGGCAACCACTTGCGCATTGCGCACATACAGCGCATCGGCATTTTCAGGCAGGTTGTTTCTGCGAAATCCGAGCACGGTGTAAGGCGGGAGCTGGTAATAAATACCCGTGCTCATATTGAAGCTCCATTGCGGCGCAAACGCGTAACGTGCGGCAATACGCGGTGAGAACTGATTGAGCGGATTCCGCATGCTCGCGTTGAACTCATTGCCGTCGAGTCGCACTCCCAGCGAAAGCGTGAGCTTTTGATTGAGCAGCGCCTTGCTGGACTGCGCGAAAAAGCCGTAGCGGATAAATGAATACCCTGAATTTTCATCGAGGAAAATGGTGCTGTCAAGAGCCGGCACGAACACAGGCGTCGTCGCATCATTGGTATAGGCCGCGCGCTCAAGGTTCACACCTGTGGTGAGCTTCCATCCTCTTACCGGAAAGAGCTTGTATTCTGTGCGGAATTTATGTTCCGTTTCACTGCTTTTATATTCGAATACACGGGGAAGATTCTCGTCGTTATTCTCGTTTTTATAGGCCTCGTTCTGTAGCTTGTTGGTGCTCAGAATCACGCTCCACCTGCCCTTTTCGCGGTAGTGATCCCACTTGACACCACCGGTGTAATTCCATTGGCCGTAAACAAGCAGATTATCAAGCAGGTACTGGTTGCGCACAAAATCCTCGCTCGTAGAGTCCTCTGCAAGTGCGAGATTAAGATCAAACTGATCGAGTGCACCCAGACCAATTACGGTGAGTTTGTTCCGCTCATTGATATCCCATTTCCACTTCGCGTTGAAGTCATTATAGGTGGGTAAAAAAGGAAGTCCGAGGACGGAGAACAGCCCCTGCAGATAACTTCGGCGAACGGAAAGCAGGAGTCCGGAATTGGCGCTGGTCGGAGTTTCGAGCGTCACCCCGATGTCACTGCTACCCACGACGAAATTGGCGGTCGTCTTGTCCTTTCGTGGATCCTTGAATCCAAATTCAAGCACGGAACTCAGGGCATTGCCGCGGGTCGCCGGAAAAGCGCCGGAATAAAATTCCACCTCCTGAATTAAATCCACGTTGATGAGTCCCACCGGTCCACCGCTCGCACCCTGCGTAGCGAAGTGGTTGATGTTCGGGATTTCAATGCCGTCGATATAAAACCGGTTTTCATTGGCCGCTCCTCCGCGGATGATGATGTCATTGCGGAAAGATGGAATCGCTGCCACCCCGGGAAGCGCACGGATGGCGCGGGAAATATCCCGGTTACCTCCGGGGTTTCGCTTGATTTCATTGGTACCTATCGTGCGGACAGAAACAGGCGATTCTTCGCGGTTGGAAATGGTCGAGGCGACAATCTCCACACCCTGAGTCTCCACCACCTGAGGCTCAAGAAGAATGGTGACCACAGCAGGACGACTGTTCGTTACCTCCACTTCGAACAATACGGCCTTTTTATATCCCGTGTAGGAAACTTCGAGATTGTACAAGCCGGGCTTCAGGTTTTCAATCCGGAACTCTCCGTTCTCATCAGTCACTGCTCCGGTGGTGGTGCCCTGAATCTGAACCGGGGCGAAAAGTATTGCCTCATTATTGGCCTTATCGCGGACGGTTCCTGTAATTACCGCAGCATCCTGGGCGAAGACAGGGCCGGTGAAAAGAATAAAAAATACAACGAAGTAGTGAGATTTGAGCATGCGCTCAAAAACACGCATTTGACCTGATTGTTCGGATCATCCGGTCAGTCCACGCGCAACTGAAATTTCTCAGAGAGCTTTTTGATGGCCGGGTATTTTTCACCCAAGGCCGAAAACTTTTCGCGATCGGTGCGCGTGCTCAACACCACTTCCTCCGCCTTTTGCGTGTCCACTTCATACTTCAGACCAACGATATCAAACTCCGACTTGAGAAAATCGCTGAGCTGGCTGCGGTGATCATTGAAATAGTGATGGTGTGTGGCACTTGGAAAGGCAACGCGAAGCCGGTATTTATCCTGCAACTCAATCACGGCCACTTTGAAGGTGGTCTGCACCTGCATATTGGTGGTCAGACGGCGCTGGATGAACTGATTCCATGCTTGCTCAATCTCCTGCTGGGTATACTCGCGGGTCGGTTCTTCACTCACCTCCACCCCGCTCTGCTCAATGCTTTTATCCTGTGGCCCGGGATTTTTCTTCAGTGTACGGATCGAAGGTACATCAGTGACCAGACCGCTGGTGAGTATTGTCTGCGGAGACTTGCTCCCTGTATTCTGCACCGGGGAGGGAGCAGCCTGAGAAGCAGATTCTTTGGGAGGTGCGGGGGGCGGTGAAACCGATCGTTCAGGAGCAGCAGTGCCCACTGAAGGCTTCATTTCACCCGCCCGGAAGGGCTTCAGTCTGAACTTTTTTTTTTCGCCTTCCCTGTTGTTGTAGGGAATGCTTGCAAGCTTCATCAGGAGCAATTCGACGAGCAGGCGCTGGTGCTTGCTCGCCCTGAACTGAATGTCGCATTCGTTCACAAAGTCAATGGCTTTGATGAGCGTCATGACATCCGTGCTGGCGGCCTGTTCGCGGAAACGTTCCGCCACTCGGTCACTCACTTCAAGCAATGGAATGGTCACCGGATCCTTGCACATCAGCAGGTTGCGGAAATGACTGCCGAGACCAACCACAAAATGATGCGCATCAAAACCTTTGCTCAGAACCTCATCAAACAGCACGAGGCAATTCGCAATTTCTTCGTTGCGGATGAAGTCAGTGAGTTTGAAATAATACTCGTAGTCCAGTACATTCAGGTTGGCAATTACCTCCTGGTAGGTGAGGTTTCTTCCGGTGAATGCCACCACCTGATCGAAGATTGAAAGCGCGTCGCGCATGGCGCCGTCTGCCTTCTCCGCAATCACGTGCAGCGCCTCAGGCTCGGCCGTGATGCCCTCCTGCTGCGCGATGTACGCCAGGTGTTCGGAAATGTCGCGCACCTTGATGCGGTTGAAGTCGTACACCTGACACCGGCTGAGAATAGTCGGAAGAATCTTGTGCTTCTCAGTGGTAGCCAGAATAAAAATGGCATGCGCCGGCGGCTCTTCCAGCGTCTTCAGAAAGGCATTGAACGCCGCCTGAGAGAGCATGTGTACCTCGTCGATGATGTACACCTTGTACTTGCCAACCTGCGGTGGGATGCGCACGGTATCCACAATGTTGCGGATATCATCCACCGAGTTGTTCGATGCCGCATCAAGCTCGAAAATATTGAAGCCGAGTTCGACATCCGAATTCGCCTCCACGCCATTTACCGCTTTGGAAAAAATGCGCGCGCAGGTCGTTTTACCTACTCCGCGCGGACCGCAAAACAAATAGGCCTGAGCGATCTGTCCGCTGGCTATCGCATTGCGCAGTGTGGTAGTAATACCCCGCTGTCCCACTACGGACTCCCAGGTGTCCGGACGGTATTTTCGGGCTGAAACAATGAAGTTGGCTGACATCGTAGGGCAAAGATGCGCCATCCGCGGGAGGCTTCACTTTCCGGATTGTCAACAGAATATTGACAGCCGCCCGATTCCCTTTGTTTTCCGTTCTTTGTCCCATGACCCCAGCCTTTCGCGCGGCGCTCACCGGCGTCCTCTTCCTTTCCCTGCAGGCGGGTGCGCAACTGAACCTGCGCATTGCCGTTTCAAATCCCACCCAAAAAATCAAGGATGGCAGTGCCACTGTGGAAGTGAGCGGCGGTGAAGCTCCGTACACATTTTACTGGAGTAAAAAAGACACCCCGCTCAGCGCATCTTCCTGCGAGGGTATGGATGAAGGGGTGTTGTATACTGTGCGTGTCACTGATACAAAGGGACTGCAGTCTGAAGGCACTGCGCTGGTCCCGACGGAATCAGCAAGTGAGTGGCTCAACTCTTCGTTCACTCCGCTGGTGGATGCGCTTGCTCTGGTGCTGTTCTGGGATCCGTTCGCCGCCTTCGGAATCTATGACCCGGTGGTGTACCAGGAAAATGGTGATCCGCTGCTACACCCCAATGGCGATCCGGTGACACAAGATGCGTGGCTGGTGGTGGTCCTGCTTATAGCTGCCGCATTGTTCTTCACCGTGTACATGGGCTTCGTCAATTTTCGCGCTTTCGGACATGCCATTCACGTGACGCTGGGAAGATATTCGAAGCCAGGTGAAAAAGGGGAAGTCACCCATTTCCAGTCGCTCGCTACTGCGCTCAGCGGAACCCTTGGACTGGGCAATATATCTCTTGTTGCAGTAGCGATTGCCGTGGGCGGTCCCGGCGCCACCTTCTGGATGATCGTGGCCGGACTCATCGGCATGACAAGCAAATTTGTGGAGTGCACCCTCGGTGTGAAATACCGCAACATCTCTCCCGATGGTGAAGTGAGTGGCGGACCGATGTACTACCTGAGCAAGGGCTTGTCCGCGCGCGGTCTCGGCAAACTAGGCAAAGTACTCGCAGTAGTATTTGCCGTGATGTGCGTAGGCGGTTCCATTGGCGGAGGCAATATGATTCAGGCCAATCAGGCATTTCTTCAATTTAAGATGACCGTTCAGGGAACTGATCATGCCGGCATATGGTTTGGGATATTCACGGCTGTCATGCTCGGACTGGTGGTGATCGGAGGCATTAAGAGCATTGCCAATGTGGCTTCGCGGCTCGTGCCGGGGCTCGTGGTAGTATACGTGTCATTTGCCCTGATCATCATCGGTATGAATGCAGACCGTCTTGGCGAAGCGTTCACAGCCATCATTGACGGAGCATTTTCACCCGATGCGGCCAAGGGCGGAATCATTGGTGTCATGCTCATGGGCTTCCGCAGAGCGAGTTTCAGCAATGAGGCAGGCATCGGATCGGCAAGTATTGTGCACAGCACATCCAAAGCGGAATACCCCATCAGCGAAGGCCTGGTGTCATTGCTTGAACCCTTCATTGATACAGTGATTGTGTGTACCATGACCGCATTGGTCATCATTTTCACGGGCTTTGCTGACGCGCCCGGTGCACTCACTGGCTCAGCACTCACCAATGCGGCATTTACAAGTGTGTTCAGCTGGTTCGACTGGATTCTGATGGTTTGCATCTTCTTGTTCGCATTCTCTACGATGCTCACGTGGTCGTATTACGGACTGAAGTCTTGGAGCTATTTATTCGGTGAAAAGAAATGGGTAAAGCACAGCTTTCACCTGCTTTTCATGGTGTGTACGGTCATTGGGACGGTCTCCGGATTAGGCGCGGTGGTGGACTTTTCAGACATGATGATATTGGGCATGGCATTTCCGAATCTCATCGGTCTGGTGATCATGGCTCCCGAGGTGAAACGCGACCTCAGGGCTTATATGCGCGATCTGAAATCCGGCGTGATTCGTCGCACGGACCGCATCGCATAAGCATTTCAGCGGCATAAATGCGCATGATTTATGCGGCCGCACACCATCAATCCCCTTGCATTTTTCGCAACAAAAAACGATGCGAAAAAGACTTCGGTGGAAAGAGTATTTTCTGCTTTCGCGCAAAGAGCGAAACGGAATGGCCGTATTCATTCTGATTCTTCTTGTGACAGTGGTTGTGCGTTACGCAGCACGATCCCGCCACACGCAAGAAGAAGCCTGGCTAATGCCGGTGCTGAATGTGGCCGTACCTGCCGCGGCGGATACTGTTGCTCAGAAAAAAGCGGTTCGCAGAAAACCCGCATCGTATAAACGCTACACCAAAAGCGAGCGCAACTACCATGGCCTGGCACACAGGGAACAAGACAGTACATCGCAATTCAGCCATGAAAAAAGTGAACGGAAATTTACACCGTATCAACCGTTGCCAGTAATCGATCTCAACATCGCGGACTCCGCACAGTTGCTGGCGCTGCCCGGCATAGGGCCGTATTTCGCGGGAAAGATTATCCGATACCGCGAGGCTTTAGGTGGCTATGCAGACAAGTCTCAACTCGCGGAAATCTGGAAAATCGATACCGCCACAGTGCGCCGGATACTTCCGATGGTTCATGCGGAACGGCATGCAGTGCGCCGGATTCCGTTCAACACCGGAACGTGGGAAGAACTCGATGCACATCCCTACCTGTCGAAAAAGCAAGCGCGAGCAGTGGTATCGTACCGCGAAAAGCACGGGGCCTTTCTCACTCCCGAATCGTTGCTGAAAAGTGAAGTCATGGATTCCCTGACGATTGAACGGATACGGCCGTATTTTGCGCCGCCGTAAGCGGCAATAAATATGACACTCGAAGAGCAGATCAGGTCCGCTGTGACCGTAGTGCCCGATTTCCCGAGGCAGGGCATTCAATACAAAGACATCACCACGTTGTTTCTTGAACCTGCGGTGTGCAGGAATGTGCTGCATACGCTGGCAGAACAATACCGCAATGAGGGAATCGGAGCTATCATCGGACTTGAAAGCCGCGGATTCATGTTCGGATTTGCACTTTCTCTCGAGTTGGATGTCCCTTTTATCATGGTTCGCAAAAAAGGAAAGCTGCCTCGGGAAACGTATGAAGTGTCATACGAACTCGAGTACGGAGAAAGTGTGATCGAAATACACCGCGATGCATTGCACTCGGGGCAGCGCGTGCTGATACACGATGATCTGCTGGCCACAGGCGGCACTGCGGAAGCCGCGGCGCGACTGGTTAAGGCATCCGGAGCAGAACTTGCAGGGTTTTCCTTTCTGATAGAGTTAAGTTACCTTAAAGGACGAAAAAAACTTACGCCATACAGCGATGCGATCTCTACTTTTGTGACCTACTGAAAGCCAACGGACTTCGCACTTTCCGCGCGGATTGCGGAACAGAGCGACGAAATTTCAATGATAAATTTTGATCCTCAGAATAGTAATGGACTTTTCAAAAACAGAAAATCATCAGATGATCGCGCACATGGTGCGCGACTTTGCAGAAAAAGAAATCCGTCCCTACGTGATGGAATGGGATGAGTCCCAGACTTTTCCCCGCGATGTTTTCCGCAAGATGGGAGAACTCGGGCTCATGGGCGTGTTGGTTCCTGAAGCCTATGGCGGATCGGGTCTCGGATACAACGAATACATTTCCGTAATCGAAGAAGTGGCCAGCGTATGCGGTTCGGTTGGACTCAGTCTTGCAGCCCACAATTCCCTTTGCACCAACCACATTCTGGAATTCGGTTCAGAAGCTCAAAAGCAGAAATACCTGCCCAAACTCGCCAGCGGTGAGTGGATCGGCGCATGGGGACTCACGGAAGCCAACACAGGAAGCGATGCCATGCGCATGAAGTGTACCGCTGTTCAGGATGGCGATCACTGGGTGATCAACGGCACCAAGAACTGGATTACACATGGCATCTCCGGCGAAGTAGCTGTAGTGCTGGTGCGCACGGGTGAACTGCTGGATTCGAACGGCATCACCGCGTTTGTGATTGAGCGCGGCACTCCGGGCTTCAGCGGAGGTAAGAAAGAAAACAAGCTGGGTATGCGCGCCTCTGAAACGGCAGAGTTGATTTTCGACAATTGCCGCGTGCACAAGGATCAGATCCTGGGCAAGATTGGCGATGGATTTAAGCAGGCCATGAAGATCCTCGACGGCGGACGCATCTCCATCGGCGCGCTTTCGCTGGGTATTGCCAAGGGCGCGATGAAGGCCAGCATTGCCTATTCCAAACAGCGCGAGCAATTCGGGCAGCCGATTGCGAACTTCCAGGCGATTGCCTTCAAGCTGGCGGATATGGCCACGGAGATAGAAGCTGCGGAAGCCCTGTTGTATCAGGCCGCTTATCTCAAAAACAACAAAATGAAGGTGACGCGTGAATCTGCCATGGCAAAGTACTATGCCTCGGAAGTTTGTGTACGCGTGGCTACAGAAGCCGTGCAGATATTCGGCGGTTACGGCTACACCAAGGATTTTCCGGTGGAGAAATTCTACCGCGACTCCAAGCTGTGCACCATCGGCGAAGGCACCTCAGAAATCCAGAAACTCGTCATTTCGAGGGAAATTTTGAAAGGATAGTTGCACAGTAATCAAAACGCATTACTTTTGCCGTCCATTTTTAAGTAGAAAAAGCACATACTACATGCTGATCATTCCGGTAAAAGAAGGCGAAAGCATCGACCGCGCCCTGAAGAAGTTCAAGAAGAAATTCGAAAAGACGGGCGTTATGAAGCAACTCCGCACACGTCAGGCCTACACAAAGAAAAGTGTGCGTCGCCGTGAGGAGATCAAGAAGGCGGTCTTCGTGAATACGCTCCGCAGCGAAGAGCAATAACAGGCTCTTGTGTACAATATTGAGGGTGGTTCCCGGTTGCATCCGAGGAACCACCCTTTTTTTATACCGTGCAAACGGATGCCTTCCTCACCTACCTGCGCACTGAAAAGCGCTTTTCTGTGCACACGGTGGACGCCTATCGCCGTGACCTTGGGGATCTCACTTCCTTTCTTCGGCTGAGTTATGAGGTGCACACACCGGCTCAGGTAACGCGCACCATGATCCGCACCTGGGTTGCAGAACTGATGTCAGCAGGCTTCAAAGAAACCACTGTGCACCGCCGATTATCCGCCGCCAGTGCGTGGTTCCGTTTTTTACAAAAAGAAGGACAAATTGCGCAGAATCCCGCGCGGGGCGTGCCGCGCCCGAAGTTGCCGAAACGATTGCCTACCTTCATTGAAGAGCGCAGTGCAGAAGCATTCTATCAATTCCCGGTATCCGACGACGAAAGCTATGCGGCTCACCGCGATGTGCTGATGATTCAGCTTTTCTACGAAACCGGCATGCGACTGAGCGAGCTGATTGGACTTCGCGACAGGGACATTGACCGGTCGGGTCGGCAATTGCGTGTAACCGGAAAGCGAAACAAGACGCGACTCATTCCCGTATCACCCGATATGCTGCAAAAACTGGATCGTTTGGCCGCCCTTCGAAACAGCCATTTCACTGATACGCAGGAAGATAGTTTTTTTGTGACGGGTAAGGGCAAAAAAATGACCCGTTCGTTTGTCTATCCCCGCATAAAAAAGTACCTTTCCGCAGTAACCACGCAACGCAAACGCAGTCCGCACGTGTTGCGCCACACATTTGCCACCCATATGCTGAATCGCGGAGCCGAGTTGAATGTGATCAAGGAAATGCTGGGCCATTCGAGTCTGGCCGCCACGCAGGTGTACACGCACCTTGGTGTGGAGAAATTAAAGAGTATACACGGGAAGGCGCATCCCCGCAGTTAAAGAAGTTTCACCCATTAAAATCGGTATAGATATGCAGTTACACGTTCAAAGCATTCATTTTGATGCAGACCGGAAGTTGATTCACTTCATCGAGGAGAAGTTGGGCAAGTTGACTCAGTTTCACGACCGGATCATCCGCAGCGAAGTCTTTCTTCGCCTGGATAAGTCTGACGTCAATGAGAACAAAATTGCCGAGATCAAGTTATCGATTCCGGGCAAGGATCTATTTGCGCGCAAGCAATGCCGCACGTTTGAGGAGGCTACAGACACCGCAGTAGAGGCATTGCGGCGTCAGATTCACAAGCACAAAACCCGCATCGGTCAGGCAAGCTGAAAAAATTGTTAGCCTTCGCTTGGTTCGAGCCAATTGTTTTCTACATTTGCACCCCTGTTTTCGGGCAGGGGTGTTTTTTTTGTGTTGTTCTTTGACATACTGATCCGAATGCCGGTGTAGCTCAGCTGGCCAGAGCAGCTGATTTGTAATCAGCTGGTCGGGGGTTCGAATCCCTCCACCGGCTCATTCGTTAAATTAATGTCGTGGGGATGTAAACAATCCGCGCGGCCTCGGGGAGATACTCAAGTGGCCAACGAGGACAGACTGTAAATCTGTTGGCATCCGCCTTCACAGGTTCGAATCCTGTTCTCCCCACTGCGGTTTATCAAGCGGGAGTAGCTCAGTTGGTAGAGCATTAGCCTTCCAAGCTAAATGTCGCGAGTTCGAGCCTCGTCTCCCGCTCCAAAGCAGCAAGGATGAGCATTCCTTTTACTGGGAATGATTGCCTTTCCGCCAGGAAGTGGCAATACGCTCTTCTTCCCTGCACAAGCCGTTGTAGCTCAGGGGTAGAGCACTTCCTTGGTAAGGAAGAGGTCATGGGTTCAATTCCCATCAACGGCTCTCAGCTAATGAGGGTGAACACAACGGATCAGATGTACACGGAATCACACCGAAAAAACACTTTTTTGAAGCAATTTCAAACACAGCGAATAACCAAATCAACAAAATCAACAGGCAATGGCTAAAGAATCATTTGACCGTTCCAAACCCCACGTGAACATTGGAACGATCGGTCACGTTGACCATGGTAAGACCACGCTGACGGCCGCGATCACAACGGTTCTGGCTGACAAGGGTCTTTCTGAAAAGCGTGACTTTGCGTCGATCGACAACGCTCCGGAAGAAAAGGAGCGTGGTATTACTATCAACACGGCACACGTAGAGTACCAGACGGCTAACCGTCACTATGCACACGTGGACTGTCCGGGTCACGCTGACTATGTGAAGAACATGGTAACGGGTGCTGCCCAGATGGACGGAGCGATTCTGGTCGTTGCTGCAACGGATGGCCCGATGCCACAAACCCGTGAGCACATCCTGCTCGGTCGCCAGGTAGGTGTACCGCGCATCGTGGTGTTCATGAACAAGGTGGACATGGTGGACGATCCGGAACTCCTCGACCTCGTGGAGATGGAAATCCGCGAACTCCTTTCTTTCTACGAGTACGACGGAGACAACACTCCGGTGATCCGCGGATCAGCGCTCGGCGCGCTCAACGGCGAGCCGAAGTGGGTTGAAACCGTAATGGCTCTTATGGAAGCAGTGGATACCTGGATTCCAATTCCTCCGCGTGAGGTTGACAAGCCGTTCCTGATGTCAGTGGAAGACGTGTTCACGATCACTGGTCGCGGAACTGTAGCTACTGGTCGTATCGAGCGCGGTGTGATCAACACAGGAAACGAAGTAGACATCATCGGTTTCAATTCCGAGAAGATGAAGTCAACGGTAACCGGTGTGGAAATGTTCCGCAAAATTCTTGACCGTGGAGAAGCTGGTGACAACGTAGGTCTCCTCCTCCGTGGTATTGAAAAGAGCGATATCCGCCGCGGTATGGTAATCGCAGCCCCGGGTTCAATCACCCCTCACACTGAGTTCAAGGCTGAGATTTACGTACTGAAGAAAGAAGAAGGTGGCCGTCACACTCCGTTCCACAACAAGTACCGCCCGCAGTTCTACTTCCGTACAACTGACGTAACCGGCGAGATCAACCTCGATGCAGGTCGCGAAATGGTACTGCCCGGTGACAACGTGAGCATCACTGTGAAGCTGATCGCTCCGATCGCCATGGACAAAGTACTCAGTTTCGCAATCCGCGAATGAGGCCGCACCGTAGGTGCAGGTCAGGTGACAGAGATCATCGCGTAAAGCGAGTGAAGAATAGATATGTGAAGGTGAAATCTTACCCAAGATTTCACCTTCACTTTCACGTTTAAAGAGGATAACGCTCAGACGGGTATAGTTCAATGGTAGAATAGCGGTCTCCAAAACCGTTGATCTTGGTTCGAATCCAGGTACCCGTGCAAGAAGAAATAGGAACTATGGCAGGAATCAAAACATATCTCGAAGAATCATACGAGGAACTGGTACACAAAGTGACCTGGCCGACTTGGCGCGAACTTCAGGAGAGCACCATCCTGGTGTTTATCACCCTGATGATTCTGGCGCTGATCATTTTCCTGATGGACTTCATCTTCGGCGTGAGCGGAGATGCAGATTCTACCTGGAAAGGAATGGTTGGTTTCCTGTATTCACTGATCAGTTAATCACCAAGGACACGCCATGAGCGATATTGAAAAAAAATGGTATGTTGTCCGGGCCATCAGCGGCAAGGAAAAGAAGGTGAAGGAATTCATCGAGAGTGAGATCAAGGCTCGTGGCATGCAGGATTACGTGACGCAGGTGCTCATCCCGACGGAGAAAGTATTTCAGATGCGCAACGGAAAGAAAGTGAGCAAAGAGCGCAGCTACCTTCCCGGCTACGTCTTGATCGAGGCTAACCTGATTGGCGAAATACCTCACATCATCCGGAATATCACCAACGTGATTGGCTTTCTGGGTGCCGAGAAAAAAGGAGATCCTATTCCACTCCGCCAGTCAGAGGTGAACCGAATCCTCGGCAAAGTGGATGAGCTGGCGGAGAGCGGTGAAGAGTTGAACATTCCATTTGTAGTGGGTGAGAATGTGAAGGTGATCGACGGACCGTTCAACAACTTCAGCGCAGTGATCGAAGAGATCAATGAAGAGAAGAAGAAACTGAAAGTATCAGTGAAGATTTTCGGCCGGAAAACCCCGCTGGAATTGGGTTATATGCAGGTTGAAAAAGAGAGTTGAGAATTAAAAGCGTGTGGCTGGCAATGACATTTTTATGTTACGCTTCGCTTCCCATTGCAGGCCACGCAAACCGATAAATAAATAAGTAAAATGGCGAAAGAAGTAGCTGCGTTAATCAAGCTGCAAATCAAAGGTGGAGCCGCCAACCCCTCACCTCCCGTGGGACCTGCTTTGGGTGCCAAGGGTGTCAATATCATGGAGTTCTGCAAGCAGTTCAATGCGCGGACTCAGGATAAAGCTGGTAAGGTGTGTCCGGTGGTGATCACGGTGTACAGCGATAAGTCGTTTGACTTCATCGTGAAAACCGCACCTGCCGCTGTTCAGCTGTTGGAAGCTTCAAAGACCCAAAAGGGTGCTGCAGAGCCCAACCGTCAGAAAGTGGGATCCGTTACCTGGGAACAGGTGAAGGAGATTGCACAAGATAAAATGCCTGACCTCAATTGCTTCACTGTGGAATCAGCCATGAAAATGGTTGCCGGCACAGCTCGGAGCCTTGGGATTCAGGTGACCGGTGAACGCCCCTTCTAAACCAATCCAGAAGTACACGCAATGGGAACCATCAGTAAAAATCGCAAAGCTGCTATGGCCAAGTATGACAATATGAAGTCATACGGTCTGGCAGAGGCAGCGTCAGTGGTGAAGAATATCACTTCTACCAAATTCGACGCATCTGTGGACATCGCCGTACGTCTTGGAGTGGACCCGAAGAAGTCCAACCAGATGGTTCGCGGAACAGTATCCCTTCCTCACGGAACAGGAAAGACTGTGCGCGTGCTTGTGCTCTGCACTCCTGACAAGGAAGCAGAAGCAAAAGCCGCAGGCGCTGACCACGTAGGACTTACCGAGTACATTGAGAAGATCAAGGGCGGATGGACCGATGTGGATGTCATTATCACCACACCCAGTGTCATGGGACAAGTAGGAGCGCTCGGCCGTATTCTCGGTCCGCGCGGACTTATGCCCAACCCGAAAACGGGCACCGTGACAATGGATGTTGGAAAAGCTGTAACTGAAAAGAAGGCGGGTAACATCGACTTCAAAGTGGACAAAACAGGAATCGTGCACGCCAGCATCGGACGGGTATCTTTTGATGCCCAAAAGCTTGCTGAAAATGCGAATGAACTGATTCAGACCATTGTGAAGCTGAAGCCTTCTGCTGCAAAAGGGACTTATATCAAGAGCATCTCGCTCTCGTCCACTATGAGTCCCGGAGTAAATGTTGAACCCCGATCAGTGAGCTAAGCGCTGGTAACAAGCAGAAGAATTCGTTATGACGAAAGAACAGAAAAACCAGGAAATCGCCGAATTGGTAGAGCTGCTGTCCAACAGCCCGATCTTCTACCTCACGGACACGACTTCCATGAACGCTGCTGCTACCAGCAACCTTCGCAGAGAGTGCTTCAAGCAACAAGTGAGCATGCGTGTGGTAAAAAATACGCTGCTCCGCAAAGCGCTTGAACGCATCGAAGGCAAGGACTACAGCCCGCTCTTCGCCGCCATGAAAGGCAATACCGCCGTCATGACCGCCGAAGTGGCCAATGTACCTGCCCGACTGATTAAGGAGTTCAGGAAGAAACACGAAGACCGTCCTGTACTGAAAGGCGCCTTTATCCAGGAAGATTGTTACGTAGGTGACAACCAACTGGAAGCATTGGCCACACTCAAGAGCAAGGAAGAACTGGTAGGCGATATCATCGCACTCCTCCAGTCTCCTGCCAAGAATGTGATCTCTGCCCTGAAAGGCAGCGCCGGACAGAAAGTGGCAGGAATCGTGAAAGCACTCGAAGAGCGCGGTGCATAAATGACGCTCTGAAAACAAACACACAAGAACCTTTTAAAATCCAATAAAATGGCTGATTTGAAAGCGATGGCAGAAAGCCTCGTAAACCTCACAGTGAAGGAAGTCAATGAGCTCGCAGCAATCCTGAAGGATGAGTACGGTATTGAGCCGGCTGCTGCTGCTGTAGCAGTTGCTGCACCTGGTGCTGGCGGCGGCGGAGCTGCTGTGGAAGAGAAGACTGCGTTTGACGTAGTTCTCGTAGAAGGCGGTGCAAACAAGCTCGCTGTTGTGAAACTCGTGAAAGACCTCACCGGTCTTGGTCTGAAAGAAGCCAAGGACGCGGTTGATAAGGCTCCATCTCCCCTCAAGACTGGTGTAACCAAAGACGAAGCAAACGCTTTGAAAACCCAACTTGAAGAAGCCGGAGCAAAAGTTGAGATCAAGTAATATCACAACCTGTTGATTTTCAAGTCAAGGCCCTCCCTCGCGGAGAGGCCTTGGCTTGTTTATATCCGCCCATGCGGATACCCTGTGTTAAACCCTGAACAAATCAGGTAGCATTTTTATCCGAACAACCTCAAATCCTCCAAGGACTTGGCAACAGCGCTGAAGAAAACGGACGAGAGAACGAACTTCTCCTCCACCAAAAGTTTCTACGACTACCCGGATTTTCTCGAAATCCAGCTGGCGTCATTCAAAGAGTTTTTCCAACTCGAAACCAATCCGGAAAACCGGAAGAATGAAGGTCTATTCAAGGTATTCGCCGAGAACTTCCCGATTACGGACACCCGCAACCAGTTCGTACTCGAATTCCTCGATTATTTCATTGACCCGCCCCGCTATACCATCGAAGAGTGTATCGAACGCGGTCTGACTTACAGCGTGCCCCTGAAGGCCAAACTCAAACTGTACTGCACCGACCCGGAGCACGAAGACTTTGAAACCATCGTGCAGGACGTGTATCTCGGTACTATCCCTTACATGACGCCGCAAGGCTCATTTGTGATCAATGGCGCCGAGCGCGTGATCGTATCACAGCTTCACCGCTCACCCGGCGTGTTCTTCGGACAAAGCCGCCACGCCAACGGTACCAAACTCTACAGCGCACGTATCATCCCATTCAAGGGTTCGTGGATTGAATTCGCCACGGACATCAACAACGTGATGTATGCCTATATCGACCGTAAGAAAAAGCTTCCGGTTACCACTCTCCTCCGTGCAATTGGTTACGAAAGTGACCGCGAGATCCTTGAGATCTTCAACCTCGCGGAAGAAGTGAAAGTGTCTAAAACCGGTCTGAAAAAAGTACTCGGCCGCCGTCTGGCCGCCCGCGTACTTAAGACCTGGATCGAAGACTTCGTGGATGAAGATACCGGTGAGGTAGTATCCATCGAGCGGAATGAAGTGGTCCTCGACCGCGAAACCGTGCTCGAGGATCACCACATCGACATGATCGTGGACAGCGGCGCGAAGTTCATCATCCTCCACAAAGAGGAATCGAACTCTGCCGATTTCACCATCATCCACAACACCCTCCAAAAAGATACCTCCAACTCGGAGAAAGAAGCGGTGGAATACATCTACCGTCAGCTCCGCAACGCAGAACCACCAGATCTGGAGACTGCTCGCGGTGTGATCGACAAACTCTTCTTCTCTGAGCAGCGTTATGACCTCGGCGAAGTGGGCCGTTTCCGAATCAACCGGAAACTGGGTCTCACCATCAACCCGGAGCAGCGCACACTGACGAAAGAAGATATTCTGAGCATCATCCGCTACCTCATCGAGCTCGTCAACTCGAAGGCTGACGTGGATGACATTGACCACCTGTCAAACCGCCGTGTGCGTACTGTGGGTGAGCAGCTCTACAACCAGTTCGCTGTTGGCCTGGCCCGTATGGCCCGCACCATCCGCGAGCGAATGAACGTTCGGGACAATGAAGTTTTCACCCCGATTGACCTTATCAATGCGAAGACCCTGAGCTCGGTAATCAACTCGTTCTTCGGAACGAACCAGTTGAGCCAGTTCATGGACCAGACCAACCCGCTTTCGGAAGTCACCCACAAGCGCCGCATGTCGGCACTCGGACCAGGTGGTCTCTCCCGCGAGCGCGCAGGCTTCGAGGTGCGTGACGTACACTACACCCACTACGGTCGTTTGTGTACCATCGAAACTCCAGAAGGTCCAAACATCGGTCTGATTTCTTCGCTCTGTGTATACGCGAAAATCAACCGCCTCGGCTTCATCGAAACACCTTACCGCAAGGTGGAAAACGGAAAAGCGGTAATGAACAACAACGGTGTGACCTACCTCACCGCAGAGGATGAGGATACCAAAGTGATCGCACAGGCCAACGCGAAAATTGACGAGAAAGGAAACTTCCTCACCAATACCGTGAAAGCCCGTCTGGAAGGTGACTTCCCGGTAATTCCGCCCACGAACCTGAACCTCATGGACGTGGCACCGAACCAGATCGCCTCCATCGCAGCATCGCTGATTCCATTCCTCGAGCACGATGACGCGAACCGCGCACTGATGGGATCAAACATGATGCGTCAGGCCGTGCCGCTGCTCCGCCCGGAAGCCCCGATCGTGGGTACCGGTCTGGAAGGCCGCGTGGCAAAAGACTCCCGCGTGCTCCTCACCGCGGAAGGCGAAGGTGTCGTGGAGTTTGTGGATGCATCTGAAATCCGCATCAAGTACAAGCGCAATGACAATGACGAGTTGGTGAGCTTTGACTCTGCCACCAAGTCATACGACATCAAGAAATTCGGAAAGACCAACCAGAGCATGTGCGTCAACCTCCGCCCGATGGTGGTGAAAGGCGAACGCGTTACGGAAGGTCAGATCCTTGTGGAAGGATACGGCACACGCCAGGGTGAACTCGCTCTCGGACGCAACCTGAAAGTGGCATTCATGCCATGGAAAGGGTACAACTTCGAAGATGCGATCGTGATCAGCGAGCGCGTGGTGCGCGATGACATCTTTACCTCTGTGCACATCGAGGAATTCACCACCGAGGTGCGCGATACCAAACGCGGAGTGGAAGAACTCACCAGCGATATTCCAAACGTCAGCGAAGAGGCCACCCGCGACCTCGACGAAAACGGAATTATTCGGGTTGGGGCTGAGGTAAAAGAAGGGGATATCCTCATCGGTAAGATCACTCCGAAAGGAGAAACGGATCCAACTCCGGAAGAAAAACTGCTTCGCGCCATCTTCGGCGACAAAGCAGGCGACGTGAAAGATGCTTCACTGAAAGTGCCACCGGCCGTGGGCGGTGTGGTCATCGACAAGAAGCTCTTCAGCCGGACTATCAAGGATAAAAAGCCTGTCAAAACCAACGAAAAGGCCATCATCGAAGCGCTCGATAAGGAGCACGACAAAGATGTGATGGAACTGAAGAAGATTCTGGTAGACAAGCTCATCGCCATCCTGAAAGACAATACCTGTCAGGGTGTATTCAACTATTTCAAAGAAGAGCAGATTAAGAAGGGAACCAAGTTCACCGCAAAGTCACTCTCTTCCATCGACTTCAGTGTGGTGAACACAGAAGGCTGGACCAAAGATGAAGCAACGAACCTGCTCGTGAAGCGTTGTGTGCACAACTACAACCTCAAGAACAACGAACTTCTCGGATCATACAAGCGGAAGAAATTCCAGCTCACGGTGGGTGATGAACTGCCTGCAGGAATCGTGAAACTGGCCAAGGTATATATCGCACAGAAGCGCAAGCTGAAAGTGGGCGATAAAATGGCGGGACGTCACGGTAACAAGGGTATTGTTGCCAGAATCGTGCGCGACGAGGACATGCCGTTCCTGAGCGACGGAACCCCGGTTGACATCGTGCTCAACCCGCTTGGGGTACCATCGCGCATGAACCTCGGTCAGATTTACGAGACCGTGCTGGGCTGGGCCGGACAGAAAACAGGCAAGCGTTTCGCCACGCCTATTTTCGACGGAGCAACCATCGATGACATCAACACCACTACGGATGATGCAGGCGTACCGCGCTTCGGTGTGACCTACCTCTACGACGGTGGTACCGGAGAGCGCTTCGAGCAGCCTGCTACGGTGGGTGTGATCTACATGATCAAACTGAGCCACATGGTAGATGATAAAATGCACGCCCGTTCAATCGGTCCGTACTCACTCATCACCCAACAGCCGCTTGGTGGTAAGGCACAGTTTGGAGGTCAGCGTTTCGGTGAAATGGAAGTGTGGGCGCTCGAGGCATTCGGAGCAGCCAACATTCTCCAGGAAATCCTTACGGTGAAGTCGGACGATGTCATCGGCCGCGCGAAAACATATGAAACCATCGTGAAGGGCGAGAACATGCCTGTACCGGGCATCCCCGAGTCCTTTAACGTATTGCTGCATGAATTGCGTGGTCTCGGATTGAACATTACCCTCAATTCGAACCAGATCTAAAAGTGCATATCCCGGGAGAGTAGTCTCCCGGGATTTTAACTGAATGTGAAAGACCCTTTTATACCCCTTTCTCAACCCATGCTTCAAGCAAAGAAAATCAACCGTCCGAGCAGCGACTTCCACTCGATCACCATCAGCCTGGCTTCTCCTGAAGACATTCTGGAGCGTTCACACGGCGAGGTGCTGAAACCGGAAACCATCAACTACCGGACGTACAAGCCGGAGCGCGACGGATTGTTCTGTGAGCGGATCTTCGGTCCGGTGAAAGACTATGAATGCCACTGCGGCAAGTACAAGCGCATCCGCTACAAGGGTATCGTGTGCGACCGCTGCGGTGTGGAAGTCACTGAAAAGAAAGTACGCCGTGAGCGCACCGGTCACATTACGCTGACCGTGCCCGTGGCGCACATCTGGTACTTCCGTTCGCTGCCAAACAAGATCGGTTACCTCCTCGGACTGCCGACCAAGAAACTCGATCAGATCATTTACTATGAGCGCTACGTAGTAATCAACGTAGGCCCCGCGACCAACGCTGAAGGAAACCCGCTCAACGTAATGGACTTCCTGACAGAAGAAGAATACCTCGATATTCTTGATAAGCTCTCGAAGGAAAACCAGTATCTCGACGACAAAGACCCGAATAAGTTCGTGGCCAAAATGGGTGCGGATGCACTCCATGATCTGCTCGCCAACGTAAAGCTCGATGAGCTTTCGTACGAGCTCCGCCACAAAGCCAATACAGAGACCTCACAGCAGCGCAAAAACGAAGCCCTCAAGCGCCTTCAGGTGGTTGAGGCTTTCCGCGATGCCAACACGCGCGTGGAGAACCGTCCGGAGTGGATGATCACCCGTGTAGTGCCTGTGATTCCACCCGAACTGCGCCCCCTCGTTCCACTCGACGGTGGCCGCTTTGCAACCTCCGACCTGAACGACCTCTACCGCCGCGTGATTATCCGCAACAACCGCCTCAAGCGACTGATGGAAATCAAGGCTCCGGATGTGATTCTCCGCAACGAGAAGCGAATGCTGCAGGAAGCGGTGGATTCGCTGTTCGACAACAGCCGCAAATCATCCGCAGTAAAAACCGAAAGCAACCGTCCGCTGAAATCCCTTTCTGACTCACTGAAGGGTAAGCAGGGCCGCTTCCGTCAGAACCTTCTCGGTAAGCGTGTGGACTATTCAGCACGTTCGGTAATCGTCGTGGGTCCGGAACTCAAACTCCATGAGTGCGGGCTTCCGAAAGACATGGCCGCTGAACTCTTCAAGCCGTTTATCATCCGCAAGATGATTGAGCGCGGCATCGTGAAGACCGTAAAGTCAGCGAAGAAAATTGTAGATAAAAAAGAAGCCGTAGTTTGGGATATTCTCGAGAACGTGCTGAAAGGTCATCCGGTTCTGCTGAACCGTGCCCCTACCCTGCACCGCCTCGGTATTCAGTCCTTCCAGCCCAAGCTGATTGAAGGAAAGGCGATCCAGCTTCACCCGCTCGTATGTACTGCATTCAACGCCGACTTCGACGGTGACCAGATGGCCGTTCACGTGCCGCTGGGCAACGCGGCTATTCTGGAAGCCCAGATGCTGATGCTCGCTTCGCACAACATCCTCAACCCTGCCAACGGAGCGCCGATCACCGTACCTTCTCAGGACATGGTACTCGGTCTTTACTACATCACCAAAGGCCGCAAAGGCACACCAGAGAATCCGTGCAAGGGCGAAGGCAAATCGTACTATTCTCCCGAGGAAGTGCGCATTGCGTTCAACGAAGGACAGCTCGATCTCCATGCAGAGATCAAAGTGCGCTGGACCGATGTGCACGGAAAGGCACACATGATTGAGACTACCGCAGGTCGTGTACTCTTCAATGACGTAGTACCCGACGAAGTAGGCTTCATCAACCAGCTTCTGACCAAGAAAGCGCTGCGCGATATCATCGGTGACATTCTGAAGGTGGTGGGCATTGCACGCACCGCCCAGTTCCTCGATGACATGAAGAACCTCGGATACTACTGGGCGTTCAAAGGAGGTCTCTCCTTCAAACTCTCTGACGTAGTGATCCCGGCAGAAAAAGAAAAACTAGTGAATGAGGCTACCCAGAAGGTGTCGGAAGTATTCGACAACTACAACATGGGTCTCATCACCAACAACGAACGTTACAACCAGGTGATTGACATCTGGACCAATACGAACTCACGCCTCACCAACATCCTGATGGATCGCCTGAAGCACGACCAGCAGGGCTTCAACAGCATCTACATGATGTTTGACTCCGGTGCCCGTGGTTCGAAGGAACAGATTCGTCAGCTGGCCGGAATGCGCGGACTGATGGCTAAGCCACAGAAAAACGCCGCAGCCGGTGGACAGGACATGATCGAAAACCCGATCCTTGCAAACTTCAAGGAAGGCCTTTCGATTCTTGAGTACTTTATCTCTACGCACGGTGCGCGTAAGGGTCTTGCGGATACCGCTCTTAAGACGGCTGACGCGGGTTACCTTACCCGCCGTCTGGTAGACGTTGCTCAGGACGTGATCATCAACGAAACTGACTGCGGAACTCTCCGCGGACTGGTGACTTCAGCGCTGAAGAAAGCGGATGAAGTAGTTGAGTCACTGCGCGATCGCATCCTCGGACGTGTGAGCGTTCAGGACGTTGTGAATCCCGAGACAGGTGAAGTCCTTGTGGAGGCCGGTCAAGACATCAATGAAGACCGGGCCAGCGCCATCGAAAAGGCCGGTATCGAAGACGTTGAAATCCGTTCGGTACTCACCTGCGAAAGCAAGCGCGGAGTATGTGCCAAGTGCTACGGCCGCGATCTGGCTACAGCACGTCTGGTGCAGGAAGGTCTGGCTGTTGGTGTCATCGCCGCGCAGTCCATCGGTGAACCCGGAACCCAGCTCACGCTGCGTACGTTCCACACCGGCGGTGCGTCATCTGCGAGCGCAATTGAATCCGATATCCGTGCGAAGTACTCAGGCTCTGTGGAGATCGATGAACTCCGCACTGTGGAGCGCATGGGCGACAACGGAGAGATGAAGACCATCGTTGTATCTCGTTCATCAGAATTGAAGATTAACGATGAAAAGTCAGGTCTGACACTGACCACAGTGAACCTTCCGTACGGTGCCATTCTTCAGGTGAAGAGCGGCGCGACCGTGAAGAAAGGTGATGTACTCTGCGAGTTTGACCCGTTCAACAGCATGATCATTACCGAAGAAGAAGGAACCATTCGCTTCGATGCAGTGGAAGAAGGCATTACCTTCAAAACTGAGGTGGATGAGCAGACAGGCTTCTCTGAGAAGATCATCATTGAAACCAAAGACAAGAAGAAGAACCCGAGCCTCGAGATCGTGCGCAACAAGGAAGTGGTAAAAGTGTACTCACTGCCGGTTGGTGCTCACATGAACATCGAGAACGGACAGAAAGTGGGTAAAGGAACCATCCTTGCGAAGATTCCACGGATGGCAGGTCGTGGTGGTGACATCACCGGTGGTCTGCCACGGGTAACCGAACTGTTCGAAGCGCGTAACCCGTCGAATCCGGCGGTAGTTTCAGAAATCGACGGTATCGTGGAATACGGGAAGATCAAACGCGGTAACCGTGAAATCTCCGTGAAGTCCCGCTTCGGTGAGGAGAAAAAATACCTCATTCCGCTCTCCAAGCACATTCTGGTTCAGGATGGTGACTTCGTGCGCGCGGGTATGCAGCTCTCTGACGGTGCGATCAGCCCGGGTGACATCCTCGATATTCAGGGCCCGACAGCAGTTCAGGAGTACCTCGTGAATGAAATTCAGGAAGTATACCGTCTGCAGGGTGTGAAAATCAATGACAAGCACTTTGAAGTGATTGTGCGCCAGATGATGCGCAAGGTGGAAATCGTGGATGCTGGTGATACCCGCTTCCTTGAGAATACCAACGTAGACAAGGCGGAATTCGTGGAAGAAAACGATCTGCTGTTCGACAAGATGGTGGTGACCGATGCTGGTGAAAGTGACCGTTACAAAACAGGTCAGATCATCAGTGTGCGCAACCTCCGCGATGAGAACTCACAGCTCAAGCGCAAAGACAAGAAGCAAATCGAAGCCCGTCAGGCCGTCACTGCTACTGCCCGTCCGATGCTTCAGGGTATTACCCGCGCCTCGCTGCAGACCGACTCATGGATTTCAGCTGCATCGTTCCAGGAAACCACCAAGGTATTGAACGAAGCTGCAGTTCAAGGTAAGACAGATTACCTCATCGGTCTGAAGGAAAACGTGATCGTGGGTCACCCGATCCCGGCCGGAGCAGGTGTACGCCGCTTCCAAAAGATGATTGTCGGAAATAACCAGGAGTATGTGGATCTGCTGGCGAAGAAGGGCGACCTTCCGGTAGCTGTAGATCGCGAAGCATGATTTATCAACCAAGGTTAAAAGGTAAAAGGTCCGCCAGGTGCGGGCCTTTTTATTTCACGGTATTCCGTTCACTCGTGAATCATTCGAGTGAGTGAACCCCGTCTTTTTACGTTACAGGTCGGCGGCTTCCATTTGTTTGAATTAAACCGAAACGGTCATGCGCACCACCATACTCGTTCTCTCCGCAGTTCTGACCTTCACAATAGCCGAAGTTCATCAAACCGAATGTCAAAAAATCTACCTCGGCTTCGGGTCAGGGCTTGAAATTCCAACCGGTATGGTCGGAATTACGGTCGAAGGTGCGATAACAATGGAGTAGTTTCCTCAGGATAACATCCAGCTTTCAGGCTACACACGTTGGCCAACCAAGCAACGCGCGAGATTTCACCTGCAGGCAGGTTATTCAATCAATATCTCCCCAAAAAATTATAAGGTCCTCTCTGACCATCAACTCAGTCAATTCTCCAAAGATGTCATGAAGATTACGATTCCCGGCGGACTAATGCTTGCGGCAGGATTCAGTGTTGGATTATAAGTCCGGTTTCGGAAATTGCCTTGTGCTTCGGATTGAAACGTTTGGAATCCTCGAAAGACGGTCAAACGGTGAAAAATCGGCTGGCAACTCGTGGTTGTGATACTTACATTTGTACCACAAAATCGACACGTCGGGCATTCGCCCGGCGACGTGCATGACACGAGTCTATTTAGTTAAGGTAAAACAAACCCCAATAACGATTGGGGTTTGTTGTTTTAAAGACGGGGATGTTAAGGCAAGGTTGCCCGTGTGGTTTCCCCCGGGTACATTATTCAGTCAGGAAAAAGAAAGAGCCGCCCCCTTTGGAGCGGCTCTCAACAATCAAAATAGTTAGCACATTACTTCTGAACGACGAGTCGCTCAAAAGCAATCTCTTCTCCTGTGTTTAACTCTACCATGTAAATGCCGGCCGCAAGAGCTTCATTGAAGGTAATCACCTTATTGGTGTTTTCTTCAGAAGCAAAAGCGGTCATGTATACTACTCGGCCGGTCTGATCAATCACCCGCAGTTGTACGTTGTCAGATACCAGTCCATGAAGGCTGAGATTCACAAACACACCATTGGATGGATTCGGGAAAAGGGAAGCAGACACTCCGTTTTCCTCGCTTGTAACTGCAGCAAAGGCAACTGTTTCTTCATTAGCCTCCGCGGAAGACAGGCCAATGATCTGGAGGCACTGAGTATCAGGTCCCCATTCGCCAAAAACGGTTCCGAAGACCGGACGAATGCGCACGTTGTACGAGGCACCTGCTGTCAAACCTGCCCCACCCAGATTGAGGAAACGACTCACACCATTGCCATTCACTGTGAATGGCACTCCGGGAGAAGGCGTCACCTGAGTGAACTCCCACTGGAAGTAAGAGGCACCGCAGATCCATGCCGTAGCGCCGATGGTGGCGTTATTCGGACGAGGTCCGCTGGCGCACTCATCCTGCGGACGAAGGTCCAGATCAGCATGTGCACTCATGGGTACGAGGCATGCATTCGGAGCGCTGAATGTAAAGGTTTCCGGATTACCGGCAGCATCAAACAGGTTATAGGTGCAAGCCAAAGTTACCCCATACGACTGGCCGGGCACGAATCCGGTGAAGGGCGTAGAGGTCAATCCATTTGAATTGCTCCGGCTGATCGTCACTCCCGTCAAGGTATTGACGAAGGTGAAATCGTAAACCTGCGCGCCCGTGTTCGTGCACTTGAATTGTCCGCATACATTGAACGGAGCTGAAGAGTTACAGGCCGGTGCGCGAAGTCGCTGCACACATACCGAGTATGCACCGGTACCTAAAGCTGAGTTGAAGTTCCGGATGGCAATGTAATAGGTGGCACCCACCGTCAGCGGTCCGCCGAAGTGGAGAATCTCCCCGCCTAAGCCGCTCACGGCATTCTCGGTGGCCAGCGTATTGCCGGATGCATCCTGAAGTTCAATCATCCCATCAAATGCAGTGGTGCTGAGCTGCACCCGGATACCGGGGCCCGATGCCACTACTTCAAACCACTGGTCTTCACCGGTAACTGCTGTGCTGTTGGATTCGGGTGACGCCAGAGCGGTTGAGAGGTTACCATTCTTGGCCACGCACGTACCTATGTTGTAGTTGCCATTGATGGTGGTCGCGTTGATGCGCTGACCATTTGCAGGCTCCACCACAAGCGGATAGGAAAGAAACGCTCGCTCACCCTCGCCCGGCTGCGGATTGTTAGCCACATATTGCTCTGTACCACCCTGAGGCGTCCCGATCTGAAGATTCAGTTCGAAAGAAAGTTCCCCATTGGTAGTGATCTGAGCAAGCAGAACGCGGTTGGCAGAAGTAGGCCCCTGCACACCAGCCAACACGGACCATGCACCTGAGTTGGTCGAAAACAATCCCGAAGCAGAATTTGCATCGTTAAACAATGCCGTCTGCGCGGGTGTCAAACCAACAAGAGTAACTGTTGCAGCCGTGCCCGGGAGCAGACCGTCTGCACTGGTCAGAGCCGGAGCCGCTGCACCGTTTACCAATAATCCACCTGCAATATTGGCGCTGCCTCCGTCATTGTTTACTCCGCCAACGATAGATCCATTGGTATCGTTCACCTTAGGAATTCCAAAGTGCGCATTTGAGGCAAATCCCATGGCCAGGTAAGAGTCAAGGGCTACTGTGTTGTTATCCAGAAAGCCCGAACCAATAGCACTACCTGTGATTTCTCCACGGTCTTCGTTGTTGAAGAAGAACGTAGAGGTCTCAATGCGCAGTTCGTGGTTCGAGTTTCCGTACACGGCCTGAACTTCATAGCCAGGCAGCAGGTCAGCATAGATCCGGTAAGTGGTTGACCCGACCGGAAGAGATCCGCCATCGTTGTCGGTGGCGTCATTGGCGTCAGAGATATAATACGTCTCGACGATGATGTTCTCGAGTCCTCCCTGGGAGAAGGCCGTCAGGGAAGCCAGCGCCAGGGCAAGCACTGCGAACATCCGATTAAAAATCAACGTGTTTTTCATGATATTGCGATTTCTTTTGGGGCACGACTAACACCACGCCGGGTTTCCGGCAGGCATCGCCATATCCGATTATAGGTTAGTTACCGCAGGTCGTGTTGAACACGCCAATCAGTTGGAGGAAGTCATCCACATCCACATCACCGTCCTTGTCTACGTCCTCATCACAAGCTGCTACAGAGTTGTCAAATCCAACTGTTTCGCTGATTGACCAGCCGGAAGTCCATGGGGCAGCACCAGGCTTAAATGCACCCTTGAATTTCACAGGATCAAAGAAGCCATCGAGTGGAGCACGCTCCGGAGTGCTAGCTGCGGCTGCAGAAGGAACCGGATCAATACCGTTAGATACCGCGTTGTTGTTTGCGATAAGAAGGCTGAAATCAATGATACCAGCAGACAGAGCGTTACCGTCAGCTGCAAAAGCCGCGAGTGAACCGGCACTGGCCGCAGCGCCATTCTCGAAGAGGATGCCGCCGGTCAATCCATCGAATGCGCAGTTATTGATTTCAAGAGCGCCATTCTGCCACTGGTAGAATGAGTTTTGATTCGCAGGGTAACCAGAATCACCAGTATTGGAAATCAGAGTAACACCACGCTGAGTATTCACGAAAATAGAGTTGGCTACATAACCACGGCTACCTTCCTTGAATTCCATACCTGAGTTGGCACCACGACCAATGCAAGTCACATTGTAGATGGTTGGATCAGCGAAAGGAGCGAAGTTGGTGTTCTGGTCGTCATTGTCGGATTCGAAACCTTCGTCACCCTGGGCAGCAGCGATACCGCCACCTGCGTTGATCGGAAGCTGAACACCGTACCAGTACTGGCCACGGCCTCTCCATCCCCAATCCCAGTCAAAATAGTCATCGTTGCAGAAGTAGGCAGCGCACCACTTCAGGTCAACAGTACCACCGAACATTTCGAACGCATCGTCCTCGTTCGAAACTACTTCAACGTGCTCGATGATCGTTCCACGGCCTACTGAACCAAGGGTAAGACCATTGATTTCGTTGTTCGCTCCGATGTTTGCACCACCGTGACGAAGTGACACATAGCGGAGGATACCGCTGTTATCCTCGTCATCTGTACCACCACACCAGTTGCGTGATTCGTTTGGAACGAGACCTTCGATACGACCTACTCCGTCGGCTACACAAAGACCATCAGACGCAGGAGGGTTACCGTTGTTGGCAAGGATGAGGTTGTTGGTTGCACGACCGAGAACGATCAGTGAACCCCAACGGCCACGGTTGTTGATTGAATAAGTTCCATCGAGTGGATCTTCTTCTGAGGTGAAGATGATCGGGCAGCAATCCAGACCATCAGCCCAGATCTGACCACCACGGGAAACGATGAGTGTAGCTGCATCAGCACCTGAGCTCACAGGCGCCTTAATTACTGTACCTGGCTCAATGGTCAGGTCAATTCCGTTTCCCACGTAGTAACGGTCAGGAGCTGGTCCTGTGGCATCACCGAGGATGTAAATGTTGTTGCATGTCCAGGTCTGAGTAGTCAGTTCACCGTTTGCGTCAGCAAGGGTAGATACGTTAACAGTAGTGCGTGATGCCAGGGGTGGGCATCCGCAATCTTCGCCGAAGGAAGACTGCGCAGTGGCATTCATTGTGAGGCCTGCTACTGCTACAGCGGCCATCCATTTGAAAGGGTTAAAACCGTTCATTTTTGAATAAGGTTAATGGGGTTAATTGTGTACGCCCGATGGTTTATTGGGCGCCCAAATCTTCAGTGAACCCGAAGTGATAATCATTAATGGATCAACATACTTAGCTTATCACTATCCGAGTTATCTGTTAGGGTGAAGTCAAAACATGCGTAACATTCCGTTGTCATTTAACTATGGACCTCAGTAAAATCAAGAGTTTAAGTTTTGGTAGCAAACAAAAAGAGCCGACCAATTGGCCGGCTCCTATGCTTTGTTATGATAAGATTTACTTCTGAATGATCAGGTTGGAATGAAACACTCCATTCGGAGTGAAAAGCTGCATGTGATAATTTCCGGAAGCCAGCTGCTGGAGATCGAATGACTGCCTGCCCCCCTCTGAGAGAACCACATTCGATTCCGCAACCAATCGGCCGGCGTAATCCGTTACCCGCAATGTGGCACTTCCGGAAAGCCCCGTCGGCACAATCGTAAATGCACCTGAAGTGGGATTAGGATATACTGCTATCCCGGGTTCGCTCTGGTTGGTCACAAAGATTCCGCAGTTATTCTCCAGGGGAAGGTTACCTCCACACACACCAAACGGATCTTCCGATGGCAAGCCGGCAATATCGCCGCAGTCATAGGCCCATGCCCAGCAATCAAAATCAGGCTGACCGCCAGCTCCATCATTATTAGCAGTGCCATCACCCACCTGAAAGCGTGTGGCCGGTGAAAACTCTTCCTGATTGCAATCGCAAATAGCGAAGTCATACTCACATGTACCATTATCCGAGGTAGCATCCGGATTGAAATTCGTGGCAAGAGGATCTGTGCATCCTGCAAGACTCAACACCGGGTAGATCAATTGATCGCACTGAATTTCATTTCCTACAGGATCAGAAGCCACATATCTTTCCACACCTCCTTCAGGAGTGCCAATCTGAATGTTCAATTCAAACTCCAACTCGCCGTCTGTGGTAAGTTGTGCAATCAACACGCGATTGGAAGCTGTAGGTCCTTGAGCACCTTCGAGCACTGACCACGCACCACCATTGGTCTGGAATACCGGACCGCCGTTCGCATTGTCAAAGATGGAAAGATCCAGTCCGACTACTGTCACAGTAGGAATTGTACCAGCAATCAATCCGTCCGCTTCAGTGAGAGGTATGCCGGCCAGCGGATCGTCGTTTACCAGGAGTCCGCCAGCTACACCTTCACTGCCTCCGTCATTATTTGCACCTCCTACCACAGAACCATCCGTGTCCTCTGACTTCAGAATGCCCCAGTGCGCAGTGGATGCACCACCTACGGCCACATAAGAATCGAGAGCCACTGTATTTTCGTCCAGACGATTTGCAGGAAGCTGATTTCCTGTTTGCTCTCCCCTGTCCGCATTATTATAGAAATACGTGCTCGTTTCGATGCGCAGGGTGTGGTTGGCATTTCCATATACCGCCTGCAGTTCATAACCCGCAGCCAGATCGGCATAGACGCGATAAGTCACAGAGCCCTCTGCAAGTTCCGAACCTCCATCCTGGTCTGCTGCGTCATTTCCATCAGCGATGTAGTAACGCTCCACGATGATTCCTTCAAGTCCAAGACCTCCGCCGCAGCCCGCGCCGGGTTCAAACTCACATGATCCATCGTCATCCGTAGCATCCGGATTGTAGTTTGTTGCCGCTGGATTCGTGCAACCGGGGATTTCCTCTGCGTCACACACTCCATCGCCATCGGTATCCACGATAATTAATCCGGTATTGGTAGAATTACACACCTGACAATCCTCTACCGGCTCAATGCAGGGAACGATGTCCGTAGCGTCTGGCAAAAAGTTGCAGGCAGTCGGACTGAGGCATCCGGCAATTTCGTTCGCATTACAAATACCATCACCATCAGTGTCAACCAACACCAATCCATCATTGGTTGAATTGCACTCCTGACAGTTCGGAACCGGGACAATACAAGAACCATTATCCTCCGTGGCCGATGAATCGTAGTTGCAGGCGTTGGCATTGGTGCAACCCGACACCTCCTCTCCATCACAAACTCCGTCGTCATCGGTATCGATAAGAACCAGTCCGTCATTTGTTCCGTTACACACGGTGCACCCTGATACAGGAATGATGCATGAGCCGTCATCATCGGTAGCCAACATGGAGTAGTTGCACGCATTCTCATCCGTACATCCCTCTGCTTCTTCGGCATCACATATTCCATCTTCATCACTGTCTATCAGAACCAATCCGTCATTTCCGGCGTTACATTCAGTGCAACCTTCAACCGGAACAATGCAGGATCCGTCATCTTCAGTAGCAAACGGATCATAGTTGCATGCCAGTTCATTTGTACATCCGGGAGTAGCCTCATAAGAACAAGTGCCGTTATCATCAGTGGCGGCCGGATTGAAATTAAGCGCCTCCGGATCAGTACACCCCGGAATTTCCTGAGCATTGCAGATGCCATCACCATCGGCATCAATAATCACCAGTCCATCGTTTGTGCCATTGCACGCCTGACAGTTCGGGAAAGGAAAAACGCAACTTCCGTTATTATCCGTTGCTGATGCATTGTAATTACAGGCTGTTGAACTGGTGCACCCTGCCACTTCCTGTGCATTGCAAATTCCATCGCCATCGGCATCGATCAATACCAATCCGGTATTCGTGGCATTACACGCCGTGCAGTTAGCCACAGGCACGATGCACGAACCATCATTGTCAGTCGCAGTTGGATTGAAGTTACACGCCATCATATTGGTACAGCCGGGCACTTCGTTTGCATTGCAAATTCCATCTCCGTCGGCATCTACAATCACAAGTCCGGTATTGGTGCTGTTGCATGCCTGGCAATTCGGAACAGGAACAATGCATGAGCCGTCATCTTCACTGGCATTCGCGTCGTAATTGCAGGCTATCGGGTTGGTACAACCGGGGCCCGAAGACTGAAAGGGAAAGGTCAATTGACCAAAGAAAATTTCGTCGTTGATCGGGTTCTCCGCGACGTACTTCTCAACAGTACCATTGGGAGCGCCAAGTTGGATATTGAGTTCAAATGAGAGATCGCCGTTGGTGGTGATCTGCGCAATGAGTACACGGTTTGTTGCCGTCGGGCCAACCACTCCTTCGAGCACTGACCACGCGCCTCCATTTGTCGTAAAAGTGGTGGAAGAGTTTACGTTGTCGAACATGGTCGGATTGATACCCACCAAGGTCACATTCGGAACTACTCCGGGAATCAGACCATCAGCCGTGGTGAGCGGAATACCGGCCAGTGGATCAGCATTCACCAGCAAACCGCCAGGAATATTTGCACTGCCTCCGTCGTTGTTTGCTCCGCCAACAATAGAGCCATTGGTGTCTTCCGATTTCAGCACACCAAAATGCGCGTCCGTAGCAGGCCCCATGCTGAGCCATGAATCAAGTGCAACCGTATTCTCATCCACACGGGCATCATTGATAGCATTGCCGGTCAGCTCTCCCCTGTCCACATTATTGAAAAACTGCGTGGTGGTTGCTATCCGCAATTCGTGATTTGCATTGCCATACACCGCCTGAATCTCATACCCCGGTGCCATATCCACAAAAATGCGGTATGTGGTCGATCCGGCTGCAAGTGATCCGCCATCAGTATCAGTGGCATCATTCGCATTGGAGATGTAATAGGTTTCGACGATAATGCCTTCAAGCCCCTGTGTAAAGGCACCGCCTGACATCATCACAAAAAGCAATAAGGTGTGAAGTTTCTTCATGACCCTTGATTGTAGAGATTAGTGGTTATTGGAATTTTGCTTTTGTACTACTGAACTCTTCCACAGAAGGTGCTCACAAAGCACCTCATTGCCAATGGCGTTGCGCGCCACGTATTGCTCGGACACTCCGTCCGGACGCACCAGTTGAAGATTCAGTTCAAGTGTCAGCTCTCCGTCAGTAGTGAACTGTCCGAGCAGCACATAATTGGAAGCCGTCGCCCCCCTCACTCCTTCCACTACCGCCAGTGCTCCGTTGGATACGCGAAAAACGGAAACCCCTGACCTGCCCTGAAAGGGAATCAGATCCGCACCAATTCTGTTCACATTGGCAGGCAAACCGGGCATTAATCCGTCAGCGATCTTCAATCCGAAATAGGCATCATCGCTGCGACTGCTCAATGGTCCTTTCTCCCTGATATCTGCAAACAATGACCCATCAGAATCTTCCGGTTTAGGCACCGCAATGTGACGGGCACTGGCACTACCCATTGCGAGCCATGAGTCAAGAATTGCGTAGCCCTGTGAAATGGCCTTGGGGTCAATGATCTCAGCTCGCGCTTCATCACTGAGTGCATCATTAAAGAACTGAGTGGTGGTTGAAATCTCCAGCGGATGTGTCTCACTTCCATACAGAGCTTGCAGTTTCCAGCCAGATGCAAGGTCCACAAACACCCTCCACGTGGTGGTTCCCGGTTTGAGCGGAATCCACGCGGTGCTATCGTAATCTGCACCACCTGCCGTGTAGTAAGGCTCCACATACAAGCCCTCTATCCCTTGAGCATTTATATCACAGAATGAAGTCAAAAGCCAGGCAGCAGCAACACAAAGGAGGCGGGTGAAAACGTGTGTGTGCGCTTTTTTCATGGCATAAAAACAATTGGAAATCTCAATACCTCACCGGCGGATTGAATTGTCAATACATAAACACCTGGATCACGGATACCTGGCTGAACCCCTACGACATCTCCGAATTCCAACCGCACGCCTGAAGCAGACCAAACCTTACCACCGGACATCGAACACAATGTAAGGTCAGCATTTCTTGTGCCTTCATCTGTCCATTTTATCTGAAAATCAGAGGAGGTAGGATTAGGGTAAACACTCCACAAACGGGAAGCCCCGATTTCATTTATTCCCACAAAACCAGAGCAGATCAGATCAGGATCCAGACCGATACAGTTGTCAGGAAGAATGCAGCACAATTCCGGCACATTGAAATTCACATCGGGGTCGTAATTGCATGCCGCCGGATCATTACACCCTAACACAACCAATGTTGCGCACGATCCATCATCACAGCCTGCCGCTGAGTCATACTCCAGAAAATCCGGATCCGTGCAGCCGCATTGAGGAGGATAAGTGAGAAAAGAACTTACCGCCTCATCAGGTGCCAGCACGGAACCGTCTGCGACGTAACTGATCAGCGAGCCATCTGCCCGGATCACTCTCACATTCAATGAAAAGCTGAGTTCACCAGTTGTAGTCAGTTGCGCAATCAGAATGACATTGTCCTCAGTTTGACCTTCAATACCCTCATTGAGTAAACTGAACGACGTGGTATTGAATTCGCTCGCAGCACTGAACTCTCCGAATACAGGATCAAGGGCATCACCTGTGGCAATGAAATTCACTAATGCTGCTCCGGTATAAGGCACTAATCCATCCGATGTAGTCAATGGAATACCTGCATCAGGAGAGGCGTTGACCAAAATTCCACCAGGAACAGATTCGCTGCCACCGTCGCTGTTCACACCTCCAACTAATGAGCCGTCATTGTCCAACGATTTCTGAACCGCCCAATGAATACCTGTCGCCCTGCCCAGCGTAAGCCATGAATCAAGGGCAACTGTGTTTTCATCGATTCTGTTTTCAGGAATATCAAAACCAAAAGGTTCACCGCGATCTTGATTATTGAAGAATACTTCCGTGCTGCTGATCACAAAGGGATGATCCGAATTGGCATAAAATCCCCTCAACTTCACGCCGGGAGCCAGATCCAGGAACACCCGATAGGTTGTGCTTCCCGGCGCAAGAGCGCCGCCATCTGTATCGGTAGCATCATTCTCATCAGAGATGTAGTACTTCTCCACGACAATATTCTCAATGTCAGATTGCGCATCGACCGAAAGCACGGAGAGCATTGCACCTATACACGCCAACACACGTGTCGTACGTAACTTCTGTATGTGTACAACGAATCTCATCATAGCTTGTATGTAAATGTGAAGTTCCACGTGGTGCCGAACGTCTGTCTGTCGAAATCAACCAGATAGCCGCCATTGACGAAATCGTAGCTTCTGCGAATAGGTGAATTGAGCAAATCCGTAGCACCTAAACTTGCAGAGAAATGGTCTCCGAAACGTTTTGCAACACGGAAATCCACCACATTGCGCGGCACTTCGTATACGTCAGGAATGAGCGCCGTTGCCGAATTCACCACTGCCAGCTTGGGTCCTTGTCTGTTGTAACTGATTGTGCAGTCCACCTTGCGCTTCTGCCAGGTGTAAATAGCCATGACATTGATGACATATGGCGCCTGACCAAACATGGAACGGGTATCCTCCACGGGTTCGAAAATGGTCGTCTGAGACTCCATGAGTGTGATGTTCCCGCGCAAATCCAGGTTCTCACGAATCTTTTGACGACCCTCGATCTCCAATCCATAGATGTGTGACTGAGGCGCATTTTGCCACGAGAAAAATCCTGTAGTTGTGCGATACAATTCGATGTGATTGTCGAAGTCCTTGTAAAAAAGACTCACCGAAAATGATCGGGAGTTAGAGAAATAATTTTCATATCTCAGATCGAAATTGGTGATGGACACCATCTTCAGGTTTGGATTTCCAAGCACTGCTGCGCGGAACTCATAATCAAGCAGCGCCACAGTGGAAAGTTCGCGGAAACCAGGACGCGCAAGGGACCGACTCACATTGAACCTCAGGTTCGACAAACGCACATCGGTCTCCTTAAGTTTGAAGATCAGGTTCAGGCTGGGCAATACATCCACCTGCTGTATCTCTCCCGGATTGGCAAGTTGTCCTGCCGTCGCCTGCCTGCCCGGATCATTGGCCGGCAATCCGAGGTCATAATATCTCCGGATGTCGGTGAGCATATCCGTCGTCTCCACCCGGGCACCTCCTACTATCCGAATGCGCTTAGTGGGAGAATAATCTCCCATCACATAACCGGCAACTACTTCACTGAAGGAAATATCATTATCTAAAAAGTTAGAGATGCTTTCGTAGTTCAGTGTAAACCCGAAGTCATTGATTCGGAAACGATCCGGAGTGAATAATTCGGTCGGATCATCCACGATCAAGCCACCGATTCCCCGTACGTTGTAAATGACCTGTTGAGTCTCCCGTGTGTTAGACTGGAACGCTCCGCCCAGTTTTAGTTTAAACTTCGGCTTAGCCTCCTTCCCGAAAGGAATCTCCGCGCTTATCCGAGAGTCAAGCAGCGTTTCATCCATATAACGGAAAATTCGGGTTGGGGCTGTCGTAGGACGAAACACAAACTGCTCAATGCTGAAATCATAGAGGTAATCCAGCGCCTTAAAATCGAGGATATTCCTGCGTCCGGATGTGTAAGACGCATCTGCCTCCACACGAATGCGCGATGCGGGAAAATAGTGCGTGGAAGAATACTGATAGATCAATTGACGGCGCTCCTCATAGATCTGATCATCGCCAATCAGAATTTCAGATGATTGTACAATGTCGTCATCAAATCCTTCATACCTGCGTGCTTGATTTTCTCCATTCACATTAGGCATGAAAAGGAGTGACACTGTGTGGTTGTTGTTCAGCTTATAGGACAAATTCGCCAAGGCGCTCCATCCGCGGTTTTCCACGCTGCTCTCCATATCAATCCAGTACTCCCTGCTCGGCTCCGGGCGGCCATCGGATGGCGTGAAGTCTTCCGGCTCTAAAGTGCGCTGAATGGTCGCATTGGGATCATAATCCGTTGTTGATGCATAGCGGAATCCAACGATGAATCCGAGATCACGGTTAAATACCTTTTTCTGATTGCCAATGGTAACGGTTTGTCCGAGATTAAGAGGCGCAGTGAATCGCTGCGTGAACCAATTCGAATTGTCAAATTGAAATGCGATATCCTCCAGATCCTGGTTGTAATACCTGAAAAAATCAACGTATGGATTATCCTGATTGTAGGCATTGATGGCCGCATTCACAAAAGTCGGATTATTGAACTGAGCCGCACCGAGATAACCCAGCTCCACCAAGGCAAGCTGATGAAAAGCTCCACCGGTTGGTATTGGCGACTGAGAGGTAATTCCATACGAGCTCAGATATCCCTCGAGCCCCAGTGCGGCAAACTGCTGATAAAGCCCCGGATTAACCACAAATGGAAATGTGGTCTGATCGCGCCCCACTCCCTCAGGTATGTCCCGAAGGTCATTATCAAAGCCGAGCCAATCTGTCCTGCTCTTCTTCGAAGAAACAATATCCCTGAACGTAGTCTGAGGAGTAAAGCCCAATGACGTGCTCACTTCCACCATGAGCTGATCGGGATAGTCCTTTGTATTTATGGAGAGATAAGCCCCTGCCCAATCACCGGGCAGATCGGGGTTCATCGTTTTGGTGATCACCAGATTATCAATTAATCCCGTGGGAAAAAGATCAAGACGGAAATTATT
Organism: Flavobacteriales bacterium; assembly: GCA_046336655.1. Lineage (GTDB taxonomy): Bacteria > Bacteroidota > Bacteroidia > Flavobacteriales_D > Sanyastnellaceae > CANGTU01. Next base: position 5,754 of record JBKDGH010000157.1, on the reverse strand, counting down.
CGTGAAAGGGTCAAGTGTGGGTATCCGTGAACCATTGACGGTCGTCTTAATGTACCGATCTGCAAGTCCGCGCACGGATACGAAACTTCCTACTGTGGTCACCCCCGGTACACGCCTCACCGCATCCGACACCCGGGAATCACCCGCCTTGCGAGCAGTTTCACTGGAAATGTAGTCAATGCTTGTAGCGGAATTCTGCTTCATCCGCTCCATGAAATAGTCATTGGACTTTTTCGCCTTACCCTCAATCACGACCTCAGTGCCGATATCGACCCCCTTCACCTTCATATCGAAGTTGGCGATCACTACTTCTCCTCCCTTGGGATTCACAACCAGCTCCTGCGTTTCGTAGCCAGTGAACGAAACCGTCAGTGTCACGGGTGAAGCGACTTTAATGTCTATCGAGTAATTCCCGTCAAAATCCGTTCCTGCGCCCAATGCAGGATCTTCTTTCGCACGGATAATGGCTCCCGGTAATCCCATACCAGTCTCATCAAACACCTTCCCGCGCACCGTGCCTTGCGCGTTCATGACCCATATCTGAGTGAAAATAAAAAGACAGGTAAATAACAGGCGCATCCCTACCGAGTTTAGGTGCGGCAAAGTAAATTTCACTCATACCCCTGCGGGAATTAAGAAAGTATTATTTCGGATTATACCTCACAGATCGCGATTTAACTCTGGTGAAACATGTCCCTGCCTCTGCCTGAACCAATCAACAATCACTTGAAGGAATCAAGATAATCCTTTGTATTTGAATATAAATCGAACACAATCGACACCCATCTGATCGGATTAGTTCATTTCCCGATAACGTAAATATTCCACTCAGTAAACAAACGATTGCTCTCGCATTGCCGGGATGACGTGCCATGCTCTAACATAAGTGTAACATTCCCGTAGCATCAGAATTCATCACTTTATTTGCAATGGAGCAATGACCAACCCGATCGTCGACATTATCATTCCTGCATTCAATGAAGAGCTGAGCATTCACTCCGTAGTGAGTGATGTAACCCACTCCTTTGTCAGGCACATCATTGTGGTCAGCAACGGCTCCACCGATCGAACCCCTGAAAAAGCCCTTGCCGCAGGAGCCGTGGTGCTTCACGAAAACCGCAGAGGATATGGATATGCCTGTCTGGAAGGCATGCGCTGGGCTGCAGATCAACAACCTCCCGCAGACATCATCGTATTCATGGATGGCGATTACAGCGATTACGCTTCCGAAATGCCGGCGCTCATAGCACCTATTGTAAATGACCGGGCTGACTTGGTCATTGGCTCACGCGCCCTAGGAAACAGGGAAAGAGGATCGATGACAATGCCTCAGGTCTTTGGCAATTGGCTCGCTACGCGGATGATTCGACTGATTTATGGTTTCCGGTTCACAGATCTCGGGCCATACCGGGCGATTCGGTTCAGTTCACTCAGGAATCTCGGCATGGGCGACACAACCTATGGCTGGACCGTGGAGATGCAAGTCAAGGCGCTCCGAAAAAACCTGCGCTGCACAGAAATACCTGTCAACTACCGCAAACGCATCGGGGTGAGCAAAGTGAGCGGCACGGTCAAAGGCACTGTCATGGCCGGTTATAAAATCATCGCCACTATCCTCCGATACAGCCTCACGCGTTCATGACCATCACGCTGATTCTTCTCCTTCTCTACGGGCTCTGTATGATGGGCATTACCGTATACAGCGTATTTCAGTTCCTGCTGGCCATTCGTTGGATAAGGTACCGCAAAACTCTGCTTCATCGCCGCACTCCCGGGATCGGGAAATGGCCGGAGGTGCTCATTCAGCTTCCTCTGTACAATGAAAAGTATGTCGCCGCACGAATCATCCGCGCGTGCGCTGAGCTCGACTATGAGAAATCCAGCTTACACATTCAGGTACTCGACGACAGCACCGATGAAACGTCTGCAATTGTGGCTGACATAGTAGCAGAACTCAGCGCGAATGGTCACTCCGTCTCGCATATCCGGCGCGAAAACAGGGAGGGATACAAAGCCGGAGCACTTGCCCACGGCATGACACTTTCTGATGCCCCTTTCATCGCCATTTTCGATGCGGACTTTATTCCGCCCGCTGACTTTCTCAGAAACACCATTCCCTGGCTCCAGAATGATCATTCGGTGGGGGTGGTGCAAACGCGTTGGGGACACCTCAATGAGAAATCATCATTGCTCACACGCATTCAGGCTCTTGCACTGGATAATCATTTTACGGTAGAACAGGGCGGGCGCAATGCCGCAGGACATTTCATCAACTTCAACGGAACGGCAGGAGTGTGGCGAAGAGATACGATTATTGACGCCGGTGGCTGGGAAAGTGATACGCTTACAGAAGACCTCGACCTCAGCTACCGGGCTCAGTTGCGCGGATGGAAATTCATGTTTTTGCCGCAGGTAGTTGTGCCCGCAGAGTTGCCTCCCGATATGAATGCACTCAAATCCCAGCAATACCGCTGGACCAAAGGCGCTGCGGAATGCGCCCGCAAAAACCTGAAGCGCGTTCTTTCCACTCCCGGACTCGGTGCATCTCACACACTTCACGCAATTGTGCACCTGTTGAATTCGGGCGTCTTTCTCTGCATTGCCGGAGCAGCTATACTCAGCATCACTTTGCTCTTTCTGATGCCAGCTTCTGACGGACTTCGTCCGGTCTTGTTCATCAGTGGCGGACTCTTCATCAGCACTGTGCTCTTCGCATGGGTGTACACCATATCACAGCTGGGTAAAGGAAAGCACATGTACACCTTGATTTACCTCTACCCTGCCTTTCTGGTAATGAGCCTTGGTCTGTTTCTGCACAATGCGATTGCGGTCATAAAAGGCTATGCAGGTGTGCAGACGCCTTTTATCCGCACCCCCAAATACGCCGGAGAAAACACAGATAGTGCTGCTTTCCGTCGAATGCCCTACGCATCCCGCAAAGCCGCACCCACGGCCTGGCTGGAAGGACTGGCCGGACTCGTCTTTCTTTCCTGCGCGGCGTGGGGAATCGCGTGTGAGGATTACACCTTTCTCGCATTTCACCTTATGTTGGGCATCGGATTGCTGAATACCATGTTCCTTTCAGTAGTTCACACCGCACGATGAAGCGCCGCATCAGACCGCTCATACCGCCTGCCGCTGTCGTACTGCTCGCCATTGCGTTGTATCAGCTTTCAGCTGCACCTCAATCGGACTTCTCCTCTATTCTGCTCTTCGGCACACTCGCTTTTGCGGGTTTCTTCACCTTGCTTGTGTACCGTGCAGCATTTCATGCGCCATTCATCATCGCGCTTGCGGCAATCATCCGCATTGCTTCAGGTATCTATGCGCCTCAGCTCAGTGATGATTACTTCCGCTTCTGGTGGGATGGAAAACTCATCGCACAGGGCGAAAATCCCTTTCTTACCACCCCACAGGAATACGCCGCCTCAAATACACTTACTGAGGAGATGCGCACTGCACTGGAAAAAATGAATTCGCCGGCGTACCATACGGTGTATCCTCCCATGTGCCAGTACACCTGGGCGGCAGCGCATTCACTGGGCGGTAGCTTTCCCACGTGGATCATCCTCCTGCGCGGCATCCATATCCTGTTCGATATCGGTTCTGTAATCCTCATTATTTCCCTGCTCCGCAAATGGAATTTGCCCGAGGGTTGGTCCATTACCTATGCATTCAATCCTCTGGTCATCCTCGAAGGCACAGCCAATCTTCACCCGGAAGTGCTCATGGTGTTCTTCATTCTGCTATTCATCGCTTCCGTAGGCATCACCCGCTGGTCCCGCGCCGGCATTGCATTGGGCGCTGCGATTGCGACTAAACTTCTTCCTGCATTGGCACTACCCTTTCTGGTGAGATGGATCGGATGGAGACAGACGCTGATCGTCGGCGGTTTTGCAGGGCTGACATTCGTTGCATTGTTCCTGCCGTTCATCGATGCGGAACTGATCAGTCACATCGCAAGCAGTCTCGATTTATATTTCCGCTCTTTTGAATTCAATGCATCCATCTATGCGGTCTGCCGTGAAATCGGCATTGCGATCAAAGGATACAATCCCATTCACTGGATTGGTCCGCTGCTCGCCGTACTTGCCGGCGCAATCATGCTGACTCTTGCCTTTCGTCACCGGCCGCAGCGCTGGATCGGCGCGTGGCTCACGGCCTGGGGAGTTTACTTCTTCCTGTCCACCACCGTGCATCCGTGGTATGTGATTCCGCTGGTTGCGTTGGCCACATTGACGCAATCGCGCTGGGCGGTCGTGTGGAGCTTTACCGCATTATTCAGCTACGTGCATTACAGCGGATATGCCGACACTTCATGGTGGCTCATCGCAGAATACGCAGTGGTATTCGGGGTGTTTGTGACAGAAATCATGAAATCCGATTCAGAACTACGTAAAACCACGTAGCCCGAGATAGGGCAATCCATCTACCTTCGTTTCAACAAATAACCTCCTCATGCGTCTGCTTTCGCTTTTCACAGCGCTGTTCATCTCATTCACCGCGCTGGCTGATTCACCACTTACGAGTACCTATTTTGCGAACGTTTACACCGAAGATGCGCGCATCGCTGCGCTGGTGAAAATGAATATGGATGGTGTGGGTTCCCGCTTCGATCTTAGCGCAGTAGATTACCAGCTTCTGGACCGCAGGGACATTTCACTGGATGTAAAAATCGCACTGGTCAACGCGCTTGGATGGGGCGAAAACGGAAATATCAGCGCCTACATCAATCACCTGAGTAACAAGTACAGCATTGACCGCATCAGCATCATCAGTACACTGGTATTCGATACCACCGCCACAGAGGACCTTCCCATTGACGTGCAGAGTATCCACTATCACGACCTTGTGGTGCTCAGCTATATGCAGGCCATGCATGATTACTTGACCCCAATCAATGCGATTCGTCCGGCGTATCATGCAGCCCTGAACAATCCTGAATCGGAATCCACCTGGTGGGTACTTGCGCTGATTTCTTCGCAGATTATGTTCGACCTCGACTGGTGCATGGTGTATGGCGAATGCGCCGCAGTGCTTGAAATGCAGGCATCATTTACCAAAGACCAGCTGCGTCCTGAGGCAGTGAGCGCAATCATGGAATACGTTGGATTGTATCAGGAATACTGCGAAACGGATTATTCCGAAGAGTTTGTGGATGACAGCGCCTGGTATCTCACGCTCACCCACGAATGGTATACCGATTTTCCGGTGTATACGCGTCCTGCTGCTCCTCAGGTCAGCGACAAAAAGAACACCGTGAATCTGAAACTGCTGAATTCAGACGAAAAGCCCTACTACGAAAGATGGATCACTTACGACTCTGAAAACGATGGCACGCGTGTGGCGATTCGTGTAGCGAATAAGGGCAACACTGGATCGATTGAAACTAACGCCGCCATCACGATTGCTCCCGATGAATATGGCACGCCTGAATTGCACAGCCAGGTAAAAATCCCGGCCCTGAAGCCCGGGGAAGAAGTGGAGCTGACCCTATTCATCAGCGGATACTGGATTTACAACCCCAACGCCGACTTCAGGATTGACCTCGACTTCGACAACAACATTCTGGAAACAGACGAGCAGGATAACAGCGGGACGTTTTACGAGGAAGGATGAAGCCTGGTCAATTGGGTGATCGGGCAATTAACTGCTTGGGTAAGTGCCCAGAGTCAAGCAAGTTTTTCTATTACAGTATCTGGTGAATAAACCGCGATATTCGACTGCTTGAAATCCTTCAGGTCTCTCGTAACG
>JBKDGH010000156.1:0-24593 GCA_046336655.1 Flavobacteriales bacterium | reverse complement strand
GTCAGAAGGCTGTGCCCACCGCAGCTACCAAGGACATCTCCAACTTCAAACTCCGCAAGGGCGTTGCAGTAGGTGCCAAGGTGACTCTTCGCGGTGACCGCATGTATGTATTCCTCGACCGCCTGATCTCTGTGGCGCTGCCACGTACCCGCGACTTTCGTGGTGTGAAGTCATCAGGTTTCGACGGCCGCGGCAACTTCACCTTCGGTGTGAAGGAGCAGATCATTTTCCCGGAAATCGACCTGGACAAGATCAAGAACATCAATGGTATGGACATTACCCTTGTGACTACTGCCAAAAACAACGAAGAAGCAAAGGCCCTTCTCGAAGCATTCGGATTCCCATTTACTAAATAACAAGAGACTACACATCATGGCAAAGGAATCAATGAAAGCCCGCGAGCGCAAGAGACAAGCGCTCGTGAAGAAATACGAACAGAAGCGCGCAGAACTCAAGGCCGCCGGTGACTGGGATGCCCTTCAGAAGCTTCCAAAGAACAGCAGTAAAGTGCGCCTCCACAACCGCTGCCAACTCACTGGCCGTCCGCGTGGATACATGCGCCAGTTTGGTCTCTGCCGCAACCAGTTCCGTGAACTGGCATTAGGGGGCCGCATACCTGGAGTTAAGAAGGCAAGCTGGTAATCAACAATTAAAGAAACGTACGGACATGTATACCGACCCGATAGCAGACTTTCTCACCCGTATCCGCAACGCCCAGAAGGCACGCCATAAAGTGGTTGAGATCCCGGCATCCAACCTGAAGAAGGAGATCACCAAGATTCTTCATGATTCAGGCTATATCCTGAACTACAAGTTCGAGGATGGCACTCCGGGCACGATTAAAATCGCTCTGAAGTACAACCCGAAGACCAAGTCTCCGGCCATCACTTCCATCGAGCGCGTGTCATCTCCGGGTCACCGGAAATACACCGGCTCTGAAGAGCTTCCGCGTGTACTGAATGGCCTTGGCATCGCCGTGTTGTCTACCTCGAAAGGAGTGATGACCGACAAGATCGCCCGCCGTGAAAACGTAGGTGGTGAAGTATTGTGTTACGTGTATTAAGAATCAGAAAAACGCATTGACTCATGTCACGAATAGGTAAAGCACCGATACAGATTGTAAAAGGAGTGGAAGTCACTCTCGATGGCCGCACCATTAAGGTGAAAGGTTCGAAGGGAGAGCTGACTCAGGTTATCGACCCGCTCATTGCTGTATCCATTGAAGATGGTCAGATCACGCTGTCACGCACCAGCGACCACCGCGATGCGCGCTCGAAGCACGGATTGTACCGCTCACTGATCAGCAATATGATCACAGGAGTAAGCGACGGCTGGAAAAAGGAGCTGATCATGATCGGGGTAGGTTACCGAGCGAAGACCGCAGGTCAGCAACTCGAACTCTCCCTGGGATACAGCCACCCGATTGTATTCGAACTTCCGACGGAAGTGAAGGTGAGTTCAAAGGCAGAGAAAGGGGAGAACCCATCTATTCTGCTCGAGTCATTTGACAAGCAGCTCGTTGGGCAGGTTGCGGCGAAAATCCGCTCCCTCCGCGCTCCAGAGCCATACAAAGGAAAAGGTGTACGTTACGCTGGCGAGTTCGTTCGCAAGAAGGCAGGTAAGTCAGCAGCTAAATAATTGAGGTAATCATGGCATTCAGCAAATCAGCCCGCAGGGCCAAAATCCGCACCCGCATCCGCGCCAACGTGAAGGGCACCGCCCAGCGCCCGCGTCTGTCGGTATTCCGGAGCAACAAACAGATCTACGCCCAGATCATCGACGATTCTCAGGGCACTACCATTGCGTCTGCTTCATCAGCACTGATGAAGGATGCGCAGAGCGTGGCCAAGATCGACCAGGCAAAAATTGTTGGCCGCACCATTGCCGAAAAGGCAAAGGCAGCCGGTATCGAAGAAGTAATCTTCGACCGCGGTGGCTACCTCTATCATGGACGTGTTAAATCCCTGGCCGAAGCAGCCCGTGAGGCAGGCCTTAAATTCTGATCAAGAAAATGGCAGACGTTAAACCAGTTCGCTCAAGCGAAACAGAACTGAAAGACCGCCTCGTGGCTGTCAACCGGGTAACTAAGGTAACCAAGGGAGGACGTACATTCGGATTCGCCGCCATCGTGGTGGTGGGTAATGAAAATGGTGTGGTAGGTCACGGCCTTGGCAAGTCCAAGGAAGTGTCTGAGGCAGTCAACAAGGCTATCGAAGACGCGAAGAAGAACCTCCTCAGCGTTCCGGTCCGCAAGGGTACTATCCCGCATGAACAGTCAGGTAAATTCGGCGGTGCCCGTGTATTTCTGAAGCCTGCATCCCATGGTACTGGTGTAATTGCCGGTGGTGCGATGCGCGCAGTGCTCGAGTCAGCCGGTGTAACCGATGTACTCGCAAAATCAAAAGGTTCTTCTAACCCGCACAACGTGGTGAAAGCCACTCTCGATGCCCTTACCCGCCTTCGCAGCGCGCAGGACATTGCCCGCGTGCGCGGCGTAGACCTCCACAAAGTATACAACGGATAATCTCCCTGAAACCATGGCAAAAGTTGTGATCACACAGGTACGCAGCGCGATCGATCAGCCGAAGCGCCAGAAAGCGACCATCAAGGCCCTCGGCATTAAGAAGCTGAATGTGCCAGTGGAAAAGGACCTCAGCCCCAATATTCAGGGTATGATCCGGGCCGTAAGCCACATGTTGAAAGTAGAATACAAGTAAGAACGCATTCAAGACGGACGAATCATGAAACTCAATAACCTCAAGCCCGCAGAAGGCTCCGTGAAAAACCGGAAGCGCATTGGTCGTGGTGAAGGATCTGGCCACGGCGGAACTTCTACACGCGGTCACAAGGGTGCCGGACAGCGCTCCGGTACGAAGCGGAAAATCGGATTTGAAGGTGGTCAGATGCCACTGCAGCGCAGACTGCCGAAGTTCGGATTTAAGAACATCAACCGCGTGGAATACAAGGGTATCAATCTCGATACACTGCAGTACCTCGCTGACAAATACAACCTCAGCGAAATCAACCACACTACCCTCGTGGAGTATGGCATCTGCGCGAAGAAAGACCTCGTGAAGATCCTCGGCCGTGGTGAGCTGAAAGGCGCAATCAGCGTCGCTGCCCATGGGTTCTCTGAAGCTGCCAAAGCCGCTATTGAAAAAACCGGAGGCAATGTTACTACCCTCTAAGCACCTCATATGAAGGATTTCATACAGAAAATACGGAATATCTGGCACCACGAAGAACTTCGGAACAAGATCGGCTACACGCTGCTTTTGCTCCTCGTTTTCCGGATCGGATCATTCATCGTGCTTCCCGGTGTCGATAGTGCTAAGCTCGATGCCGATGCTCAGGGTGGCCTGGCAGGGTTCCTCGGACTGTTCACCGGTGGTGCATTCAGCAGGGCGTCGATTTTCGCGCTCGGTGTAATGCCTTACATCTCCGCCTCGATCATCATCCAGCTCCTCGGACTGGCCGTGCCAAGCATTACAAAAATGCAGCGCGAGGGTGAAAGCGGGCGCAAGAAGATCAACCAGTACACGCGCTACCTGACCATCCTGATGGTGCTGGTGCAGGCTCCGGGCTACATCGCTCAGTACATTCCTGACAATGCGCGTCCGGATGATGTCGTATGGACCGCAGGAACCGTGATCATCATGATCTGCAGCACACTTTTCGTGATGTGGCTCGGTGAGAAAATTACCGATAAGGGGATTGGTAACGGTGTGTCACTGCTCATCATGATCGGTATCCTCTCTGACATCCCGAGCGGATTCTACGCAGAGGCTACCACTCAGAGCATGTTCTTCTTCCTGATCGAACTCGCCAGTCTGATCATTGTGATTGGTGCTACGGTGGCAATCGTTCAGGCAGTTCGCCGGATTCCGGTGCAGATGGCACGCCTCAACGCAGGTGGTGGTCACCTGCCGCAAGGCGAGGGCGCGCGCTCTTACATCCCGCTGCGTGTCAACTCTGCGGGTGTAATGCCGATCATCTTCGCCCAGGCGATCATGTTCGTGCCGCTCTACCTGCAAAACATCGAGTTCTTCCAGGACAACGCCATCCTCGCAAGCCTGACTGACATTCAGGGTCTCGGCTACAATATCCTGCTGTTCGTGATGATCGTGCTCTTCACGTTCTTCTACACAGCGATTGTAATCAACCCGAATCAGATGGCCGATGAGTTGAAGCGCAATGGCAATTTTGTGCCCGGTGTAAAGCCAGGTAAGGAAACTGCTGACTTCATTGACCGTGTGTTGTCGAATATTACCCTTCCCGGTGGTATTTTTGTCGCCCTTATCGCCATCCTGCCAGCCTTGATGATGGTAATCGGACTGACCAAAACGCAATTATTCGCGCAGTTTTTCGGTGGTACCTCCCTGCTGATTTCAGTAGGTGTGCTGCTCGATCTCCTGCAACAGATAGAAAGTCACCTCCTTTCACGTCACTATGACGGACTGATGAAGTCAGGTCGTATGCGTGGCAGAACATCCGCGGTAAGCACCGGTATCGTGGGATGAACGTAGGTGGAGTGAGAAAACCGATTGCAAAAACAGAGGATGAGATTGAACTCATCCGACAGAGTTCTTTACTTATTGGTAAAACGTTAGCTGAACTTGCTCCGAGGATCAAACCCGGAGTGACCACGCTCGAACTTGACCGCATCGCTGATGAATTCATCCGCGATCATCAGGCACTGCCCGGGTTCTATGGATACAATGGATTTCCCAATTCCATTTGTGCCAGTGTGAACAGTGCAGTCGTTCATGGCCTCCCTACTTCAGTTCCGCTGAAAGACGGTGATATCGTAAGCGTGGATATCGGAGTGGTCAAGAACGGGTACTGGGGTGACTCCGCATACACCTTTGGTGTGGGCGAAGTCAGGCCGGAAGTGCGCAAGCTGCTGGATGTAACCCTCGAATGCCTGAATAAGGCCATTGAACAGGCGGTTGCAGGAAAGCGACTCGGAGATATCGGATTCGCCGTTCAGTCACATGCCGAAGCCAATGGCTACGGGGTTGTGAGGGAGCTGGTGGGACATGGTCTGGGACGCAATCTTCACGAAGCACCTGAAGTGCCTAACTACGGCCGCCGGGGAACCGGACTGCTGCTACAGGAAGGGTGGGTGATCGCAATCGAACCGATGATCAATCTGGGAGAGCGCCATATCCGCGAAATGGAAGATGGCTGGACCATCCGTACCAAGGACCAGAAGCCGAGCGCACACTTTGAGCACACGATAGTGGTACGCAAGGACAAAGCTGAAGTTTTATCAACTTTTAAATGGATTGAAGAGGCCATAGCCTCAAATTAAAAATGGCAAAACAATCGTCCATAGAAATGGATGGGACAATCGTGGAAGCGTTGTCCAACGCAATGTTCCGTGTGGAGTTAGAAAACGGCCACATGCTCATTGCGCACATTTCAGGCAAAATGCGGATGCACTACATCCGGATTCTGCCAGGCGACAGAGTGAAGGTGGAAATGTCACCTTATGATTTAACAAAAGGACGGATCAGTTTCCGTTACAAATAAATACGTGCATCATGAAAATACGTGCCTCGTTGAAAAAGCGTTCCCCGGAGTGCAAAATTGTACGCCGCAAGGGCAAGCTGTACATTATCAACAAGAAGAACCCGAAGCTCAAGCAACGTCAAGGATAATCAATTCCCTCAGGGAAGAATAACACCATAAAGAAGAAATGGCCAGGATAGCAGGTATTGACTTACCAAGGAACAAACGGGGTGAAATTGGACTCACCTACATCTATGGTATCGGTCGCAGCACGGCGCGCCGCATTCTCGAGACTGCGGGCGTGAGCTTTGATAAGAAAGTTCAGGAGTGGGATGACGATGATCTCTCAAAGATCCGCGGTTTCATTACCGAAGGACTGAAAGTGGAAGGTGCGCTTCGTTCAGAGACGCAGCTCAACATCAAGCGTCTCATGGATATCGGCTGCTACCGCGGTGTGCGTCACCGTGTTGGGCTTCCGGTGCGCGGCCAGACTACGAAGAACAACGCCCGAACCCGCAAGGGCAAGCGTAAGACCGTGGCCAACAAGAAGAAAGCGGTTAAATAATAAATAGCCTTTAGGAAAAACATCATGGCTAAACAGGAAAAAAAGAAAAAGAAGAATGTAGTGGTGGAAGCTGTAGGACAGGCCCACGTGCAGTCTACATTCAACAACATCATCATCAGCCTGACGAACAATTCCGGTCAGGTGATCTCTTGGTCATCTGCAGGAAAGATGGGTTTCAAGGGCTCCAAGAAGAATACTCCATACGCCGCTCAGCTGGCTGCAGAGCAGTGCGCCAAGGAGGCCTATGACCTCGGCCTTCGCAAGGTGAAGGTGTTTGTGAAAGGACCCGGAGCAGGACGTGAATCTGCGATCCGCACCATTCACGGCGCCGGTATCGAGGTAGCTGAAATAGTTGACACCACCCCACTGCCACACAACGGATGCCGTCCGCCAAAGGCCCGCAGAATTTAATCCAAACGACAATTTTCCCCAGGAATCATGGCCAGATATATCGGACCAAAAACCAAGATTGCACGCAAATTCCGTGAAGCGATTTACGGACCTGACAAAGGTCTGGAGAAGCGCAACTATCCTCCCGGACAACACGGCCCAAATAAGCGCCGCGCAAAGCAATCTGAATATTCAGTGCAGCTCACAGAGAAGCAAAAAGCGAAGTACACCTATGGTATTCTTGAGCGTCAGTTTGAGAACCTGTATAAAAAGGCTTCTGCGAAGCCCGGTGTAACAGGTGAAATCCTCCTCGCGCTTTGCGAAGCTCGTCTGGACAACACCGTGTTCCGTCTCGGCATTGCGCCATCCCGCATGGCCGCGCGCCAGCTTGTCGCTCACTCACACATTACCGTGAACGGTAACGTGGTGAATATCGCCTCATACTCTCTCCGACCGGGCGATCGCATTGCCGTGCGCGAGAAGTCAAAGTCCCTGCAGTCAATTACCCTGTCGCTTGCCAATCGCGGTAAGTTTGACTGGCTCGACTGGAATGACAGCGACAAGCAGGGTGTATTCCTGAATTATCCGGAGCGCGTTCAGATCCCGGAAAACATCAAGGAGCAGCTCATCGTCGAACTGTACTCCAAGTAATCACTCTTTTTTTAACCCTTTAGTATCATATCAATGGCCATACTCGATTTCGTCAAGCCTGATAAGGTTGTCATGCTGGAAAGCAATGAATTTACCGGATCTTTTGAATTCCGCCCGCTTGAACCAGGCTTTGGAATCACTATCGGCAATGCTCTCCGACGCATTCTTTTGTCGTCGCTCGAAGGCTTCGCCATTACCTCCGTCCGCGTGGATGGGGTAGACCACGAATTCTCCAGCATCAAGGGTGTTGTTGAGGATGTGACTGAAATTGTGCTCAACCTCAAGCAGGTTCGCTTCAAGCGCCAGATTGAGAGTACTGACTATGAAAAGTTCACCCTGACCATCTCGGGGCAGGATCAATTCAAAGCCGGTGACATCAGCAACTTCACTACTGCCTTCCAGGTGCTAAATCCGGACATGGTGATCTGCAATATGGATCCAAAAGTGAAGTTGCGCATCGATATGACCATTGGCCAGGGCCGCGGTTACCGCCCTGCTGAGGAAAATAAATCAACAAGCGCTCCCACAGGCACCATCTTTATCGACTCGATCTTCACTCCGATCCGTAACGTGAAGTTCAATGTAGAGAACTTCCGCGTAGAGCAGAAGACAGACTACGAAAAGCTCGTAATCGAAATTCAAGGCGATGGCAGCATTACTCCGAAGAGTGCCCTTCAGGAAGCAGCGAAAATCCTCATCCACCACTTCATGCTCTTCTCCGATGAGCGTATCACACTCGAAACCGAGTCGAAGAAGGAAGTGGAAGAATTCGACGAGAGCAGCCTGCACATGCGCCAGCTTCTCAAGACGAAGCTCGTGGATATGGACCTCAGCGTGCGAGCACTGAACTGCCTCAAGGCAGCGGATATCGAAACACTCGGCGACCTCGTTTCATTCAACAAAAACGACCTTCTCAAATTCCGCAACTTCGGTAAGAAGTCGCTGACTGAATTGGAAGAACTCGTGGAAGGAAAAGGTCTCCAGTTCGGAATGAATGTGACCAAGTATAAACTGGATCGCGACTAAGACAACAGAAATTGAACGATGCGTCGGCTCTGATTGCCTGACGTGGAATACGAAGAGAAAATGAGACACGGAAAGACTCTGAATCACCTGGGCCGTAAGTCGGAACACCGCAAGGCTCTCATGGCTAACCTGGCCTGCTCACTGATCGAGCATAAGCGGATCAACACGACGCTCGCTAAGGCAAAAGCTCTCCGCAAGTTTGTGGAGCCAATTCTCACCAAGGCGAAGAGTGACACGACACACAGCCGTCGTACGGTATTCAGCTACCTCAAAAACAAGGAAGCCGTTACGGAATTGTTTCGCGACGTAGCTCCGAAAATTGCTGAGCGTCCGGGTGGATACGTGCGCATCATCCGCACTGGTTTGCGCCATGGTGACAATGCCGAAATGTGCATGATCGAGTTCGTGGACTTCAACACCCTCTACGGTAAGGAAGCTGCGAAAGCAGGTGCTGCTAAGAAGCGTACACGCCGCGGCGGAGCTAAGAAGAAAGAAGACGGTGCTGCTGAGGGAACAACTGAAGCTGCTGCATCTGATGCTCCGGCGGCAGAAGCTAAGCCAAAGGCCAAGCGCGCCACCAAGAAGAAAGACGAAGAAGGTTCAGCCGAATAAGCTGTTCCTCTCAATAATCTCAAAAGCCTCCGGTGACGGGGGCTTTTTTATTGGGCCCTGTTTCGGAGGCATTCTGATGTGAGATTCTCCAGCTCCAGGCCTCCAGATACAAAATCGTTTGCCTTCGTATGCATTTCTGAATTCCCGCTTGTCATTTCGTCAAGCCTGAGTGATTCGGACCATGCCGATGGAAGCAATCTCAGGCGAAACCAATCCAAATTTTGCCATGAAAACTGTAACGATGATTTGCCTGAGGCGAGCAATTGCCATTGTGGCCATGATTATTCACGCCCTTTCCGGAAATGCTCAATTTTCACCGGTATGGGCCACTGAATGGGTCAGCCCGGCTCCTATAATGGAAGGACCTAGCTGGTGGCATTCGTATGTGAATGGACTGGCAGTAACTCCGGATGGTGGTTTTGTTGCAGCCGGGGATCTGATGCGAACTGATAATATCAATAGCTGTATCACGCGTCATGACTCAACCGGAACAATTATATGGACGCATTACCTGGATGGCTGGGATGAGAACATCGGTGGCTCGTATCAACTGCTAGTATCTCTGGATACAGACGGGGCAGGTAACACCTATGTGACCGGATATTTTCGGGGGATGGTTGATTTCACACCTGAAATTGAAGGGGATGATTACACTCAGTTTACCATACAACGAAGTACTTACCTTCTCAAGTTGAATCCGGAAGGTGGAGTGGAGTGGGTGAGAACCTTGCAAAATGATAACTCCTCATTTAACGTGCCCCATGCGGTCAGAGTGAACGCGGAGGATGAGGTTACGCTGGTTGGGAGATACGGGGGGGCGGTCACGCTGGCAAATGATGCCAATGTGCATTGGAGCAATCCTTACTCGGGGTTATACCTTGCAAAATTCTCAAGCGAAGGTGATTGTATCGGCCACTGAACCCATTACCTATCGTGTGCGCTTTCAGAATACAGGTACCACGGCCGCTACATTCGTGCATGTGTATTGTCCGGTAGACACGGCATTCGACCTCACTTCCTTCAATTCGCTCCATTCAAGCCATCCCATGATAACTGAACTCGTTAACGGTGAACTGCGCTTTCGGTTTGAGAATATCATGTTGCCGGATAGTTCGAGCAATGCAGAAGCCAGTCAGGGCTATTTGTTTTATCAGATTACGCCCAAAGCCAATGTGCCTGAAGGTACTGTTGCCTTGAATGACGCCCGCATCTACTTCGATTACAACGAACCGATTTTTACCAACGAGACGTTTCATACGCTGACCTATCAGGATGTGGATACAATTTTGTGCGAAGCGGTATCAGTCACTGAGAAGCCGGCAAATTCAGCTTTGATACTTTATCCAAATCCTACAACAGGTATGTTGTTTTGCGATGAATTGATTCATGGCTACCGGTTGTTCAACAGTTACGGAAAACTGATTGTAGCTTCTTCGGCGCCCACCCGAGTTATCGATATGTCGCATTTGCCGGATGGAGTATATTTATTGTTAGACGGCAATAGCCGGTCTCTGAGGATAATCAAGTCCTGAGCTCAGATGATGATGTGTCTTTATCTCATGCAATACTGTCCGCCAAGCCTATGCGCAATTTGAAGGACTTAAATGATGATGTGTTGCTGCTCAGGTACCGGAAATCCGGTGATTCTGCCTGTATTTCGCAGTTGTATACGCGATACAGCCATCTTGTGCTCGGCGTGTGCCTGAAGTATTTGGGCAATCGAGAAGATGCAGAGGATGTTACCATTGAGGTATTTACCGGGGCTTTGGAGAAATGGAAAACAGATGAAATCAATAGCGTTCCGGCATGGCTCCACGTAGTCGCCCGAAACAAGTGTTTCAATGTGCTCGAACGCCAGAAACGATTTCTTGACATCCTTCGCGAAAAGCAGTCGGAGTTACACGAACCAGTTGATGAGCAAGCGCAAACGTCCGAGGAATGGCTGTGTTATCTGCGCACTGCACTCAGTGAGCTACCCGAAATGCAGCGCTTCTGCATTGAGTCGTTTTATTTCAGACAAATGAGTTACAAACACATCTCCGAGGCGGCATCTCTCACTTTTGACGAAGTGAGGTCGCATGTTCAAAATGGAAGAAGACGGCTGCGCCAATTAATGAAGAAAACGGCATGAAAAACACCATCAAATACCCGTCGCTTGAGGAGCTCGAGCAATACCATAACGGTACACTTACAGCGAGCAGATGCCACGAAATAGAATCGCTGGCGCTGGAAGATCCTGTGATGGCTGATGCGCTCGAGGGATTTGAACGCGTTCCGTCGTTTTATGCGCTGCCACCCGCCGCTGACGTTTTTTCCGATGTGGCTGCTCCGGTTTCTTCAGCTCGCAGGACTTGGTTCAAATGGCAGCTGAATGGTTGGCTTGCAGGTGTCATCACTGGCGCAACAGTTATCGGTGGTGTGATTGTGTGGGTTGTGCTCAGTCATTCCGGAAAAATGACAGAACACCAGCAAACGGCTCAGAAAGGGTCAGAAGAGGTGGCATCTCCTTCGGAAATTAAAGAGAATGATTCCGGGGTTGAGGAAATCACGGATAGCACTCACATTTCGCACAAAGAAGCAGGCCGGGATGCCGCAATATCCTCCGCAAAAGAGATTACCGGCCAGTCAGGAAAATCTGATGCGGATGAGAAAGATGCCCGCACCGGACAGCCTGATTTGAGTGTCTCTTCCAGCCTCATTGCAGCAAGCGTAACTTATGTCAATGGCCATAAGGTCCTGGACTATTCAGACGCATACACCAGCGGTTTCCCGGATTTCACAGAAGTGGTGCTTTCCGGGGGAACGAAGTATGAGGGAGGTGAGAGTTATCTCCAGTTCCTCAAGGGCTGTCTGGATGCCTATGAATCCGGGAATTTTGATGAAGCAGAAAAAGCGTTTCAATGGTTAAGGGAAACATATCCTGATGATGCCAATGCCACTTTTTTTGTACCCATGTGCCATTACCATCTCGGTCGGTATTCCGAAGCTGAGGAAGGCTTCAGGCATGCGATGAGTGTGCTGGTACCCACGCACAAGGACAATACGCGGTTCCATCTGGCTTTGACGCTTGCGTCTCTTAACAGCACCGAGGAGGCTATCCAGATTCTCGAGAAACTGAGTGCAGAAGGTGGTAAAATGTCCAAAGAGGCCTCACTTGAACTCCAGCGGCTAAATAAGCATTGAGTCCGGCGGTTGCTTCCGCTGGCTTTGCAGGAATGACGGGAATGGGTTGCGTAATAAACACCTGTGTTTATTCTTTGGCGTTTCAATGAGTACTGCATGGAATTCGTCAACTGGCAGATTGTGTCGGGCGCCGGAAGCACTGCTCGTCCTGCGAATCCGCAAACAACATTTTCATTCGATACGAACGTGACGCTGCAGGGAATAGTCTGCATCCGAGATCATATACCTGGAAGGATGAAAATCCGCTGCCCGGCGTGTCGTATTACCGCATCCGGCAGACGGACTTTAACGGGGCTCAGGAGCTCTCCGTGGTGCGCGCAGTGAATAAAACGGAAAGCCTTTCGATTTCGGTATTCCCCAATCCGGGACGCGGACAATTCCGCATTGAAGGATTGAAGGAAATCCATTCGCTCCGGATTCATGATGTTAGCGGAAGTGAAGTGCAGTTCCGTTCACTCGGGGGCAACCGGATTGAAATTCCGGATGCCTTGCCCGGTATATATATGGCTGAATCCGGCGGACAATCCGTGCGGATCGTTATTGTGCCTTAATTCCTCTGATCAATTCACAATCTGGATCGCGTACACCGGTGATTTGTACGTGGCATTAATACGTCCGCCTGCACCAGGGTCAATGAGCGATGATGTGACAAACGCGCGCTCCAGACGAAGATTCGCCGGGCCGGTATTTAAGTCCTGCAGCTCAGAAGTGGAGATGGTGATGTATTCATCGCCGGTGTCCGCAGCAAACGACAACCGGATGTCCGTTCCGTTCTGCTCCTGGATGTACACGTACATGATTTCATTCGGACCGAGGGCATCTCCCTCCCAATAGAGCAGAAACGCCTGTGATTTTGAGATTTCGGTTACCGTTGAAGGGAGGGTTACAGGCGCCGGAACATTCACCGAATTGTTGAATACGTTGCCTTCGGTATCACTGTAGGTAAATGCCACAGGTTCCACCAATCCTACAAAGTCATACGAATAAGGCGCAAGAACATTATTGAAAATAAGGTTTTGTCCGTTGGCACTCACCTCAGCCGGATCTGAGAGTTCGAGCACCGTTCCAACCGAATTGCCGAAACGGAACTGCGCAGTGGCTTTGGTCAGGTTTTCTGCGGCATTGTATTCTACGGTGTAGTTGGTCCAGATGCGTGACTGATCCACGGATGAGCTATCTTCTGTAACACAAGAAGCAAGAAAAAGGACAATCGCGGTGAGGGAAAAGAAATACTTCATAGCATTCAGTTTAAGGATGATTGCCAAAAGTAATGCCAGAAGAACGGTGTATTACAATCAATGCACCACTGCGAGCTGCCCGATAAACTCATCGAACAGATATCTCGAATCATGCGGACCAGCGCTGGCCTCAGGATGATACTGTACGCTGAACACGGGGCGGTTTTTCAAACGGATTCCAGCGATGGTTTTGTCGTTGAGATGCACATGCGTCACTTCCACATTCGGGTTGGCAGCGATGGATTCCGGTGAGATCACAAAGCCGTGGTTCTGGCTGGTGATTTCTGCCTTGCCCGTGATCAGGTTTTTCACCGGGTGATTGATACCGCGATGGCCGTTGAACATCTTTATGGTCTTCAGCCCCTGACTCAGTCCGATGATTTGATGCCCCAGACAAATACCGAAGCAGGGTATTCCTGACTCGATCAGTTCGCCCACCAGCGCGATGCTGTGTGGCATGGCTGATGGGTCACCCGGGCCATTGCTGAACATAATGCCATCGGGTTTCCATGCGAGCACGTCAGCGGCGGTTGCATCCAGCGGAAATACTTTCATGTAGGCGCCGCGCTCCGCAAGGCAACGGAGGATGTTCCGTTTCACCCCGAAATCAAGCACGGCAACGCGATGAGGAGCCTGTTCATCGCCGAAGAAGAACGGCTCTTTACAGGCTACGTAAGAGCTGAGCTCAAGTCCGTCCATGGACGGCACAGCAGCGAGTTTTGCTTTCAGCGCATCCACGTCTGTCGTTTCAGAAGAGATGATGCAGTTCATGGCGCCGGCCTGACGGATGTGCCGCACCAGCGCGCGGGTATCCACGTCGCAGATACCTACTTTGCCATCCCGCTCGAGATAGTCCTGCAGAGTTCCTGACGATCCTTCACGGCTCGCGATGTCGGAGAATTTCTTGATGACTACACCGGCTATTTTACAGGTGTCAGATTCCACCTCTTCCGCATGCACGCCGTAGTTGCCGATGTGAGCGGTGGCCATCACAAGCACTTGTCCGAAGTACGATGGGTCGGTAAAGACTTCCTGATAGCCGGTCATTGCGGTGTTGAACGCAATCTCGCCGGTGGTGGTGCCGATAATTCCGCAGGATTTACCGTGGAAAACAGTGCCGTCCTGAAGGACCAACACCGCGGGTTGAATCACTCGTGCCATTAAAGGGCAAAAATAGGCCTGTTCAATGCCATGCCGCCGTGACGATTATCAACAGGTTATCCATTTTATCCGGTACATGCCATTCCAAATGCGGTAGCATGCGCATTGTATGGCATTGGTTATAGGCCTGAAGTGTTGCTGAATGTGGCGAATATCGCGCATTTTGGTGACCATGATTGCACCAGCGCCCGAAACCACAATTCTCGAGAGAATCCATCTCCTTCGAGGACAAAAAGTGATGTTGGACCAGGACCTTGCCGCTTTGTACGGCATTGAAACAAAGGCGTTCAACCAGGCCGTTAAACGAAACATTGAACGATTTCCGGAGGATTTCATGTTCGAGCTGACTCACGAAGAGTTTGAACACTTGAGGTCACAAAATGTGACCTCAAGTTGGGGTGGCAGGCGTTACCTTCCAAAAGCATTTACAGAGCAAGGAGTTGCTATGCTATCTGGCATATTATCAACGCCGATTGCAATTGAAGTGAATATCCGAATCATTCGGGTTTTCGCAAGAATGCGTGAAATGCTCATTACGCAGCAGGATATTTTACTTCGGTTGGAGCAATTGGAGCGACAGACTGTTGACCAATCGAAAGAAATCGAGCTTATATTCTCTGCGCTTCGTGAACTATTGCAGCCGCCCTCTCCACCGCGAAAAGCAATAGGTTATGTGAAGTAGCTAGAAGCAATCGGGATTCAGACTCTGCGTCCCGCGTCTAATAGAGTCGTGCCTGTTCGTTCTCCACCGCAAATACTTCCTGGTTGTAGAAGTTGAATACGCGCGCTGCCTTCGGCAAATGGGAGAGGAGATTGCCAAAGCCTTTTTTACACACCACCACGAGTTCCGCGCCGGCAAAGGCTTTCGAGGGGTCGGTGACAATGTATTTCACGACACCCGGCTGCTCAATGCGCAGCGTGGTGAGGTTGATGTCGGCGTCATATACGGTGAGCGCTATGTCCCGCGAACCAAGAGCTGATGCGAGGTAGAGCATCGGACTCTCGCGCACGTCATCGGTGCCGCTTTTGAAGGTGAGTCCGAACATGGCCACGCGTTTTGCTCCGCTCTGGACTATTCGCTCTTCAAGTCTCTTGAGCTGGTCGGCATTGGTTTGCAGGATGCCACGCATCACAGGAAGGTCGAGCCCTTGCTGTTGTGCAAGATGATTGATTGCGCGCATGTCTTTGGGGAGGCACGAGCCACCAAAGGGCAAGCCCGGACGCAGATAGGTCTCCGCCACGTTGAGGTGCTTGTCCATCAGAAATATCTGATTGGCCGTCTGCACGTCCACACCATACGCTGACCCTATTGTATAGGCCTCGTTCACAAAAGCGATTTTCATCGCGTGAAAAGCATTGTCCACGTATTTCACAAACTCCGCTGTGCGATAGTCCGTGTAGACAATCGGAATATCGGCGCTGTATGACATGAGTTCATGCAGCAATTCATTGCGCTCACCCGAGGCGCCAATCACAATGCGCGAGCAATTGAAAAAATCATTCACGGCACTTCCTTCTCTCAAAAACTCAGGAAGAAAAGCTACACGCACACGGGCCATGTCTTCTCCGAGCACGCGCTCTAACACAGGTGAAATGTGCTGCTCAATGGTTCCGGGCGGAATGGTGCTGCGGTATACGATGGTGTAATTGCCATCACTCACCTTGAGGTGTCCGGCGAGTTCGAGTGTCGTATTGACGGTGAAGTCGAGATTCACAGTGCCATCCGCCTGACTCGGCGTGCCCACGCATACCAGCGCGAGGTCGGTAGCCATCACTACCTGTGCAGCGTCGGTGGTGGCGTGAATGCTTCCGCTTTTGATACCGGCTGAAAGGAGCTCATCTATACCGGGCTCGTAAATGGGACTTTTGCCCGAGCGAACTGCATCCACCTTTTGGCTTTTGATGTCGCAGCCCCACACCGTGTGCCCGAGTTTCGAGAAGCACGCCATGTTGACCACGCCCACGTAGCCTAAACCGAAAACCGCAATATTCATTTCGCCAATGCCATTTGATACACCTCCATCGTGCGCCGGGCTATTTCTTCCCAGTCAAATGCCGATGCGGCCGCGAAGGTAGTGGCTTTTAGCCGTGCATAATCGTCTGCCGGCAAGCTCATTACTTCGCTGAGTTTCTGAAGCGCGGATGACAGATCATCTTCCTCATACAGACGCACAGCTGGTTCCGGAATCATAAAGCTTCCATCGAACACATCGGTCATTATCACTGGTAATCCCATCGCCATGGCCTCGAGCAGCGCATTGTTGCCTGAGGCCGCTGTTACGGGGATATAGAGCACGCGAGAGCTGTAGAGTCGGTGTTTCAGCGCATCATCTGACAATGCTTCATGCAGGGTCACGTTGCTCAACGGTGTGAGCAGTTCTTTTACCCGAACATCAAATTCGCGGTTGACCACATGGAAGTGCCAGTGTGGATGCGATTCAGAAGCGCGCAAGGCTGTTTCGCGCAGAAAAGCCCAGTCGCGCAGCCAGTTGCCCACGGTGAGAATAGCTGCGTCATCCAGCGCCTGCTGCTCCTGCTGAAAGCGCTGATACGCATTGCGAAATCGTCCGAGGTGGACTCCAAGCGGAATGACATGGATACGTTCGGCAGGCATCACTTTACTGAGTACGCGCTTCTGATTCTCTTCCGTCACAATGGCCGCTGCAAGCTTTGCGAAGCGCCTTCGTGTAAATGCGTGAGTCAGTCGTCCGATGCGACCGCGCAGATCGCCGCGCATAACTTCCCGCTCCAGCATTTCCGCGGGTTGGTGGAAGGTGGCTACGATAGGTAAATCGCCAAGGAGCCACGGACTGAAACGAAAATAATCCTCGCCATAAAGAATGTGCACGAGGTCCACCTGTCGGCGGTATTTCCGCGCATCCCATTCATAGAGCCACTGGTATTTTTCTCGCAGTCCGGTGGGCGTAGTACCCGTGCGCTCATCCCGTCCGAGCACCACGGCCGGGCGGATAAACTTCAGGATCTGCTTGTAGCCCGAATGCTCGCCGTGGTGGCTGAAGTCAGTGCGGATAGCAAGAACACGCATACCGGAATCAGCTCCACTGGCAGATCACGCCGCCCATCAGTGCGAGTGTAATGACCCAATACAGCGTGTTGATGGCAATGTACTTGAACCTTTTGCGCTCAAACATGGCATTCATACCAAGCACAGGAAGCACGAAGAAGATTCCCGTAAGGACGCCATGGAATGCTCCATGCTTAAAGGTGCGAAACTCTCCGCCGTACTTCTGCTTGAATGCAGAGAGGTCATTCATTACCTCAGATCCTTCCTGCCCGTAGCCGCTTATGCCCATTACAATGGAGTCGAGGTGCGCCTGGTGGATGACGAGATAGTTCATCTGTATGGACAGCATAAAACTGAGGAGGAGGGAAAGTACGAATATGAGGCCAAGATTGGCTCTCCGAGGTTTTTCTTCAGTCAGGTCCGCTGATTTTTTCCAGGCTTTGCCAAGCACAGCAGGGTGATACCAGATTAATGCAACGGCGGGAGGAATGGCCGCTGCGATGATGTTGACGAGAAGACTCATGTCAGTTAGAGGGTATTATGAGCATAAAGCCCAGGGGATGCAATCTGATTTTATATTGATCCAAAAGTCCTGTGAAAACTGCCCAGCCTCGGCCCTGATGGCCAAGCGCCCGTCTTCTCAGGCATGTTGAGTCAACTGTGCGAAACCGACTGCATCATTCCGCACAATCCGGGATCAAACATACGAACGAGAACGGACAAAGCTTATAAGCCGGAATGCGGGAGAAGGATCCACGGGCAGGCCCGGCAAATTGATGTGACGACCAATAGATAGATTTTCATGATACGGAACAAATCGGATCGTTAGTGTGAAGATTGGTATAGTAGTTTAGCGTTATACCATAAGAGGTTCTCCAGTGTATGTCCATTGAAATGGTTTGGCCCTTTCGCTGTTGCAGGTCTATATGTAAAGTATTAATCTCAGATTATGCAGTCGGTTTCGTGCGCGGAAGGGTGGTCACCCTCACGGTGAGCACCCGAAACGAGCAAGTGCGAGTACTCGAAGACGTATTGGGTCGGAATAGAAATCCTACTGCACTATCTGGGTTCAACCCTCATTTTCCGTTCATCTTATGGTGTTAGCCATTCAGACCGCCGGTGAAGCCAGTCATGGCGATTGAGCAGTGCTCAAGTGTGACTGTTTTGTTGATTCGCACACATAGGACAGCTTCACGAATGGCCCCGGAATGAACCAACAGTTTATGGGGAAGGGAATCGGAATCACCAGATCGGAGGCATCAAAATAGCCAATTTCATGATCTGGAAATACAAACCATCCGACTTGCGCGGACATTTTGGAAGAAGCAGATACTTCGAAGGATGGTTCCATAAGATATATTCACGGGAATACGGTATTTCCTTTATCCTGATTTACGGTTATGCCACCCGGAATACCGAGGAGCGTTTCGGATTTATACAAATCGTATCACCTGATTCCGAAGCATTGATGGTGTACTTCCCCAAAGCAGAGCTCTCCTGTGATCGAGAGCGGCATATCATGCGTATGGGAAGCAACACGCTTTCCAGAGACAGGATTGAGGTCACGGCAGACGGAGTTTCAATCTGCCTGAACTTTTCGGGAAATCAACCCATTAAGTCCTTCAGGAACTCGATGGGATATTCTTACTTCGTTCCCGGTCTTCCTTGCTATCATTCCGTTGTAAACACAGCACATCTTGTTTCAGGTGTAGTTCAGGTCAGGGATTCACGGTATGAATTGGATCATGAGTTGGGTTATTTGGAGAAGAACTGGGGTAGTTCTTTTCCCGATCGGTATTTCTGGCTTCATGCGGTGGATCGCACTGATTCGCAGGTGAGCATTCTATTCTCCCAGGCCGAAATCCAATGGCTCGGAAGGCGATTCATCAGGCATGTTGGTCACATTCGGTTATATGGATGGCTGATTGATATCCGGGATCTGATCGACTTGCGAATTGAGATTTTCAATCCGGATGCGGGTGGACTGATACTTCGATTGATGAGTAGATCAATTCAGTTGGAGATTAGGATTACACAAGGAAGGAGAATATTGTTCAAAGGACCGAGGGATGGGCAGTTGTCGCGTGACATTCCGCATTACGCCGATGCGATGATGGATATGTCCTTGGGTATGGGGCAGACGACCCGTAGCTTGAGCTTGGTGGGCAACTATGAATACATGCGATCCGATGGGCTATGATATGGAATCCTCCGCCTGTAGAGAAGGAGGATGGATTGTGGTGCCATCCACCTTGTGCTCCGTGCATTTCAAGTCAGCGTATATACCATTCAGCCGGAAAGAATGTGGGGGATGAATTGCACCTGGTTAATTCGCACTATAAATGAGGCCCCTGTGATATATCCTTTTGAAAGAGTAACTACTGTCATGCACGAAGGTCGCTTAGAGGCCCGTGAAGCCGAACAGGAAAAAGTGTTCTTTTATGAGTTTCAGCGGGATGGTTCAGTCCTGACAGGACGTGAAGTCTACGGAGTGAATCATTTCCTGCTCTATTTGCAGTTTCCGGGGCTGTCATGCAAAAGCATTGTGAGGCGCCTGGTTTGGGAAACTACACTGAAGACTTCGGTCAAGAGCAGGCCCATGTGGTTCACTGGAAGATGGAAGGGAACGTTCATGCTTTTCTTATTGTTAATAGCATTCAGAGCCTGGTCACAGCAAAGTCTTGACGCGTACATCGATCAGGGATTGTCCAATAATCTGGCGCTGAAGGAGCGCACTATATCCCTTGCGCAGGCGCAGTTGCAGTTACAGGATGCGAAGTCACTTTTTCTGCCTTCTCTGAATTTTAGTAGCAGCTATACAAGCGGACAAGGGGGACGCTATTTTAATTTTCCTGTAGGTGACATTGTCAATCCCGTATACACAGCACTCAATCAGCTGATGGAGTCGAGTGCCTTTCCGCAGATTGAGAATTCACAGTCATTCTTAAATCCGAGAAATCTTTATGATGTACATGTGCGCACAAGTATGCCTCTGCTGAACACAGATCTGATCTACAATCGTCGGATTCAGTCCGAGCAAGTCGCTATGAAGGAGTATGAGGCAGATATCTACCGCAGGGATTTGGTGAGGGATATAAAGACAGCTTATTTCAATTACCTGAGTTCGCTTGAAGCAGTGGAAATCTATGAAAATGCAGCTGATCTTCTCAGGGAAAGTGTAAGGGTCAATCAGTCACTTCGGGAGAACGGCAAAGCCCTTCCAGCTAACGTTTTGCGAGCGGAGAATGAGTTGCGCAGTATGGATTCGCAAATATCTGCTGCGAGAAATCAGGTCAGTAAAGCCGGGCAGTATTTCAATTTCTTGTTAAACAGACCGCTGGATAGTCCGATTGATATCAGTTACGAGCTGTCTGATGCAATACTGAGTGCGCAAGGGGAGTCGCTGTCGTCTGAAGGTTTTTCCCGGGAAGAGTTGAGACTCATGGAGTCATCGGTGAACGTGAGCAATCATGCTTTGAAAATGAGGGAATGGGCTTATGCACCGAAAATTCAAGCGTTTGTGGACTTGGGATCACAGGCCGAGAATTGGGTTGTTGATGATCTGTCGCGTTATTATCTGATTGGTTTATCCGTTGATGTTCCCATATTTCTCGGTGGAAGGAATTCACGGGCCCTTGAAATGGCCAAACGGGATCTGGACTTATCACGCAATCGGTTGCAGTTGATGAACAGACAATTGGAATTGTCCAGAAGTACTTCACGTGACAATCTGAATGCGGCGCTGCAGCAAATGCAAAGTGCGGAAACACAGATTTCTTCTGCTGAAGTGTACTTCCGGTTGATTGATAACGGTTATCGTCAGGGTGTGAACACGTTTATCGAGTTTCTGGATGCGCGAAGCCAACTTACATCTTCCAGATTGTCACTTAATCTGCGCATACTAGGTGTGCTTTCTGCACACGCTGATCTGGAGCGGGAAAACGCTGCTTTTGTTTTGCCCCGAATCATCATTAAATAAATTCACGATGAATCAGGTTAAATCGGTTTTTCTTTTTTTATCAAGTGTTGTGCTCTTCTCATGCGGAGGGTCGGAGGTGTTAACCGTACAAACGGATACACCCGCCGAGGCTATTCCAGTCAAAATAGCCTCGCTGCAGTCAGGGGCTATACATACGCCTATTGTGGTTTCGGGATGGTTTACGACCAATGAAGAAACGACCCTTTCATTCAAGACCGGGGGCGTCCTTTCTTCTATTCTGGTGAAAGAAGGAGATGTGGTGAGTCAGGGCCAATTGCTGGCCACTCTTGATTTGACTGAAATCAAGGCTCTGGTGGAGCTGACAGACATTGCCTTGAAAAAGGCCGAGCGAGACTTGAACCGAGTGGAGAAACTTTATGCTGACAGTGTGGCCACATTGGAGCAGTGGCAGAATGCCCGAACCGCTCGAGATATGGCTCTTGAGCAACTGAATCAAGTGCGTTTCAATGAGCGGTTTTCTGAAGTACGGGCACCTCTGAGCGGGGTCATTCTGGGCAAATTGGCTGGTGTGGGTCAAGTGGTCAGCCCGGGCACCCCAGTGCTCCGCATGAATGGGGGAAGTGCAGGCGATTGGGTTTTAAGGGTGTCCGTTAGTGATAAGGAGTGGTCTTTGATTTCAGAAGGTGATCAGGCAGTGGTGACCAGTGATGCGTTCTTAGGTCGGGAGTTTCCGGCTACCGTGTCTTCTAAGGGTTTTGGAGTTGATCCCATGTCAGGAACGTTGAGTGTTGAACTTAAGTTTTCATCATCTCGGGATTTACCCCTTGCCTCTGGCTTGTTCGGAAAGGCAGTTGTTACCCCAACGCATGCGTTTCAGGTATGGCGTGTTCCATACTCTGCGCTTTTGGATGGAAATGGAAAGCATGCGTTTATCTTCTGCACCAATGATGGATCCCGCGCCGTGAAAGTGCCTGTGCGGATAGCTTCACTCGGGAAAGAGGAGGTTTATATTGATCAGGGGCTGGAAGGATACGAGCACATGATCATCAGCGGAAGCGCTTATCTCAAGGATCAATCGCTTATTCAAATTGTGCGTTGAGCTATGAGGATATCGAACTACGCGGTCAGGAATTACCAGTTTACACTGGTGATTTTTCTTATGTCTATCGCCTTGGGTGCTGTTACCCTGATCACCATGCCCAGATCAGAGGATCCGGAGATTGACGCTCCTCAGTTTCCGATTATTGTCGTGTATCCCGGCACCAGCCCGAAGGATATGGAAGAACTGGTGGTGGATAAGATTGAGAAGCGTGTCACAGAGCTGGATGATATAAAGAGGGTGAGATCAACCATAAAAGATGGTGTCGCGGTCATTGATGTGGAGTATAAATATGAAAGCGACGTAGAGGATAAATACCAGGAGTTGGTCCGTGAAGTGGGTTCCATCCGAAACGAGCTCCCTGCTGAGATAATCAGCTTGGAAGTGCAGCGGGTGCTGCCGTCTAACGTGAATATCCTTCAGTTGTCACTGATGTCAGAAAATGCTCCGCGAGAGGTGCTGGATAGGATTGCAGAAGAACTAAAGGATGAGCTGGAGAAAATTAAAGCACTGAAGAAAGTCGAGATCCATGGCCTACCGGATCAACAATTGAGAATTGATTTGCGCTTGGAGAAAATGGCCCGACTGCGAATACCACTCGAGGCCATCCAGGGTGCAGTACTCAGCGAGATGGCGAATATACCCGGAGGAAGTGTGCAGGCAGGGGAGAAGTCATTCAACATCAAAACAAGCGGTAACTATCAGTCAGTGGAGGAGGTGGCCAGAACCATCGTTTACAGCTTTGAGGGTAAGAATGTGTTGCTTCAGGATGTAGCCGATGTTTATCTGGATTTCGAGGAGACAAAGCATATCACACGGATCAATGGCCATCGCTGTGTGCTGATTACGACTGCGCTGAAGCCAGGAAACAATATTTCGCAGGTTCAGACCGGATATCTTCCAGTGATTGAAGAGTTCAGAAAGAAGCTTCCCGCCAATGTGGAGTTGATCACCAATTTTGATCAGGCCAAGAATGTGAATGACCGCCTGAGTGATCTGGGTATGGATTTCATTCTGGCCATCCTCCTTGTAGCAATCACTCTTCTGCCTCTGGGGTTCAGAGCAGCGGTGGTGGTCATGATTTCTATTCCGCTTTCGCTTTCTATCGGTTTGTTCATGTTGAATTTCCTGGGGTTTCACCTGAATCAATTGAGCATCGTCGGACTTGTCGTAGCGCTGGGATTGCTTGTGGACGATAGCATTGTGGTGGTGGAAAATATCGAACGATGGTTGCGCGAGGGATACTCGCGGATGGACGCCACGCTGAAAGCCACTTCTCAGATAGGCCGGGCTGTAGTAGGCTGCACAGCTACGCTGATTATCGCGTTTATGCCGCTCGTGTTTTTACCCGAAGGGGCCGGAGATTTTATCCGTAGCCTGCCCATGGCCGTAATTATGTGTGTGCTGGCTTCCATGATTGTATCACTCACGATCATTCCATTTCTCAGCAGCCGGCTTTTGAATCAGCATGCTGGTGAGGTGAATGGTAACATCTTTCTGCGCGTCATGCAGAGCGCTATTCATCGTACATATGCACCTTTGCTGAATCGCGCTCTGAAGCGTCCAGTTATCACATTGGTGATTGCGTGCGTTGTTTTTATTGGATCCCTGCAATTGATGCCAGTAATAGGGTTTAGTCTGTTCCCGGCTTCCGAAAAGCCTCAGTTTCTCGTAAATGTCTTTTCTCCAATGCAGTCAAGTCTTGCCACATCGGATAGCATTGCAAGACATGTTGAGCGAGTCCTCCAGAAGGTTCCGGAGATTCAGTATTTCACCAGCAATGTGGGCAAGGGTAATCCCCGGATCTACTACAATGAAATTCCTGAGAATGAACGATCAGATTTTGCGCAGTTATTTGTTCAACTTGATGAGCAGACAGCCCCACATCGAAAGCTGGAGTTGATTGAAGAGCTTCGTGCTCAATTGAGCTCCATAGTAGGTGCTCGCATTGAGGTCAGGAATTTCGAACAGGGTCCGCCCGTCATTGCTCCCGTAGAAGTAAGGGTGTTGGGAAATCAACTCGACTCGTTGCGCAGTATTGCCTCTCGTGTAGAGTCGTTACTCAGGAACACCGAGGGAACTATCTATGTCAACAATCCAGTGAGCCACCTGCCGACCGATATCCACGGTGATATCGATCGCTCCACGGCCAGTGCACTGGGTATCCCGACGGTCAATATTGACAGGAC
>JBKDGH010000155.1:0-9960 GCA_046336655.1 Flavobacteriales bacterium | reverse complement strand
GGCTTGATATTCAGGATATCGGGCGGAATGTTAATGACCGTATTGCCGCAGGCATCGGTAATAAGTGCTGCCGCTACTTCGATTTGATCAAAGTTGGGGCAGTACTCCGGACAGCCTGGCCAGGTGAGGCTTATCGATTCTGATTCGGAATTCAGCTGACAGGGTGCCGGGCCACCTGTAACTACTGTTTCCTCCGACCAGGGATGCGTGAAGGTGTAGGGCCTGACGCCATAGCGCGCGCGGATTGTGCCATTGAACTCACAATCGTCAGAGCATTGGGGGGTCCCGCTTACTGTCCATTCAAGTCCGGTAGTCTCCACAGTCCGCCCCTCTACAACTGCTGAAAACGGCCATAAGGTCGATGGATCATAGTAGACATAGGTGGAGTTGCAATCGCCCGAAGGAGTGTAACGACCAAGGTGCATGGTCAGCCAGAAATTTGTGGCTGAACAGGAGGGTGTATAACAACACATGAGGTCAGACCGTAAGTCGAAATTTTCCAGATACGCAGTTCCGGCAATATTGCCATTGGGTGGCTGCACTTCGAAATAGTCTGTCTCGCCGCATTCCGTGCTGAAGAACATGGCCCCATCTTCCATCACGGCAAATGTGAAAGGATCGGCGTAGAAGCTGGCAGTGACGAACAGGGCTGTCACGGTGATTTCGCCTGGAACTTCAACAAGAATGCTGTCAGCATTGAATTCCGGAATGAGGCAGGAAGGCATGGGTTCAGGTCCCCAGTTTGAAGTGGGTCCGATTACAAGCGGATCAATCGTGACAGGGTAAACCGTTTCGGGGTGGCTGAGCCATTCCATATCAATATGGGTGTGAATGATCCACCCCTGTTCTGATTGTTCCCACGAGTATCTGGCAAGATGAATGTGACCAGCCGAATCGAAACAAATTGCACCGCGGATGCGCGCTGAAGTCACTTCATTGCGGGTTACGACAAGATCGCCCATCCACAGACCTTCCGCTTCCTTGCCAAAATGGTCATCTCCGCTCAGAAGTGCGTTTGACGGCGTATGTATGGATTCGGAGAGCGTCCAGTGCGCGCCGTGTTCACCTGCAGGCGGCGAATCGAGCATGTAGCTGTATTTGATGCTGTTTTCTCCGAAATGCCAGTTTTTTCGGATTTCTGCATGCGATGCTGATACAATTTCCCGGGCATCAGCGCCAGTGCTGAGCGGCCTGAAACTCATTGGCTGGCCTTGAACCAGTACTTCTTTTCCGATGCGCAACTCATCCGGGGTATTGAAGCCGATGATTGCCTGACCATCATCGGTGAGTGCCACCGGATTTGGCTGATTTGCAGCGATCCACATTTCTCCCGTCCGAGCGGGAGTAGCGATAATGCGCTTCCAATGCCCTGATTCGTCACTGTAGTGGATAGGCCGGGATGCGGATTCCATTCGGACGCGACCATCGGCATGTTTCCAGAAGGCTGTTGTGGCTGTGCGGGCGCTGATATCCTCCTGCCAACCATCCATGTCGCAATAAGTGGTGCCTGAGAAGGCTGAATTCACCGGCAGAGACAGTAACTGAGCCCGGCCAGCGAGGGTGAAGCAATGCACAAGAAGAGCAATGGTATAAAACCTCAGCAAGGGCATCATTACGCGTTGAACTGGCATGGTTTACAGTGAATTGATTCCTCGAACAAGTATAATGCAAATTTCCAGAAAATCCCCATCGGGTTGTTTCAACCATGAACAGAAGCAGCGGGGTCCTGATGCTGATTTCTCCCGTCTTCAAGGGCAGCACACATTAGCCCAGATTATCAGATTTAAAGTGGTTGAAAACTCCGGATAAGCGGTGTCACTTGCCCAGATCCCGGGAATACATTCGCCAGAGAAGAGGGGTTCAGACGGAGAAAAAGCCTCCCTTTCTGAATGTGTGTTGGAAATACCTATACAACCGATAACCTGAATTATGCGCGCTCCTCGTAAAGCAAGGAAGATTTATGTGCTGGACACTTCAGTGCTGCTTCATGACCACAACTGCATCAACAGTTTTGAAGACAACTACATCGCTATTCCGATCACCGTATTGGAGGAGCTCGATAAATTCAAAGTAGGCAACGACACCAAGAATTTCGAGGCGCGGGAATCCATCCGCATCATCGACCGGCTCTCCGAATCGCACACACTTGATTCGTGGATTCCGCTCGAAAATGAAAGCAAAGGCAAATTCAAGATCGTACTCAACACATCCGACGATATTCCGAAAGATGCTGAGCGCATTTTTGATGCAAAAAAGAATGACCATAAAATCCTGAACGCTGCTATACAGTTGCAGCTCGAGGAGAAAGCATCAAAGGTCATTCTCGTCACCAAAGACATCAACCTCCGCATCAAGGCGAAAGCACTGCAGATTCCTGCTGAAGATTACAAGACCGGCAAGGTAAAGGACTCGCTGATGATGTATAGCGGAATGACCACCGTAGAAGATGTGGACAGTGAGTTCATCCGCAAACTCTATCAGGACGGGGAGTCGAAAAAACTCACGCCGCTGGGGAAGGACAAACTCAGCAACCACTATTACATTCTGAAAAATCATTCCTCCAGCGCATTGGCTTATTACAATGGCAGGGAAAAAGTGATTCAGCGGGTAGATAAAACATATGCTTGCGGCATCAAGCCCAAGAATGCCGAGCAGGCGTTTGCGCTTCACGCTATCCTGAATCCGGATGTGAAACTGGTGACGATATCTGGTGTGGCCGGCACAGGAAAGACCTTGCTCGCATTAGCCGGATCACTGGAGCAAAAAAATCAATACGATCAGCTCATTCTTGCCCGTCCTATCGTACCGCTCAGCAATCGCGAGATCGGATTTCTGCCCGGCGATGCGGAGGACAAGATCAATCCTTACATGCAGCCGTTGTGGGACAACCTCAATTTCATCAAGAACCAGTTTGGGGAGAACGAGCGCAAGCGCAAAGTGATTGATGAGATGCAGGCGCAGGGAAAGATCACCATCACCGCACTTGCTTTCATCCGGGGAAGAAGTCTTTCAAATTGCATCTTTATTGTAGACGAGGCGCAGAACCTGACTCCGCACGAAGTGAAGACCATCATCACCCGTGCCGGAGAGAACACCAAGATCATTCTGACCGGTGACGTGCGGCAGATTGATACCCCATACCTCGACGAGCAGTCGAATGGTTTGTCATACGTGATTGAACGCTTGAAAGGACAGGACCTATACTGCCACGTCACACTCGAACGCGGCGAGCGCTCCGAGCTGGCGAACATTGCGAATGACTTGTTGTAAGCTGAACGCTTATCGCCTCATCACTTTGCGCACAGTGCGCTCGCTGTCTGAAACGATTTCGATCAGATAGGTGCCTGCGGCATCCGGCAACTGGATCGTACCAGCACTTCTTCTGAACGGAATGCGGCGGATCAGTTTACCGCGCACATCGTACACGATGATTTCAGAAAGTTGCATGCCCCGCGCTGAGACAGTAATCATTCCGTCTTCAGAAGGATTCGGTCCGAGGTAGAGGCTGTTCTTCAGATTGGGCATTCCCACAAGCAATGACGTGGTGCTTGCCGCAGCTACCTGCACGGGATCCGGGCCTTCTTCCCAGTACATCTGTTCGAATTGATTGATGATGGGATTGTCCACTGCAAACAATTCTTCATTCCATTTTGGCGGAACGCTTTGGTACAGCAGACGCGCGGTGACATTCACATTGCCGTTGATACCAGCCACCGGAATATGGAAGTAGACTTCATCTGTTCCGCTGCCTTCCACGCCGTTGATGCGGTTGAAGTTGGGGTCGGTAAAGGCACCGCCCACCACATTCGTAGTATCATACACCGGATGGCTGAATGAAAACCCTTCCGGTGTGAGGCGGTTGTCCTTGAGTTTCTGATAAGCGCGCTCCAGCACGGTGGTCGGGTTGCCGTTCACATCGCCCATCACCATTTCATAGATCTGCACCTGGTCCTGCGCCGTGATGCGGTCGTAGTGCGGCTCGTACGTGGCGTCTTCACCGATCACATAGTACTGCTCATCCATATCCCCGCTGTGGAAGATTTCATTGCCGTCTTCATCGGTCACAATGAACTCAATCCATGCACGGCGGGCGGGATAGCCGCTCGGGAATTTGTGTCCCGCGAGATTGGTGAGCTTCACTTTGTATCGTGCGGTGTCGCCGTCAATGTCTTCAGTTTCGAGTTCAAGTGTTGCGGTTTCGTTTTGGAGCTGGCTGATGGTGCGTTCAATCACCATATCAAAATGCGATTCGTCGGCGGTGATGCCGAGGTCATCGATCCTGTTCTTCATCAGCTCCAGCATGAACGAGTTACCGCCCACGAGCCAGTGTTGGCCGAACGGCTCGCGCCCCGGAATAAACGTGTAACCTGAGGCAATAATGATAGGCTCATCGAGTCGCGGCATGTGGCAGCCCTGGCATTCTTTATTGAGCGATTCGTCTTCGTTGTTGAACGTGGAGTTCAGCCATTCGTGATAGGTGGCTTGCTCCACAAAGTCCACACCGGTGAACTCTCCATCGAGATTTACGCTGTGAGTAATCAGCGTGTGGCAGCCTGCGCAGGTTTCTGATTTAGGAAACATTTCATCACCGGCAGGCGTGATGCCCACAAAATTGGACATGATAAAATCAAACAAAGGCGGATCGAGTTCGGAGCTGATGTACGGTCCCCACAACGTATCGCCCTGATAAAACAATTCACCCGAAAAATGCTGACCGATATTGTCCATGCGCTGCTGGTGGCACGCTCCGCAGGATATACCGTCGAGAGCCAGTGAATCCTCATCGAGTTCTTCCATTGAATAATCCGTCTGACCGTTATGCAATGCAGTGAATCGTCCCACAGGTGCGTGACATGAAGTGCATTTATTGACCAGGGCCTGCGCGTTATCGGGATTAGTGGTGGTTTCATGAGCCACTTTCGCGCGCCAGAACGGATCGCGCGCGGAGTTGGCCATGATGGTCGCGCGCCAGTCTTCTGCCGGACTCACATGCACGCCTTCCTGCGTGAGATTCGCAATTGGCGGCACGGCGTTATCAATTCCATGACAGCCTGCGCATTTTCCGGAGCCGATGAAGAGTCCATTATCGCCAACAGGCAAATCTCCCCCCGTCATGAAGCGCACCATTTCACCTTCGGTGTGATAGCGGGCGTTCGTAGGAGCAGGAGTATAAGCCACGGAAAGCAGCAGCACCAGGGCAGCAGCAGATGACGCCAGAAGGAATTTTACTCGGGTTGGTTTCATACGTTTCATCATGCAGGGATGCGAAATATACACCGGAGGCCTGCAAACACCCTATCAAAAATGGAGCGAGTCAGTGATTTTCAGGGTTGCGGTTACCCCAGGATCAGAATGTCCTCTGCGATCACCTTTCCGAAATGCTCGTTGATGGAAGCGAGAATCCGCGATTTCTGGTAGCTGATTTCTTCCTTGATCGGACCGGATTCGATGCGGAGGACCAGCGTTTTCTCCCTCAGTCTCACTTCGCGTGTTTTTTTGGAAATGTATTCGCCCACGAACTGGCGGTAGTGCTCTTCGATATCGAGCTCGGTGTACCGCCTCTCCATGCCGGAGGCGCGCAGTATTTCTGCGATTACCTGTTTGAGCGTTTTATCATTGAATGCGCGGGCCATGGTACAGAATCAGGGCAATGAAGTTAAGGCTGAATTACGCCCACTGTCCCGGCAGTGCGGAATTTCAGGGTGCATGAGGCCTGATCCACTTCCCACGCCTCGTGGCTGATCCGAAGTCCGCTGAGCAGGTTCGGAATTCTGTCGGGATGGGTATCGGTGATAAACAATTGCCCCTTGTGGTGGTCATGAATCCAGCGCAGCAGATTGTGCACACGCGACTCATCGAGTTTGTCGTAGAGGTCATCGAGCATCAGCAGCGGGTTCATTCCGCTTTTATCCCGCAAGTACATCAGCTGTGCGAGCTTGAGGGAAATAAGAAACGATTTCTGCTGTCCCTGCGAACCGAATTTCCGGATCATCCGGTCATCGAGGTCGAACTCGAGTTCGTCTTTATGAATTCCCTTCGTGGTGCGCTCGAGTGCCTTGTCGCGCTCCAGCGCATCGCGCAACTGGTCCATCAGTTTCCCTGCGTGCAGATCGGAAGAGTAGCGCAGGGAAGGAGTTTCTCTTCCGCCCGAAATTTCCCGGTACACTTCCACAAACAGGGGCAGGAATGCCCCGATGAATGCATTGCGTTGCGAATAAATGGCTTCACCGTGCACCGCGAGCTGATGGTCCCACGGCTCGGTGAGCTCGTGCGTCACACTTCGTCCGAGCTGCCTGAGCAATGCATTGCGCTGCTGAAGGGCCTGGTTGTAATGCACGAGATGGTCGAGGTAGGCCGGAGAAATCTGTGACAAGGTGGCGTCGATGAACCTCCGGCGCACTTCGCTTCCTTCGAGGATCAGGTCCACGTCATACGGCGTGATCATCACCGCGGGAAGCAGTCCGATGTGGTGAGCGAGTTTGTCGTATTCCTTCTGGTTGCGGCGGAGCACTTTGCGCTGTCCCTTTCGCCAGGCGCAGGAAATAAGTTCGGGTTGACCGCCGCGCACGAATTCGCCGGTGATGCTGCATTCTTCTTTCCCGGAAGAAATATTCTGCGCATCCAGGCTATTAAAATAACTCTTGGAAAAAGAGAGGTAATGGATGGCGTCGAGGAGGTTCGTTTTGCCCGCCCCGTTGTGCCCGAGAAAGCACACCACCGGGGAGGAAAAGGTGAGTTGTGCCTCCGGGTAGCACTTGAACTGGTATAGGCTCAGACGGGTGAGTTGAATATCGCGGAGGCCGTGTTCCATGGAAGGTGCAAAGCTAATGGACGCCCGGCGGGAGCGCTTCAGATGTGGACAAAAAGGCCATCCTGAGGGGAATATGCCTTCTTTGGGGGAAATGGCTTATTTTCGCACCCTCAAATTTTGACCCATGGCCAAACAGAATGTAGATGACGTGGCAGTAAACGTCGGCGATGTATATACCCGCACAGAGCAGTTTGTGGATAAAAACCGCAAGAGTTTCGCAATCGGACTGGGCGCGATAGCTATCGCGTTTATCGGCTTCTTTGCATATCAGTACCTCTACAAAAACCCGCGTGAGAAGGAAGCTTCCAACGCATTGTGGAAGGCACAGCAATGGATGGAAATGGATTCCACCGCACTCGCGTTGAGCGGTGACGGCGAATTCGACGGATTTGAGGCCATCATCGAAAACTACAGCGGCACCAAGGCTGCCAGGCTGGCTCACTACTACGCCGGTATTATCACCCGCGACAACGGTGAGTACGAAGTGGCACTGAACCACTTCAAAGAGGCTGATTTCGGTGATGAAACAGTGGGTGTGCTTGCGATCGGCAATGCCGGTGACATGTACGTACAACTCGAAAATCTGGAAGAAGGTGCCAAGTGGCTGGAAAAGGCTGCACGGGAAGCGTATTCTGCAGAGTCAAAGGATTTTCTCGCGCCGTATTACTCTCTGAAGGCTGCCAAAGTGTACATGGAGTTGGGCAAAAACGACAAGGCGAAAGGCCTGCTTCAGCAGGTGACAGATAACTATGATTCCAAGTCGCAGGAGTACGGCGAAGCGGCCAAGCTGCTCGCTATGCTCAAGGCGCAGGACTAATCATGGCCACCGAAAATCTATCCGCATTTTCTTCAGAGAATTTGCCCGATGCATCGAACATGCGCGTGGGTATCGTGGTGTCTGAGTGGAATGCTCAGGTCACTGAGAATCTTCTCCGCGGTGCACTGGATACGCTTACCGGGCAGGGCGTGCGCCTTGACAATGTGCATGTGGTCCATGTGCCGGGGAGTTTCGAACTGGCAGTGGGTGCAACCCTGATGATTGCTAACCGCTCGGTGGAAGCGGTGATTTGTCTGGGAAGTATCATCCGCGGCGAGACACCTCACTTCGAGTTTGTAAGTCTGGCCACCGCCAACGGCATTATGGAAGTCGGATTGAAAACCGGCCGACCGGTGATCTTCGGCGTACTTACGGATGATACCATGGATCAGGCTCTGGCCCGAAGCGGAGGCAACAAGGGCAACAAAGGTGTAGAAGCCGCAGTTACCGCAATCAAGATGATCGCGTTGCGCCGACAACTTGAGGATAACCTGATCTGATCGGTATTTCCGGGCTTATCTGTGGTTCAGCGCTTCTTCCAGTTTTTCCATTTTGGTTTCTGAGAATGCACCGCTGAATGCGTGCATTATCTTTCCTTCTTCATCGAGCAGGAAGAAATAGGGGATGGACTTGTCTACCAGCCCAAGCTTGCTGTCATAGGGTTCCAGAGGCCCTTTATAAAAAAGAATGTAGGGGAACAGATCCTTGCGGCTGGTTTCGCGCAGGTCTTTCATCGTGGATTCATATGCGGTTTGCTTCAGGCCGATGTACATCGCTACAAGACAGAGATTCACATCGTATTCCTTGTCGAAGATGCCGCGCTTCAGCACGAATTTGTCATAGAGCGGTTCAACCCACGCGCGCAGCGCCTCTTCGGATTTCCTGGTCCAGCCCATGCCTACGAGGGTGAGTTTACCTGCGTAATCCGCGGGAAGTGTAGCGTTTCCTCCTTCGAGTATTTCACCTGAGATGGAGGGGAAGGACTGTCCGATCTGCGCGTTGAGCGTGGTGCTGCCTGCAAGAAGGGCTATGAGAAGAATCCGGAGTGCATTCATGAGAAAACAACCGTTGGTGGATTTACTTATTGCCTGAGAAGAGGACATCCTGTCCCTGACGGAACACAAGGTCCACAGGAATACCTTTCGCAGAAATGGCCTCGAGATTGGCTTGAAGCTGGGGGCTCATCACCGATTTTTCGCGTTCTGCGATCACCTTGTTATAGTCGCCATCAAATTGATGTTCAAGGATTTTTTCAGCGAGTATTTGAATTCCCTTGCGCATAGATCCCTCGTTAACACTGTACTTGCCTGTGTGGATGTTTTTCTGAAATGCGCCAATGCCTTCCAGAAAGTTGAAGGTGTGCATATTGGCTACACCATGAGCACTGGAAGCGCCAAAACGGCACGAGCGGAAAATGCCGGCGAGAAACGTAACGTAGTGATCCATCATGTCGCCATCTTTTATCTCACCCATTTCGTAGAGTTTGCCAATGAGCCACAAACCAAGCACATCGGCTTTTTCTTCTTCAAGCCATGAGTATTGTTCTTTCAGATTTTCGCGCACAGTCAACCCGTTCTTCGAATTTTTCACGCCCAATCCATGCGCGACTTCGTGAAACATGACATTGGAAAAGAACGCATCGAATGTGATATGTTTGGTCTGTTCATCGGCGATGAGTTCACTGGCGATCGGCACCAGAATATGATCATACTTGGCCCGCATGGTATTCTTGAGCTGTGAGCGACGGGTTCCGTACTTCTGCTGAATCGTTTCATCGTTGGGCAGGTTCACCGCTATGGTTTTGCTGCCGCTGTTGCAATCGCCGGCGTAGAAAACCACATCGTAAGCTGCCAACTGAGAGTCAGTTCCCACGGGCTGACCCTTGATTTCTTTTGAAGCCGGCAGCTGATTTTGGAGTTTGGGCAATAGCGCCGCGTATTTATCGAGGCGCTGACTCCATTTCATGTCTTTCACAAGGACGTACGCCTCATAAGAAGTTTTCAGGCCGAATAGTTTGTCTTCATAGTTTTCAATCGGCCCAATAATGATGTCAAGCCGGTTTTTGCGCATTTGAAGCCAGGCCACATCGCTCGCGCCATAGCTGTCGGTGGTCAGTGCTTTTGCTCTTTCCCGGAGATAAAGGGATAACTCGGTGTCTGTGGTTGTTTTCGCCGCCTTGAGGAGTAGGTCAGATATGGTAGTTACCTGCTTCACGAAGGCCTTGTGATAAAAGGTTGATCCGAGTTTACCCTCAGGATTGCGCGTGATCATCGTGAACGGCGAACGGGCATTCGGATCCGTCCACTTCTCGAATTCTTCCTTGGTCATATCC
>JBKDGH010000154.1:0-36196 GCA_046336655.1 Flavobacteriales bacterium | reverse complement strand
CGTTTTGCCGGTGCCAATGACGATGGCGCTCCCTGTGACTGCGACATGATCGACGCATACCTTCAGACACCTGAGCTCGATTTCACTGATGCGACTAATGTGGCAGTCACCTTCGACATTTTCCACGACCGTGGTTTCGGTGGTGGTGATGCAACCATCCAGGTTTCAACTGACGGTGGTACCACCTTCAACATCATCCCACTGGGAACTGACGTGGACGGCAACATCATCGATGTGCTTCCGGTGGATTTCGATGTATGGCAGACCATTATCGTACCGGTGTACGACCTCAGCGGTGAGGGTTCAGTGATCTTCCGTTTCCAGTGGACTGACGGTGGCGCATGGGCGTCCGGTTTTGCTGTGGACAACGTGATCATCGGTGAACTGCCGAACCTCGACCTCAAGGTGGATAAAGTAAAAGTGGGCAACTGGAACCAGGAAACCTTCGGGTTCGGATTCTGGGATTACTCTCGCGTACCAGTGACTCAGGTCAGCCCGATCAAGGCAACTGCCGTGATCTTCAACAAGGGTTTCCTGGATCAGACTAACGCTGCGGTAGAATTCACCGTAACTGACGATGGTACTGAAGTAAG
Organism: Flavobacteriales bacterium; assembly: GCA_046336655.1. Lineage (GTDB taxonomy): Bacteria > Bacteroidota > Bacteroidia > Flavobacteriales_D > Sanyastnellaceae > CANGTU01. Next base: position 35,603 of record JBKDGH010000154.1, on the reverse strand, counting down.
CGGTTCACCGTTCACTTCTGACCAGATCTCTGCGAACTTCCTGAGCCTCGATAAAGACACCCTTTCTGTGACTTCCAGCTACACTCCGGCCAACACGGGTGTAATCGGTATCACAGCTCGCGTAGTTTCAGAATCCGGTGATGATGACAACTCGAACGACGAAGCATCAACTCAGGTTGAGATCACCGACTTCACCTACGCCCGTGACCTTAACGCTGCGCAGGCCTTCGTAGGTCCTACTTCTGACTTCGAATACGGCAACCTCTTCGATGTGTACACAACGGATACCTTCGGTGGTATCGACGTAGCAATCGGAGCCGGCTCGACTGTGGGTAATATCATTCAGGGCCGTGTATACGAGTTCCTCGGACTCGGCACTGATGGTCCGGACCTGCTCGACCTCGGCATCGAAACGGTAGAATATGAAATTCAGCAGAGCGACCTGAATGCAGTAGGCGGAAACAGCTTCACGTTCATTCCATTCGCTGATGGCGATGAGCCTTCAGCAGTGACGCTCGAAGGTGAAAAAATCTACCTCGTAGTGGTAGCTTGCGAAAGCGGAACACGTATCCCTGTTTCAGGTAGCAACGAGTGGGTGGTTTCATGGTTGTTCGACACCGATGGATGGGGTGCTACATCATCTACCCCGATGGTACGTCTGAACTCTGACGAAGCCCTCAGCGTGAGCGAAAACGTGACCGAGAGTGTGCTCACACTCGGACAGAACGTTCCGAACCCCGCTCAGGACTACACCATGATCAACTACAGCCTGAATCAGCCAGAGCGCGTGACACTCACCGTACGTGACCTGTCAGGCCGTATCGTATCTGTTCAGGAAGAAGGTCTGAAAATGGCTGGCCAGCAATTCATCCGCCTCAACGTGGATCAGTTCAGCGCCGGTGTATATACTTACACCCTCACTGCAGGTGCGGTAAGCATGACCAAAGAAATGATGGTTCGCTAATCTGCGAATCCCCGCATTAAAGTTAAAAGGGCTCCTTCGGGAGCCTTTTTTCTTGCACAACTTTAGGGTAAATGTGCAATTGGGGGTATTTTCGTGACGACTAATCAAATCTCTCTAAGAATGAAAAGAATCTCTATTCTCGTTGGTACATTCGCTATTGCACTGGGCACATCTGCTCAGCGCATTCCGGCAACGTACCCAAGCGCACTTTCACCGGTAACAGATGTGGAGCTCGGTGGATCTCGCTCAGCCACTGTAGACGTTGCTCCCGCATCTGAACGCGGCAGTGTGTTCTTCATGGAAGACTTCAGTAACGGCCTTGCAGGAAGCAATGGCTTTGGTCCGATGACTACTGAAGACAGCGGTGGCAACACCATCTGGATGATGGCAAACTCGAACAGCCCGGGTGGTGAATTTTCATCTACCATTGCAGCTCTTGGCTCACCAACAGCAGCTAATGGCTGGGTGATTTTCGACTGCGACCTGTTCAACACGCCCATTTCTGACGGTGTAGAGGACGTAACCGGTTCACTCAGCACTCCGGGGCTCGATTGTTCTGAACTCAGCTCGGTAATCGTCGAGTACTACCAGTACTTCCGCTACTGCTGCTTCCCGACGTCACCTCTTACACTCGAAGTATCCACCGACGGCGGTACCAACTGGACGGTGTACCCCGCTCAGGGAAGCTTCTTTCCTTCGGCAAATACACTGTCAGCTAACCCGCTTTACACCAAAGTTGACATTTCGTGCGCAGCAGCAGGCCAGTCCAATGTAATCATCCGCTGGGGTTACAACCTCGCAGCCGCTGCCGGATACAGCCACTACTTCTGGGGCCTGGATGACATCGCTATCTACGAAAACCCGGTAGCGAATGACCTTGAATTGGTACAGACCGTTAACGGTGATGTATTCGCTGACTGGGAATTCCGTGTAATTCCCTTCGAGCAGCGCGTCCTTGCTGCAGATGGCGGTATCCTCGCAGGTGCTATTTACCGCAATAATGGTTCGTCGGATCAGACCAATACCACCATCACCTTCGAAGTACTTGACGAAAACGACAACGTACTTTCTACAACCGTGAGTGAGGCCTTCACCATGGAATCATTCGCGAACACTCCTGAGTGTCCGTCTTATTTGTTGGATTCGCTGTATCTCCCGACGGGATTCGAGCCTGCTGCTGCAGGTACTTACCGATTGCGTGCTACCATCGCCAGCGACAGCGAAGACGAAAACCTCGAAAACAATTCATTCATCCGCACGATTGTTTACACCACGTGCGAGTACGGTCACGAAGATGAAACAAACCTCGATGCGGAAATTCGTCCACGTGCCGCTGAAAACCCCACTTCCGAGTTCGATCCGACCGGATACGGATGTTTCTACACCTTCCCTAACGCCGGTTCAACTGCGCATGGTATCTCTGTGCAGTTCGGCGGCAACACAGATGCAGGTGCTGAATTCAGTACCGTGCTTTATCTGACCAACGGCAACCTCAATGACTCAGGAGAAATCGTTGCTTCTGAAGAGTACCAGATTACCGACGGACAGCTCAACGACCAGTACCACTACTATCCGTTCGATGCTCCTTACGAAATCGACGAAACCCAAGTGTACTTCGCTGGTATCCTGAATGAGAACCAGTCTCCTACTGAAGTGACTGTTGCTGCTGAAGCCAACAGCGATTCAGACAATTCAACCGGCGTTTACGAGCGCGCAGGTTCTGGTGATTTTGTATGGTTTGGTTCACAGACCTGGTCACCGGCTGTTCGCCTGATCATGTGTGAACTCGTTTCTGTAAACGAAATCAACGACGAACTTCTCACCTCTTTTGTGATCAGTCCGAACCCCGCTGCTGATGTGGCGCGTATCAACTACACCCTCACCGGTTCGGTTGCTGTAGCCTACGAAGTGCGTGACATTCAGGGCCGTGTGGTAGAGTTCTCAAACCTCGGCCGCATGCAGCCGGGTGCAAACCAGATCAACCTCAATGTGAGCAACTACGCAGCAGGTAACTACACCGTAAGTCTCGTGGTTGACGGCGCGCGCATGTTTGCCAAGCAACTGAACGTGACCCGCTAATCGCATTCTCTTCTCCGGAAGAATAAAGAAAGCCCTCCCTTGCGGAGGGCTTTTCATTTGCCCCTTCCGGGAGTAAGTTTGCATTCCTGAATGATCACCGTTCACAGCGATTTTTCGCGCTTCACGACATCCTCCAGGCTGGTGGTTACCATCGGCACATTCGATGGCGTGCATCTCGGACACCGCGCCATTCTTCGCACGCTTCAGTCCCGAGCGGCAGAGATCGGTGGTGAAACTGCACTGCTGACGTTCTATCCACATCCACGCATGATCCTCCATCCGGAGGACCACGGGCTCGAGCTACTCAACACCCCTCAGGAAAAAACGGAGCTCCTTGAGGCGGCCGGACTGAACCATCTGGTTGTGTATCCATTCTCACATGGGTTTTCACGGCTCACAGCAGAAGACTATGTGCGCAATCTGCTGGTGAATGGCCTTCATGCGCACACGATCGTCGTCGGCTACGATCACCGCTTTGGCCGCAACCGCGAAGGAGACTTTACCACGCTCCGCGAGATGTCCGATGTCTTCGGATTTCTGGTTGAAGAAATTCCGGCCGAGGACATTGATCAGGTGCATGTCAGCTCTACAAAAATCAGGGAGGCATTGCACGCCGGGGATGTGGCGAAAGCTTCGCGATATCTGGGCTATTCATACTGTCTTCAGGGGACGGTGGTTCACGGCGATGCACGGGGCCGCACAATAGGATTCCCTACTGCGAATCTTCGTGTGGATTATCCATTTAAACTCATCCCCGCCAACGGAGTTTATGCCATTACCGCCGAACTACACGGCAAGAAAATGGCCGGAGTCCTCAATATCGGCGTGAGACCCACCGTTCTTCACGCGGGACATCGCCAGATCGAGGCACACCTGTTTGACTTTGATCAAATGATCTATGGTGAAAACATGCGCATTCACTTGCTCAATCGGATACGCGATGAACGCAAATTTGACTCGGTACAGGATTTGCAATTGCAGATCCGGGAAGACAGCCTAAAGGCCCGTGAACTATGCGCCAATCACTCACGTTGATTCTTTTACTCTGCTCCGGTTTATTCGCCGCAGCGCAGGTTCTTCCGCCGGCCTCACTGGATACCACGAAAATCTATACCAGTCTGACAGAAGCAATGAGCGCTGCAGGGCCGGTATACAGACTCGATCTTTCCCGACAAAAGCTCACTGCATTTCCGGAGGACATCCTCCTGTTAAAAGACCTGCAGGAGCTTCGTTTATCGAAAAATAAAACCGGTAATTTTCCGGATGGTATCGCTGCGCTATCCAACCTCCAACGGATTGAGTGCATCCGGTGCGGTATGGATTCCATTCCTCCGGCTATCCTCACCCTATCGCACCTGACACAACTCGATCTGGGCGATAACTACATCAGAGTCATTCCGGAAGACATCAACGCCCTGACCGAACTGCGCATTCTGGCATTGTGGGACAACCCCATTTCCATCTACCCCAATACGCTGGGCGACCTGCCGCAGCTGGAATACTTTGATTTACTGCACAATCAGATGAATGTGGCCACACAGCAGCGCATCCTTGATCTCCTTCCCAGGACGCGGATTATCGTTTCCGCGCCCTGCAAGTGTGAGGACGGCGAATAGGATTGCCGCTCAGGCAGTACCTTTCGGGCATGAAACTGACTTCTTTTCTCGATTCATACAATCCGCGCAAGCTTGCCCGACCGTACGTGATTGCGGAAGCAGGTGTCAACCACGAGGGCTCCATGGAGCTGGCAAAGCGCCTCATTGACGAAGCCGCAAAAGGCGGTGCGGATGCCATTAAGTTTCAGACCTACAAGGCAGAGACCATTGCAAGCAAAGACAGTCCGTATTACTGGGATATCACCAAGGAACCCACGCGCAGCCAATTTGAGCTGTTCAAGAAATACGACAAATTCTGGAAGAACGAATACGAAGAGCTCGCGCGGTATTGCGAAACGGCGGGAATCGAATTCATGAGCACACCATTTGACGTAGAGAGTGCCACCTTCCTTAACGATCTCATGCCCGTATTCAAGATTTCCAGCAGTGATCTCACCAACCTCCCGTTTATCGAGTATCAGTGCAGTTTTGGCAAACCGATTATTCTCTCCACAGGTGCAGCGTATAAGTGGGAAGTGATGCAGGCCGTGGAAACCATTGAAAAGCACGGCAACAAACTCTGCCTGATGCATTGTGTACTCAACTACCCCACGCTGGATGAAAACGCCAATCTGGGAATGATCAAGGACATGATCCGTCTCTTCCCGGACACTGTTCCGGGCTACAGCGATCATACCCTTCCGAAGGATATGCACACCCTGGAAGTGGCCACGCTGTTAGGCGCTGCGGTGCTTGAGAAGCATTTCACCCACGACAAGACACTGCCGGGCAATGACCATTACCATGCAATGGATATGCACGACCTGAAGCATTTCCACGGCCGTATCGAACGTACATTCGGTTTGCTCGGAACCTTTGAAATGACCGCGCTTTCCAGCGAGGAGCCGGCGCGTAAAAACGCCCGTCGCAGCCTCGTTGCAGCGCGGCCTATTCCAGCAGGTAAGGCGATTGAATTCTCTGACCTCACCTGGAAGCGCCCGGCGAGTGGCATTTCGCCGAAGGAAATCAATCAGGTTATCGGAAAAAAAGCGGTCCGCGATATTACGGAAGACGAAGTGATGAAGTGGCAGATGATGGGCGAGTAAATGCGTGTCATCAGAGAAGTGTAGCCATCAGATCGCGGCTGGTCACAATGCCCCGGAGGATTGTGTTTTCCACCACAGGCAGCGCATTGATGTGATGCTCAAGCATAATCGCTACCGCAGAGGCGATAGTGGTTTCAGGAGTGCATGACTTCACCTCACGCGACATAATGTCGCCTGCCGTTTTCGATGCGTAAACCGGCTCGGTATCATCCAGCGAAGCCCCACGCATGGCGATAATGAAATCATACAGACTGATCATGCCTGCGAGAGTGCCATTGTCCACCACGGGAATATGATGATGGAATTGCTGCTTCTCGAACATCTTCTTTACCACGAGCAAAGAATCTCCTGCACGAACGACCTCCGGATTGGCGGTCATGATTGAGGTTACGGTCTGGCTGGACATATGCAATCGCTTTCAGCAAATGTACTTTCTTTACCTCCAGCAGGCCCCACAAATATCGTACTGATACCTGACGGTAGTCAGCCGGTTGCCCGTCGCGGGGACCTACTTTTGATCAAATACTATTTGTACAATGCAACTGCGCACGATGTTTCGCCTGCTTTCGCTGGGCACCAACCTTTACCTCATCGCTCAGGACAAGGAGTTGATGGAAAAGCTCAAGCACATGGCTAAGTCAGGTAAGGAGAAGTACGATGAAATCTTTCATGGTGACGAGGAGTCTGACATGACTGAGGACGATCTGCTTTCGCGCCTCTCCGCAATGGCCGGTGAGGTGAAGGAAAAGATGAATCAGGAGATGGAAGCCATTGCCAAGAAGACTTTCGATAAACTGAACATCGCGCAGGCCGACGAATTGCGACACCTGAAATCGCAGATTGAGCAGTTGCAAAACGAATTGAATGCACTGAGATCGGGTCAGCAGGGTTAAATTCACCGCATGGGATTATTCTCATTCATGGGAAAAGAGTACCGACATCTCCGGCGGTACAACAAAATACTCCGTGTCCTGGCCCGCTATGGGTTTGAGGATCTTGTAGCACATCTGGATGAAAGCCGGCTCTGGAAATGGGTAAGGAGAATCCTTCCGAAGTCCCTTTATGCGCGCGCCCGCTCCCTTTCGAAGTGGGAGAAAATGCGCCTGGTGTGTGAAGAGTTGGGGCCTACGTTCGTCAAATTTGGTCAGATTCTGTCCAATCGTCCGGACCTCCTGCCACCACCGCTCATCACCGAACTGGAAAAACTTCAGGACCGTGTACCTCCTATCCCCGGAGCGGAGGCGAAAGAGGTCATTGAAAAACAACTCGGGCGTTCTGTTGCCGAAGTCTTCGCCGCATTTGACGAGACGGCATTTGCCTCCGCGTCCATTGCACAGGTGCACAGGGCACGGCTTCACGGCGGCGAAGAAGTGGTGATCAAGGTGCAGCGCCCGGGTATCCGCGAAACCATTGACTCAGACATCAAAGCCATGTATTACGCAGCGGAGGTGTTGATGAAGCGCGTGCCCTCGGTGCGAACATTTGATCCCCCCGGACTGGTCCGCACGTTCGAAGAAAGCATCCGTCAGGAGCTCGACTTCGTGCATGAATCCATCAATCTGCAGCGCTTTGCGGACAACTTCAAAGGCGGCAAGGAAAACGAATCCCACACCACTGCACCCAAAGTCTACCGTGATTACAGCACCGACCGTGTACTGACTATGGAATTCATCCGCGGCATCAAGGTCAATGATGTCAGGCGTCTGGATACCGAAGGATTCGACAGGAAGCTCATCGCCAAAAGGCTGATTGACTCCTATTTTCATCAGGTCTTTTACCACGGCTTCTTTCATGCCGATCCGCACCCCGGCAATATTCTCATCATTCCCGGCAACCGGATCTGCTTTCTGGATTTCGGGATGATGGGCAATGTAATGGAGAAAGACCTGGAACAGCTGGCCAGCATGTTCCTTGCGGTACGGGCAAAAGATCCGAGGCGCATCATCCGGGCGCTGCAGCAGTTATCGGACAATCCCGTCATTAAAAACTTCCGTGCGCTGGAAGCAGATCTGTTTGAGTTCGTTCACAACTATGCCATACGCGACATTCATATGAACGAGATCAGCACCATGCTGCTCGAACTGAAAGACATTATTGTAAAGCATGAGTTAAAAGTGCCTTCGCATTTCTTTCTCCTCGCAAGGTCGCTGGTGTCTGTGGAGGGCGTGTGCCGGCAACTGGATCCCTCACTTGATCTGACGGAAATGGTTAGGCCACACTTGTTCCGCGTGCTCAGACGCAAATACAAACCAGGACAATTCTTCCGTCGGATCCTCCACTCGGTGTACGAGATGGGAATGTATATGGAGGATTTCCCGCGCGACATCAAGGCTGCCATCCGCCGGATCAACCGCGGTGAGGTGCAGGTAGAGCTGAAGCATCAGGGCGTGGATCCCATTGTGCATTCACTCGTCCGCACCTCCAAGATTATTGTGGCAGCCGTAATCTCCGCAGCACTTATTGTAGGAGCCTCATTGCTCATGGTAGCTGAAACACCACCCATCCGGTGGGGAATCTCCACACCCGCACTGATTGGTTTTGTGATCGCGGGAATTGTAGCCTTCGGAATGATCAACAATCTGAGGAAAGGCGATCGCGACAATACCTGATCAGATCTGCTCTAAGGCCGTACGCAGATGCTCATAGGCCTTCTGCACCTCACCCATCACTTTCTCTGAACGGCTGTCCCACTCCTTTCGGTGCTCATTGATTTTGGACTTCCAGTGCTCCACAACACCCACTATGCGGTTCTTCCAGTCCTCTTCGCTGTCTACTCGCTTCAGTTCAAACTGAAGGCGAAGCAATTCGAGGTGCAGACGAAGACGCTCGAATTCGTGGCGAAGCGGGCGGTTCGTGATGGGATTCTCGATTTCTTCCCAGTTGATATGCGTTTCTGCCGCGCGAATGGCATCGGAGAGTTTTTTCTTTTGAATTTCAAATGTATCTATGACCTCAGCCCTTCCCAAAGCGAGTTGGACACGGAGCTGCTCCAACGCCGGGAGCATCTTCTGAGCCCGCGCTCCAAGCAGCGCTCTGCCTTCCCCAACCGCCTGAATGGCGTGATTGATTACGGGCCTGAACTCCTGTTTCAACTTCTCGAACGCATCGGCCGCGTCCATTTTACCCAAGGCCGCCTGAACGCGCAATTGATCCATTTCAGCCTGCGCCCTGTCGAGCATTTCGATCATGCGATCGGTAAATGAGTGTGTGGTAGTGCCCATGGAACTATACTTTTAGTGTTCAAAAATGACTATTCATTCCTCTGAAATTCAGGACGCGGGTCACCTGAAAACCTGATACTCGTCAGGCCGGAGTCCAATGAGCAGAGCTCGCCTCACGGATAGTATCTTCGTCCCATGCGTTATACTCCCCTTACCTCTGCTCATTACACCGCCAACAGAGTGCGCTTTGCCAAGCATCTCAAACCGGGCGCATTAGCTGTCTTCTGCAGCAATGACATTTATCCGACCAGCGCTGACGGGCATCGCTCGTTCTGGCAGGCGTCAGATATATTCTACCTCAGCGGAGTGGATCAGGAGGAAACTATTCTGGTCATTTTCCCGGATTCTTTTCATGCGATGCACCGCGAAATACTCTTTGTCAAAGAGACCAGCGAGACCATCGCTATCTGGGAAGGTGCGAAGCTCACCAAAGAGCAGGCAAAGGCGAATACAGGTATTCAGACCATTTACTGGCTGAGTGATTTCGAACGGGTATTACGCAATGTGCTGAGTGAGGCAAAATGCGTATACCTCAACTCCAATGAGCACACCCGAGCCCATGTGGAAGTGGAGACCCGCGAAATGCGTTTTTCCAAATGGTTCCGTGAGGAGTTTCCGCACTATCCCATTAAGCGCAGTGCGCCAATCATGCATCAGCTTCGTGCAGTAAAAGATGTTGAAGAAGTCGGCCAGCTGCGAACGGCCATGGACATTACCCGCAAGGGATTCGAGCGCGTGCTGAAATTCGTGAAGCCAGGGGTGATGGAGTATGAGGTGGAAGCCGAATACCTGCATGAATTTGTGCGCCATGGTTCCCGCGGGTCGGGATACACTCCAATCATCGCCAGCGGATACAGTGCGTGTGTGCTGCACTACATTGACAATGACAAGCCTTGCAAGGACGGCGATGTACTGCTCATGGACATTGGTGCTGAATACGGCTATTACAATGCCGATATGACGCGGTGCATACCTGTGAGCGGACGATTCACTCCGCGTCAGAAAGACGTGTACGATGCAGTGCTCCGAGTGATGAAGGGAGCGATGAATCTGTTGCGTCCGGGGGTGATGCTACACGAGTACCACAAGGAAGTCGGCGAGCTCATGACGAAGGAGTTGATTGATCTGAAACTGATCACTGCAGAAGAGGTGCGCAACCAAAAGCCCGAATGGCCGGCTTACAAGAAGTATTTCATGCATGGCACCTCCCATTTCCTCGGGCTGGATGTGCATGATGTGGGAGACTGGACCAAGCCGGTTCAGGCGGGCAATGTGTTTACCGTAGAGCCCGGAATCTATATCCGGGAAGAAAGCCTGGGCATACGGTTGGAGAACAATATCCTCATCACGGCTGATGGCCATGTGGACCTGTTCGAGTCCTTTCCGCTGGAAGCCGGCGACATTGAGGAGCACATGAACGTCCGCTGATCTCAGCGCAGCCTGAAGGTCCGTTCCTCGCGTATACCCTCTCCGGTAATCAGGATGAAGTATTTTCCGGGCTGTGCATCGCCGGGCACTACTCTGTAGGTATGCTCCCCGGCGCGCAACTGATCGGTGGTGTGATGCAACATTTTTTCGCTGCCGTAAACCGAAACCTCGAGTTCACTGTCCGTATTGATTTTTACTTCAAACCGGATGGTGTCTGTTGCTGCAAATGACTCCTGATGCAGGCTGATTTGACAGTTTGCGGACTGCGCCATTGCACTGTATGCCAGCAATCCGAAAACGAGGGATAGAAGGTGCTTCATGGGAACTGAACAGGTCCCAAAAGTGCGCCTGCGCGGCTATGATCCGGCAGGGGTGTCTGCGACTTTTACACCATGCATTTTGAACAACAGCTTTTCGCTGCGACCCTTGCGGTACACATTGCGTCCGGCAGGGCGTCCTTTGCGGCGGGCCCGCTGTTCCTCTTCGGGAAGGTGGATGGTTTCCTGGCACTCCGTGGAGCAGCAGTTCTCATACTTCGCCTTACACGCATCGCACTGAATAAAGAGCACGTGGCAGCCTTCATTCACACAGTTGGTATGGTGATCGAAGGGTGTTCCGCACTGGTGACAGTGTGCAATGACATCTTCGGAGATGCGCTCCGCCAGTCGCTCATCGAATACAAAGTTGACACCCAGAAACCGGTTCTCAAGTCCGCGCTCCTTCACATCCCGGGCGTACTTAATGATGCCGCCCTCGAGCTGGTGGACGTGCGGAAATCCCTGGTGCTTGAGGTACGCTGAAGCCTTTTCACACCGGATGCCGCCTGTGCAGTACATCACGATATTCTTGTCTTCCTTGCCCTTGAGCATCTCCTCCACCATGGCGATTTCCTCGCGGAAGGTATCGGCGTCCGGACAAATGGCCCCTTTGAAATGCCCGACCTCACTTTCGTAGTGGTTACGCATATCAATGAGGATGGTGTCAGGTTCGGAGGTCAGCCGGTTGAAGTCCTCCGCCTTCAGATGAACACCTGTATCGGACGGATTGAACGCAGGATCCTCGATGCCGTCGGCGACGATTTTCTTGCGCAGCTTCACCTTGAGCGCATAAAACGACTTACTGTCGTCCTCCACCGCCAGATTGAGGCGAACTCCATTGAGGAAGGAGATGGAGAACAAGTGATCGCGAAATGCTTCGAAATTGCGCTCGGGCACGCTGATCTGAGCATTGATGCCTTCAGAGGCGATATAGGTACGTCCGAGTACGCCGAACTGATCCCAGTGGAGATAGAGATAATCGCGGAAGAAAGAAGGATTCCGGATGGGGAAATAGGTGTAGAACGACACTGTGCGCCTTGGCTCGGCCTGATGCGCAATTTGTTCCCTCAGAACCTTCTTGTCCACGGTATTGTAGAGCTTTTTCATCGGTACAAGTGCAGATTATACGTCCGAAAAACCCACGCCGCAGCAGGATTTTACACGGCAAAAATACACCATCGGATTCAGAGACAGATGACTTGAGTCAGCCGTGGCCGGGTTTTTGAGCGATCATACCCAGCCAAAAAATGCGGGTCAGGAAGCAATAATTACCCCCGTGCCCGTTTTTTGTTTTCGCGGGACTTTTCGACGCAGCGGGCATTTCACAAGACATAAACAATGTGAATGTGGATGAAAAGTTGAGAGAAGGAGCGAAAAAAAATCCGAACTTCGGAATGCGTTTAACGAAACCATCTTTTTTAACCATGTTAGACTTTTGTAAGGAAGTGCTCACCAAAGTGAGCTTCGACCGGTTCTTATTCCGGAAGGAACTTCAGAAAGCCATTCGATGGCTGAGCGGCGAGGAATTAGTGCAGTTCAGACATTGGTGCCTGGAGACCTTCGGAAATCGCTACCGGGAAATCATCATCGCCTCCTTTGCGGCGGTCATGATGAAGTAAAATCAAGTTGAACCCCCACAAAGCCGGCTCAGAGCCGGCTTTTTCAATGGTGCAGCACGAGGATATCGGGGAGCAAAGAATTCCTCTGTTCGCCGTGTCTCATTCTATTTTCGCCACATGTCTGAAAAGCGCAAAAAATCACGGTGGATCCGCATCATAGCTTGGACCCTCACCATTCCACTGGTACTCATTGCCGTGTGTATTGGATTGCTTTACGCCAATCAGGACAAGATTGTGCGAGAAGTAATCTCCACCATGAATGCTGATTTTGCCGGGCGGGTAGAACTGCGCGAGTCCCACATCTCCCTGTTCGCCAATTTTCCTTACATCTCCATTGACCTCGAAGGACTTCGCGTGTATGAAAACAAGGATACCGCAGAAGCACCAGTGCTCGATGTATCCGACGTCTACGTGGGCTTTGACCTGTGGACCATTATCGCAGGCAAAATGGAAATCAAATCCATCAAGCTCAAGGATGGACGCATTGACCTGGTGCTCTATCCGGACGGTGAATACAACGTCATGAAAGCCTTCGCCACCACGCATGAAATTGAGGATGTGGAAGAAGAATTTCATCTGAACCTCAAGCGCATCCAGCTCGATCATGTGGACATCAGCAAGCATACGCTGGCTGATTCAATGACTCTTGATGCTTACGTGGTGAAAGCCACTTCAAAGTTCAAAACCGATGGCAATCACATTCTCACCGGATTGGATGCGGAAGTGGAACTCAGTCTCGTGCAAAACGGAGATACCACTTTTCTCAAGCACAAGACCATTGAACTGGACACCGAACTGGATTATTATTCAAAAGAAGGCATTCTGAATATTGCACCTACCAAGGTGCTTATCGAAGGCGCAGAACTCAATGCTCAGGGAGCCATCGATTTCAACAACGACATGGACGTCAACCTTCGGTTCGACGGATCCAAGCCGAACTTCGATCTCTTCATCGCCATGGCGCCGGATGACCTCATTCCCACCTTGCAGAAATATGAAAACGCCGGCGATGTGTTTTTCGAAGCCTCCATTTCAGGCCCATCGTCCAACGGCCATATGCCACTGATCAATGCACGGTTCGGATGCAAGAATGCATTCGTGAACAATTATAAAGTCAATAAAAAGCTGGATGAACTGAACTTCTCCGGATTCTTTACCAACGGATCAGCGCGCAATACGAGCACGATGGAGTTTCGCCTGGAAGACTTCTCGGCACGCCCGGAGGCAGGAACATTCAGCGGCAATCTCGTAGTGAAGAATTTTGACTCCCCGGACATCAACCTCCAGCTTAACTCCGACTTTCAACTCGACTTTCTGGCGAAATTTTTTGAAATCAAAAACCTGGAAGAGTTCAGCGGACGCATAGTGCTCACAATGAATTTCCACGACATCATCGACCTCACACAGCCTGAACGCAGTATCGAAAAACTGAATGAATCATACTTCACCCAGCTGAAAATTGAAGACCTGAACTTTCAGCTTTCCACTTACGATCTGCCCGTGCGCGACATTGACCTCTATGCTGAACTCAATGGACACGAAGCGCGCATTGATTACTTCCGCATGAAAGCAGGTGAGTCGGATCTCGACATTACGGGTTCAGTCAGTGATCTTCCGGCCATTCTCCATCACACCGATATTCCGGTAACAACCAGTCTGAAGATAACGAGCAAGCGCCTCAACCTCTACGAGCTCACCGGATCCGATTCACTGAAGTCATTCAATGAGCAGATTGATAACCTCTCGCTCGACCTTCATTTCAACACTTCTGCAAAAGCCATGACGGAATCGCCCAATCTTCCCGTCGGCGAATTCTTCATCGACAAGCTGTACGCGAAAATGAATCACTATCCGCACACCCTTCATGACTTTTCTGCGGATGTACTCATTGACAAAGAAGACTTCCGCGTGATTGACTTCAGAGGATGGATTGACGAAAGTGATTTTCATTTCAACGGAAAACTCTCACACTACGATCTCTGGTTCATGGAGCATCCGGAAGGCGACACGCGGCTGGAGTTTGCGCTTGACAGCAAGCTCATGCAGCTGAAGGATATCTTCTCTTACCGCGGAGCGAACTACGTGCCTGAAGACTACAGGCACGAAGAAATCCGCAATATGAATATCCATGGGTTCACGGATCTCCACTTCAAAGAGGGCCTACAATCCATTGACCTGATGCTCGATCGCTTCAACGGCAAGCTCAAAATTCACCCGATGGCATTGGAGCGGTTTAATGGTCGTGTACATTACGAAGACCACCATCTCATAGTAGAAGACTTCTCAGGTAAAATCGGCAAGTCGGACTTCAAAACGACGATGCACTGGTATCTTGGAGATGATGAGGCATTGCGAAAGCGGGATAACCACTTCGCACTCACCTCGTCTCGCCTAGACTTCGACGAACTATTTGCATGGACTCCTCCTCCCGCCAACTCCACTGCACCCGTGGATCACGATACCGTGTTCAATTTCTACGAGCTGCCCTTCACGCACATGACGTTTGATGTGAAGATTGATCATCTCAATTACCACAAGTACCTGATTCATCAGTTCCGCATGAAAATGCGCACTACTCCGGAGCATTATCTCTACATCGATGAGGGACATCTCGAAGCTGCTGATGGCGCCATTGACCTCACTGGCTATTTCAACGGAAGCAATCCGAAGAAGATCTATTTCAGTCCGGACATGCGCCTGACCAACGTGGACCTCGACAAACTCATGATCAAATTCGATAACTTCGGACAGGATCATCTCGTGTCTGAAAACCTGCACGGACGCCTTACCGGACGAGTCACCGGAAAAATCCACATGCACACCGACCTGGTGCCCAAGATTGATGATTCCGATATGGACATTGAGCTTGAGATTACTGACGGGCGTCTCGAACGCTACGCCTTATTCGATTACATGGCTGATTATTTCTCCAACAAGAACCTTAAGAGTGTGCGCTTCGACACGTTGTCCAATACGCTCAACTTCAAGCAGGGCGTGCTGACAATACCCAATATGGCGATCAACAGCTCCATCGGATACATGGAGATCAGCGGTACGCAGGACATGAATCTGAACATGGATTACTACATGCGCATTCCGTGGAAAATGGTCACCGAAGCGGCATCCTCCAAGCTCTTTGGACGAAATAAAGAAGAAGTGCCGGAGGATCAGGTAGACGAAATACAGAGTGCCGATCCCAACAAGCGCACACGCTTCGTGAATGTGCGTGTAAAGGGCACTCCGGAAGACTACAAGATCACACTGGAAAAACAGAAGAAAGAGCGGAAGAAATAAATCACCTGAGTGATTCAGTCATCACTCAGGAACGCAATGTTGCGCATAAGTCCCTCGTACTTCGTGCGCTTCACAGCACTCTTTGAAAACACTTCGGTGAACACCTCGCGGGTCATTTCTTTCCACTCACGCGAAGTGAGCTCAGGCACCTTGCCGCCGGAGAAACGCGGCTCGTTGTGAGGAGTGGAAAACCGGTTCCATGGACATACCTCCTGACAGATGTCGCAGCCAAATGCCCATCCTTCCATTCTGCCTTTGAACTCTTCCGGAAGTGCCTCGCGCAATTCAATAGTAAGATAAGAGATGCACCTCGACGCGTCGAGCACATACGGGGCAATGATGGCATCGGTGGGACACGCATCAATGCATGCGGTGCAAGTGCCGCAGTGATCAGTCACAGGGCCGTCAGGTTCGAGTTCCAGATCAATGATCAGCTCAGCAATGAAGAAATACGATCCGTGGCCTTTGTTGATCAGGTTTGTGTGCTTGCCTTGCCAGCCAAGTCCGGCACGGGCTGCCCACGCCTTATCCATAACAGGGGCACTGTCCACAAACACGCGGCCTTCCACCTGTCCGGCTTTCTCCTGAATCCGGTCGAGCATTTCCTTCAGCTTGTCGCGGATCACATCGTGGTAATCCTCGCCGTAGGCATAGCGTGAAATTTTAGGCGCAGCGGGATCCGTTTGCGTGCGGTCAGGAAAGTAATTGTAGAGCAGCGAAACGACTGACTTTGCACCGGGCACCAAAAGGCGTGGATCGAGCCGTTTATCGAAATGATTTTCCATCCACTGCATGCGTCCGTGCCTTCCCTCCTTCAGCCATTGCTCCAGGCGCGGCGCTTCGTCCGCGAGAAAATCCGCCTTTGCAATTCCGCAGAAGGAAAACCCCAACTCACGCGCTATGGATTTTATCACTGCAGATGACATGGACGCCACATATTCCGATTAATGTCCGACGGCTTTGACATCAGTGAACGTCATCCCGCGCATGCGCCACGCATAGAATGCGAGGTACGCAAAACACACTACACCCACCCAATACGAATGCTGAATGCCGAGCAATGCATCATCCGCGAGGTATCCCTGCAGCAGACTTACAAAGCCACCACCCATGATCATCATGATGAGCAGGCTTGCGCCTTCATTGGTGTGTTTGCCTAAGTCATGAATGGCAATGGTGAAAATGCACGGCCACAGCGTGCTGCAGAACAGCCCTACCGCGATGAATGAGTAGGCACTGATCACGCCTGTGGCGAAGATGCCAGTAACCAGCGCAGCGATGCCCAGTATACTGTAAAGCAACAACTGACGGACAGGATTGCCCTCACTGATGCTGTCTGCAGCAATCAGCACAAACACCAGAAAGAGATACTGGTAGAAAATGGTCACATCCGACCCTGCGATAAAATTCACCAGCAGAAAAATGGAGAATGCAATGATGGGCAGCACCAGGTTGAGCTTCATGCGCGCCTCCGGTCCAATGCCGAACGCGCCCGCAGCCGAGGTCCAGCGGCCAATCATCAGACTTGCCCAGAAGAGCGAGACATACGGCGCCACCTGATGACTCTCCATCCCGAGGTGAATACGCATGAACTCAGGCAGGTTGCTCGCGGTGGAAACCTCCACACCCACGTAAACGAAGATGGCGATCATACCCAGAACGAGTTGGGGATAAGCGAACGGGCTCTTTCGCACGTCAGTGGATTTGGCCGTGTCGCCGGTAATGGCTTCAATGCGGTCGGGTACAGAAGAGAAACGAAAGATGGCCGCCACAATCACAAAGGCAATGCCCAGTGCGATATAAGGCAATTTCACACTTTGCAGATCGAGTGTGGTTGATGCGCTGGAGGCCGAACCGAAAATGGCAAAGGCGATGATCACCGGACCGATGGTGGTGCCGATGTTATTGATACCACCAGCCATGCTGAGTCGCTGTGACGCTTTCGCAGGATCGCCCAGCACAATCATAATGGTGTTCGCGGCTGTTTGTTGCAACGAAAAACCGAGGCCTACGATAAACAAACCGGTGATAAGCAGCGGAAACGATGACGAGTTGGCTGCGGGAATAAACAAGAGCGTGCCGGCTGCTGAAATGAGCAGGCCCAGCGACAAGCCATTTCGGTATCCGATGCGGTTGAGAATGTCCTGTCCGCTGATCCGTGAGATCCCGAAATAGATCAGTGAGCCGACCGTATAGGCCACATAAAACGCAAAGGAGATCATCTGCGATTCCACCTGCGTTAAATCCAGCGCGCCTTTGAATACCGGAATCAGAATGTCATTGCTCGCGGCAACAAAACCCCAGAAGAAAAAAACAGAAATGATGGTGACCAGTGCGCTGGTCTGCGTGCGTGTAGTGCTCATTCACTTATTTTTCTGGCCGTAAAGTATTGCACTGCGTTTAAGTACCGAAAAATCATTGTCATTCTTACCCCCTTAGACCTATGAATAAAAAAGTCATCCTCGTAACAGGCGCGAGTTCGGGCATCGGAAAAGCCACAGCCTTGCGTCTGCTGGCCGATGGACACATCGTATATGGCACGGCGCGACGCGTTGCCGAAATGAATGACATCGTTGCCGCGGGCGGTCACGCCATGCGGATGGATGTGACCAGCGGGGAAGAAGTGCGCGACTGCGTTTCACACCTCATTCAAGCGGAAGGACGAATTGATGTGCTTATAAACAATGCCGGCTATGCCATCTATGGCGCGGTAGAAGACACCACCATTGACGATGCCCGCCGCCAGTATGAAGTCAACCTGTTCGGTCTGGCTCGGGTCACACAGGCGGTGTTGCCTCATATGCGGGGTAAACGCTCAGGCGCCATCATCAACATCTCCTCCATGGGCGGAAAAATCCATACTCCGCTGGGAGCATGGTATCACAGCACTAAGTTCGCGCTGGAAGGATGGTCGGACTGCCTGCGTCTCGAGTTGAGAGGCACGGGCGTTCAGGTAGTGATAATCGAACCCGGACTGATCAAGACCGAGTTTGAAGACGTGATGATAGGCCCGTTCATGGCGCGTTCCGGCAATGGCGCATACGCAGAACTTGCGCAGAAAATGAAGCGCGCCTCACACCGGAATTACGACAAGAACAACGCCTCCGGTCCGGAAGTGGTGGCTGCTACCATTTCAAAAGCAGTGCGCAGCGCCCGTCCCCGCACCCGCTATGCCACCGGCAAATTCGCGAAGCTGTTCCTCTTCTTCCGCTGGTTAGTGAGCGACCGCCTGTTTGATACCGTAGTCATGTCGCAGGTGAAATAACATTCCGCTGACGTTCCGGCAGGTTGCGCACTTCTTGACCTACCTCAATGAATCAGCCGGGAAGCCAGGCGGACATTTGCCGAAAATTAAAGCACATGTCAACCAACTGGAACCTCGATCCCACACACAGCGAAATCGGATTTAAAGTGAAGCACCTGATGATCACCAACGTGACCGGGTACTTTCAGACCTTCACTGCATCAGTGACTACTGAAGGAGAAGACTTCAGCACCGCGAAAATCAGCTTCGAAGCGGACATCAATTCGGTGAACACCAACAACGAGCAGCGCGACGGGCACCTGAAGAGCGCAGACTTTTTCGATGCGGCTAACCACCCGAAAATCACGTTTGCCTCTACCCGTCTGGAGAAGAAAGACGACGAGAATTACGTGTTGCACGGCGACCTCACCATTCGCGGCGTATCGAAGCCTGCAGCACTTCAGGCAGAATTTGGCGGAATCGGCAAAGACCCATGGGGCAATCTGAAGGCCGGATTCACCCTGAGCGGCAAGATCAACCGCACCGACTGGAACCTTTCGTGGAATGCACCACTCGAAGCAGGCGGACTGCTTGTATCAGAAGATGTGCGCTTGTTTGCGGAAGTGCAGTTTGTGAAGGCGTGATTTTGGTGGTGTCCTCACCACACAACATGTTTTACGCATTCTCGTGCACGCATTATTCCTGCGTAAGGTCACTTGCGTATTGACAATGACCTGCAAACAAGCGCCAGTTCTCCGCTCATGTATTTTCTATCCGCCGGTTGCGCTGTCTTGGTACATTTGACCACAACCAACCATTTTGCATCATGCGGATTACTCCCCTTCTGCTGCTGTGTGCCGGACTTTCTATCGCGCAGATCAGCCATTCTCAAAAGAAATCCACGGCAGCTGCCCCCGCTCCTGCAATTACCGCTGAGACGTTCGGCGCGCTCACGTTCCGCGCTGTCGGGCCTGCAGTCACCTCAGGACGCATCTCCGACTTTGCAGTCAACCCGTCAAACCACAGCGAGTATTTCGTGGCGGCATCATCCGGCGGGGTATGGAAGACCACCAATCACGGTGTGACCTATCAGCCCGTGTTCGATGCACAGGGATCGTATTCCATCGGCTGCGTAACTATGGACCCCACGCATCCGCACATCGTGTGGGTGGGAACCGGTGAAAACAACAACCAGCGATCGGTGGCCTATGGCGATGGTGTATATAAAAGCACCGACGGCGGCATGAGCTGGACGAACACCGGTTTGAAAGAAAGTGAGCATATCGCCAACATCGTCGTGGACCCGCGCAACTCCGATGTAGTGTACGTGGCTGCCTACGGACCGCTATGGCGCGAAGGCGGCGAGCGCGGAGTGTATAAATCCACCGACGGTGGCACTTCATGGACGCTCATTCACTCCGTAAGTCCGTACACCGGATGCAATAACCTCATCATGGATCCGCACAATCCGGATGTACTCTATGCAGCATTTCACCAGCGCATGCGCAAGGTGTTTACCTACATCGGCGGCGGACCTGAATCCGCGCTTTACAAAAGCACTGATGCCGGGAAGACATGGAAGAAACTGTCCGGCGGATTGCCTTCAGGGGATATTGGCCGCATCGGCATTGATGCAAGCAAGGCACAGAAAGGCCTCGTGTATGCAGTGGTAGAAGCGAAAGACGGCAAAGGAGGCATCTACCGTTCCACCTCCGGTGGCGATGCGTGGGAGAAGCGCAGCGGATTTTATACTTCTGGCAATTACTACAACGAACTCACCTGCGATCCGGTGAATCCCGACCGCATCTTCATTACCGATACCTACTACCAGGTGAGTGACGACGGCGGATCATCTGTGCGCAACCTCGGAGAGATCAATAAGCACATCGACAATCACTGCATCTGGATTGACCCGAACGACACCAATCACCTGTTGGTAGGCTGCGACGGCGGCGTGTATGAAACGTGGGATTTTGCAGGTAGCTGGCATTTCAAACCCAATCTGCCGGTCACTCAGTTTTACAAAGTGTCCACCGACAACGCACTGCCATTCTACCACATCCACGGCGGCACTCAGGATAATCTCAGTCTGGGCGGCCCGAGCCGAACCACTTCGGTAAATGGTATTGAAAACGCAGACTGGTACACCACGTCCACCGGCGATGGATTTGAAACGCAGGTAGACCCTACCAATCCGGACATCATCTACGCACAGAGCCAGTACGGAGGCCTCGTGCGTTTCGACCGGAAGAGCGGCGAGATGCTGTTCATCAAACCCATTGAAGGAGAAAATGAACCCGCATACCGCTGGAACTGGGATGCACCATTGCTCATCAGCAGCCACAATCCGCAGCGATTGTACTTCGGGGCAAACAAACTCTTCCGCACGGATAACCGCGGCAGCAGCTGGAAAGCGATCAGTCCGGACCTCTCCAGACAACTTGACCGCAATACGTTTGAAGTCATGGGCAAGGTGTGGTCCGTGGATGCCGTCGCAAAAAATCAAAGCACGGATATCTTCGGACAACTCACTACGGTCGCAGAATCCACAATGGATGAAAACCTGCTGTGGGCCGGAACAGACGACGGTTTGATTCATGTGACTACAGACGGCGGCGCGAACTGGAGAAAAATCGACAACCTGCCGGGAGTGCCCGTGCAGAGTTATGTGAACCAGATCATCGCTTCACTTCATGATAAGAACACGGCATACGTATGTTTCAATCATCACCGCTACGGCGACTTCAAACCGTATGTGCTGAAGACTACAGACCTCGGAAAAACATGGACTGCGATTCAGTCTGACCTTCCGCAACGCGGCAGTGTGTATACCATTGCAGAAGATCACGTGGACAAGAATCTGCTCTTCGTGGGCACTGAGTTTGGGGTATTTGCTTCGCAAAATGGCGGCAAATCATGGATGCAATTGAGAAGTGGATTGCCGACGGTAGCGGTGCGCGACATCGAAATACAGCGCCGTGAAAATGACCTGGTGCTCGGCACATTCGGTCGCGGGTTTTATGTACTCGATGACTACACTCCGCTGCGCCACTTCAAGGCAGAGCAACTCAATCAGGAAGCCGTCATTCTTCCGGTCAAAGAAAGCCTGCTCTTCGTAGAAAGCCAGCCTTATGGTCTGCGTGCCAAAGCCCACCAGGGAAGCTCTTTCTATGCCGCACCGAATCCTGCCGTAGGTGCTGTGATTACAGTGTACACCAAAAATGAACTGAAGACACTCAAGCAAAAAAGACAAGTTGCAGAAAAAGCGAAATACGAGAAAAACCAAAAGGTGTATTACCCGCCGATCGACAGCCTGCGCATGGAAGATCAGGAGATACCACCGCACTACATCCTCACCATTCGCGACAGCAAAGGCAATACTGTGCGCCATCTGGACGCCGGCACCTCTTCAGGACTTCAGCGCATGGTGTGGGATTTTCATTATGCCACTCCGGCGTCATACAACAACCGCTATACACCCGGTCCGGACGAACTGTTTGGCGGAGAAGAAAAGGGCCATCTCGCCGCGCCTGGTGAATACACTGCCACGCTGTACAAGTCGCAGAACGGAGTGCTCACTGCACTCACTGCACCGCAGTCCTTCACGGTGAAATCATTGGGCAATAGCACCATTCCGAACAACCCTGCGGAGTACGTGGCATTCTGCACACGTGTGGCCGAACTGAGCAAGGCAGTCAGCGCTGCGGGCGACCTCACCGGTGGTATAGCACAACGCCTTGATGCCATCCGTCAGGTCATTGTGGACATGCCCGCTGACCCTTCGAAGGAACTGGCCGAAGCGCATCGCCTGCAACAGGTGTTGAACGGATTGACTCACTCACTTTACGGTGATTCATCCAAAGCGCGCAGGGAAATGGAAACCGAACCATCCATCAGTGGTCGTGTGGGAACGGTGCAGTATGCTTTGTTTGAAAGCACTTCCGAAATTCCGCAGATGTACCGCGATTCATTTGCGATAGCATCGAAGCAATTCACGCAATTCCTGAAAGACCTGCGCAAGCTCGATGAGGAATTGCGCATCCTGGAAGAAGGAATGGAAATGGCGGGTGCGCCATACACTCCGGGCCGCTGGCCGAAGTGGGATTGATCAGAACAGCTGACCCGCTCCGGGTTTGCGCATTTTGCCCAGGTGGCGGTAGGTGAGTTCCGTCACCTGCCTGCCCCGCGGCGTGCGGATGAGAAATCCCTCCTGAATAAGGAATGGCTCGTACACTTCTTCGATGGTGCCGGCATCCTCGCCCACTGCAGTGGCAATGGTGGTCAGGCCGACAGGACCGCCGTTGAATTTATCGAGAATGGTCACAAGAATCTTGTTGTCCATTTCATCCAATCCGTGGGTATCCACATTCAGCGCGTTAAGCGCGAACTGTGTGATGTCAAGCTGAATAGTACCGTCGCCTTTGATCTGTGCAAAATCGCGCACACGGCGCAAGAGCGCATTAGCAATACGTGGAGTACCGCGGCTTCTGCGGGCAATTTCATACGCCGCTTCACCACTGATGGTGATGTTAAGAATGCCCGCACTGCGCTCCACGATATCAGTCAGTGTTTTTGAATCATAATACTGCAGTCGTGCATTGATTCCGAAACGCGCGCGCAGCGGAGCAGTGAGCAGTCCCGATCGGGTGGTGGCACCAACAAGAGTAAAAGGATTGAGTTTGATCTGTACCGAACGGGCATTCGGTCCGGTGTCAATGACAAGGTCTATTGAAAAATCCTCCATCGCTGAATAGAGGTACTCCTCCACCACCGGACTCAGCCGGTGAATCTCGTCAATGAAAAGCACATCATTTGGCTCGAGGTTGGTGAGCAATCCGGCGAGGTCAGCCGGCTTATCGAGCACAGGCCCTGAAGTGGTTTTAATGCTCACGCCCATTTCATTGGAAATGATGTAAGCGAGGGTCGTTTTACCCAATCCGGGCGGGCCGTGGAGCAGCACGTGATCAAGTGATTCGCTGCGCAGGAGGGCGGCCTTCACGAAAATCTCAAGATTCTCCAGCACCTGCATTTGTCCGGTGAAATCACCGAATGATCTGGGTCGAAGGACCCTGTCCAGATCCTTGTCAGTGGGCTGTTCGGCCTCTTCCCTGATATCGAAATCACTCATGGTCCGAAGATAGTTGGCTAACGGTTAAAACCTCATATTCACACCTGGTGGGATCGCTATTCTTCCACAATGCGCTGACCCATTTTCACCCATTCATCCAGCAGCACGCGCAAGCGGATCGTGTACACCGGCGCAGTGAACCGCTGATCCAGATTGCGGTTATTTACAAGCATAAGGCGATATCCTACTCCACCACCCACGGCTATCAGATTGAGGATCTTGTAGTCCACGACCATTGCAGGTTCGTAGAGAAATACATTGCCCTCATTGAGGCGTCCTGGAATTTCACCTGTTTCTTCAGCGAGAAAACTTCTTCCAAATCCGAGCTGCAATGGCACGGTGGCCTCCCAGTTTCCCTTGCGATAAAACGTGTATTCTGCAAACGGTCCGAAATACCGCAGGCGGATGAATCCGTTCAGATTTTCATTGGGCTCTGCAAGGGGTTTTGAAATATCCGTGTGAAGCCAGCTATATGCCAGTCCCAGATTGAACCGCTTGCCGAACGAGACACCTGCCTTAACTCCCCATATCTGCGCGCTTCTTCCAGTGATGAACGAATTGCGCGTGTCGAGCTTGAGCACGGGCGTCAAAGGCTGTCTAAAGACATTGCGCAGCGAGTCTGACAGGTTCACGCTCTGCGCGCTTATGTTGCCACCGCAGGCCGTGAAAATGCCTAAACACACAATCGCCCGTACCATCGGTTGCGAAGGTACGGGCGACTGCGATGAAATGAAATCCTTTAGTGGGCATGCTCGCCGGGTTTCAGCGGCACGGTCTGAGGAACGAAATCTTCCTCGTGCTCAGGGTTGCTGTAGTCATACGCCCAGCGGTGAACTTCAGGAAGTGCACCAGGCCAGTTGCCGTGCATGTGCTCCACCGGAGCAGTCCACTCGAGCGTGTTTGAGCCCCATGGGTTCTGAACGGCCTTCTGTCCAAACCAGATGCTGTGGAAGAAGTTGAACAGGAACAACAGCTGAGCGAGACCTCCGATGATCGCAAATACGGAGATAATCGGGTTGAGGTCCATCGTTTTCTCGAGGAATTCAAACGTCGAGTAGCTGTAGTAACGACGTGGAGCGCCGGCCATACCTACGAAGTGCATCGGGAAGAACACCCCGAAACCGCATACCAGCGTAAGCCAGAAGTGCGCGTATCCGAGTTTCGTGTTCAGCATGCGTCCGTACATTCTCGGGAACCAGTGATAGATACCGGCCAGCATACCGAAGATCGCAGACATACCCATTACGATGTGGAAGTGCGCCACTACGAAGTAGGTGTCGTGCACGTTCACGTCGAGCGCTGAGTCAGCGAGGATGATACCCGTCAGACCACCTGTCACGAACGTAGACACGAGACCAATGGAGAACAGCATTGCAGGAGTAAAGCGGATATTACCCTGCCACAAAGTGGTGATGTAGTTGAACGCCTTCACCGCAGACGGAATCGCAATAAGCAGTGTAGTGAACACGAATACTGAACCGATGAACGGATTCATACCAGTCACGTACATGTGGTGACCCCACACGATGAACGAGAGGAAACCGATTGCAAGAATAGAACCCACCATCGCCTTGTAACCGAAGATCGGCTTGCGGCTGTTGGTAGAAATGATTTCAGACGAAATACCCAGTGCAGGAAGAAGTACGATGTACACTTCCGGGTGACCGAGGAACCAGAACAGGTGCTGGAACAGGATCGGAGAACCACCGGTAACGTCGAGGGCTTCCCCACCGATAAAGATATCAGACAGGTAAAACGCAGTACCAAAACTGCGGTCCATGATCAGCAGCACCACTGCGGAAACGAGCACCGGGAACGACAATACGCCAAGAATCGCAGTAACCAGCAGCGCCCATACGGTGAGGGGCAGGCGGGTCATTTTCATTCCTTTTGTGCGAAGGTTAATGATGGTTACGATGTAGTTCAGACCACCCAGCAGCGAAGATGCCACAAAGAGGGTCATTGAAATAAGCCACATCGTCATACCCAGACCTGAACCCGGCATCGCCTGTGGCAATGCAGAGAGCGGGGGATAAACGGTCCATCCGCCGGAGGCCGCGCCGCCTTCAATAAAGAGTGACGCCACCATGATCACACTGGATACAAGGAAGAACCAGTATGACAGCATATTCAGGAAGCCGGAGGCCATATCCCGTGCGCCCACCTGCAGTGGAATAAGCAGGTTCGCGAAGGTTCCCGACAGACCACCGGTGAGTACGAAGAATACCATGATGGTACCGTGAATGGTCACAATCGCGAGGTATGCGTTGCGGTCCAGAACGCCGTCCGGTGCCCAGCGGTCACCGAGGAAGGTATTCAGTACAGAGAAACTTTCACCGGGCCAGCCGAGCTGGAGGCGGAAGAAGACAGACAGTAACACTGCGATGATCCCCATAAAGATAGCAGTGATCAAAAACTGCTTGGAGATCATTTTGTGATCCTGCGAGAAGATGTACTTCGATACGAAGCTCTCCTTGTGATGTGCGTGGCCGTGATCGTGGCTGTGATCGTGACCGTGGGCGTGTTCGTGTGCTCCCATTTTCTTTTAATCCTTTCAGCGTTTGTTACTTAACCATTGCTGTAGTGACGGTATCCGCAGCAGCGGGCTCAGTTGCCGGAGCCTCACCACCAAATGTCTTTTGCTGGGCGAGCCATGCATTGTAGTCTGCTTCATCTTCGATAATCACCTTGATCTGCATATTGAAGTGCGCAGCGCCACAGATCTTGTTGCAAAGCAGGATGTAATCGAAATTATCCTTCCCGAGCTTCTCGCGCATTTCGCGGGTAGTAATGGTCGGGGTCATTTTGAATCGCGTCGGCACTCCGGGAACAGTGTTCATCTGCGCGCGGAAATGCGGCATATAGGCAGAGTGAATCACGTCCTGTGAGCGGAAAATGAATTCCACTTCCTTGCCCACGGGCAGGTGCAACTCGCCTTTTACGATCTTGTCATCGCCACCGGCCTCCCATTCGCTGAGACCTTCAGGGCTCTTGAACTCGGAAAGGTCCATGATGCGCTGCTTGTGGCGCTGAAGGCGGTAGATCTGATCCTGCACTGCCTCGGCGTAAGAGGCAGGCCAGAGCGGAAGCTTGGCATTGTCTTCCAAAGCTTTTGATTTCTTTGCGATCTGCTCATCCAACTCGGTGAGCTTCGCAGCAATGCCGTCGCGGGTAACGAGACCGAGCGCGTTGCTGGTTGAAATCAGGTTGTAATCCGCAGCACCGAATACGTTGTTGTCGCCGGGGTAGCGGACGGTCCAGTCGAACTGTTTGCTGTACACTTCCACGCGAAGTGCATCCTCCGAGGCAGGTCCGGTAATATTATTCCAGACAATCAGACCGTACACAATAATGAAGGCCATAATCACACCCGGCACAAGTGTCCAGATCATCTCCAGGCGGTTGTCGTGTGAGAAGAAGCGCGCCTTGCGGTCTTTGCGGTAGTAGTATTTATAGGAGAAATAGAACAGCAGGAAGTTCACCACAAAAAACATGATCGTAATCATCCAGATGTTTACGCTCATCAGCTGGTCCACCTTCACTCCGTGCTCTGAAGCTGCCGGTGGCAGGTAATCCCCGTAGCGCACGTAAAGCCAGATGGTGCAGATAAAGAACACGATCATCCAAACCAGCATGAGGAAGGCGTTCATCTTGTTGTCGGCCGGTGAAATTTCTTCCTCGCGGGTTTTGCGAAGTCCGCGGGTCAGCTCGTACACCTTGGTCAATTGGGCGATGGCTATGATTCCCAAAATGATGACCAGAAGGATCAGTAGTTTCATTTCGCTATCGGTGTTTTAACGTCGTTCTGTTGTTTATCACTTAAATCGAATGGTGCTCGCTTTCCTGAAGCAGCGGATGCTTGACAGGGATAAGGCGGGCCTTTGTCAGCGCGTTCAATACCACGTAGATGAACAGCCCGAGGAATCCGAGGAACATTCCGATCTCAAACCACCAGGTGAAGGTGATGTGATGACCCTCTCCAAGACCCCATTGAAGGTGGCCATGTACGGTTCCCGGAATGACTGCCATATACAGGTCAAAGAAGTGAGAGAGGAAGAGGATCGCACCCACGCGGGTCAGGTACTTCGTGTTGCGCTTTGCATCACGCGAAATCATAACATAAAACGGAACTGCAAAGTTCACTGCGAAAATTGCCCACATGCCATACATGTAGTGATCATAGCGGTTTTCGAAGTAAGTAACCTCTTCCGGAATGTTGGAGTACCAGATCAGCATGTACTGGCAGAACCAGAGGTAGCTCCACAACATGGACACCGCGAACATCCACTTACCAAGGTCGTGCAGGTGGGAGGTGTTTACGTTGGCGAGGTAGCCATTGTTCTTGAGCCATACCGTGAGCATGGTGGCGAAAATCATGCAGGTCACCCAAATGCCCGAGAAGATATACCATCCGTACATCGTCGAATACCAGTGGGTGTCAATGCTCATCAGCCAATCCCATGAAAGGGTAGATGAAAATACCGCGAAGCACACCAGGAACACGGCGCTGCGACGGAACTGCTTGTAGTGGAGTTCAGTGCCTCCTACCTCGTCTTCCTGAATTGACCACTTGCGGAATGCGCGGGCGAAGAGGACGAAAGTGAGGGTGTATGCAATCACACGGAGCCAGAAGAACCAAGTCGACAAATACGGCTTCTTGTTGGCGATGATCACGTCGTAATCGGCATGTGAAGGATCATGCACATTGGGATCCATCCAGTGATACAGGTGGTGCAGGTGAAACTGACCAGCGAGAAGTACCACGATAATCACACCCAAGCCATACGGCAGGTAGGCGAACATCGCTTCGAACACGCGCTTCAGCTGGGCAGACCAGGCAACCTCAGCGGCATACTGCAGCGCGTAGAAGAACAGTGCTCCCAATGCGACCGCAAAGAAGAAGAATCCGTTGATGAGGAGGTTGGCCCACCAGTACTGATGGTGATCCGTTTTGTCGAATACCCATCCGAGAATCATTGAAACCAATCCGATTGCCATGAGGGCCATCGACCAGGTTTTGGTCTTCTGCGGGAAGGTGAAGTGGAGCTTATTGTCGTGTACCATAGCGTGTTCTCGCGAGGTGTTAAAGGTTGTGGTCGTCGGGTCGCGTCAGTTTCGTTCGGTCAATTTCCAGGCGCTGCAGGAGCTGTTGCATCCGACGCGGGAGCAGTCGCTTCAGCTGTGGCAGCAGGCTTCTTCAGGAGTCCATTCTCGTCAAATTCCGGAGCGGTAATGCCTTGCTGCAGGCATTTTACCCACTCAGTTACCTGCCAGCGCTGCAGCTTATTCAACTGCGAAGCGTGCTGACCCATCAGACCTTTTCCGTATGTGATGGAGTGGAAAATCTTTCCTTCGGGGAGATCCTTCAGCTTGGTCGCATAGTCCGGAATACCGGCTATTGCGCCTTTGCTGGAGATCAGTCCGTCGCCGTGACCTTCTGCTCCGTGGCAGTGCACGCACATCTTGCCATAAATCTCAATACCCTTTTCAATGTGCTCTTTGGTTGGCTGAAGCGGGCTCTTGATTTCAACGGCAGCGCGCTCGTAGTCATCCGGAGTATTGGCAAGCGGATAAGGCATCACGAAAGGAGCCATTGCAGCACCTACGTATGGGATGGTACCCGGAGCAGGCTTGCGCGACTGCACGGCCACGTAGCCCTTCTTTTCTTTCATCTCCGTGGTGAGGTCCATGGTTTTGTTGGTACCATAGTCCACATACGCCTCAAGTGCCGGTGAGCGGTACATATCCGGCATGTATTCCACACCCGGTGAGTTAGGGTCTGTCTTGCATGATGCGAGACCGGCCGCTACCGCGATTACTGTGGCGATGCTATAGATTTTGCGGGTCATCTCAGTACTCCTTAATGCTTAATTCAAAAACTTCAGTGGCGCGGATCTTCGCTTCAAGATCCGATTCAGAAAAACCGCCGTTATCCTCAGTCACGATTTCCATCACGAACTTGTCATCGGTCGTGCGTGGATCTGGGTTGCTCGCGGGCATGCCCGGCAGGGTGCCGTTGCGGAGCAGGTAGGTAATGGCCATACCGTGGGCGCCGCACAGTACGGAGAATTCGAACATCACCGGTACAAAAGCCGGAGCGTTCTCTATCCAGGTAAAGCTCGGCTTACCACCGATGTTCATCGGCCAGTCGCTGATCATGAAATACCACGTGCCAATCGTTGCGAGAATGGTACCTGTAGTGGCGTACATGAACGATGTGATTGCCAGACGGGTGCGCTTCACACCGATGATGGGGTCCAGACCGTGAATGGGGAAAGGAGAAAATACCTCTTTCACCCGGATACCGGCTGACGTAAGTGCACGGGCCGCGTCCAGCAACTTGTGGTCGTCGTCGTACATCACGTGAAATACTTTGTTGGCCATAGCTTAGTAGTATATCGCTTAGTGGGCTTTATCGTTCTTATAGCTTTCACCTGACACTTTCAGGATCGTCTTGAGCTCATTCAGCGCCAGCACAGGGAAGTAGCGGGCGAAGAGAAGGAAGAGCGTGAAGAAGATACCGATGGTACCGATGAACATTCCAATGTCAATGATGGTCGGATGAAACTCACCCCATGCTGCCGGCGTGTAATCGCGGTGAATCGAAGTCACGATGATTACGAAGCGCTCGAACCACATTCCAATGTTCACCACGATGGAGAGCACGAAAGTGGCTGCCAGGCTGGTGCGGATTTTCTTGAACCAGAAGAGCTGCGGGCTGATTACGTTGCAGGTCATCATCATCCAGTAGCTCCAGCTGTATGGACCGGAGAAACGGTTGATGAACGCATAGCTTTCATACTCCACTCCGCTGTACCATGAGATGAACAGCTCGGTGAGATAGGCCACACCAACGATGGAACCTGTCACGATGATTACGATGTTCATGTACTCCACGTGCTTGAGGTGGATGTACGCTTCCAGACGCATGGTCTTGCGCATGATGAGCAGGAGCGTCAATACCATCGCGAATCCGGAGAAGATCGCACCGGATACGAAGTATGGCGGGAAGATGGTGGCGTGCCAACCGGGAACGATTGACGTCGCGAAGTCCATCGATACGATCGAGTGAACCGAGAATACGAGTGGTGTGGCAATACCCGCGAGTACAAGCGATACTTCTTCAAAACGGGTCCAGTGCTTTGCGCGGCCTGACCAGCCGAAGCTCAGGATGCTGTATATGCGTTTCATTCGTGGCTTCACCATGCGGTCGCGGATCGTGGCAAAGTCAGGAATGAGTCCGATGTACCAGAATACGAGGGATACAGAGAAGTAAGTCGAGATCGCGAATACGTACCACATCAGCGCCGAGTTGAAGTTGGGCCAGAGGGAACCGAACTGGTTCGGCAGCGGGAGTGTCCAATAGGCCATCCACACGCGTCCCATGTGGAACACCGGGAATACGGCCGCCATCATTACCGCGAAGATGGTCATCGCTTCTGCAGAGCGGTTGATCGCCATGCGCCAACGCTGACGGAACAGCAGGAGTACTGCGGAGATCAGCGTACCGGCGTGACCGATACCGACCCACCATACGAAGTTGGTGATGTCCCACGCCCAACCTACGGTCTTGTTCAATCCCCAGGTACCGATACCGGCTCCTACGAGATACATGATGCAGCCTACGCCGTAGAGTGCAACGATTGCTGCGATGGTGATCGCAATCTTCCACTGGCGCGGCGCTGCTCCCTCAATCGGGCTTACGATGTCATTCGTAATGTCCCCGTAGGTCTTGTGACCGAGGATAAGGGGTTTGCGAATTGAAGCTTCTTTTAACATAGTCAGTGATTATGCTTCGTTTTCGATGTTTCTCACTTTAGTCATGTAGAACACGTTCGGCTGAATTCCGACTTCTTCGAGCGCGTGATATGAACGGTTGTTCTTCGAGCGCTTCGTGTTATTGGATGCGTTGTCGTTAAGGTCACCGAATACGATCGCGTTGGTCGGGCAAGCCTCGGCACAAGCCGTTTCAATCATTCCGTCGAGTACGATGGTGCCGTTCTTCTTGGCAGCCAGCTTACCTTCCTGAATGCGCTGCTGACACATGCTGCACTTCTCCATGACACCGCGTGTACGCACGGTCACATCCGGATTGAGCACCATGCGCAGGGTTTCATCCTGAGCCGGGTTGAATGCGGCAAACTTGTCGTTGGTTACGTAGTTGAACCAGTTGAAGCGACGCACTTTGTACGGACAGTTGTTCGCGCAGTAGCGGGTACCGATGCAACGGTTGTAGGCCATGTTGTTCAGACCCTCGTTGCTGTGCGTGGTAGCTGCCACCGGACACACCGTTTCACACGGAGCGTGGTTGCAGTGCTGACACATCATCGGCATGTGCACGCTGCGCGGATTTTCAGCAGGGATTTCCATGTCGCCGTAAGCGGCAATGGTACCGAGCTGCTTGTTCTCGATGGTTTCCTCGAGGGTTTCGTATTCTGAAGAGAAGTAGCGGTCGATACGCAGCCAGTGCATATCGCGGTGACGACGTACTTCATCCTTACCTACCACAGGTACGTTATTCTCAGTGTGGCACGCAGTAATACATGCACCGCAACCGAAGCATGAGGTAAGGTCGATGGTCAATCCCCAGCGGTGACCTACGCCTTCCACAGGGAATTCACGCCACAAGTCGTGTTCGCGCACATAGGTGCGGTCTTTCGCGTTGATGGTGCCATCGCCGTTCACATCTTCATGCACAGGCAGCGTAGGAAGCATATTCCACGAAGCCTCTCCTTTTTTAGCGTCCTTCTCAGCGAGGTATGCACCGATGGTAGTCTCTTTTACCACTGACTCACGACCCATCACCGTGTGGTGCATCTGCGTAGTAGCCATTGGATAAGTGCTGCCAGTCGCCTCTACGTTGGCTTCGAATGCAGCATAGACTGCCACGCCATCCTTCAGGCTCACCATCGGGAAGGCGTTCTTTCCGATTGGAACGAGGTTCTCACCATCCATGAGGTGTTCACCCCACTCGCCTACCTGATAGGCTGATTTGCCAATCGCTTCATTGCCGGCTCCGCGGCCGTAACCGAGCGAAATAGCCAGTGTTCCCTTCTTTTGTCCGGGCACCGGAAACGCCGGGAGAATGATCTCCTTGCCGTTTGCAGTCACCTTCACCAGAGACGCTTCATCGTCCTGAGCGATGTAGGTGTTCAGACCCATCTCCTTCATATCGGATGGAGCCATGCCCACGTAGTTGTCCCAGGTCACCTTGGTGATCGGGTCAGGAGTTTCCTGCAATACAGGGTTGTTGGCGTGGTTACCCACACCAGCCATTACTTTCTGGTAGAGCACCACTTCCCATGCACCGCCCTTGGCTGAACGCACGGCACTCAGAGCGGCAGATACATCGCCTGTGGCTGCGACCGGAGCAGGTGCCGAGGCAACGGATGCAGTGGCAGCGGCCACAGCCTGGTCTACGGTCACATTGCCTTTCATCTCCACCACCGGACCGCCGCCATCTGCAGTCACCACAGGTGCTGCAGGCGCAGTCATCACAGGTGCAGCGGCGAATGTGCCGTTGTGCACTGCCATGTGCCAGGTGTTGTCGCTGTTCATCAACGCTGCGGTGTAACCGGCGTTGTATGACATGCGGAGATAGTCGTAGTATGAAGTCGAATTACCCGCCCAGCGCAGAAGGCTCTCCTGTGCGTAGCGGGTGTTATACATCGGATTGATGGTAGGCTGCTGGAGATCGGTGCGACCAGCCATCGGGCTGAGGTCGTTCCACGACTCGAGGTAGTGGTGATCAGGAGCCTGATACATGCAACGCGTGCCTGTTTCGTCGGCGAACAGGTTGAAGCTGACAGTGGTCTTCACCTTGGCGAGACCCGTGTTGAATGCTTCTGCACCAGCCCAGTCGTAGGATGGATTCGCGCCATATACGATGAGTGCATCCACTGTGCCGGCATTCATCTCCTGCACCAGCGCTAACATCTCCGCATCGTTACCGGCGAAGAGGTTCATCGGCGTGTTGATGTCGAGCGTCTTTCCGTAGTTGCCGAGCGCCTGGTTGATGGCTACTGCGATGGCTTGTGCATTTGGATCGTTGCTGCCTGCGAGCACCAGCGAAGCGCCGGTGTTGGCCTTCAGCTCGGATGCCATTTTGCTGAATACCGCCGCATCCACACCGTCAATGCCTGAAGCCGTACCGGTCACTGCATCGTACAACGCAGCGAGGGCAGCACCTTCCTGTGAAGGCTTAATGGCAAGACGCACATCGGCGTTAGAGCCGGTGAGTGAGTGAATGGCTTCGAGCTGGTAATGCTTGCTCATCCATCCGTTCTCCGGACGGCGGTTTTCCGCATAACCTGTATGGAACAAATTGGTAGTAAGCCAGGTGCCGAGGAAGTCAGCGCCAACGCTCACAATCACTTTTGCTTTTGAAAAATCGAATGAAGGCACTGCCGCCTTTCCGAATGCTGCCGCGTGGGCAGAAGTAATTCCGTTGTAGCTGTAGGCATCGTACTGTACATGCTTCACCTTGCCTGCGTATTTCGCTGAGAATTCAGCAACTGCGCGGCGGGTGGTCGGGCTGATTACAGTACCGCTTACGATGCGGATTGAATTGGCTGAAGCCAGCGCAGCAGAAACTTCCTGATCGAGGGTTTCCCAGGTGGTGTCTTCGTTGTTTTTGCGCGGTCCGCGGAGACGGGCACCGTCGTACAGACCGAGCACCGACGCATTGATGCGTGCAGTTACTGAGCCTTTGCCCAGCCCGAGGTCCTTATTTCCCTTGATGAAAATCGGGCGGCCTTCGCGGGTCTTGACGAGAATATTCGCGTAGTCCGTTCCGTCGTAGTAAGTGCTCGCGTAGTAGTTCGCGATACCCGGAGTGATGTCTTCCGGCTTCACTACGTAAGGAATGCTCTTCACCACCGGCGTTTCGCAGGCTGCCAGCGTGGCAGCAGCCACACTGAATCCCATGAACTTGAGGAAATCACGGCGACCGGTGTTGGCCTCCTTCAATTTCGGATCGCTGAGAAACTGCTCTGTCGTTTGCTCGCGCGTGAATTCATTGGAAATCGCCTCGCGGAAGCCCTCGGTGTTGTTGAGTTCTTCCAGCCCGGTCCAGTATTTTGTCTTCATACCCATTCTATCTGATTGGATTCAGGATATTCCTATTAATAGTGGCACTTACCGCATTCCCAACCACCCAGCTGCTTCACGCTGAGGATGGTCTTCAGTGAATCTACTGGTGCGCCTTCTGTCTTCTTGAGATTCTCATCGAGGTAGCTGCGCAGGAATCGCTGTCCGAGTTCATTGGACTTAAAGCGGTTGTGCATTTCCTCGTAGTAGTCTGAGCTCGCGAGGTCGATCTCTGCCTTGTTATGACACTCAATGCACCATCCCATCGTAAGGGTTGGCTTGGTGAGTTTGATCAGCCCGGGCACGTCTTCCTGTGCGTTGATTTCTTCGATGGTAGCCTGACGACCTACGCTGTACGTCTGCACCGGACCATGGCACTGCTTGCAATCAATACCACCCACCGTGACGTGCTGGCTGTGATTGAAGTATACGTGATCTGGCGGGTTGTGTACTTTGTTCGACTCAATCGGCTTCTGCTCGTCGTTCTCGATGTACGTGCCAGTGGCAGGGTCAAAACCAA
>JBKDGH010000153.1:0-44519 GCA_046336655.1 Flavobacteriales bacterium | reverse complement strand
GCGGTCAACAATGTACTTGTGAGTCCGTATACCCTTCCTGCCAACACAGCAGGCACGTACACACTGACTGCAGTTTCACTTGCCGGAGGATGTACGGGATCCGTCAGCGGCAATGCTGTGGTGGCATTCAATCCTTCACCTTCAGCGGCGCTTGCAGGTGGCACTGCCATCTGCGCAGGTGGAAATACCAACCTCACCGTTACACTCACCGGAACGGGCCCGTGGGTATGCGCCACTTCTGTGGGTGGCGTTCCCGGCGCCAACCTCAACATTGCTGCTTCCCCGTTTCAATGGAATGTAGCTCCGGGAGCAACCACTGCATACTGCATCACTTCCGTTTCCGATGCCACTGGTTGCAGTGCGACCTACAACAACACAGTGTGCCAGACCATTACTGTGAACCCTCTTCCCACCGCAAGCATTGCAGGAAACGGTTCGGTATGCGCCGGCAGCACCTACAATTTTCCGGTGTCATTTACCGGCACTTCGCCCTGGACGTATACAATGACTACTCCAACCGGCGATCAGGTAGTCGGACCGCCTGCGGTGACGTCCCCGAACAACTTCGCCGCCACTGTGGCGGGTAATTACTTTGTGACGTCCGTGACCGATGCAAACGGGTGCACCAATACCGTCAATTCACCGACAGTCACACTCACAGTCAATGCCGCACCCACAGCCGCCATTGCTGGCAACGGCACGATTTGCGCAGGAAGCAGTTTTAACTTTGCCGTGTCATTCACTGGTGCATCACCGTGGACCTATACCATGACCACACCCGGCGGTAATCAGGTCGTTGGCCCCCCGGCGGTCACTTCGCCGAATAACTTCGCGGCAAGCGCAGCAGGAAACTATTTCGTGACATCCGTAACAGATGCCAACGGATGCACTAACACGACCGATTCACCGACCGTCACGCTTACTGTGAATCCGCTCCCAACAGCGGCCCTCTCAGGGGGTACTGCTATTTGCGCGGGAGCAAGCACCAACCTCTCCATTACACTCACCGGCTCAGGCCCATGGACAGTAATACCAAGTGCCGGAGGAGTAAATCAACCCGCGATCAACATCGCCGCCTCGCCATTTGTGTGGAACGTCACACCAGGCGCGACAACCACTTATTGCGTCGCCTCAGTTACCGACGCCAACGGATGCACCCAGACTTACACCAACACGGTATGTCAAACGGTAACTGTGAATCCGCTGCCAACGGCATCCATCGCAGGCAACGGCACAATCTGCGCAGGAGCCAGCTACAACTTCCCGGTGTCGTTTACTGGTACATCGCCATGGACTTACACCATGACGACCCCCACCGGAAATCAGATTGTTGGTCCTCCGGCAGTCACATCACCGAACAACTTCGCTGCGAATACAGCGGGCAACTATTTCGTTACCTCAGTAACGGATGCCAACGGATGTACCAATACGACTGACTCACCGACGGTTACGCTTACTGTCAATCCACTTCCAACGGCATCCATTGCAGGTAACGGCGCCATCTGCGCAGGAGGCAGCTACAACTTCCCTGTATCATTTACAGGCACATCGCCGTGGACCTATACAATGACTACTCCTGGAGGAGATCAGGTGGTTGGACCACCTGCGGTGACTTCTCCGAATAACTTCAGCGCAACTGCAGCGGGCAACTACTTCGTTACCTCGGTAACTGATGCCAACGGCTGCACGAATACCACTGATTCACCAACGGTAACCCTCACCGTGAACCCGCTTCCCACTGCTACATTGGCTGGTGGCGGAGCCATCTGTGCCGGTGCGAGCACCAATTTATCCATTACCTTGACCGGCACCGGGCCGTGGACTGTAGTTCCAAGCGCCGGCGGAGTGAGCCAGCCTGCCCTGAATATTGCGGCTTCTCCGTTTAACTGGAACGTTACCCCTGCCGCAAATACAAACTACTGCATTACATCTGTGACCGATGCTAACGGATGCACACAGACCTACACCAATACGGTATGTCAGACAGTCACCGTGAACCCGCTGCCAACGGCAAGCTGGACCAGCGGAAACTCAGCCTACTGCGACAACAATTTCGTGAACATTACCTTCACCCTTAACGGAACAGCTCAGTGGGATGTAGGATACACCATTGCAGGCGCGGCGAATTCAGTGAACAACATAAATACTTCGCCCCACACGATCGCAGCTAATATGCCCGGTGATTACTGCCTGACCAGCATTACCGATGGCAACGGATGCA
The DNA here is from genome assembly GCA_046336655.1 of Flavobacteriales bacterium. Classification (GTDB taxonomy): domain Bacteria; phylum Bacteroidota; class Bacteroidia; order Flavobacteriales_D; family Sanyastnellaceae; genus CANGTU01. Next base: position 42,298 of record JBKDGH010000153.1, on the reverse strand, counting down.
CCAACATACAAAACGCATGCATCACAGTTAGTGAAGTAGCAGTACCTGCAGCTGCTGCAGGCCCGGACGTATCCACCTGCGCGAATGTACCCGTGCAGATCGGCACTGCCGCAGTTGCAGGAGTGGATTACAGCTGGACGAACGGAACGCTGCTTGATAATGCCGCCATTGCCCAGCCCAGTGCCACCATCGGCGCGCCAGGCGCCAATGTATTTACGCTCACCGCAGGAATTACGGCCAATGGAATTACCTGCACAGCGACAGATAACGTCACCGTAACGGTTAATGCCCTGCCTGTGATCACTGCTTCTGTGAACGACAATGCAGTGTGCTTTGGCACTTCGGTGACACTCACAGGAGCGGGAGCGGGAGCGGGAGGCTCGTACAACTGGATTGCCGGTGCCGGAATTACAGGAGCGACAAATACTGCGGTAACTTCAGCAACGCCTGTGGGCACAGTGAACTACGAAGTGGAAGGAACCGACGCCAACGGATGTATCAGCACAGCTATAGTCGAGGTTACTGCCGGTGATCCAATTGTTGTCGTCGAAGATTTCACCAGTTTCCAGTGTTTTGGTTTGTGTGAAGGCACGATCTCACTTGCGCCACAGGGAGGCTTTGGCGATTATACCATTGTCTGGGGTGTGGCTGTTCCTGATCCCGCGGGATTTGATCAGATGGCGTTGTGCGCCGGCAACTACCCCTACACAGTAACTGACTCAGAGGGATGTAACACCGCTGCAGACAATCTGGAAATTGTGATCGATCAGTTGGCAGAGAACTTCATCGATGACATCCTGTTTACCCCACCGCTGTGTGATTACGACGCGACGGGCCAAATCGAAATCGTTGAACCCGGAGCGCTGGAATACACGCTGTATAACTGTCCCGAACTCACCTATGAGACTCAGTCTGCCGGAGTCTTTACGGACCTGCTTCCTGCGGACTGCTACGACGTAAGCGTCATTGACCAGTTTGGCTGTGTGGTATCACAGCAGGCACTCGAGTTGACTTCAGTATCCGGACCGCTGATCCTTCAGGTGGATGAGTTCAATACCATTTTCTGTTTTGAAGATGTGATACAGTTCACGGGCTCAGGTTCCGGCGGATTCGGCAATCTGGTGATTGAGTGGTACAACTGTCCGGAAGCTGTCGGATGCCTTGAGGGCACGGGAACCCCATTTGACTATACGATTACCGAGAATACTACACTCTATGCGGTGCTGGTAGATGAAAATGGCTGCGTCAGTGCTGTTGACAGCGTTTCTGCCGAGCTGAGCACGCCCATTGAAATGATCCTTCAGGATGGTATTGATGAGGTAACCCTTTGCACCGGCGAATGTGTGGATATGTTCACGGAAGTTTCAGGGGGTGGTGCTGAACTAACCGTACAATGGTTCGAAGTGCCTTCTCTGATCACAGATCCAACGGTTGGTCCGGATGGCACCACACTCACTATGTGTCCGCTGGTAACCACCGAATATTACGCTTATGCGTCCGACGGCTGTAATCCGCCAGCATACGATACCTTGCTGGTGACGGTATTTGAAACACCTCAGGTATTGTTTTCAGTGGATACCTTGTTTGGTTGCTTCCCGCTTGAGGTCACCTTCACCAACTTCACAGATTCCACCCTTGCGGAAAACTGCGTGTGGAATTTCGGCAACGGCATCAGTCTGCCGATTTGCGGGGAAGTGGCTTACACCTACCCCGGACCCGGTGACTTCTTCCCAAGCCTGGAGGTGACTTCGCCGGATGGCTGTGTTGGTACAGACACGCTCGACACTGCTGTGGAGATCTACGGTTATCCGGAAGTTGACTTTACATGGGAACCCGCGGATGTGAATGTTCTGGAGACGGAAGTCGACTTTATCAACCTCACCGAGGGCGGAGTTTCCTACGAATGGTCATTTGCCACGTTCGGAATTTCCAATGAGCTGAATCCCTCATTTAGCTTCCCTGATGTCGACCTCGCCGCATATGAAGTATGTCTGGAGTCCACCAACGCCGATGGCTGCAGCGCCGAGTTCTGTCAGGAAATAGTGATTGAGAGTATTCTTCAGGTATGGGTACCCAATGCCTTCACTCCCGATCAGGATGGTGTGAATGAGGTATTCAAACCCGTTGTGAAGGGTTACAATCCGGGCAGCTATCACCTGTTCATATTCAACCGCTGGGGCACACTGGTGTTTGAAACCACAAATCCCGATCAGGCCTGGACCGGAAACACCTATGACGGCGAGTTTTACTCGCAGACCGACTCCTTTGTCTGGCGGATCGAAGTAGAGCGCCTGAGCGACGGAATTTTCGAGGTGTATGAGGGTATTGTCACCCTGATCAGGTAATTGCAGAAACAATTCGGGGGGTGACCGGGCAACTTTTCGTTTGTCCGGTGCATCATCTTATACGCAATGCAACATGACCGATCATGAACTGGTTAAAAAATGCCTTGAGGGCAACAGGGAAGCGCAGCACGCGCTGTTCCGCCAGTTCGCCGGAAAAATGCTGACTATTTGCGCACGCTACACGGAAAGCCGTGAAGAAGCTGAAGATGTATTGCAGGAAGGATTCATCAAAGTATTTGAAAAAATGAATCAGTGGCAAGGAACGGGACCTCTGGGAGGCTGGATTCGAACGGTAATGGTCAATACTGCGCTCACCTATATCAGGTCGAGAAAAAAATGGAAGGACCACACCGACCTCGAGGTAGCTGAAGACCTTGATGCGGGCGATGTGGATGCACTTTCTCAAATGCGGACAGAAGAAATTCTTGACCTCATTGCACGGATGCCCTCAGGCTACAGGACGGTATTTAACTTGTTTGCGATAGAAGGTTATGGTCATAAGGAAATTGCTGATGAGCTCGGGATTTCCGAGAACACTTCTAAAACCCAGTTTCTGAAAGCCAAGGCATGGCTGAAAAAGGCCATGGAAAAAACAGAGAAGATCATTGAACACTCACGATAGCCGCCTTAAGGACCTGCTGGCAGACCGGATAAAAAATGCCGAGATGCCTGTTCCTGACCATCTTTGGTCGGGCATCGCCTCGCGCCTGCCTGAAACAGTGGTGTCAGGCAGTGCCGCTGCAGGTAAGGCCGGTTGGGGCATCATGCAATGGGTAATTGCAGCGGTCACCGTCGGGGCGATTTCAACCGGAGTTTATTTTCTGTCTCAGGACAATCAGGTTCCTGCTGCACCAGTTGCCTCAGAACCAGAGACTATGGCCCCGAAGCAGTCAGCCGTTGATTCAAATCAGCCGGAACCATCCGGTGGCCTCGTCGAAACGACTGCCGCATTGCCACAGGCGGCGGAAGATTCCGATTCCCGGAGCGAGATAAAAGCAACAACGTCTCCATCCTCTCCTGCTTCGGCTTCCTCATCGGCCATTTCTTCAACGCACCATGTAGACCACCTTGCAGGAGGACTGTCAGCCCCCGGGCATACCAGTGCATCGGGAGACCCCTCACGGACCAATGAACCGGTTCAGGGCAGTAGTCCGTCCGCAGCGCCCGCGCCTGCAGTCGAAGAAGAGCGGATAACGGCTTCGTTTTCTTCCCGTCAGGTTGACGCCGAAACGCTCCGCTGGTTGTTTATTCCGCAGGAAGATGATGCGAAGTCCTACGTTTGGGATTTCGGAGACGGGAGTGTTTCAGAAAATATGGCGGGTGCGCATTCCTACAGCGAAGAAGGCACCTTTGAAGTGACATTAACAGTGAGCGATGAGGCGGGTAATACGCAGAGAAGCACTCAGGAAATTCATATTGTTAAACCTGTTGTCATTCGTCCGGCGAATATTTTCACACCGAACGGTGATTCACGCAACGACCTGTTTGAACCGCTGCACGATGCATCGGGAATTGACCGCGGGCAGGAGTTTGTGATTTTTGATCAATCCAACAGAATTGTGTTCTCAAGCGAAACACAATTCACCTGGGACGGTCGGACTCCGTCCGGAGTTGACTGTCCGGACGCCACGTACCGCTTCTATATCAAGGCTCTGGACAACCGTGGCAATCCTGTGGAGAAGTCCGGGTTAGTGCGTTTGATGCGCTGAACTCAGGCCTATATTTGTTGCCATCGCAAACCCTTAAGTCCAAAGCGGCTCACAACTGAATCTGAGTATGGCGCAAATTCGTTTTCGATCTTTCATTCTGCTCTTCTTTCTCAGTTTTGCCTTGGGTCAGGCCGGCGCCCAGAGCACTCATGTGGGGCCGGCTCAGTTCTGGCGCTATTCTCCTGAATTGAGTGAAGATGAATTGTATCACTACGAACGTCTTCTGTACATGCCTCGCGAAGACTGGGAAGTGTTTCGCACAGATCCGCGATACGATGATGCGCGTGTACGTCAAATCTATCGGGACAATAAAGGCAAGCTTCCGAGTCTTCCGGGCGTGCTGAAAACAATGCCACCGGAAGATTGCAACTGCTGGATTGAGCCTGACAATACCTACACCACCACGGATCCGAATGACTGGCCAAACTGCGGCGGCGGCGGCCCGGGTGTGGATTGCTGGATCGGCCCGATTACCCTGCAGTTTGATTTTTGCTTTTACGGGCAGCAGTTTAATCAGGTCTATTTTACTTCAAAAGGAACTATTGTTTTCGGATCAGGCTATATCGACTGGACACCCTCGGAATTCCCGAACCCGGTGAATGCCAACGAACCACAGTATGATCACATCGCGGGTTTCTGGGCGGATTTCGACTTTCGCCAGTCCGGGACACTGAAGTACAAAATCACCTCTGAGGCCCTTTACCTGAACTACATTGACGTTGGTTATTTCTCAAACCACGAAGACAAGGTTAACACCTTCCAGATCATCCTCGCGGAGGAGGGCAGTTCAGTGCTTCCCGATGGAAATAACGTGCAGTTCTGTTACCAGGACATGCAGTGGGCTCACGGCGATGTGGGAGGCGGCGCTGGATTCGGAGGGCCAACTCCAGCTAACGTGGGAGCTGACCGCACATCCGGCAACAACCACATTCAGTTCGGCCGTTTCAATTTGTCCAACGCGAATTACAACGGACCATACGGACAAAACAACAACCAGCAGGACGGCATCAACTGGCTCGACAACAAGGTGTTCAATTTCACCGTATGCAATGCGGCAGCGAACATTCCGCCCATTTCGACGGCCTCACCTCCTTGTGACACGATCTATCTCTGTCAAGGAGATCAGTTCAACCTCGGCATGCAGTTTTTGAGTCCGGAATCCAATCAGACCACCACCGTTTTGGCCACGCAGAGCGGCACCGGGATGAGCGTAAATACCCAGAACGGAAACACCGCCAACGTTACCGGTAACTTCACGGCTGGCCCCGGAAACCTCGGGCTGAACACCGTCACGATCACCGCCACTGACAACGGAAATCCGAGTGCTTCCACGACTGTCTCATTTACCTTTTTTGTACTGGACATCACACCGCCTCCGATTTCCATCAGCGGTCAATTGGCGATCTGCGCCGGAGGGGAAACACTTCTTTCGGCTACATCCGGATTTGACGCTTACCAGTGGAACACCGGCTGTAACACACCAGACTGCCTGATTGAAAACGGAGGGGATGTCACGGTAACCGGCTTCATCGGTGAGTGTTCATCCAGCGCCACAGTAACAGTTGATGCATCCACCTACTTCATTCCCGATTTGTCCACCAACAATGAACCACTGGTGATTTGTCCGGGCACCACTGCATCAGTATGCACGGTAGAAGAATGGGCGAGCTACAGCTGGAGTGTGTATCCGGGGTATCCCGGGCAGTTGATCCCGGGAGAACCCACAGATGAGCAGTGCATTGATCTTTCCGGTAACCTTTCCGGTTCCTATCAGATTCTTGTGACCAATGAAGATGGATGTCAGGGCTTCAACATTCAGAACGTAGAAATCATAGCTTCGTTCATCGATGAAGAAAACGAGGAAAACTCCGGAGCACACTGCAACGGCCTCGAGCCCATCACGTTCGACGGCGGATATTCCAACCCTGCAGATGGCAACCTGAATGTCTTCATGCTAAGCACCAGCGCCAATGGCTGGCAGGGCTCGAACATCGTAGTCACCGTCACTCACCTCGACGGCACGGAAGATTCGTACATCATGACGACCGCCAATGCCTTCACCATCGGAACTGCTCCTATTACAGTGGGTGATGAAATCTGCATCGAGTACGTGTCCAGCGGGTTTGGCGATGCCAATAACACAGTGTGGATTTTCAACTGCAGCAATCAGGGTCAAACCGTCATCGGTCCAGGGCTCACCCCCGGAACCATCTGGTGCGCCACTTCAGGTTGCACTTCACAACCTCTGTTTGGAAGCTGGAATGTAGAAGGTCCAGGAGGATGGTCAATGACCAATATGGATGAATACAACACTGTATTCACGCCTGCCGCATTTGGTATGTACAACCTCTGCTTCACAGATCCGGCGTGTGGAATTGACCATTGCTACGAACTTGAATTCACCGCCTCTCCGACCATCTCAATGTCGCCGGATGACAACGTGCTTCTCTGCGGCAATGAAACGTATGCCGTGGAAATAGAAATCGAAGACATCGGAGGAACAGGAGAAATTACCTGGAGCGGACAGGGGGTGAATGAAGCCCCGGACGGACTGTCCGCGGTGGCCGGACCTTATTCCAACTACACCAACACCACCATGACCGCAACGATTGCAAACGGTTGCGGCAATGCTTCGGCCTCGGCACAGGTTCAGTACCAGCCAAACGTTCCTGAGCCTGTACTCGAAGATGAGTTTATCTGCAACGGAGGAAGCGTTACGCTGGATCCGATTCCATCGGGTCAGGACAATTCCAATCTGCAGTACACCTGGACGCCCTCAGGAACTGGTGCGACACTGAACGTCACCAGTTCAGGTACATACAGCGTGGTGGTTTCCAACCTGTGCGACTCCAGCAATCCGGCTTCCGCAGAGGTAACGCTTGTACCGCCTGCACAGCTCAATCCTGTTCCGCCCGCAAGTGTACTCGAGTGCAACAGCGGAGAAGTCACCCTTACCGTGGGTGTTCCTTCGGGTTATTCAATCAGCTGGGATGGCGGACAAACCAGCATCGCGATCACTGTCAGTTCAAGCGGAAATTATTGCTATGCCGTAACGGATAATCTGGGCTGTGAAACCCTGGTAGAGGGGTGCTCACAGGTGGTGATTACCTCTGCCCCAACTACCAATGGAGGCGATAATACGCTTCGGATTCTTTGTCCGAATGAATGTGATGTGCTCGACATGGGTGCTACCAATGCAGGCACGTTTTCATGGACGAGCAACTGCGCTGGTCTGAATCTTCAGGGGAACAGCTCACTTTCCTTCTGCAGCGATCAGGTGCCCCAGGACTGCCTCGGTCTGCCTATTCAGGTCACCGGCACTGTCACCAATGCCTGCGGTACCGCGGAAGCTGAATGGGTCGTTCTCCCGGACGCATGCGCCATCACCATTCCCAATGTATTCACACCGAATAACGACAACGAAAATCAGTATTTCGAGATCGTTGGCCTCGACAATTACCCGGGCACGAAACTTTTTGTGTTCAATCGCTGGGGCAACATGGTATTCGAAACAGAAAACTACAAGAATGACTGGCAGGCGCGGGACCTTCCTGAAGGCACTTACTTCTATGTCATTGAACTGCCCTTCGGCGTGAATCAACTGATCGAGGGACATGTAACGATACTGCGATAAGAGCATTCTTATTGCTACTCTGAAAAATCGCCTCCCGAAACCGGGGGGCGGTTTCATTTTAGAACGAACTTCCCCCACTCATTTTATTGTGAAATGGCCAAAACCAAAACCGCTTTCTTTTGTCAGAATTGTGGCACCCAAAGTCCGAAATGGATTGGAAAATGCCCATCCTGCAGCGAATGGAACACGTTTGTGGAAGAAGTACTGCAAAAAGAAAGTGCGGTCACCGGTCTGGTCTCGCGCAAACCGCACAACACACCAAAGCCGGTTCACGAACTCGACACTTCAATCAGCACCCGGATCGAGTTGCACGATGCGGAGCTCAACAGGGTGCTTGGCGGAGGATTGGTTCCCGGCAGCCTGATTCTTTTTGGCGGGGAGCCGGGCATCGGAAAATCCACTTTGATGCTGCAACTCGCCCTTGCGGAAAAGGATCTGAGCATTCTCTATGTGTCAGGAGAGGAAAGTGAAGATCAGATCAAGATGCGGGCGGAGCGCCTGGGCATGAACAATCCGCGCTGCATGGTGCTGATGGAGACATCTCTCTCGCAGATTCTCGGGCACATGGAAGACATGCAACCGGGACTTGTAATAATCGACTCCATTCAAACCCTGCAAAGCGAGTTGGTGGAAAGCTTTCCGGGCAGTGTATCGCAGGTGAGGGAATGTGCCACGCGTTTGCTGCAGTTTGCGAAAGAACATCAGACACCCATCTTCCTGATCGGCCACATCACCAAGGAAGGCTCGCTCGCAGGCCCTAAAGTGCTCGAACACATGGTGGATGCTGTGCTTCAGTTCGAGGGTGATCGCCAGCACATCTACCGCATATTGCGCACCACTAAAAACCGCTTCGGATCCACTCATGAACTCGGCATTTACGAGATGCAAGCAGGTGGACTGCGCATCGTGGAAAACCCCTCTGAAATCCTCATTCGTCCGGACGACCAATCCCTCAGCGGATCAGCCATAGCTGCAGCACTCGAGGGCATGCGTCCGCTCCTGATCGAAATACAGGCACTTGCAAGCACCGCAGTGTATGGCACACCGCAGCGAAGCACCACCGGATTCGATATACGCCGACTCAATATGCTACTCGCAGTGCTTGAGAAGCGCTGCGGATTCAGGCTCGGCATGAAAGACGTGTTTCTGAACATTGCCGGTGGCATGCGTCTGGAAGATCCGGCCATGGACCTCGCGGTGATTTCAGCGGTGCTGTCAAGCAGTGAAGACCTTGCGCTGCCAAAGGCTACATGCTTTGCCGGTGAAGTGGGACTCAGCGGGGAAATCCGTCCTGTAGCCCGCATGGAGCAGCGCATTCAGGAAGCCTCACGACTTGGATTTGAAAGAATGTATGTAGCGCGTCCGGCGCGTGGTGAACTACCCAAAGTAAAAGGCATGCAGGTGATCACCGTATCCCGCGTGGACGAACTTTTCCGCGAGCTTTTTGGGTGACGGGCCGCATGCGCAGATATTTTATCCGGGGTCAAATAAAACGCCAATCTGTCACGTTCGTCCACTACCTTTCCCCTGCTAAACTCTTTGCCCCATGACCCTTCGTGCTATCCTGTCGAGGACACTCGTGCTCCTCGTTGTGCTTGCGACTGTCCTTTTTTCTTCCTGCGACAGAAAAGAAAAAATCGAAATTGATCCGGCCTTTGCGCAGTATATCTCTGCATTCACTTCAGGCTCTTTATCAGTGGCAGGCAAGGTGCGCATTCGTTTCACCCAGCCATTTGTGGAAGGCGTGCAGCCGGAAACACCGGTGAAGGAAGAACTCCTGAAATTCTCTCCATCCATTTCAGGTGAACTGGTTTGGATCGACAACCAGACTCTTGAGTTCAGACCTTCTGAATGGCTTGAACAGGGAGCCGTGTATGAAGCCACACTCGCACTGGATGAAATCACCGCCGTTCCGGACAATCTGCAGGAGTTTGAGTTTTCATTCACGACACTCAGGCAATTCGCTGATGCATCTGTCACCGGCGTTGCGCCTTACTCCGCCACCGATCTCTCCAAAATGGAATTGCGCGGTGAAATGCGCACGGCGGATGTAGCCAAGTCGGAACTCATTGAGTCCACCCTTACTGCCACACAAAAGGGAAAGCAACTTCCCGTCATCTGGCAACATAGCGAAGACATGCATTCGCACTCCTTTATTGTAGACAGCATTGCACGTGGTGAACAAGCCGATTCCGTGCAGATTCAATGGAACGGCAAACCCATCGGCGCAGAGCAGAACGGAAAAATGAATCAAAACATCCCTGCACTCGGTGATTTCAAGGTGTTCTTCTTCCGCGCGGTGCAACAGCCCGAGCAATACATCATCCTTCAATTCTCTGATCCACTGAATGCCACTCAGGATCTGAACGGGCTCATCGACCTGCAGGAGTCCGAATCAGAGCGATTCGAAATTGAAAACAACGAAGTGCGCATTTATCCCCCCTACCGGCTTAACTCCACCGTAACTGTATCCGTGTATCCCGGTGTGCGCAATGTAATGGGATATGCATCCACTCAGTCTCAGGAAATAGTCGTGCAGTTTGAAGACCTCAAGCCGCAGGTTGAAATCGGGGAAAGCAACAGAGTCATCCTGCCCTCGACAGATGGAATGGTATTCCCATTCCGGGCGGTAAATCTCTCCGCAGTAGATGTGCGCATTCTTCGGGTTTACGAAAACAACATCCCGCAATTTCTTCAGGTCAATGAGTTCAACGGCTCGAGCGAAATGAAACGCGTCGGCAGACAGATTGCAAAGGCCACAGTACCACTCAATCCCGGCGGAAACAAAGACCTCGCACAGTGGAATACGTTCTACCTGAACCTCGACGAATACATCCGCGCTGAGCCGGGCGCGCTGTACCGTGTGGAGATCGGATTCAGACAATCTCAAAGCCTCTATCCGTGTGATGATTCAACTGCCACAGAAGAAAGCAGCCCGGAGGATGAGAACTGGGACACAGCAGAAGGTGAATCCAGCTATTGGGATTACTTCGATGATTACTGGTATGGTGATTATTACGATGACTACTACGACTGGGATTGGGACTGGGACGAAAAAGACAATCCGTGCAACAAGGCATACTACAAAAACCGACGACCTGAAGGACACAACATTCTGGCTTCTGACATCGCACTCATTGCCAAAAGGGGAACCGATCAAAGCCTCACCTGCTTCGTGACCAACATCAAAACCACGGATGCAATGAGCGAAGTGGCTGTGGAAGTGTTGAACTATCAGCAACAGGTCATCGGATCGGGAAAAACAAACAGCGAGGGTAAAGTTGAAATAAGGAAGGTGGACGGCGTTCCATTCCTCATCGTCGCGAAGAAAGGCAAGCAGTGTGGTTACCTCAAGATGGACAGCGGACACAGCCTTTCAGTGAGCACGTTCGATGTAGGCGGATCAGCCACTGAAAAAGGAATGAAGGGACTGATATACGGCGACCGTGGCGTATGGCGACCGGGTGATACCCTCTTCCTTGCCTTCATGCTTCAGGAAAATGTGCAATCCTTGCCACAGGGTCATCCTATCCAGTTTGAACTGAAAGATCCGCGCGGCAAAGAAGTGTACAAGACCGTCAGGACCCTCAATCCGACCGGAGTATACAACCTCACGTGCACCACTTCTCCCGCTGCGCCCACGGGCACATGGAATGCGCAAGTGCGCGTGGGCGGCGCAACATTCAGCAAGCCAATCCGCATCGAGACAATCAAGCCGAACCGACTGAAGCTTTCACTCGATTTCGGAAAAGAGCGAATCACCTCGCTCGATAAAAAACTGAATGGGGTGCTCACCACAAAATGGCTGCATGGTGCTGTGGCGAAAAACCTCAGGGCGAATGTCTCAGCTACTTTTTCAATGAGTACCACGAAATTCGAACGCTTCTCTGAGTACACCTTCGATGACCCCGTCAGGTCGTTCTCATCCGAAGAGCAGGTCATCTTCGACGGCAAAGTGGATCAGGAAGGCAAAGCCAACATCCCGATGAGCATCACCCTGGGTGATCAGGCTCCGGGCATGGTCAATGCGAACTTCAGCATCAAAGTGTTTGAGGAGGGTGGTGACTTTTCAGTAGACCGTTTTTCCATCCCTTATGCTCCGTACGATCGCTTTGTGGGTGTGCGCCTGCCCAAAGGAGATGCCTCACGCGGAATGTTGCTCACCGACACCGATCACAAGGCAGAGGTCGTCACTTTGGATGCCAATGGCAAACCCATTGCGGTGAAAGGACTCAAATGGAAACTTTATAAAATCAACTGGCGCTGGTGGTGGGAAAAAGGCTCAGATGAACTCACCAATTACGTGGGTAGTGAGTCCACTGTACCCCTTGCTGAAGGAGATCTGAACACCGCATCAGACGGCAAAGGAAGTTTCAAGTTCCGGGTGAACTATCCCGACTGGGGAAGGTATCTCGTGCGCATCGAAGACTCCGAAGGCGGACACGCGACCGGAAGCACCGTTTACATCGACTGGCCGGGATGGGCAGGACGACCGCAGAATGAAAATCTGGGTGGCGCATCCATGCTGCTCTTCGCGATGGATAAGGAAAAATATGAAGTGGGTCAGCAGTGCACTGTCACTATACCAGGCAACGAAGAAGGACGCATTCTGATTTCCATTGAAAACGGCACACACGTGCTGGAATCCCATTGGGTAACTCCTGAAAAAGGACAAACGCGATTCACCTTCCGCACGACCAAAGAAATGGCGCCGAATGCCTACGTGCACATCACGTACCTGCAGCCGCACGCGCAATCGGTAAATGATATGCCCATCAGATTGTACGGCATTCAGCCGCTATTTGTGGAGTACAAAGACTCACACATCGATCCGGTGATCACCATGGCCGATGAACTCGCACCGGAGAAAGCATTTGATGTAAAAGTGTGTGAGAAAAACGGGAAAGGATTGACCTACACGCTCGCTATTGTAGACGAAGGTCTTCTCGATCTCACGCGATTTAAAACGCCTGATCCGTGGTCGCATTTCTACGCGCGTGAAGCGCTAGGTGTGAGCACATATGATATGTACGATGAAGTCATCGGCGCGCTATCCACCAAGCCTGACCGTCTTCTTTCCGTCGGAGGTTCTGATGAAGAAGGCAAGAAAGGAAAAAATCAGGTCAACCGCTTCAAGCCTGTCGTGATCTACGAAGGGCCATTTACGCTCGAACCCGGTGAATGCAAAACCCATTCACTCACCATGCCGAATTACGTGGGCTCGGTGCGAGTGATGGTGGTAGCACGAAACGAAAATGCGTACGGCAATACGGAGAAAACAGTACCTGTGAAAAAGCCGCTCATGGTGCTGGCCAGCTTACCCAGAGTTCTTGGCCCGGGTGAAAAAGCCCAATTACCGGTGACGCTGTTTGCAATGGATAAGCAGATCAGGGACGCAACCATTCGCATCGAGTCAAATGACCTGATTCAGGTTGAAGGATCCGCACAACGCGCCGTAAGATTTACCGTTCCGGGCGATCAGGTGATCAACTTCCCGGTAAAAGTGGCCATGCGCGAGGGGAAAGGAACCGTGAAAGTAACTGCCACAAGCGGCACTTTCAAAAGTACCTACGACATCGAACTCGAAGTGCGCAGTCCGAATGCATACCAGACCACCTACATCGAAAGCGTGGTGGACAACGGTAAGACCTGGTCTCCGCAATTTGATCTCACGGGTATTGCCGGAACCAACAGCGCGGTGCTGGAAGTGAGCACAATGCCTGCCATTGACTTTGGCCGCCGTCTCAAATACCTTCTCGACTATCCTCACGGGTGCCTTGAGCAGACCACGTCGGGCGCCTTCCCTCAACTGTATCTCGCAGATGTGCTTGACCTCGATGAAAAAGCCCGCAAGCGCGCTGAAGACAACGTGCGGGCAGGCATTAAAAAAGTGATCGCCTATCAGAACTCCAACGGAGGATTTGGGTATTGGCCGGGCGCAAATGAAGAAGACCTGTGGGCTACATCCTATGTCGGACACTTCTTGCTCGAAGCAAAGAAGAAAGGCTTTACCCTTCCTTCATCATTTGAATCCTCATGGGTGAATTTCCAGAAGAAAGCTGCCCAAAACTGGCGCGCTCCTGCGAGCACTCCGGATATGTGGAATCAGCTTCACTCCGAACTCGATCAGGCCTACAGGCTCTACACACTTGCCCTTGCAGGCAAACCGGAGCTGAGTGCCATGAACAGGCTGAAAGAACGTCCGGGACTCACCCCGGCTGCGCGATGGAGACTCGCTGCAGCGTATGCCATCGCCGGACAGAAGCCTGCCGCCACGGGCATGATCAAAGGCATCGCTGCTGATGCCCAGTCCTATCCGGAATGGGGAGCAACATACGGCAGTGAAACACGCGATGAAGCGATGATTGTGGAAACACTTGTACTCCTCGATGATCGCAATGCAGCTGCCCCACTGGTAAAAACCCTCTCCGCGCGGCTCTCTTCAGGCGACTGGTACAGCACGCAGTCCACAGCCTATGCGCTGATAGCCGTGTCGCGATTTGCTGCGAAAGAACTCGGAAAGAAGATCGTGTACGCCCTCACTCTGAACGGCAAATCACAACCGGAAGTGATCAGCAACAAACCCGTGCTTCAGCGGGCGCTCGATGTTAAGCTGAAAGGCAATTCCATTGCGCTCAAAAACAACTCAGGCAATATACTTTACGCCCGTATTATTCTCAGCGGAAAACCCGCTGCCGGCGATGAACAGGCCGTTTCCTCGGGGCTCACGCTCTCAGTGGTCTATCAGACCATTGACGGCAAACCGGTGAATGTTTCGAGAATAGAGCAGGGCACAGACTTCTACGCCATCGCGACGGTTGCTCATACCGGTGTGAGAAGAGCATACAGTGAGCTTGCCCTCACACAGATATTCCCTTCAGGCTGGGAAATCATCAACACGCGGATGGATGCCTACGCTGCTTCGGAAACACGCGACATTCCGGAATACCAGGATGTGCGCGACGACCGGGTGTTCACTTACTTCGATCTGCTTCCTTCGAAATCACGCACCTACAGGCTGAAACTCAATGCCACCTACCTCGGTACATTCTATCTGCCCGGATTCGTGTGTGAGGCGATGTATGACAAGAGTATTCAGGCAAGAACAAAAGGGCAATGGGTAGAGGTCGTATCTCCCGGAGTCACGGCTTCCGCAAAGTGAACAGATGGATGAAGACCACCGCAGTAACCGGCACTGCGATACTCTTCATCCTCTTCCTGTTCGCGCTGCCTGATCCGCTGTTCAACCGGTCGCACAGCACGGTACTCTATTCTTCGGAAGGAGAACTGCTCAACGCAGTCACTGCAGACGATGGCCAGTGGCGGTTTCCAGCACGAACCAAAGTACCGGACAAATTCAGCACTGCGCTCATGCAGTTCGAAGACCAGCACTTCAGGGAGCACAATGGTGTCTATCTGCCTTCTATTCTTAGCGCTGTAAGGGAGAATCTCAGCCGGGGCCGCGTCGTCCGCGGAGGAAGTACATTATCCATGCAGGTCATCCGCATGAGTCGCGACAATCCGAAGCGTACCTGGAGCGAAAAAGTGCTGGAAATGGCTCTGGCGATGCGTCTGGAGTGGCGCTACAACAAAGAAGAAATCATTGCCCTGTATGCATCACACGCTCCATTTGGCGGTAATGTGGTAGGGCTTGATGCTGCGGCATGGCGTTACTTCGGCCATCCGGCAGAAGAACTTTCATGGGCAGAATCTGCCACTCTCGCGGTGCTTCCGAATGCCCCCTCGCTGATTTTTCCCGGGAGAAATCAGGACAAACTGTTGCTCCGCCGAAATGCCCTCCTCAAGCGTCTGCATGAAGCGGGTTACATCGATTCAGAAACACTTGAACTCAGCTATCTGGAACCACTTCCGGGAAAGCCCTATCCGCTTCCCCAGATTGCCCCGCACCTGATGAATACGCTGTGCAGGCAGAACGGATATGGCAAGATCCACCGAACGACCGTTCGGTATTCCCTTCAGGAGTCCGCAGTGCAAGCTGTTGCGCATCACATCAGTCAGTTCGAACCGAGCCACGTGCACAATGCGGCCGCCATTGTGATCGAGGTTTCCACCGGAGAGGTCATGGCCTATGTCGGAAACGCATCCGGCACTAGCCCGAATCAGGGACACATGGTCGATGTCATTCCCGCAAGGAGGAGCAGCGGAAGCATTCTCAAGCCCTTTCTGTATGCTGCGATGATTCAGGACGGACAAATCATGCCGCACAGTCTGGTCCCGGACATTCCGATTCAATTCGATGGCTTTGCACCGCGCAACTATTCGCTGACCTTCGACGGCGCCGTACCTGCAAGTCAGGCGCTGTCGCGCTCGCTGAATGTGCCTTCGGTCATTATGCTGAAAGATTTCGGCTACGCACGTTTTCATCACCGGCTTAAAAAACTCGGATTCACTCACATTGATAAACCCGCGAGCCACTACGGGCTCTCACTCATACTGGGCGGTGCTGAAGCCAGTTTGTGGGATGTCGCCAAGGCTTACGCCGGCATGGCCCGCACACTCAATCAGTTCAATCGCGGTGAGGGATATCTTTCTGGCACATACAGCAGACAAACAGCTCTCGCCGATGTATCCCGGCAGTTTGCGTCAAATGGTAAATCCACTTTGTATCCGCCACTCACGGCTTCAGCGATCTACACCACGCTGGAATCGCTGCTGAAAGTCAATCGTCCGGAAACAGAAATCGGCTGGGAAGCCTATCATTCATCGGGCCCTGTGGCGTGGAAAACAGGAACGAGTTTTGGCAACAGAGATGCCTGGGCTGCCGGAGTCACTCCCGAATATGTCGTTGCGGTGTGGGTCGGAAATGCGGATGGCACGGGCAGGCCTGAACTCACCGGGCTGAATGCTGCTGCACCGCTGTTGTTCGATCTTTTCTCACGACTTCCTGCACATTCCTGGTTCGCTCCACCGGTGTCTGAAATGGCACGTGCCACGGTGTGTCGCGAAAGCGGAATGCTGGCGCTGGATCATTGTCCGGAAACAGACACGCTCCTGGTTCCAACGAGCTGTGCCGCGTCGCTCCCTTGTTCCTACCACACCTTGCTCCACCTTAATCCGGAAGGCACGCATCAGGTTACATCGGACTGTATGCCGCCGGACATGATCCGGGCAGAGTCCTGGTTCATTCTTCCGGGAGTGCAGGAGTACTACTACATGAAGAATCATCCCGGCTATCGTCTTGAGCCACCCTATATGGAAGGATGTGCAACACACGATGCATCACCGGTATCCTGGATTTATCCGAAGTCAGACAGCCCCATCATCATTCCCAGAAACCTCACGGGTGAAAACGAACGCACTGTGTTGAAGGCCTCCCACCGAGACCCGCAGGCCACGCTGTATTGGCATCTGAATGAAGAATATCTCGGAGCAACACGCATGATTCATGAAATGGAAATCGTGCCGGAACCCGGTGAGTACTTCGTCACCATTGTGGATCACAACGGAAACACAATTTCGCGGAAGCTGAAAATTATCCGAAGCAACTGAGTCAATTTACCGGCTTTCCTTCCAGCACCTTCACAACTTTACCGGCTTCATAGATCTGTTTGATTTTCACCTTTCCGGTCTTTTCATCATAGGCGGTATACTCGCCATGCAGACGGTTATTGCGATAAACAGACTCTTCAATGATTCTGCCGCGTTCGGAATAGGTGACTGATTTGCCATTGAGAATTCCACCCTTGTACTGGCAGGTGCGCAATAAGCCGCCGAAGTCATGGTAGTATTCCCACTTGCCTTCTGGTTTACCGTTTTTATAAGCACCTTTACTGAGCAGCCCGCCCTTTGCGTTATACGTCTCAGCTACACCGTGCAGTAGTCCCTTGTCGTTATACGTTTCGAGCTTCTCCGCGCGTCCTTTGTCCGACCAATACATCCAGGTGCCTGTCTTAAGGTCTGACTTCCATTCTCCCTGATAATTGCGGACCCCGTTGGTATGAAATCCTTCCCATTTTCCATTCATTTTACCCGCTGTGTAAAAGCCTTTATCCTTTGGCTTTCCGCTTTCATAATTGCTGATCCATTCTCCCTCCGCAAGGTCTTTTGAGTATTGTCCGGACTGCAGCACCTTGCCATTCTCAAACCACACCGTCCATTTTCCGTTGCGCTTTCCAGCCTGATACACTCCGCGTTTCCATGGCTCACCGGTGAAATACTGCCACTCCCAGGTACCATCCATTTGCCCGTTGCGGTAAGTGCCCCAGTAATGTTTGTTGCCGTTGCCGTACCAGTACACCCAATCGCCTTCCTGCACATCATTGTCAAACGTACCTTCCATGTCAGGTTGGCCTGACTCCAGGAACCATTTCCAGTATCCCGATTTCTTACCCCGGTCATACGTCCCTGTGACTTCGGGATTTCCGTTGAAGAAATACGTTTCAAACACACCATGGAGTGCATCATTGTCAAAGCCTGCCTTACGGCTCACTTTGCCATCAGGAAAATACTCCATCCACTCACCCGACTTCTTACCGAATGCGTAATTGCCTTTTATGCGCACATTTCCTCCGGAATAGTATTCCGTGAACGGGCCATCCGGCAATCCACCGGTATAGTGCATCTCTTCGCGCAGGCTGCCGCTGGCATGTACATCCCGCACATATCCGTTACCGCCCTGCACGGTGCGTTTTCCTGATTCATCTGCATAGAGCATCAGAAGCATAAGGCTGTCTGTGTACTCTTCAATCCGGATAGTATCACCCTTTGGTGAAAACGTGAGCCACGGCCCGCGCTTCTTGCCACGCGCATACAGGCCTTCTTCCAGTTTCACACCAGAGTCAGAAAATGTGCGCTGAATGCTGTCCTGTGTATCTCTGAAGAAATAGCCCTCCACCATGAGCTGGCCATTCGGGTGGTAGCGAAGCACCTGGCCGTGCAGCTTTCCGCGGTGGTAATTGGTAAGTTCCTGCAGTGCACCCGTATCATAGTAATACCGCCAAAGGCTGTCCTCGAATCCACCGCGGTAGATTCCTTCACTTCTCACTTTTCCGTTGGGGTAATAGTCCTTGAACTCCTGCACCTGAGCAGCGCCGGAGAGCGAAAGAATGAGCACAAAAACAAGCACACTGAATTTCATCATTTCAAAAGTAGAGAGGCATATGCTGTTCATCCCGTGAAAAGACAACGGTTTTTCACACCGTTCCGTGCATGCGGCTCAATCCTTCACAATCACACGCTGCATATTCCAGGTGCGCAGGTTATAAATGACCGAGGGCAGGGATCCGGGCAACGAGCACAAATAGAGTATTCCAATCACAACCTGCGCAGGCTTTTCATTCGCAAGCAACACAGGCAATGCCTGAATCATATTCACTGACATCCAGCCGAGAATCAACTCCGGCAAGGTAGCCATGACCGCCAGTATGATCATGAACAAACTGTTTTTATAAATCACCTTATTTTCCGCTGAGAAGAGCAAGTCATTATCGAGGGTCCCAAGCGTTTCATACACCGGATAGTGAAGTCGCGTTCGTGTGGTTTGAGCATACACTACTTGGGCTAATCCCACGGCAAGAACCACTCCTGAATAGAACGATCCGTCCATATCCTCAAATCCGTCCGCAGCATGATGGGCGATCAAAAATGCGCCGCACAAGAAGATGACCGCGCCGTATATCCATGCAATGAGAGAAAGAACGCGTAGATTCATGCCACGAAAATGGGTAAATTCGAATTCCGATCGTTCGGTGTCCTCATTCATTTATGAAAAGAATTATCGCCTTTCCGATTATCCTGTTCGCCACTCAACTGTGCGCACAGATGACGGTTGAAGTAACTGCAGTACCCCAGCTCACGCCGCTTCTGGATGACATCTACATCGCCGGTGAATTCAACGGCTGGACGCCGGGCAGCGGGGAGTGGAAACTCTCGGAAAACACAGAAGGGCACTGGCAGATTCAACTTCCCGGCGAGAACAATGCCTCATTCGCATTCAAATTCACCCGTGGATCCTGGGCGACTGTGGAGGGTAATTCACTTGGCGGCTTCCTTCCTGACCGCACTGCCATCTACCAGAATGGCAGCACCCTGCAACTCGAAATTGCAGGATGGGAGGACATCCCGGGCAATCATACAGTCACACCGAATGTGTATATCCTCGATGGTGACATGTTAATGCCACAATTCAACCGCACACGCCGGATCTGGGTGTGTCTGCCTGAAGGATACCACAACAGTGATGAGACCTATCCCGTATGGTATATGCACGATGGGCAAAATCTGTTTGATGTGGCCACCTCATTTGCCGGCGAATGGCAGATTGACGAGCACATGCTGAGCAATTCCGGAAACCCGTGCAAGTCCATCATCGTAGGTATTGACAACGGAGGGGGAGATCGGATGAATGAATACGCGCCATGGTATAACTTTCAGTACGATGCGGGCGGAGAAGGCCCCGTCTATACTGAATTTCTCATCAACACGCTCAAGCCTTCGGTGGATGCAATATTCCGGACCAAACCCGGGCGGGAATACACTTGTACCGGTGGATCTTCTCTGGGTGGACTGATCGCCATGTATCAGCTGCTGGAGCATCCGGAAGTCTTTTCACGGGCCGCCATATTTTCGCCCGCTTTCTGGTTCAATGAAGAGGGCATCATGAACCTAGCCGCTAATGCTGCTATTCCTCAGGACAGCTATGTCTACATGATCGCCGGGCAAAATGAAAGTGCCTCGATGATTCCACTGATGAATCAAATGAACGGGCATTTGCTTGCCGGAGGCTTATCCATCTCGCAGATCGGACTTGGTGCGGATCCTTCCGGCGCTCACAGCGAGTGGTGGTGGTCATCAGTATTCACGGAGGTGTATGATTTCCTTGCTTCATGTGATGCCAGCGTATCCGTTACCACTGCCCGCGAATCGCAGTGGAAGCTCTATCCGAATCCTGCGCGCGACAGCATTTCGATCGAGTCGCCGTTTCAAGCGATAGACTATGAGCTGTTCAATGCACTCGGACAATCCGTGCAAAAGAGTCCTGTTCAAAGCAGCGGCACCAGAACGATTATCCCCGTAGACGCGCTCCCTTCCGGCCGGTATACCATTCGCGTTCAGTATGAGGAGAATGCGGTGAACACGTTCACAGAGCTTTCCTTTGTAAAAAATTAAACGGATGAATCAGGACTCTGAACGCATTTCCGCCGCGGGCGCTCCAAAACCAGTGGGATCGTATCCCCACGCCCGCCGCGTAGGTAATCTATTGTTTCTGAGCGGGGTGGGGCCGCGAGTGGCCGGCAGTGATGCCACCGACAGCGAGGTTCCCGGATTGAAACTGGACAAAAACGGCAATTTCCTTGAATTTGACTTCGAAGCCCAGTGCCACAGCGTATTTCAGAATGTCCGGGCGATTCTCGAAGCCAGCGGCTCGAAATGGGAAAACCTCGTGGATGTGACCGTTTTTCTGGTCAACATGAAGCGTGATTTCCATGTGTATAACCGCCTTTACGCCGAGTATTTCAAGGATGCCCAGCCGTGCAGGACGACCGTCGAGATCAACTCGCTGCCCACGCCGATAGCGATTGAGCTCAAATGCATTGCCACCATCTGAGGCTCTGGATCGCCGTATTCGCTGGCACCGGAGCCGGACAATAAAATGTTTGGCAGAAAGTTTGAATAAGCCCGGTT
This sequence comes from Flavobacteriales bacterium, assembly GCA_046336655.1. Classification (GTDB taxonomy): domain Bacteria; phylum Bacteroidota; class Bacteroidia; order Flavobacteriales_D; family Sanyastnellaceae; genus CANGTU01. The sequence goes on along the minus strand of JBKDGH010000153.1, from coordinate 20,966 downwards.
ACTATGAAAAAGATCAGCCTCCTTTTCGCAATGATCGCCGCAATGGTGGCAGGGGGTTATGCCCAGGCGACCAAACCGGCCAAAGTCAAACTCGAAACCCTCACAGGGCATGAGCTTCGCACCATGCCGAATACCGCCTTCCGGGTAGGTGAAAAAGCGTCTTACAGGATTCACTACGGGCTGATGAACGCCGGCACTGCATCCATTTCGGTGAATGAAAGTGTAAAGAAATTTGACGGACGTCCGGCATACCATATCGTCGGTGAGGGAAAAAGCATAGGCACATTTGACTGGTTTTTCAAAGTCCGTGACAGGTATGAAACCTATGTGGATAAAGAAGGCCTGTTTCCTCACCGTTTTATCCGCAACTGCGATGAAGGTGGCTATAAAATCTTTCAGGACTACACCTTTCATCAGGACAAGCGCGCATACACCAACCACAAAGGCGAGACGTATGTTACACCTGACTTTGTACAGGACATGATCAGCAGTTACTTCTATGCCCGGTCGCTCGACTTTTCCAAACTGAAGAAGGGTGATATCATCACGGTAACCACCATCGTAGATGATGAAATCTATCCGCTCAGGATGAAGTATCTAGGAAAAGAAACGGTGAAGGTGGATCTCGGCAAATTCAACTGCCTCCGTTTCGCGCCGGTGGTTCAGAAAGGCCGTGTATTTAAGAAAGAAGAAGATCTGAGCGTGTGGGTAACTGACGATGCCAACCACTTGCCGGTGCTCGCTCAGGCGAAGATTCTGGTAGGATCCATTAAAATGGAGTTGACCAATTACGCGGGACTTGCAAATCCCGTGAACTTCGTGGCCAAATAGCACTCCGTCCGAATTTAACCTATTGATTACGCCGTCCTTCGGAATGGCTTTTTCAGGGAGCGCCGGGACACCTACATTTGCGGCTCATTAAACTTGACGATTATGATGAAAGCATTGGTAGAGGCATTTCCTGTTCACCTTCAGGAAGCCCTTCAGATCGGACGTTCCGCAGCCCTCGTGATACCTTCAAAATCCTTCTCCAACATTGTCATCTCCGGTCTCGGAGGTTCGGGCATTGGTGGTAAAATCGTTTCACAACTCGTGGCTGAGCACTGCGCAGTGCCTATCGCCTGTTTCAATGATTACGTGCTGCCTGCATTTGTGGATGAAAAGACGCTGGTGATCATCAGCAGCTACAGCGGGGACACTGAAGAAACGGTGGCAGCATTTCACGAAGCGCGCAGCAAGGGAGCGGAAGTGGCCTGCATTACCAGCGGAGGCAAAATTGCTGCACTCGCCAAAGAGGCAGGACTGAATCTCATTCTCATTCCCGGAGGCAATCCTCCACGCGCAATGTTCGGTTACAGCGCCATACAGCAGTTCTTTGTACTGTCCGCTTACGGCTTTATTGACCGTTCCTTTGAAAAGGAAATTGAACAGAGCATTGCGCTGATCTCGGACAACATCGACAGCATTCGCAAAACCTCGCTCGAAACCGCTAAAGCCATTGTGGAGCGCATTCCGGTGCTATACAGCGAGGCCATGTACGAGGGAGTGGCCATTCGTCTGCGTCAGCAAATCAATGAAAACTCCAAGATGCTCTGCTGGCATCACGTGTTTCCGGAAATGAACCACAACGAACTGGTGGGATGGACCGGGGGCGATAACCGTGTAGCGGTGCTCGTTCTTCGCAATGAAGACGATCACAAACGCTCACAGATCCGCATGGAAATCTGCAAGAAGCTCATGGGTGAAAAATGCAACACCATCATTGAACTCTGGAGCAAGGGCAGCAGCCGTATTCAGCGAAGCCTGTACCTTATTCACCTCGGTGACTGGCTGAGTATTGACCTTGCAGAACTCCGCAATGAAGATGCAGTGGCTATTCCTGCTATCATCTACCTCAAGGGCGAGCTCGCGAAGATGAACTGATGGAGCACGCCGGAAATACTGGCTTTCTGTCTGAAAAGCGCAGTGTTCATTTCCATGATCTGGGCAAGCGCGATTACCAGGAAACCTGGGATCTTCAGGAGCGCTGTTTTGCGGAAACGGTCAAACGCAAGTTTGAAAACCGGTCTAAATCACAGGGAGCACAAACAGCTACGGAAGATCACCTTTTCTTTGTAGAACATCCGCCTGTGTTCACGCTCGGCAAGAGCGGAGATATATCGAACCTGCTGCTTGGAGAGCAAGAGCTCACTGACCGGGGCATTGGATTCTATCCTATCAATCGCGGAGGAGATATTACCTTTCACGGGCCCGGACAGATCGTAGGCTATCCCATTTTCGATCTGGAACACTTCTTCACGGACATTCATAAGTACCTGCGTTATCTCGAAGAGGCCATCATACTGACCTGCGCAGGCTATGGCATTGCATGCGGACGCATCGACGGGCTCACCGGGGTGTGGATTGACCCCGACGATCCGAAAAAAGCGCGGAAAATTGCCGCGCTCGGAGTGAAGTGCAGCCGTTGGGTAACGATGCACGGATTTGCATTCAATGTCAATACCGAGTTGAGTTACTTCAATCACATCATTCCGTGTGGCATTTCGGACAAGGCCGTTACAAGTCTTCATCTGGAGACAGGCCGGCCCATTGATATGGAAGAATGCAAAGCCAATCTGCTTGGACACATTGCCGGGGTGTTTGATGCCCAAATAATCACCGAAGATCGGGTGAGTGAGCCATCCTGAAGCAACGTGTCATTCTGTTGAGCGTCATGCGCGTGTCTTTCAGGGCCCTCACCCTGCCCGTGTATCACTCCGGATAGCCATTGCGAGTTCCGTGAAACCGGTAAGTTTGAACATCCCGCTTTTACGGCCCCGGCGTATTACACGTGATGATACTTCTCTCCCTTCAGAATTGTGAAGCACCTGTACAATTGCTCGGCAAGAATCACCCGGACAAGATCATGCGGGAAAGTCATAGGCGAAAGACTGATCATCTCATCGGCCCGCTGACGCATGGCGTCTGAGAATCCATAGGCTCCTCCGATGATCAATGTGAGACTCCTGCTTCCGGAGAGTTGTCTCTTGTTCATCCACTCGGCCCATTGAGAGGAAGAGAACAACTTGCCCTTTTCATCGAGCAGAACTACAAAATCACCGGGCTGAATGTGCTTCAGAAGCAGTTCACCTTCGGGTATACGCTGCTGATCAGAAGCTGCAGACTTCGACGAAGGATCGGGAAGCTCGATCCATTCGACACGGCTGTAGTGAGCAAGGCGTTTCAGGTACAGATCAAGACCATCCTTCACATAGGACATTTTCGTCTGACCAATCGCGAGAACCCGAATGATCATTCGATTACTCCCGTTTGTCGTCGCGCGATTCTTTCACATCCTGTCGGGCTAGCGGATTCGCTGAGTATTCCCGATATTCCCGGCGCTTCTCATATACATCTGCAGCCGTATAAATTGCGGCGCGGAGTGACGATTCATCGGCCGCGCCTTTGCCTGCGAGGTCGTAGGCTGTGCCGTGATCCGGTGAAGTGCGCACGATGGGCAACCCTGCGGTGTAGTTCACGCCTGTTTCAAACGCCAATGCCTTGAAGGGAGTAAGTCCCTGATCGTGGTACATGGCGAGTACTGCATCAAACTTGCGGAATGCCGCACTTCCGAAGAATCCATCGGCGCCAAAGGGACCGAACACATACCATCCCTTGTCAGCGGCCTCGCGGATGGCAGGAATGATGATTTCCTTCTCTTCGGTTCCCAGCAATCCGTTGTCGCCGGCATGAGGATTGAGTCCGAGCACGGCAATGCGTGGAGATGACACGCCGAAATCGCGGATCAGGCTGTCGCGCATGAGGCTGAGCTTCTCAATAATCTTTTCTTTGGTGATGGCTGCGGACACCTCGCGAAGTGGAAGATGTCCGGTCACCACGCCCACGCGAAGCGACTGACCAACCAGAAACATAAGGACCCTGTCGGTACCGGCAATACGTGCGAGGTATTCTGTGTGACCGGGAAAATTGAATTCCTTTCCCTGAATCATATCCTTGTTGATCGGGCACGTCACGAGCACATCCACGCGGTTAGCTGCAAGGTCATTCACAGCCGCTTCAATGCTGCGAAATGAGAATTCACCGGCTTCCTTGGTGGCCTTTCCGAATTCCACCTGAAAGGGCATTTCCTTCACCACCGGAACAAGATTCACCTTCTTATTGAGTGCATCGCTTGCCGAGTTCACCGTATTGTAATTGAACTCTTCGATGTTGTTGGCTTTCTTATTCACCTTCACGAGCTCAGGATGGGCGTAAATCACCGGAGTGATCAGTTCGAGCATGCGGGTGTCGCTAAATACCTTCATGATGGTCTCCATACCCACGCCATTCGGATCACCGCAGGTTATTGCAACCCTCAGTCGCTGGTCTTTGTTTGTGTCAGGCATATAATCAGATTTAGGACCGAATGATTATTCGGCTTTAGCAAAATGAGTGGACAAAAAATGGTAGAGCAAGCGCACGCCAACTCCGGTTCCTCCGCGTGTGCGGTAGGCCACCGTGCTGTTGGTCCAGGCCGGTCCGGCGATATCGATGTGAATCCATGGATAATCCACGAAATGCTCCAGGAACTTCGCTGCGGAAATCTGTCCGGCGTTGCCCAGTCCAAGGTTTTTGATATCGGCCACTTCACTCTTGATCTCCTCACCGTAATCATTCCAGAGCGGAAACTGCACCATGCGCTCCCAGGTCTGCATTCCTGAAGATGCGAGGGAATCCATGACCGGTAGGGGTGCAGTGCCCATGACGGCGCTGGCGTATGTGCCGACAGCCCTGACGGCTGCGCCGGTGAGGGTAGCCAGATCGATCACCAGTTCGGGTTTGTAACGCTGCGCATACACCAGTGCATCAGCAAGAATGAGTCGCCCTTCGGCATCTGTATTCATCACTTCCACGGTGGTTCCGTCCATAATGGTAATCACGTCCTGCGGCACAATGGCATTCATACCCGGACGGTTATCCGTTGCAGGCACGAGGCCGATGATGTGGACCGGAAGATTGTTGGAAGCAATGGCATACATGGCACCGACTACGGCAGCAGCGCCGCTCATATCGCACTTCATTTCATCCATCGAACCGGGAGTTGGCTTCAGGCTAAGTCCGCCCGTATCGAACACCACGCCCTTACCCACAAGCACTACCGGCTTTTTATTCCTCGCCTTTTTGGGCTTGTACTCCATGATGGTGAACGTAGGGGGGTCGATACTTCCCTTGTTAACGCCGAGCAGTCCGCCCATTCTCAATGCCTCGATCTGCTTTTTGTGCAGAATCTGAGTAGTGAAGCCGGCCTTCTTGCCGGCCCTCTCCATTTCCTTTGAAAACTGCTCTGCGGTGAGGTGAGAAAGTGGTTCGTTGATGAGGTCGCGGCTGAGCATTACGCCGGCAAGCAGGCCGTTCCATTCGCTGATGCGGGTATCGGAAAACCCTTCGCCGTGTGCGAGCAGGGAAGTCACTGACCCGCGGGCTTCCTTCTTTTTGGATTTATATTTCAGAAACTGATACGAGGCAAGCACGAACCCTTCGATCCAGGCCCAGCTGAGAGACTCGGGTGCATCATCATTGATTACAAGCACTGAAGAAGCCTTGAGCTTCATTGCCTGACCAAGTGCTTCGGCACCGGCTACCCGGGCCTTTTCGAGTGCATCGGGAGCGGCTTCCTCGCCAAAAGCACAGTACAACCGCTGGTCTTTGATACCGCGCAGGAGAACAGCAGACTGTCCGGAGGCCTGCAGATCCCGAAGACCGCTCCATTCCTCCTTGTCGGCGCGCGAGGGAGCCTTCTTTCTGTCAGTATGATAGAGGATTACTGCGAGGTCGGCCTTAGCGCCTGCGGTTCCCTTTCGGATTTCAATTTTCGGTTCCATAATCCCGGTAAAAATAGCGCTCACGCGATGCTCAATGCGCACTCCGGGACAAGAAGCCTGCGGATGACCTATCGGAAAGCCACTTTGCGGGTGATTGACTCACCTGCTGACTCCATTTTCAGAAGGTACATCCCTGCGGATTGATTGGGAATCTGAATAACTTGTTCGCCGGGCCCGGAGGCGACAACTTCAGTCGAGAAACACAGACGGCCTCCGAGGTCATAGAGATCAAGGCGGTATGTTCTGCTTCTGGTCAGACTAAAGCTCACGTTCAGAAGGTCCTGTGCCGGATTCGGATACAACACGAGTCCGTTGAACAACTCCGCTTCCTCAAGTCCGACGAGTTCCTGATCACCTGACCAAATGTTGATGTCATCGAGGTAAAGGTTGTTACCGCCCTTGGACTGCAGTTCAAACTTCACCCGGAAAGATGACGTCATGTATGCGGGATTGTCAATCAGCAGGACTTCCTCACCCCATTGGGATTCAAGGCTTGGCACGAAGGAGAAGTTTGATGGATCGGCAGTTGGAAGGTTTGTGCTGCCCCTGCGGAGGCGGATCATTTCCCAGTTTTGTCCGCAGTCTGCAGAGATGAAAATGCGGAAGCGGTCATCTGTTTCCACCACCCTGTTAGCGTATGACCAGCGGTAGCTGATGTACACCGTGTCGGCACCCGTCATGTCGAACGTAGAAGAAATTAACTCGTCGGTAGCATCAATGACGTTGTTATTGAAGTTTCTGAGGCGTGCGCTTTTATCGCCGGAAAACGATGCCGCAGGAGTGACTTCCCAGCTGACTCCGTTGTCGTAGTTTACAATTGACCAGGTTGAAGAAGGCCATGCACCTTCGAAGCCTTCCTGCAGCGGAGATTCCAGTTCGTCCGAAGCAAGCACAACAATCAGGTTTTCCTGAGCGACCTCTAAATCTCCATTCCCGTTGCTGACCGCAAGGCTAACTGTATAGGTACCCGGAGTGTTGAAGGTATGCGTGGGATTGCGGTGCACCTCGGGATCAGAACCGGTCAGAATCGTTCCGTCACCGAAGTTCCACGTCCACGACGTGATCCCGTGATAAGAAAGATCGGTGAATTGAACTGTTTCTCCTATGCACATATTCGTTTTGTCCACTGAAAAATCAGCCGCACACAACGGAGGATTGAGTACCCCTGTGGCGTTGTGATTGTTCGTGGTGATCAACTGGTTGCGTTGGGCCACAGAAGACGTCAGTGCTGCGCGCATGCGGTTAGCCTGACCGATGGTGAACATCCTTGAACAATAGGAATACTCCATGTAGTTCTGGACGTTGTCAACCGAATTATTGCATGAGCTGCCGGCGATGGTGCATGAGGTCCAGCCAATGGTATTAGGCGTGTCGCTTACGTTATCATCCTGATTGCAGTTGGTGCTGATACCCGGATTATTGCCGGGACCCCAGGTGTGATAAAGGTTGATCCAGTGACCGACTTCGTGCGTGAGGGTGCGCGACCGAGTATTGTTGCTTGTCCCTATAGCACCAGTATAGTCCCCGCGAATAACAATACCATCCTCGGAAGCGAGCCAGCTCGCGGAGACGTTTGCGGGCAGGTTGGTATAGCCGGCTGCTCCCGCTGCGTCTGCGCAAACCCATATATTGAGGTATTTGTTGCGGGGCCAGTATATCAGGTCTTTCATATCATCATCGCCCTGGTAGGTCAGGTCGCTGATGATGCGGTTAATGCCCGAAGTGCAATTTCCCTGAGGGTCTTTGGTGGCGAGGCGGAATTCGATACCCACGTCTGCCGTGATATCCGCAAATTCATCCACCACGAGCGCGATGTCAGAGTTCTGCCGGCGGAAGTCGCGGTTCAAAATTTCAATGGCGTTGAAGACCTGATCGTTACTGATGTTTTCCGGGCCATTATTATGGATGATATGAAACACGATCGGGATGATATAGATCTCCTGATCGTCGCCCCCCGCGCGGGTGGCTTCGTACTCCCTGGTCCAGGCTTCGAGTTCCTCGTTGGCACGCGCAATGTCCCCGTGTGCTGAGGGGTGCTTCCGCATGAGCTTTTCCCATGCCTCCGTTTGGCCGCAAAAGAGAATAGGCTGATCCTGCGCTCCGGCAAGCGACCAGATCATGCTGATCATCAGAGAAATAACAACTGGCTTCAACATCTGAAATTTTAAGGATGACAAATTTAACCCCCGACAGGTTCACACAATACTCCCATAGGGTCAAAAACCCTCCCGGCATGGAATGCCATGCCCCGGTGAAGGGGATTTACCGCTTACTTTTGCAGACCGTTTACGGAACAATGAAAAATATTCGCAATTTCTGCATTATCGCGCACATCGACCATGGGAAGAGTACGCTTGCTGACCGTCTGCTTCAGGTCACAAAAACTGTGGATGACCGCAAGCTGGTAGCACAGACGCTGGACGACATGGATCTGGAGCGCGAGAAAGGCATAACCATAAAAGCGCACGCCATACAGATGAAGCACACCCACAAGGGTGAGCAATTCGTTCTGAATCTGATTGACACCCCCGGCCACGTGGACTTTAGCTACGAAGTGTCTCGTTCTATTGCTGCTTGTGAAGGAGCGCTGCTCATTGTGGACAGCACTCAGGGCATCCAGGCCCAGACCATCAGCAACCTCTATCTGGCGCTGGAGCATGATCTTCATATCATTCCGGTATTGAATAAGCTGGATTTGCCCAACGCCGAACCCGAACTGGTCAAGGATCAGATTGTGGACCTTATAGGATGTGAGCGGGAGGACATTATTCACGCATCGGGTAAAACCGGCCTGGGCGTGGATGAAATTCTGGCGGCAATCTGCGATCGCATTCCAGCCCCGAAGGGCGATCCCAACGCTCCGCTGCAGGCGATGATTTTTGATTCTGTATTCAACTCATTCCGAGGAATTATTGCCTACTACCGCATCATGAATGGCACTATCCGCAAAGGACAGAAGGTGAAGTTCATGGCCATGGGTACCCAATATGAGGCAGATGAAGTGGGGTCAATGGGACTTGATCTCATCCCCAGGGCAGAAGTAGGCTGCGGGGATATCGGATATATCATCAGCGGAATTAAGACCGCAACTGAGGTAAAGGTCGGAGATACACTCACCTCTGTGGAGAATCCGTGCACGGAAGCAGTGAAAGGATTCGAGGATGTGAAGCCGATGGTATTTGCGGGAGTTTATCCCGTGGATACGGATGACTTCGAAGAATTGCGCGCTTCCATGGAGAAGCTTCAGCTTAATGATGCCTCGCTGGTATTTGAACCGGAAAGTTCGGCAGCACTTGGCTTCGGTTTCCGCTGCGGATTTCTAGGAATGCTCCACATGGAGATTATCCAGGAACGTCTGGAGCGCGAGTTCAAGATGACGGTGATTACAACCGTACCGAACGTAAGCTACCTCGCTCACACCAAAAAGGGAGAGGTATTTGAAATTCACAATCCCAGCGAGCTCCCCGACCCGAACAAGCTCGACTTCGTGGAAGAGCCCTATATCAAGGCTCAGGTCATCACGAAGAGCGAATACATCGGTGCAGTGATGACATTGTGTATTGAAAAGCGGGGCATTCTCACCAATCAGCATTACCTCACCGCAGACCGTGTGGAGATCAATTTTGAAATGCCACTTGCGGAGATCGTATTCGACTTTTATGATCGGCTGAAAACCATTTCAAAGGGATACGCTTCTTTTGACTATCACCCGATTGGATTGCGTCAGAGTGACCTTGTGAAAATGGACATCCTGCTTAACGGAGATCAGGTAGACGCCCTGAGCGCGTTGATACATAAGGATCATGCGTACGACCTCGGGAAGAAAATCTGTGTGAAGCTGCGTGAGTTGATTCCGAGGCAGCAGTTTGAAATTGCGCTTCAGGCGGCGATTGGCGCGAAGGTCATTGCACGGGAAACCATCAAGGCACTGCGCAAGGACGTTACCGCCAAATGCTACGGAGGTGACATCTCCCGCAAGCGCAAACTCCTCGAGAAACAGAAGGAAGGAAAGAAAAGAATGCGTCAGGTAGGATCGGTGGAAGTCCCTCAGGAAGCATTTCTTGCGGTGTTGAAACTGAATTCCTAGTTAACCCGAACGTACATTCGGGAGTGCTGAATTCAGGCATCGTGCATTAAACCTGTACTTTTCATACTTCGTATGGAATACCCGTATCAAATTACCAATCTGGAGGAGTATCACCGCGAATATGAGCGGAGTGAACGCGATCCGGAGGAATTCTGGGGCGCCATTGCCTCTCATTTTACATGGAAGAAAAAATGGGATCGGGTGCTCGACTGGAATTTTCATGAACCGCATGTAACGTGGTTTCTCGGCGGGCGGCTTAACATTACTGAAAACTGTCTGGACCGGCATCTTCCGGCAAGAGCGAATCATCCGGCTATTATCTGGGAGCCAAACGATCCCGGTGAATCCCAGCGTGTGCTCACCTACCGTCAGCTCTATGACAAAGTGAACCAGTTCGCCCATGTCCTGGACCAGAATGGGGTACGAAAAGGCGACCGCGTGTGCATCTATATGGGCATGACTCCCGAGTTGGCCATAGCCGTCCTTGCCTGCGCGCGTGTCGGCGCCATACATTCCGTCATTTTTGGTGGCTTTAGTGCACAGAGCATAGCGGACCGCATACAGGATGCCCGGGCGGAATATGTGATTACCAGTGACGGCGCATTTCGCGGATCGAAGGACATTTCACTTAAAAACATCATCGACGATGCATTGATTGGTTGTCCGGGTATAAAACGCGTGATCGTCTCCACACGCACCCGCACTCCCGTGAGCATGATCAAAGGCAGGGACGTGTGGTGGGAAGATGAAATCCATAAAGTGGAATCACTAGGGTTGCATGATTTCCCTGCAGTGGAAATGGACAGTGAGGACCCGCTGTTCATTCTGTATACCTCAGGAAGCACAGGCAAGCCCAAGGGAGTCGTGCATACGCATGGCGGATACATGGTGTATACCAACTACACGTTTGTAAACGTGTTTCAATACAAGCCGGGTGACATACACTTCTGTACTGCAGATATCGGATGGATAACCGGGCACAGTTACATCATATACGGACCACTCTCATCCGGTGCTACCTCCCTCGTTTTTGAAGGCATTCCCACATGGCCTGATGCCGGACGATTCTGGCAGATCGTTGACAAATACAAAGTCAATATCCTGTACACCGCACCCACTGCAATACGAAGTTTGATGGGCTTTGGTACCGGACCGCTTCAGGGACGGGATCTCAGCTCTCTGCGCGTGCTCGGCACAGTGGGCGAGCCGATCAATGAGGAAGCCTGGAACTGGTATGATGAACATGTAGGAAAAAAGAAATGTCCGATCGTAGACACCTGGTGGCAGACCGAAACCGGTGGCGTACTGATCAGTAATCTCGCGGGAGTTACACCGGCGAAGCCTGCGTTTGCCACGCTCCCATTGCCGGGAGTTCATCCCATTCTGGTGGATGAGCAAGGCAATGAAGTGAAAGGAAACAACGTAAGCGGTAACCTGTGCATCAGGCATCCCTGGCCGTCCATTATCCGCACAACGTATGGTGATCACGCGCGCTGCCGAGCCAATTATTTTTCCGCTTATCCCCAGTTGTACTTCACCGGAGATGGTGCATTACGCGATGAAAACGGCATGTACAGAATCACAGGACGCGTGGATGATGTGCTCAATGTCAGCGGACACCGCATCGGCACAGCTGAAGTGGAGAATGCGATCAATATGCACTCCGGTGTGGTGGAGAGCGCCGTGGTCGGATTTCCGCACGATCTGAAGGGACAGGGCATTTACGCCTACGTCATATACAATGGCCATCACAGCGGAGATGAAGGTCTCACGCGCCAGGATATTATTCAAACTGTTGCGCGCATCATTGGCCCGATTGCAAAGCCCGACAAGATTCAGTTTGTGAGTGGATTGCCAAAAACAAGGAGCGGGAAAATCATGCGTCGCATACTGCGCAAAATCGCCGAAGGAGAAACGGGCCATCTGGGAGATACATCCACGCTGCTTGATCCATCCGTGGTGGAAGAAATCCTGCGCGGTAAACTATGAGACTCATTATTCAGTAGTCTGCATGGTATTTCTCCAGTCCGGAGTAAAGTACACTCCGATCTGCAGAAAGTCACGTCCGATTTCGTCCACGAGGCGATAGTCAAACTGAAACAGGTAACCGAGCTGAATGGTGAGGAGTTCCGATAACCCGTAACCCAATCCTCCGAAAATCCTGTTGCGCTCGAAGTACGGAGCACGGTTTGTGAAGAAAGTTTCATTCCACACATTCATTACCCACACACCGGGGCCTGGTTTTTTTCCATTGATGGGCAAACTCACTGCAAGGCGGTACCGGAAACGATTGCGGTAGCCGTTGCTGGTGAAGCGCTGTTCAGCCCGATAGCGATGCTCCACTGACCAGCGTCCGAGTGCATTGCGGAGATTCGCCTGAGCCCAGGTACGGATCTCACGGGACAGGCGTGGACTCTTAAAATCACCCCCGGGTGAGTAGGTGTCATAGCGTCCAATACCTCCCAACACAGAGAAGTCACTGGTGATCTTCCGGGAAACACCACCTTTGAACTCGTAGTAGTGAAAGTCGTTATAGAACAACAGGCTGCGGATCTGCGCCTCTGTAAACAACGATGACTTGTCAGAGAGTTTGGCTGTTGAGCTGAGGATATTCCATGTGCCAAGACCGTACTGCGCGCGAACAGCCGGCATATAAGCTAATATGCAAAGGGTACACAGCGGGAGGAGTCTGATCATTTCACCAGCGTAATCAAGCCGCAAAAATGGTGGATATCCTTTCATCCGCAGGCAAAATCCCCGGCGTTAACTTTCCCGCCCAATTGACACTGCCATGATTACACGTGAACATGATAAGAAACTCTTTCTGCTCGATGCGTATGCGTTGATTTTCCGAGCCTATTATGCATTCATCCGCACGCCGCGAATCAACTCAAAGGGGCTCAACACCTCGGCTATGTTCGGGTTTACCAATACGCTGCTCGACATTCTGAACAACGAAAAGCCCACGCACATCGCTGTGGTGTTTGATGCGCCCGAGCAAACCCTTCGCGAAATTGATTACGAAGCATATAAGGCCAACAGGGAAGAGACGCCCGAAGACATCAAGCTCTCTGTTCCATGGATCATGAAAATCATTGAAGCCTTCGGAATACCTATTCTTATGAAAGGAGGATACGAGGCAGATGATGTCATCGGCACGCTGGCGAAGGAAGCGGAGAAGGAAGGTTTTCTGACCTATATGATGACGAGTGACAAAGACTACGGTCAGCTCGTGAGCGAGAATATCTTCATCTACAAACCCGGCTATCAGGGAGGCGGTGCAGAGGTACTCGGTATACCTGAAGTGCTCGAAAAATTCAGTATCGAGCGTGTGGATCAGGTCATTGACATTCTCGGTATGATGGGTGATGCCGTGGATAATATTCCCGGCATCCCCGGAGTAGGAGAAAAGACTGCCGTCAAGCTGCTGAAGGAATTCGGCTCACTGGAAGGTCTGCTGGCCAACACCGACAAGCTCAAGGGCAAGCAGAAAGAAAATGTGGAGACCTATGCGGATCAGGCGATACTCTCCAAGAAACTCGCAACCATTCTACTTGATGCACCGGTGCCATTGAGTGAAGAAGAACTGCGCGTGAAGCCGCTCAACCGGGAAATGCTGCGTGGTATTTTCAACGAACTTGAATTTCGTCAACTCGCCAAGCGGGTGCTCAATGAAGAATCCGAAGCAGTGCAACCTACACAGGGCACGCTCTTCGATACCGACTCCAGCGGAGAGATACAGCCGGCTGTGGAAGCGCTTCAACTCAAGACCATTAATGAAGTCCCGCACAACTACCGCATGGCCGATACTCCGGAACTGCTGCAGCAACTGATCAGTGACCTGAAAGAAAGCAGCGCATACAGCTTCGATACCGAAACCAGCGACCTTGAGCCGTTGAGCGCCAGGCTGGTCGGATTGTCGTTTTCCACCTCCGCACACAAAGGCTGGTACGTGCCGGTTCCTGAAGATGAGCACGGCACAGGAATCCTGCTCAAACAGTTTGAGCCGGTATTTCACGACACCACAAAAACCCTGATCGGACAGAACTACAAGTTCGACTTCAAGATGCTGATGAAATACGGGATCGAAGTGCGCAACACCATCTTCGATACCATGATTGCTCATTACCTGATCAACCCGGATTCGCGGCATGGCATGGATGAGTTGTCGCGCAACTACCTCGGGTATACGCCGATATCCATTGAAGAACTGATTGGCAAGAAAGGCAAGTCACAGGGGACCATGGCGGATCTCTCACCGGAGCAGATCCTTGACTATGCTGCGGAAGATGCGGATGTAACCTATCAGCTCTATGAACGGTTTGCCCCTGAGCTCGAAAAAGCCGGGCTAACGCCCTTGTTCCGGAGCGTGGAAGTACCACTCATCGAAGTGCTTGCTCAGATGGAATGGGATGGAGTCCGGGTAGATGAAGCATTTCTGAAAGAATATTCCGCGCAGCTCAAAGAAGAGATTGACCTCATCGAGAAAGACATTCATGAGCTTGCAGGAGAGCGGTTCAATATTGATTCACCCAAGCAGCTCGGGCCGATTCTGTTTGAGAAACTGGGCATTGCAACAGATATCAAGAAGACCAAAACCGGACAATACAGCACAAGTGAAGACGTGCTTTCACGGTATGAGCACAGCCACCCCATTGTAGCCAAGATCCTCGATTACCGCGAGTTGAGAAAACTCAAGAGCACCTACGTGGACAGCCTTCCGACTATGATTCATCCGGCCACAGGCCGTGTGCATACCAATTATATGCAGGCGGTTGCGGCTACAGGAAGATTGAGCTCGAACAATCCCAACCTTCAGAATATTCCGATCCGCACACCACGGGGAAAAGAAATCAGAAAGGCATTTGTACCGGCGAATGACCAGTGTATTCTGCTTGCGGCTGACTATTCACAAGTTGAGCTCCGCATAATTGCCTCGCTGAGTGGCGATGAGCATATGATAGAAGCGTTTTTACACGGCGAGGACATTCACAAGGCCACAGCGGCGAAGGTATTCGGAGTATCCCTCGATGCCGTTGACCGCGAGATGCGCAGCAAGGCCAAGGCAGTGAACTTCGGAATCATCTATGGGCAGGGCGCTTTCGGTCTTTCACAGGGACTCGGCATTTCGCGCTCGGAGGCCAAGGAAATCATTGATGCCTACTGGAAACAGTTTCCGCGGCTTCGCGAATACCAGCAGGAAAATGTGCGTTCAGCGCGCGAAAAGGGGTTTGTGGAAACCATACTCGGCAGAAGGAGATATCTGCCGGACATTCACTCGTCGAATGCAGTCGTACGTGGCTTTGCGGAGCGCAATGCGGTGAATGCCCCCATTCAGGGCAGTGCTGCGGATATCATTAAAGTTGCCATGATCCGGCTGCATCGCGCAATGAAAGAGTACGGCATGAAGTCGAGGATGATCATGCAGGTGCATGACGAACTTGTGTTTGATGCGTTGAAAGTCGAGGCCGATGCACTGAAGGAGCTGGTCAGAAAAGAGATGTGCGAAGCGGTGAAGATGCAGGTTCCGCTGGTGGTAGAGGTCAACACGGGCGCCAACTGGCTTGAGGCACATTGAGCCGGGGACCGAGTCGGGGGCTGCTGCAATCAGAACTGACGGGAATTATGAAATAAACACGTCCGTCGTTAAAACTTATTCGGCTTTGCTCCGTATAAGGGTCGCAACAACGGGATATTTCGGATTTAAATAGTGGTACGTTTACATCCTGACGTTGCCCACCCAAAACGCAAAACAAATGATGATACCGCGAATGACCGGGGCTTTGACAGCCCTTTCGCTCGGAACGATGGTGCTGTTCTCCTGCGGGGCAGGCAATGAGACAGCAGATCAACCGGCCGTTGAGGCCAACATGGACAGCCTTCAGATGGCTCGTATGGAAGAGCTTCAGAAGATATTTTTCTCCATTCCGGCACCCATGGAAATGGCCTCCCTGATTAAGGGAATGGGGTATTCCTATGATGGCAGTATGCTGAATCCGATTGAAGGTGCCACGCGCTATACAGGCGAGGTATCACAGGCTGTGAACCTCGGCATTTATGGCGCTGACCTGAGCTATGCATCGATGTTTGAACAGAAGCAGGAAAGCATGAATTATCTGGCAGCAGCCCAGCGCCTGGCACGTGAGATGGGCGTTGACGGCGCACTCAATGACGAAATTATCGAGCGTCTGCAGTCCAATCAGGACAGCCGTGATTCATTGCTGAAAATTGTGAGTGAGGCTTATTCAGACCTTAACGGCTACCTCAAGGAAAACAATCGCATTGAGGTGAGTGCGCTGGTGATAGCCGGTGGCTGGCTCGAGGCACTGTACCTCAGCACCCGCTACGCGGAGAACGACAATCCGGAACTTCAAAAGCGCATTGCCGAGCAGAAATATTCACTCACTAATCTGATCAACTACTTCCAGGAATTCGGGGAGCATGAGAAACTGGCCGGGATGAAGGCCGACCTGCTTGCGCTTCAGGCGTTATTCGATAAGGTTTCCATTGAAGCCGGCGCTACGGAGCTCAAGAAAGAATCTGACGGCATGGTAGTCATAGGCAACCAAAGCAAAGTGAATATGACTCCGGAAACACTGAAAGAGATTGCAACCAAAGTGGCTGAAATCCGTACAAAGTACACTGCTTAACCCTGAATACCGAGCAAAATGAAATTCCTCAGATACCTCCTCCCTCTTTTAATGCTCCTTCCCGGAGTGGCTGATGGCCAGTGCAGAGCGTTTACGAAAAACCGCGTGCTTCCGCTGATGTCGGGCTATGTTCAAAACGACAACTACAACTCTGCACAGCTGGTTCCCGGCGATGAGGCCGAGTTGCTCCTCACTTTTTACGGCAACAAGGAATACCGCCTGGTAGTGGGGGTTCACCCGATCCTTGGCGAAGTAGATTACGAAGTACTGGACACTAACAACCAGCTAATTTATTCTTCGAAGGACAGCAAGAGCGAGAACAAGTACATATTTGATTTCAAGACCTCATCCACACAGCAGCTCATTGTCCGGATCCGCGTGCCTGATCAGCAGTCTGCGGTGACTTCGCATGAAGGATGTGTGACTGTGATGACGGGCTACAAGGAATAAAACGAACCGCACCAATCGATTCAACGATATCAAGCCGGCCCCAACGAGCCGGCTTTCGTTTTTCCGCGGGTCAGCTCCGGCTGGTGCCGGAACCTTCGGTATGAGGCTGACTTACAATCCAAACCACTGCAGCGCTCATGATGGCAGCGAACTAGCACCATACTGAAATGATGTGTTCGGTGAAGAAAAATTTGGTGATGAAGAATGATGCAAGATTTGCCCAGCCCAATACGTGGCATCGTTTGGAGGCTGCCAAAAACGGCGGCAGCACAGTAGGAAGCACGTATAAAAAACCGGTATATTGTGACGTATGCACATAGCTCTGAAAATCATAGCGGATGTGATGGCCTGAAATCAACGCAACGGGCTCAAAGAAGAACAGAAGACCGATCAGCAGAAAAGCGGAAACTGCACAACCAAGCCCGGTGAGAAAGCGAAGCAGGGTCCGGTAGTCTGAGTTCTGCTCCATCCGGAGGACGGACCACGGCACCCAGAGTGGCCAAAGCACCTGTGCGAAGAGCAGGAAAATGAGTCCGGGCGGCTCAGCGCCAAATCCGGCAGGATGGCCGGTGAGTGCGAGCCAGACGAATCCCTCAGAAAATTGCTGAAGTCCAAAGAGCAGCGGAATTGCACTGAACATGGTGCGCTCCTTTTGCTTGTTTATACGCAGGCTGATGATACCTGTAGTGGTGAGGATCGCGCCAGCACCGAAACTTGCAGCGGCTGAAAAGCACATATACGAAGTAAGTTAAGGTATTCACGTTCAGCGCCTAACGTGACAAAAGCCTGTCGCTCAGGGCGCGGAAATCCCGGTTAAATTACGCCACCGGAGCCTTCCGGGAGCCGATATCTCCCGAATTATTGTAGCCCCGCCGCGAATCGAACGCGGATCAAAAGTTTAGGAAACTTCTATTCTATCCGTTGAACTACGGGGCCAAAAAAACCACGTCAAAAGTAGGTAATCCGGAGTTTTGAGCTGATACGCTGCCGGGCCCCGAATTGCACAACCAACCAGCCCTTGCTTAAGCCGGAAACTTAACCTGCACTAAAAATCATCTTGTGGAATGATCGCCATCCGGTTTACATTTGCGGCCCTTTGCCGGGATCCGGCGATCGGAAAATGCGCCTATAGCTCAGGGGTTAGAGCGTCTGACTCATAATCAGAGGGTCCCTGGTTCGATCCCAGGTGGGCGCACTCTTTTCCTCAAGCCCTTTCGCGTGCAGGGTCAGGGCTTGTCAGAAAGCAATTCAAAGTTGAGCGTGCGCTGTTGAAGGTCACCATCCATCACCCGCACCATCACTTCATCACCCATGTGGAATTCCCTTTTGCGGCGAACCCCCCGGATGATGTATTTATCCTTGTCGAATTCATATAAGTCGTCTCGCAATGTATTAATTGCCACAAGGCCTTCACATTTATTCTCTTCAACTTCCACATAAAACCCCCAAGAGGCAAGGCCTGAAATGACCCCTTTGAAAAGCTGATCCCTGTGCATGAGCATATACTCCACTTGTTTGTACTTGATGGAGGCTCTTTCTGCTTCGGATGCGCGCTTCTCCATCATGGAAGAGTGTCGGCATTTCAACTCGTAATCAGCAGCATTCACGCTGGTGCCACCTTCGAGATAGTGCTGCAAAAGACGATGAACCATCACATCCGGGTAGCGGCGAATCGGCGAAGTAAAATGCGAATAGAAATCGAACGCAAGCCCGTAGTGTCCGATATTGTCGGTCGAGTATTCCGCTTTGGCCATTGAGCGAATGGCCATTTCACGAATCGCGTGTTCTTCGGGCTGGCCTTCCACTTTGCTGAGCAACTCCTTGATCACGCGGTGTGAATCAGAATCCGTTGGCCTTGGCAACTTGTAGCCCAGATTCTTGAGGAAGTTCCGGAGCTTGGTCAATTTCTCCGGATCCGGCTTGTCGTGGATGCGATAGACGAAAGTACGGGGCTGACCCTTGGGCGGATTGCCGATGAACGATGCCACGCGGCGGTTCGCGAGCAGCATGAAGTCCTCGATGAGTTTGTTGGAGTCCTTCATCGTTTTCACGAACACTCCTATCGGTGTGCCTTTCTCATCCAGGCGGAACTTCACTTCATCGGTATTGAAGTCGATGCTGCCTTCGGCAAAACGCTTCTCCCTGAGCTTTTTCGCCAGCCCGTCCAGAGCGAGCATGGCCTCTGAATGATCGCCTTCACCCATTTCGATAATCTGCTGTGCCTCTTCGTAGGTAAAGCGGCGGTCTGAGTGAATGACCGTGCGGCCAAACCATTCCTTCACGATTTCGGCTTTGCGGTTGAGTTCAAATACCGCTGAGAAACACATTTTGTCCTCATTGGGACGAAGCGAACACAATTCGTTGGACAACCTTTCAGGAAGCATCGGAATGGTGCGATCCACGAGGTATACACTTGTGGCCCGCTGATACGCCTCCTTTTCCAGAGCGGTGCCCGGCTTCATATAGAAGCTGACATCCGCAATGTGTACTCCCACTTCAGTGAGATCATCACTGATTTGGCGGAAAGACAATGCGTCATCGAAATCCTTTGCATCGTATGGATCAATGGTAAACGTGAGCACTTCGCGGAAATCCCGTCGCGCTGCAATTTCCTCTTTCGTAAACCCCGGAGCGATGCCATTTGCGAATGCCACTACCTCATCCGGAAATTCATAAGGCAAACCGTACTCAGCAATAATTGCGTGCATCTCCACTTCGTGCAGCCCGGGCTTACCAAGCACTTTCGTGACACGGCCGAAGGGGCTTGCATCCGGTCGGTCCCATTTGGTCAGTTCCACGATAACCTTGTCGCCGTGCTTCGCGCCATTGAGTTCTTCCTTCGGAATGTAAAAGTCCACGTGAATGCGGCGATCGCCGGGAATCAGAAAGGCTGTCTGCTTATTCAGCTCAATGACTCCGACATACTGCTTGCGCAGGCGTTCGACCACGCGGATAATTCTACCCCGTGGCTTGCGTGCATTCGGATTCCATGCCACTTCAACCAGATCACCGTAGAGTGCGAATCCGGTTTCTCCTTTGGCAATTTCAATATCCCGCTCCTGCCCTTCCACCTTTACATATCCTTTTCCGTAGCGGTTGATTTCGATGTAGCCCACATGGGCATCGGGGCCGGGAGCCTGAGCAAGCACGAACTTACCGCGCTCCACTTCCTTCAGCTTACCCGAGTCACATTCCGCCCGCATGATCTCATATATAAGAGTTCGGACACCTGCATCGGACACGCTGAGCGCAGCCGCGACCTGTTTATGGTTCAACGGTTTGTTCTGGTGGTATTCAAATACTGCCATCACTTCTTTGCGCAGGTCGCGCTTGAAAGTGGAGGTGGCTCCCTGAGGTCGTTTTCTTGCCATACGCATGCAATTTAGCAGCGGGCACTATCAGGAATCCCATTGTGAATGCAGAGATGTGAACAAAATTGATCCCACATATCCCGTGCAGCCGCCCGCGCCTGCCTAATTTCGCCCACACTTCATTATTCATCTAAAAACAACACGCACATGAAAAATTTTACTCTTGTGATTGCGGCGATCGCGCTTTCACTATGCGCATCCGCGCAATTGATCAATCCGGGATTTGAATCCGGATCCATGGTTGGCTGGACAGAAAGCTCCATCAACTTCGGCACTCCGCTTTGCGATGCTGCCTGTGGTACCTGCAATGGTCCTTGCGTCGCGCAAGCTGGCACATGGTATGCCTGGTTTGGTGGAGCCGGCGCTAATCTCGAAGTAGGGTCAGTGTCACAGGTTGTCACAATACCAAACGGGAATGACGGCGAGATTACGTTCTGGGTGAAAGTTCCGACTCCCGGTGATGGTTCTGCAGATGATGCAGCTATCGTTGCGATTGACGGAAATCCACTGTTCACCGTGAACGCAGGACAGTCAGCTCAATACACTG
>JBKDGH010000152.1:0-15752 GCA_046336655.1 Flavobacteriales bacterium | reverse complement strand
GTTCATTTTAGTGAACCAGTTTTCTGTGATTTTGCTGTAGAATGTAATTGGCTTCTTGCGGTCGAGGCGGCGATAAAGGATCAGACGGGAAATCAGCAATGCACTGAAAAGCGTTGTGAAAATACCGATGATCAGGGTGATAGCGAAGCCTTTAATCGGCCCGCTTCCTATGGTAAGAAGTACGAATCCGGCAATGAGCGTGGTTGCGTTACCGTCGATGATCGCGCTCACGGCCTTGAGGAATCCGTCTTTCAGCGACACCGAAACGGGCTTACCCATCCGCAGTTCTTCTTTGACGCGCTCATAGATAAGTACGTTCGCATCCACCGCCATACCCATGGTGAGTACGATACCAGCTATACCAGGCAGCGTGAGTGCGCCTTCAAACGAAATCAGCGCACCGATCAGAAAGAAGAGGTTGGCAACAAGCGCCACGTTAGCAGCAAAACCCGCCCATGCATAGTAGAAAATCATATATAGCAGGATCACGATAAACGCCCCGATAAATGAGAAGATACCGGCCTTAATGTTCTTTTCTCCGAGTGACGGACCTACAGTCACTTCGTCAATGATGCGCGCAGGTGCAGGGAGCGAACCGGCCTTCAGCAGTCCGGCGAGGTCACCGGCTTCCTGAATAGCCTTTTCGCGCTCGGAACCTGAACCCATTGTAATCTGCGAGCGTCCATTCGGAATTTCAGAGTTCACCATTGGAGCGCTGTACACGAGGTTGTCCATTACAATCGCAATGGCACGGCGGTTATCAGCCGCGTTCTTCTTGGTCATCTCGCGCCAGGTAGGAGTACCTACCTCAGCGTCCATGCTCATTTCCACCACCACATCGCCGGAAATTGGGTCGAAATCCTGTCGGGCATTGGTGATTGACTTACCATCGAGCTCGGCCACACCGCGCTGCGAGTTGTCCTTGATTGCGTAGAGCACAGCCACACCACCGTCGGTCTTGGCTCCCCAGAGGAGGCGAAGGTTAGGTGGTACCACAGTCGTTACTTCGGGCAATGCGAGAATGCGGTTTACTGCGCTGGTGTCGGAAACGCGGGTCATACCCACCATCGGGCTACCTGATTGCACCCGCACATCGAGGACTGCGAACAGTGGGTTTTTCTTGCGCTGCTCTTCCACAGTGAGCAGGCTGTCCGCCTTGATACCCGTGTTCTTGGTCAGCTCAGTCTTGAGTGAATCTTTTACAGTCTGGGTATATTCTGCATTGGCATCAATTGCCGCTGCGAGGCTATCAATCTCTGCCTGAGCAGCAGCTTCAAGGAAGAATTGCGGGGCCATTTTACGGCCCGCAGCGTCGTTTACCTGACTGAGAATACCAATTACTTCAGTGTTGAAGAAGGTGTCCCAGAATTCGAGGTTTGCAGTGCTTTTGAGGTTTTTGCGCACCCGCTCGCGGTCATCAATACCTGGCAGTTCGACGAGAATACGGCCGCTGAGCGACTGTTTCTGGACGTTGGCCTGAGCCACGCCAAACTGATCGATACGCTTGCGGATGATGTTTTCTGTATTGTTGATTGCATCCTCAGCTTCTTTGCGGAGCACCTCAATGATTTCGTCGTCAGAAGCACGTTGCGGGAATTTGTCTTTGGTTTCCGGACCAACGAAAATTCTCCAGAGTTCAGTGCCGTTAGACACATTGTCCCACTCGCGGCGGAATAGCGTGATGAAGTCGTCGGTGGAGTTGCGCTGTGCAGTCTTGGCTTTCGCCACGGCTTCGCGGAATGCGGGGTTCTCATTGTTATCGCTCAGTGCGATGATCAGATCCGGGATTGACACTTCAAGCGTCACGCTCATACCGCCCTTGAGGTCAAGGCCGAGGTTGAGCTGCTTTTGCTTGAGGTGGCTATAGGTATGTCCGAATACCGGATAAACCTTCGCCTCTGAGCTGTCGCGGAGGATCTTGCGCTCGAGCTCGGTGATCATTGAGTCCCGAGCTTCTCCCTGCAATCCGAGGACATCCACGGAGTCAGCGGCCATGGTGTGGGCCTGCTTTTCGAAGTTGCGCGCTACCCATGAAAAGGAGAGTGCATAGACTACCGAAAGCGAAAGGAGGAGAACAAATACCCAGAGAAATGTTCTATTCTGCATGAATCTTTAATATTGGTAAGGTCACTTTTTGGGGCGGCAAATATAGTTTGTAAACGCTTATTTGCTGAGGATGAAAAGGAAGAATAGCCCGACAGGTCCAACTTTGTTGAAGAAACGGACACAAAAAACGCCGGCAAGGAAGCCGGCGTGTATTCGTTTCAATGGTGTGACTTAGTCGATCAGACCCTTCACATCGGCTCTGCGGAGTGCCTCCATCAGACCGATTTTATTGATGGTCTTCATGCCCTTCGGGGTGACCCGGAGACGCACCCACTCCTTCTCCTCTTCAAGCCAAAAGCGCTTGTACTGGAGGTTCGGATAGAACTTCCGGCGGGTTTTGATATTCGAGTGAGAAACGTGGTTTCCCGTGATGGTTTTTTTTCCGGTGATTTGACAAACTCGTGCCATGGCATTTAGTATTAACCGTTAGAAAACAGGGGTGCAAAGAAACGACTTTTTTTCAATTCTCAAACCGGAATCTCCAATATTTCTTTCCGCAGCAGGTCCAGACCCGCCTGAGAGGCCATCAGAATGGACCGTTCGCGCGATCTGCCAAACCTGAATTTCCGGGCAATAGCGCGGTTCGGGCCGGCGATCCCGATCCAGACCGTACCCACGGGATTTTCTTCCGTGCCACCCGACGGACCGGCAATTCCGGTGGTGCTGATGGCATAGGTCGTGTTCAATCGCTCACGCGCTCCGCGGGCCATCTGCAGCGCGGTTTCCTCATTCACCGCTCCTTCTGTGGCCAGCAATTCTCCCGATACGCCCAGTTGGTGGTCTTTGATCGAATAACTGTAAGCCACTACACCTCCGGCAAAATACTCGCTGGCTCCCGGCACGGAGGTGACCAAATGACTGAGGTATCCGCCTGTGCAGCTCTCCGCCGCACAAAGCGTGGCGCCGCGCTGAATGAGCAATGCGCCCACGACACTGCCAAGGGTATCGTTGTCATATCCAAACACATTTTCCCCTATCAGTGCCATCAGCTCCTTTTCCTTTCGGGAGATGCGCTCCATGACCAATTCCCTTGGATCATCAGAATAGGATGACATCCTCAGCTTCACCAATCCCGGTGAGGGAAGGTAGGCGAGATGGATGTGGTCGGATGCCAGTGAATCTTCCCAGGCGGCAATGCGGTCAGCGAGAAACGACTCTCCCACTCCACAGGTGAGCACAGTCCGATGAAC
This sequence comes from Flavobacteriales bacterium, assembly GCA_046336655.1. Lineage (GTDB taxonomy): Bacteria > Bacteroidota > Bacteroidia > Flavobacteriales_D > Sanyastnellaceae > CANGTU01. The sequence goes on along the minus strand of JBKDGH010000152.1, from coordinate 12,456 downwards.
GATAGGTGGCCGCTTAAAAAATGCCAGGGCCTTCGGAATGATCACCTCGTCCATCATGGCGTGCATCTCGTGCGGCACACCGGGCATGGAGACCACCACTTTTCCGTCGCGCTCAAACCACATTCCATTCGCCGTGCCGCGCAGATTGGGAACTACAGTGCATGCGCGGGGCACCTCGGCCTGCAGGCGGTTTACCTCCAGCATCTGCAATCCGCGGGAACTGAAAAACTGCTCCACGCGGCGTAGGGATTCCTCGTCAATGACAAGGTCCGTATTAAAATATTCACAGAGCGTTTTTTTGGTAATGTCATCCTTGGTCGGGCCCAGTCCACCCGTCATCAGCACGAAATCGGAACGGCGCAGCGCCTCGTCGAGCGCGGCAAGAATTATCTCCCTTTGATCGGGAATAACGACAGTGCGGTGGACCCGCATGCCGTTCTGGTTCAGTCGCTCACCCAGCCAGGATGCGTTCGTATTGATCGTTTGCCCGATCAGCAACTCATCCCCGATATTCAGTATTTCTGCTTGCATATGCCTGTGAAAGTGGTGCAAGGATAACATGCGAGATGCGTCTGCATGGAATATCTCACAAAAGTTTCTGTATTAACCGCGAAACCGCTAATTTCACCATCACCAATTCAAATTCGCTTACCTATGAAAACTCCTTTACTCCTTGCAGGATTTATTCTCACAGCGAGTGTTATCCTCGCACAGTCACCCGTACCCCGCATTCCAACCAACCGGACATCCGCCCAATTTCATCCGGCGACAGAAACCACGCTTTCGGGGCCGCAAAAAATCACCAATTCGAAACCGACCCTGAGCCCGTCTGCTGCGAAAGTGACAGCTATTGAAGAATTTGTTGGGGTGTCCAATTATGACCTTCAAACCAACAACTCCATTCAGAACAGAATCATTGCTGATGCGAACGGAGTGAGCGCCGCATTTACTTACTCATTGAATCCTTCCGGTGGCACCTATCCTGATCGCGGCACCGGATACAATCGCCGCGTTGACGGGGAATGGGGACCTGATCCCACTTCACGGATTGAAGACGTGCGAACCGGTTGGCCTTCGCTCATTCATCTGGGCGATGGCAGCGAGGTGGTCATCAATCACAGCGGCACAGGAGGAGTCAGAATGTGGAAGCGCGCACAGGTCGGTTCGGGCAGCTGGACCGGCTCGGTGATTCCCACTCAAACTGGTCTGAATTTAATCTGGCCTCGTGCAGTTGCAGGCGGAGCTGATGGCAATACCATTCATATGGTATGCGTCACAGAGCCTGACACTGAAACTGCAGGTGAGCTGTACCTCGGCATGAACACAGCGCTGCTTTATTTCCGTTCACTCGATGGAGGCATCACCTGGGATGTGCAGGATTTTCTGCTTCCGGATGTGAGCTCCTCCAACTTCAATGGTTTTTCGGCTGACATCTATGCCATACATGCGCGTGGCAATAAAGTGGCTATCGGCGTGTTCGGAGAATTCTTCGATTCCATGGTTTTCACTTCTGAAGACAATGGCGACAACTGGACCCGCACCGTTATCTGGGACTTCCCGATTGATTTATATACCATCGACGACGGCACCGACATTGAGAGTGACGGCATTCAGGACACTATTCTCACCACTGACGGGGCAGGAGCAATCTTCATTGATGAGGACATGCATGTACATGCCTCGATGGGAATTCTCTTTATGACCGATGATCTTGGGGTTGTGGATGAAGTATATACCTACTTTCCACTGGTTGGAGACATCCTCTATTGGAACGACACCTTTGTAAGTCAGGATGACGTCATATCCATTGCAACTGCACCTGACTACGATGAATTTGGCGGACCTGATGGTGTTGCCTCTGTCGGGCAATATGGCAATGTAGGTGTCTGTTCCCATCCGCAATTTGCACAAGGAGAAGATGGCACACTGTACGTCACATTCATGGCAGTCAATGACCTCTTCTTCAACGGCACGGAATACTACCGTCACGTATTTGCCATCAAGTCAGAAGACGGGGGAATCACCTGGACAGAACCATCCGATATCACTCCGGATTTTGACGAAGACGGATTTGAATACACCTATCCTTCGATGGCACCAGTTGCGCATAACGACAAGATACACCTTATCGTGCAGCGCGACACCGAGCCCGGAATTCACGTGCAGCCGGAGGATGCCGCAGATCCTGTGACTGAAAATGATATGATCTACGTATGTGTTACTTCGGATCTGGTGAATGTGCAGGAAATCAGCATGCACGAGGCGCCCACCCTGACCGTCTACCCGAATCCGGCAACTGATCAGATCAGCATCAGGACTTCACTCGGAAAGCATGCGATGATCACGATTACCGACATAGCCGGAAAAGAAGTACTGCGTGAAATGATTACATTGCAAGGCAATCACACCATTGAACTTGACTCACTTCAAAGCGGACTTTATCATCTTCAGGTAACCAAAGATGGAACAACGCTCACACAGCGAGTGATCCTAGAATAATTCCATGACTGCTATCCGCAGAAAAAACGGCATCTACGCGATGCCGTTTTTTTTTTTCTCACGGGCAATCACCCAATCCAGTTGATCTTTGTGCATGTTCAAAAGGTGGTGTGAATGATCTATCCCTGTCTGTGGTTCAACCAAAATGCCGGAGAGGCCGCACGCCACTACACGGATCTTTTTCCGCATGGAAGAATCATTCACGACTCAGGACTGGCTGTAACATTCTCAATCGGTGGCACGCGGTTCATGGCGCTCAATGGCGGCCCGAAGTTCACTATGAATCCTGCCGTTTCCTTCTTCGTCTACTGCGGGGGAGAAAAGGAAACTGACCGTCTGTACGAAGCACTGTGCGATGGCGGAAAAGTCATAATGCCATTAAAGCAATATGAATGGTCTTCAAAATACGCATGGGTGGAAGATCGCTTTGGGGTGAGCTGGCAACTGGATATTGATCCGATTAACAACGCTCAGACCATCGTGCCCACGCTCTTGTTCTGCAACGAAAAATCTACATTGGTGAAAAACGCCGCAGAACGCTACCTGCGCATTTTTCCTGACTCCCATTTTCTTTTCGGAATGGAATCTCCGCAGTCTGCAGCGCTTCCCTCTGGCTCACTGCTGTTTGCACAGTTCAAACTCGGAGGATTCATCATGAATGCGATGAGCAGTCCGGAGCCGCAGCACTATGACTTCTCCACCGCTAATTCGTTCGTGATCGAATGCGACACGCAGGAAGAAATTGACCATTACTGGAATGAGCTCGGAGCGGGCGGACGATACGACATGTGCGGATGGCTCGCAGACCGCTACGGTGTCGCATGGCAAATTGTACCCAGAATTCTTCCTCAGTTGCTGAGCGATCCGTCCAGACGCGAGCGCGTGATCAATGTATTTCTGCAATTGCAGAAATTCGATCTGGATAAACTGATCAATGCGTGATTATTTCCAACGTGCAATGACAGTCTCATTGCCTTTCGTGACATCCTGAAGATTGCACACGATTTCAGTGCCGATTGGAAGAAAAATATCTACCCGGCTGCCGAACTTGATGAATCCGAATTCGTCATTGCGCGAAATGGTCTGTCCTTCCTTCGCGTAACACACGATGCGACGTGCAACGGCACCTGCAATCTGGCGGCACAACACCTGCTTGCCCGGCGCATGCTCAAACACCACTGTGGTGCGTTCATTCTCGGTGCTGCTTTTAGGATGCCAGGCCACCAGGTATTTGCCCGGATGGTATTTTGAATAGACCACCTTGCCTTCACACGGCGTCCAATTGGCGTGGACATTAATGGGGGACATAAAAATGGAAACCTGAATGCGCTTGTCTTTGAAAAATTCAGGTTCCTCCACTTCTTCGATCACCACCACTTTTCCGTCGCAGGGCGCCACGAGTTCATTGGGTGCACTGCGGTTGATGCGTGACGGCAGACGAAAGAACTGAAGGAAAAGGAGGAACACCACGAGCGATGCCACGCCCACGAGTCCATATACCCATGGCCATTCCGGCATCAGATAGCGCACAACGGTGGTAAGTGCTGCGCCAACCAGCAGGGTAGTGAGCAAAATGCGGTGACCTTCTCTGTGTATTGTCATGATATAAAGAGGAAATAGCAGGCAAGAAACGCCGGCAAAGAAAACAATAAACCATCGAAGCGGTCGAGCACACCGCCATGTCCGGGCATGATGCGACCGCTGTCCTTTACTCCTGCAGCACGTTTCAGATACGATTCATACAGATCGCCGATGTTGGCGAAAACACCCACACACAGAGCCATAGTAATCCAGCCTGCAGTATCCGGAATATCATGAAACGTGGAGAGCAGAAAGGCCGTGCCGCAGGCGAGCACAACGCCGCCAATCAATCCTTCCCATGTTTTGTTGGGCGAGACAGAAGGAAACAACTTGTGTTTGCCAATAGCCATTCCCACGAGGTACGCACCGGTGTCATTCGCCCACAGAATGAGCAAAAATCCGAGCATAATCCACGGACTCCATTCTCCGGGAAGCATGGAGAGCACAGCAATCAATGCAAACGGGAGAGCCACGTAACACACGCCTGAAATGCTTACCGGAGCATGCTGCATGGGCGACTGTTTCACAGCCAGCACATCGAGTGACAGTTGCAGCAGCAGGAGCAATCCAACCACCCAGAAAGCCGAAGCGGGAAGGACATCAAGAGCGAATAAATATGTGATGATATAAGCCACAAGACCAGTGCCGATGGCAAGCACATCATTCTTGCGGGAAGGCAATCCGGTGAGTGAAAAATATTCGCGGAGACCGATGAATGCAGCGATGCCAAAAAGCACTCCCGTGGCCAGCGGACCGGCAAACAAAGCGCCCACCACCATGGTCACGAACACAGCACCTGAAGAGGTACGCGTGATCAGATTGGAGCGCTTTTGCGGATTCACCGCGCAAACATACGCAGCCCGCGCAGGCCCCAACAAAAAAGCCTCCCGGAGGAGGCCTTTTGAACGTTCATTGTGCAGATCACACCGCAGGTCCTGCAGGCACTGGAACAGTAGCCGGTTGCATTTCAGGATGGCGATCTTCCCATTGGCGCGGTCCGAGCACTTCCACGAGATCGTCCTTGAAAATGACTTCCCGCTCGAGGAGCTTGGCTGCCAGTTTGTCCAGTTTATCGCGATTGAGTGCCAGCAGATCCTTCGCCTTCTCGTATGCCTTCTCGATGATCTTACTGACCTCCTCATCGATCACGCGGGCTGTTTCATCACTGTAAGGCTTGGTGAACTGTGATTCACCCGTGCTGTCGTAATAACTGCGGTTTCCGATCTTTTTATTCAGACCAAATACCGATACCATCGCGTAAGCCTGCTTGGTGACTTTCTCGAGATCCGAAAGAGCACCGGTAGAAATTTTTCCGATTGCAACTTCCTCTGCCGCGCGGCCACCGAGTGCGGCGCACATTTCATCCAGTATCTGCTCTGTGGTGTTGAGTTGTCGTTCTTCCGGCAGATACCACGCTGCTCCAAGCGAGCGACCGCGTGGCACGATGGTCACCTTGACCAGCGGTGAAGCGTGTTCGAGCAGCCAACTCACCAGCGCATGACCACTTTCGTGGTAGGCGATGGTCTTCTTTTCTTCGGGAGTGATGATTTTGTTCTTCTTCTCCAGACCGCCGATGATTCGGTCCACCGCATCGAGGAAGTCCTGCTTGCCCACGGTGGTATTGCCTTTGCGCGCTGCAATCAATGCAGCCTCATTACAAATGTTCGCGATGTCCGCGCCGCTGAATCCGGGTGTCTGACGCGCCAGAAATTCCACATCCACGCTGTCATCTTTCTTCACATTGCGCAGATGCACATGGAAAATCTGCACGCGCTCCTTCATATCCGGCATATCCACATAGATCTGGCGATCAAATCGCCCGGCCCGGAGCAATGCCTTATCCAGAATATCAGCGCGGTTGGTAGCAGCGAGAATGATGATTCCGGAGTTAGTGGCAAAACCATCCATCTCCGTGAGGAGCTGGTTCAGCGTATTCTCGCGTTCGTCATTGCTGCCGAAGTTGATGTTCTTACTGCGGGCCCGGCCTATGGCGTCAATCTCATCGATGAAGATGATGGAAGGCGCTTTTTCCTTTGCCTGGCGGAACAGATCGCGGACACGGCTTGCACCGACCCCAACGAACATTTCCACGAAATCAGAACCTGACAAAGAGAAGAACGGCACCTGCGCCTCACCGGCAACAGCTTTCGCTAAAAGCGTTTTTCCGGTACCGGGAGGCCCTACGAGCAACGCGCCTTTCGGAATCTTGGCACCGAGTTCAGTGTATTTTTTCGGATGCTTAAGAAAGTCCACGATCTCCTGAATCTCTTCCTTGGCGCCTTCGAGGCCGGCCACATCGTTGAAGGTCACCTGCGCACCTTTGCCTTTTTCAAAGAGCTGTGCCTTGGACTTTCCGATGTTGAAGATTTGTCCGCCTGGTCCGCCAGCACCTCCCATGCGGCGCATGATGAATATCCAGGCGAAGATCATAACACCAATAGCGATAATCCACCAGATCAGGCTTTGCGCGGCCTCGTTGGGCGGCAGGTAGCGCACAGCGAACGTGTACTGCTCGCCAAGTTGGTTGATTTCCTTGATGAAGTCCTGTCCGGGAGGAATGCTAAACCAGAAATCGCTGCTTCGCGAGAAACCACGCGTCACCGGTTCACTTCCCACTTCACCTGACAGGCTGTCGCGTCCGGCATCAGTGAGGTAAATGCGGGCTGAAACGCCGTTGTACTCCACCTTTTCAATCCATCCTTTAGCAGCGAGTTGTTTGAATTTGAAATAATCCGTTTCACGGCCTTCGCTTCCGCTGTTAAAAATCATCATTCCGATCAGCACCATCGCGATCGCGGCGTACACCCAATAAAAATTCAGCCCCTTCCTGGGGTCTGTTCCCTTACCCTGCGGTTCTTTTCCTTGTTCTTCTGACATAATTTTATTTTGTTTAGGCCTCAGGCCCTCTCTTCAACGGGTAAAACAGCGGCATCCGCCCATAGTTCTTCAAGATCGTAATAGGACCTCGCCCTTTCTTCAAAGATATGGACTACCACCGTGAAATAATCCATCAGGATCCACTGCGCATTGGTTACACCTTCAATGTGCAAAGGAGATTCGCCGAGCTCTTTTTCAGTAAACTCTTCCACGGATCGGGCAATGGCTTCCACCTGGGTAGTGCTGGAACCGTGACAGATCACAAAATAATCTGCTACCGTTGAGTTGAGTTTCCGGAGATCCAGCACCACGATATGTTGCGCCTTCTTCTCGAGCATCCCGTCCACAATGGACTGGAGCACCTGTTCTGTATTGTCCTTCTTTTTTATTGACTTGGCCATTCTGTGTATTTGTTCGGGCGCCGCAAAGGTAGCACTGTGCGTGCCTGCGTGCGACTGACCCGAATTGAGCATCTTTGAAAACGAAAGACGACACTATGCTGTTCCGAGAAAAAGCAATTATCCCGCTCGATTCCGTGGACTCGACGAACAACTATGCTGCCAGTCTGCTGAAACTGTCAAGACCACCGGAAGGCACTGTCATAACGGCACTTGAGCAGACGTCCGGACGCGGCCAACGCGGAGCGGTATGGCAGAGTGAAAAGGGAGAAAACCTGCTGTTCAGCATGATCCTTTACCCGCCCTTCAGCACACCGGAAGACCTTTTTTCACTGAGTGAATGCGTAAGTCTGGCACTCTCTGATGTGTTGAGTGATCTCTCGGAAAAAGACGCCTGGATCAAGTGGCCGAATGACCTCGTGATTGCCCACCACAAAGTGTCAGGTATGCTCGTGGAATACACCTGGGCGGATACCCGGGTCCAAAGTGCCATTGTCGGAATCGGAGTGAATCTCAACCAGCGCCACTTCGACTGGCCTCATGCATCCAGCCTGATAAACCTGGCCGGAAAGCACTTCGACCGTATGCAGGTGCTCACATCACTCACTGATCGCATTGAGGCGTACTATATCCGTTTGCGCACAGGCCAGCGCACCGCACTGCATCTGGAATACTGCAACCGGCTCTACCGGATCAATGAGCCGAGTCAGTTTCTCCTGGGAGAAGAGGAAATCACCGCCACCATCACGGGTGTAAGCCTGACAGGTAAACTGCAAGTCCTCACCGGCGACGGGAAACAACTGAGCTGCGACCTGAAGGAAATTTCCCTGTGTTATCCGAAAGGTTGAATTTTTTTAACCCTTCAGATATGCGTGCATAGCTTTTTCTTCCGTACTTAGGGCCCGAATAAGATCCTATGCGCCCAGAAGAAACCATTGACTTTCACCTGAGAAGTACCTGGAGCAAGCTCTCCAAGGCCTACAATGCAGCGGCGGCAGCTCATGGCGGCACCATCGCCATGGCCTACACGCTGCTCAATATTGATAAGGAAGGAACACTGTCCACGCGTCTGGGACCTAAGATGGGCATGGAACCCACCGGCATGAGCCGCCTGCTCAAAGCCCTGGATGACGAAGGCTACATCATGCGGAAGCCCGATAAGGCCGACAAACGGAAGGTGTGGATACACCTCACACCCAAGGGCAAGAAGTACCGCGATATCACGAAGCAATATGTCATTGCACTGAACAAGCACATGCAGACTATTATTCCGCCGGATGATCTCGCCACCTTCTTTCGCGTCATTGATACCATTAATAACGAACTCGACCGAGTAAAAATCGCATACTGAAACACATGACCACACAACGCACCATACGCCAGGTGGCAGTGCTGGGATCGGGAGTTATGGGCTCCCGCATCGCCTGTCATTTCGCCAATGCCGGATTCCGGGTATTGCTACTGGACATTGTCCCCAAAGACGCCAACGATGCCGCATCGCGCAACAGGATTGTGAATGATGCATTGCAGGCAGCGCTGAAATCCTCCCCATCGCCTATTTACCAGAAGTCATTTGCAGGACGCATCACGACCGGCAATTTCGACGACGATCTGCAGCGTATTGCGCAGTGCGACTGGATCATCGAGGTGATTGTGGAGCGAGCTGACATCAAGCAGAGTCTGTTTGAGAAAGCAGAGAAATACCGCAAGCCGGGAACGCTCATTACTTCCAACACCTCGGGCATTCCGATGCATCTGCTCACCGAAGGGCGTTCAGATGATTTCAAGGCACACTTCTGCGGCACGCACTTTTTTAATCCGCCCCGCTATCTGCGCCTGCTGGAGATCATCCCCGGAGCAGATACCAAACCGGAAGTCATTGACTTCTTAATGGACTTCGGGCAGCGTTTTCTCGGGAAGACGACTGTGCTCTGTAAGGACACACCTGCCTTCATCGCCAACCGCGTGGGCGTATTCTCGATCCAGTTTCTGTTTCATACCATAAAAGGCCTGGGGCTTACGGTGGAGGAAGTGGACAAACTCACCGGACCCGTGATGGGCCGTCCGAAATCGGCCACATTCCGAACATGTGATGTGGTGGGTCTCGACACGCTCATTCATGTGGCCAAAGGACTTGCGGAGCGCTGCACCAGCGATGAACAGCACGCCATGTTTGCCATTCCGGACTACGTGCAGAAAATGGCCGGGAACGGTTGGATTGGGGACAAGAACAAACAGGGATTTTACAAGAAGACGAAAAACGAGAAAGGCGAAAAAGAAATCCTGTCGCTCAATCTCGAAACCCTTGAGTACGCACCGCAAAAGAAAGTGCGTTTTGCCACCCTCGAACAAGCTAAAGCCATTGACTCACTCCAGGGACGCACGCGGGTGCTTTACGGCGGACAGGACAAGGCCGGAGATTTTTACCGGCTGATTTTCCATCACCTCTTTGCCTATGTCTCTCATCGCGTACCGGAGATCAGCGATGACCTCTATCGCGTTGACGATGCCATGAAAGCCGGCTTCGGCTGGGAACTCGGCGCATTTGAGACATGGGATGTGGTGGGTGTAAAAGAAGCCGCCACAGCGATGAAAGCCGCGGGTGTGGCTTACGCGCCATGGGTGGATGAGATGCTCGCGGCGGGCGTCACAAGTTTCTACCGGACCGAAAACGGACAGCTTTCGTTCTATGACATTGCTTTGAAAAGCTATAAGCCGGTGCCCGGACAAGAGCATAAACTCGAGCTCTCCCAGCTGCCGGAATCATCCATTGTGTGGAAGAATACGAGCTGCACCGTGCGCGATATCGGTGACGGCATTCTCGCACTTTCATGGAGCACCAAAATGAACACCATCGGAGGCGATGTCCTGGCCGGTATTCAGAAAGCCATTGACCTGGCGGAAGCATCGTACAACGGGCTCGTCATCTACAATGACGGTGAGCACTTCTCGGCAGGCGCCAACGTGGGCATGATCTTCATGATGGCAGCCGAGCAGGAACTGGAAGAGCTCGATGTGGCCGTGCGCTTGTTTCAACGCACCACCATGCGCATCCGCTACTCTTCCATTCCGGTCGTTGTTGCACCACACAGCCTCACTCTCGGCGGAGGCTGCGAAGTATGTCTGCACGCCGACGCAGTAGTGGCTCATGCGGAAACCTACATGGGGCTGGTAGAATTCGGTGTCGGAGTGATTCCGGGCGGCGGTGGTACCAAGGAATTTGCACTGCGTTGCGCGGATGAAATCCATGAAGGAGATATCCGCACCAACACCTTCCGCAATCGCTTCCTTACGATTGGTCAGGCCAAGGTGAGCACTTCCGCGCACGAGGCATTCGAACTCGGATACCTGCGCAACGGAATTGACGAAGTGGTGATGAACCGCAGCCATCAGCTCATCCGCGCGAAAGAAGTCTGTCTGCAGATGCACGCCAGCGGATACGCTCAGCCCATCCCACGCACTGATATCACAGTGCCCGGACAGGAAGCACTCGGACTGGTGTATGTGGGCGCGAATTCGATGTATGCCGGCAACTACATCTCTGAGCACGACCAGTTCATTTCGAATAAACTCGGCTACGTGCTCTGCGGAGGCGACCTCAGCGCCCCCACGAAGGTCAGCGAGCAATACCTGCTTGATCTGGAGCGCAAAGCGTTTCTGGAACTCTGCATGCAGCGCAAATCACTTGAACGCATGCAGAGCCTGGTGACCACAGGAAAAATTCTCCGCAACTAAATCCTTCACACAACCACACAACGCACACACCATGAATGCATATATCATAGGAGGATACAGAACGGCCGTCGGAAAAGCACCGCGCGGATTGTTTCGTTTCATGCGTCCCGACGAGCTCGGCGCTGCAGTAATCAAGCGACTCACCGCTGATTTCCCGCAACTGGATCACACGCGAATTGATGATGTCATTATCGGCAACGCTACACCGGAAGCTGAGCAGGGATTGAACATCGGACGAATGATTTCGCTGATGGGACTGAATACCGACAAGGTGCCGGGCATGACCGTGAACCGCTACTGCTCCAGCGGACTCGAAACCATTGCCATTGCCGCGGCCAAAATTCACTCGGGCATGGCCGACTGCATCATTGCAGGGGGCGTAGAAACCATGTCGCCTATTCCGTTTGGCGGCTGGCGCATTGTGCCGAATGCGCGCGTAGCTGCAGAGCACCCTGACTGGTATTGGGGAATGGGACTTACCGCAGAGGCAGTGGCGAAGGATTTCAAGGTAAGCCGCGAAGACCAGGACGCCTTTGCCTATGAGTCACACCGACGCGCCGTGGCAGCGCTGGAAAGCGACCTCTTCAGTCAGGACATTGCGCCGATTGAAGTCACTGAAATATTTCTCGACGCACAAGAGAAGCGGCAGGAGCGCACATACACGGTAAGCAAGGATGAAGGGCCGCGCAAAGACACTTCACTGGAAGCGCTGGCAAAACTCAAGCCTGTGTTTGATGCGAAAGGCTCCGTAACAGCGGGTAATTCATCACAGACTTCAGACGGAGCGGCGTGTGTAATGATCGTATCCGAGCGCATGCTGAAAGAATTGAACGTCGAGCCCATTGCGCGGCTTAAAAGCTATCATGTGGCTGCACTTGAACCACGCATCATGGGAGTAGGTCCGATATACGCAGTGCCGGAAGCCATCAAAAAAGCAGGACTGAAGGAAAGCGACATTGAGCTCTTCGAACTCAACGAAGCATTTGCATCCCAGTCGCTGGCTGTTACTCGCCACCTCGGATTAAATCCTGATCACGTGAATGTCAACGGCGGAGCAATCGCTCTCGGTCACCCTCTCGGATGCACTGGCGCCAAGCTCACGGTGCAGTTGCTCAATGAACTTCGCAGAAGAAAGCAGCGTCATGGTATTGTGACCATGTGCGTAGGCACCGGACAGGGCGCCGCAGGCGTATTCGAATTGCTCAGATAATACATACACCAACCAGAAAAAAATAAGGATCATGTCAGCAGATACTAAACACAAGGCAATCACCGGAGGAGAATTTTTGATCCGCGATACGGCCGCGTCGGACATTTTCATTCCTGAAGAATGGAATGAAGAACAACTCATGATGAAGCAGATGTG
>JBKDGH010000151.1:0-9213 GCA_046336655.1 Flavobacteriales bacterium | reverse complement strand
ATAACCAGCATGAAGGAGAATACTGATCAGCTCTCGCTCCTCACATCCTAAACGCTTGTATGACTTCATTGTGCAAAGTATTACTTCCTCGTACTTTGCGTTGGCAAGTTGATCTCAAGGATTGATTATATTGAATTTATCAAATAAGTAATTCCGGATTGATTGTTCCGGATTGTCTGGTACGTTTCGTACAAGAGTTTCAAATTGTGACTGAAAATGAGTGTCTGGGCATATTCGGTCCACGGAAGCGTGGTCACCACCGTGGTGAACGCCCGAAACGGACAACGGCAAGTATTCGAAGGCGTTTTGGATCAGATCAGAAATCCGATAGCATGATATGGAATGAAAGATGGCCAGCTAGAATTCGCCTTCTTTCGAACTTCCAGCCTGAACTTTGACATTCCCTCCGAGCAGCGTGTTCATGAATGAAATCAGCAACGCCAGCAGGATAGCTGTCCAGAAACCGGCGATGTGAAAACCGGGCACGATTTCACGGGCAATGAGCAGGATAACTGCATTGATGACGAGCAGAAAAAGTCCGAATGTGACAATGGTGGCCGGGATCGTGAGCAACACGAGCACCGGTTTCAGGAACGTATTGAGCAAAGCAATCACCACTGCGGTTATCAGCGCCACCCAGGTGTGGTCAAAGCGCACTCCGTCCATCAGGTAATCGCCAATGATAAGCGCAAGGGCACTTACCATGATCTGAAAGGTAATTCTCCAAAATTGTGTTGGCATAACGGGGCAAATTTACTGCGCGTGCTGCATATCCGGCCGCAGTTCTTCATTCCATATATCAGAATGGTATAGGAGAATAATGACCATTGCTCGTGATATGTGAAGAAGTGGAGGGGGATAAATGGGGTGTTCCGCGGCGAGGGGATTACTTTTGTGCCGCAAATCAAACGCTATGAAATTCTTCATTGATACCGCCAACCTCGCTCAGATTCGCGAAGCCCAGGACCTTGGAATCCTCGACGGAGTAACTACCAACCCCAGCCTGATGGCTAAAGAGGGCATCAGCGGCCATGACCGTGTGATGAAGCACTATGTAGATATCTGCGAAATCTGCGTGGACGGGGACGTCAGCGCAGAGGTGATTGCCACGGACTACGAGGGAATTATCCGCGAAGGTGAGGCACTGGCAGCACTGCACCCGAATATTGTGGTTAAAGTCCCTATGATCAAGGACGGCATCAAGGCGATCCGTTATTTTTCAGACAAGGGAATCCGTACCAATTGCACGCTGGTGTTTTCCGCCGGACAGGCGCTGCTCGCTGCCAAGGCCGGTGCCGCCTACGTGTCACCGTTCATCGGCCGCCTCGACGATGTGAGCACAGATGGCATCGAGCTGATCGAGCAGATTCGGGTCATTTATGACAACTATGGATTTGATACCGAAATTCTCGCCGCATCGGTGCGCCACCCAATGCACATCATTCAGTGCGCGGAAATCGGAGCAGATGTAATGACCGGACCGCTCAGCGCCATCCTCGCGTTGCTCAAGCATCCGCTCACCGATGTGGGTCTTGCTCAGTTCCTCGCGGATCACAAGAAAGCCGCAGAGGCAAGTAAATAAGCCTTCATGCTGATCGAACTGTTTCCCGATAATCTCGATCAGCGAAAGATTGCGCGCATTGCTGAAGTGCTGCGCAACGATGGAATTGTAGTGTACCCTACTGACACGGTTTACAGCGTAGGCTGTTCCATCGAGTCGGGCAAGGGCATAGAGAGGCTCGCTAAACTGAAAGGCATCAAGCCGGACAAGGCGCGGTTTGCGATTATCTGCAGCGATCTGACCCACCTTTCCGATTACACCCGGCAGATCAATAATTCCACATTTCGCCTGCTCAAGAAACTGCTTCCCGGTCCGTACACATTCATCCTCGAAGCGGGCAGCAGCATCCCTCGGTTTTTTCCGGGAAACCGAAAGACCATCGGTATCCGGGTGCCGGATCATCCGATTCCACGCGCCATTGTGGAAGAGCTTGGTTGTCCGATCATCACCACCTCTCTCCATGATAATGATGAAATGATGGAGTACCCGACTGATCCCGCCGCGATTTACGATGTCTGGCAGGATAAGGCAGATATAGTGATTGACTCTGGCCCGGGCGGATTGATTGCATCCACTGTGGTGGATGTCACTTCCGGTGAGCCGGTCGTCATTCGCGAAGGAAAAGGAAGTATCGACTGGTAAAAATCAGCGCTGTCTGATCTCGTGGAATGCGCCGGGTATAGCTTCAATGATATCACGCGCAATCAACTGATCGGAATTCAATCGCATCGATGCAACGTCACCTGCCAGTCCGTGGAGATATACTCCCGCAATGGCCGCTTTGTCTGATTCAATGCCCCGCGCGGCGAGCGCAGCAATCATTCCGGTGAGCACATCGCCGCTTCCCGCAGTAGCCATTCCCTGATTGCCTGTAAAATTCACCCACACTTTACCTGTTGCAGTGGCCGTGAAGGTGTACGGGCCTTTCAGCACAATGTGCACGCCGAGTTCAGTGGCTTTTTCGCGCAGCGTATGAAACCGGCTGATGTGCGTTACATGCGCACCGAATAGTCTGTCAAACTCCCGTGCATGGGGCGTGAGAATGCTGCCCGCAGGAATTTTTGAAAGTAAATCCCGGTGGGCAATGAGGTTCAGCGCATCGGCGTCAATAACCAACGGCACCCGGGCATCATTCAAAATGCGGCGCACGGCCAGTGCCGTTTCCGGCGCAGTGCCGATTCCGGGTCCGATGGCGATGGCCGTGGCACGGTTAAATACATTGGCCGAGGTGAGTTCATTCGTTCCTTCATCGGGAATGCACATGGCTTCCGGCAATGCGGTTTGAAGTATGTCATACCCGCACAGCGGCACATTCGCGGTCACCATGCCGGCTCCTGCCCGCATCGCTGCATGCGCACACAACACAGCAGCTCCCATTTTCCCGCGACTTCCTGCAATGACCTGCACATGTCCGAATGCATTCTTATCTCCAAAGCGGTGCCGAAGCGGAACCCAGTTATCCGCTTCCTCCGGAGTGAGCATATGCATCACAGTGTCCACCTGATCCGGAAACTCCGGACTGAGTCCGATGTCAAGCACGCGCCATTCTCCGGCATATTGCTGATTTTCCTCAAAGAGCAATGCGGGGAGCGGGCGCTGAAAAGTGAGTGTAAAGGTGGCCTGAACAATGGGCGTGACCTGAAATTCATAGAGGTCAGGCTGAAACCCCGAGGGTACATCAATGCTCACGATGGCGCCTTCGCGGTTATTCATGTGTGCAATGAGGCGGGCGTGCCATCCCTCCGCCGGACGAGAAATGCCGCTGCCGAATAACGCGTCAATGATCCATTCCTCATTGCGGAATGCCGGCAGTTCGGACTCATCCTGAGCGAGCACAGTGACATCGATATCGGACTGCCGGATGCGCTCGTAATTTACTTTGAAGTCGCTGCTTCCTGCCATGGGATTGCCCGCGACCCAGACCCTTACGGGCATATTCGCCGCAGAAAGCATGCGCGCTATGGCCAGCCCGTCGCCACCGTTATTGCCCGTGCCACACACGATGCAATACGCCTGTCCGGGCAGGCGGTGTACCAGCTCCTCCGCACACGCAGTGGCCGCTCTTTCCATCAGGTCAATAGAAGCGATTGGCTCATGGAGTATCGTGAATGCATCCCATTCACGGGTTTGTGCGGCGGACAGGATTTTCATGTTTCGTAAATGTAGCAGAGGATTCGGGAGAATGGCAGGTTCCTCTTCACAATCTGACGTTTGCAAGTTGCGTTGGCATT
Source organism: Flavobacteriales bacterium (assembly GCA_046336655.1). Classification (GTDB taxonomy): domain Bacteria; phylum Bacteroidota; class Bacteroidia; order Flavobacteriales_D; family Sanyastnellaceae; genus CANGTU01. The sequence goes on along the minus strand of JBKDGH010000151.1, from coordinate 5,421 downwards.
CCCGGACAGACTTTGGCCCGATTTTACTTTCACATCTGGTAAAATGCGTCTTCACATGAAAGGTTGGATAGCAGTATTAGGGGCGGTGATGCTCTGCATGTTGACACAGTCAGCATCCGCGCAGGAACCCATTGCGATATCGGATATCACCCGGATCTATCGCGAAGGCCTTGAGCTTTTTGAGCACGAGAAATACGTGCCTGCGAAGCTGAGGTTCGAAGAGTACATCATCCTCGAAAAGGATCCGAAGCATGCCCTGCGCATCAATGCGGAGTATTACCGCGGAATCTCAGCGCTCTACCTTCAGCACAAGGATGCAGAGTTTATGCTCGAACGATTTGTGCGAGAGCACCCCGATTCCCCCTGGCGGCAGCACGTGTATTTCGAACTCGGCTCATTTTATCATAAGAGCAAGAACTACAAGAAGGCCCTGGAGTGGTTCGAGTTTGTGGATGAAAAGGAACTCACTCCGAAAGATCGCACGGCCTTCCGGTTTAAGCGCGGCCAGTCCTATTTCGAAAAAGGAGAAACTGCAAAGGCCCGTCAGGATTTCTACGAGGTAAAAGACACAAAGAGCGAGTACAGTCTGGCTGCTACCTACTACTACAGCCACATCGCTTATGAACAGAACGATCTCGAAACCGCACTTACCGGATTCAGAAAACTGGAAAGCGATCCCGGATTCAGTCCGATCGTGCCCTATTACATCACGCAGATATATTACAAGCAAAAAAAGTACGACGAGCTGCTCGCTTATGCTCCACCGGTGCTTGACTCTGCCAGGGTAAACTCCACGAAGCGAGGACCGGAAATCGCACGCCTGATCGGTGATGCCTTTTTTATCAAAGAGAAATATGCAGAGGCTATACCTTATCTGGAAACCTATCACAACGGAACAAGCAAGTCGGATATTCCGCGTGAGGATTTTTATCAGCTGGGCTTTGCCTGTTACCGCGCCGGACAATACCAGAAGGCGATTGATACCTTCACCAACAGTTCAGGGAATGAGGATGAGCTCGGTCAGCTCTCCGCATACAACATCGGCGACTGTTACCTCAAACTTCAGCAAAAAGAATACGCGCGCACCGCATTCGGAACGGCAAGTGCGATGACCTTCAACCGCGAGGTGCAGGAAGATGCGCTGTTCAATTATGCCAAGCTGGCGTTTGAACTTTCGTACAATCCGTTTCACGAAGCCATCACTGCGTTTGAGAAATACCTCAACGAATATCCGAACAGTCCGCGCCGTGACGAGGCATATGAATTCCTGCTGAATGTGTACATGAAGACACGCAACTACGAAAAAGCACTGGCTTCACTTGATCGCATACAGAACAAAGACAACAATGTGAAGGAAGCCTATCAGATTGTGGCTTATAACCGGGGAGTGGAGCTGTATCAGTCGGCGAGCTATGACAAGGCTGATGGCTTCTTTGATAAGGTGTTTACCTACACGGTTAATCCTCAGATTGCTGCCGAAGCGCGTTTCTGGAAAGCGGAGATCGCATACAACACGGGTAATTTCGGAAAGGCCCGCGACCGGTACAACGCATTCCTCAGCGAACCCGGCGCCTATACCAGTGCGTTCTATCAGCTCGGCAATTACGGTCTGGGCTATTCGTATTTCAAGATGGCCAATAATGAGGACGTGCACGAAATCGCGAAAGGGATATACAACAATGCAAATACCGCATTCAGAAAGTTTGTTGATAGTCCCGGACAGAAGGACCCGAGAAAACTGAACGATGCATTGCTGCGCGTGGCGGATTGCTACTTTGTGACGAAGTCATACGGCCAGGCCATCCAATATTACGACCGCGCGGCTGATGCATCACCAGCTAACAGGGATTACGCGATGTATCAAAAGGCGATGGCGTATGGTTACGACAATCAGCTTGACAAGAAAGCATGGGTTCTGAAGAGTCTGCTATCTGACTCGCCGAATTCCAAGTTCGAAGCTGATGCGAAGTACGAGCTCGCCCGATCTTACCTGGCTACCAACCGCCTCGAAGAAGCAAGGACGTATTACAATGACATCCTGAACAAACACGCCGCCACCAATTATGCGAAAAAATCGCTGGTTGATTTGTGCCTGGTTTATGTGAAGGAAAACAACACAGCGAAGGTGAAGGAAACCTGGAACAGGCTTTACTCTGCCTATCCCAATGACAAGGCACTGGAGGATGCGGTATCGATTGTGCGCAGCACGCTCATTGAGGATCCGGAGTTCCAGAATCAGATCCGCAACATCACCATTCTCAACGTCACTGATAAGGATATTGAAGATGATGTATTTGCAAAGGCATCCGATCCCGCGTATGCCGGTGAATGTGAGCTGGCGATTCAGAAGTTGAACGCGTACCTGGCTCAGTTTAAGCCCTCGTATCACTCAGTGGAAGCGAATTATTTACTCGCAGAATGCCATTTCCGTGCGGAATCATTTGATCAGGCGCTGGTTCATTACACGGCAGTAATTAATCAGCCGGTAAATGATTACACGGAAGATGCATTGCGCACAGCTGCCACCATCAATTACAATCAGCGCAATTACTCCCAGGCGCTTCAACATTATTCAAGGCTCGAGGAGATTGCAGTGTTGAAGACCAATGTGCTTGAGGCGCAGATCGGACTCATGCGCTGCCATTATTTCCTCGGGGAAAAAGTGGAAGCTGCGGGATACGCAGACAAAGTAATCAGCAATACAGGCACACCGGATAACATCCGCAATACGGCCTTTCTCTGGCGCGGAAGGGTGCGTTTGGACCAACAGTCATACGCCGAGGCGCTCGCCGATTTCACTCAGGTGATGAGCAAAGGCGGTATCATGGGTGCAGAAGCGAAGTACTACACCGCTGTAATCTATCATGCACGAGGGGAGTACAAGATGTCCGAAACGGAAATCTTCCAGCTCATCGAGCGCTTCAGCTCTTTCGATGAATGGAAGTACAAATCATTCCTTCTGCTCAGCGATGTATATGTGGGCATGAAGGACTACTTCCAGGCGCGTGCCACGCTAAACGCTATTCTCACCAATGTGCAGGAACAGTGGGTGAGGGATGAAGCACAACAGCGCATCGAAGCGCTCAATACCCTCGAGAATGCGCAGGGCAATCAAATCACGAATACTCCGGATGAAATCAATATTGGAAACTAAGATGAAGACCACCCATCCGTTTTCCGGTCTGCCAGTTGCTGTGCTGCTGACTGCATGTGCGATTGTCTTTGCTCATCCGATGATGGCGCAACGTGACACTGTGCTCACCCAGAGTGCCGAATTCGAGGGAGAGCGCAAACTCTTTTTACGCGATGCCAATAAATTGCCCAATGACGCAGTGATCCGCGAGCAGGTGTCACAGATGACCACCATTAAATACTCGACACTGCCTACGCGAAAAATTGCCACCATTGAGCCGCAGCTCATTCAGGCGGCGCGTGTCAACGTAGATGAAAAACTCGCCAAGCTCTACCGCGGATACATCAAGGCCGGATATGGTTCATATTTCACGCCGCTGGTGGACGCTTATTACACGGATGGCCGCTCACGCAGAGGCGAATGGGGCCTGCACTACCAGCACCTGTCCAGTGCCGGAGGTGTAACTCCGAATGATGAAGACACCATCGATGATCATTTCAGTGAGAATCGCGCAGAGTTGTGGGGAAAGCATTTTTTCAGGAAGGCTGTACTCAACGGGAACCTGAATTGGGAGCGCAACATGGCGCACTGGTACGGATTCAACAATGCACTGTTCGATGCCTCGGATGCCAGGCTGGCGATGGACAGTTTGCGCCAGCGGGTAAATACGTTCGGAGGAAAAGTGGGTTATGCCACCTTTAACCGGGATTCATCGGACTACAATTATTCAATTGACCTGAGTGTGCGCGGAACGGCGGATTTGTATGACGGCAAAGAAACCAATGTGGATTTTGTGGCAAAGCTGAGCAGACTGATCAATACCGAATTGTTTAGCGGAGAACTCGGCGTCAACTACAATAGTTTTGGTTACTTCGGTCCGGACCTCGGCCCTCAAGGCAATATTCTGATGGATGAGGGGCAGTTCAGAAACCGGAGATGGGACAACTCCGTAATTCGCCTCATCCCCATGGCACAAACGGTGTGGAGAGATCTTAGGGCGAAAGTGGGAATGGGATTGTATATCGAGGGAAGAGCAGACAATCCCGGTCACTTCTATCCACTTGCGGAGGTGAGTTACAACCTCTTTGATGGTATTGTAGTCCCGTTTGCGGGTGTGCGTGGAAGCACAGAGCCAACGACCTACCTCAGTCTCTACAACGAAAATCCCTTTGTGATGACCTTTCCGGACCTTAAGAACCGCAACAACAAACTCGAGTTGTATGGCGGTATAGGCGGAGCCATTTCACGCACGGTGTCCTACAATGTGGGCGTGAATCATTTCACCTGGGCCAATTTCGCCTACTTCGTAAACGATTCGATTGCCTCTGTGGGCAACCGGTTCGCGGTGGTGTACGACGATCTGAAAGCATTGAACGTTCACGGGGAGCTCGCTGTGTATAGTGGTGAAAAATGGAAGGCTAATATCCGCGGGGATTACTTCCATTACACCCCCGGGCGCGAAGCACGCCCATGGCATCAGCCTGAGCTCAAAATCATGGCAAGTGGTCAGTACAACATGAGCAACAAGCTCATTGTGGGTATGGACCTCTTTTACCTCGGAACCCGCTGGGCGAAGTCCAATGTAGCTGTGGAAGGCATCGATCCGCAGGAAGACGGCACTTACCACGTGGAGCTCAAAGGCTTCCTCGATGCCAATCTGAAGGTGGAATACCGTTACAACAAGCGCCTTTCGGGCTGGGTTCAGATGCATAACGCGCTGGCATCCAGATATCAGCGCTGGAATGCGTTCAATAACCAGCGCTTTCTCGGGCTGATGGGCGCCACCTATGCCTTTTGACCGCATAGAACCCTCTTCTGGCGGGCTTTCACGGGCGGGGAGATGCTCCGTTTCAGTGAGGAGTTGAGTTATCAACAAAAAAACCTGTCGTGTGAGTCATTTTTCTCAGATTTGACGCGGGTTTGAACTATATTTGTGCAACAAAGAAAAAGGCTGTTTCTACGGCCTTTTTTAATGGCCTGAACACACATATTCCATAACCCGTATTTCCCGTGGAAGAAACTCCAGTTATGAGCGAATCTGCCAAACCCATTACCGCCTCTGATTACACCGCCGACAATATCCAGAGCCTTGAGGGCATGGAGCACGTGCGCATGCGTCCCGCTATGTACATCGGTGACATCGGTACGCGCGGACTGCACCATCTGGTGTATGAAGTCGTGGACAACTCCATTGACGAAGCACTGGCTGGTTTCTGTGATACGATCACAGTCAGCATCAATGAAGACAACTCCATCACTGTAACGGACAATGGTCGCGGTATTCCGGT
>JBKDGH010000015.1:0-4665 GCA_046336655.1 Flavobacteriales bacterium | reverse complement strand
TTCTCTGGCGATGAGAAGCGAAACAATGGCCGGATCAGCAGGAGCAAGTATTACAGGCACGACAGCGGCAAGGTGATTCACATTCTCGATTGATAGGAGTAGCTTCTCATAACATAAAGCACAGGATGTAGGAGTGATCACCAAATAAATGACTTTACTATCACCCTTTGAGTCCGATTGACTTTCGCTGGTTTGCGAGTACGCCGCGAAATGAAAAAGGGTAAGACTCAGCAGCACACACTGCTTCAGTAAGGAGCCGTGCATTCCAACAATCGAACTCCCGGAGGCTGATAAGCGCATGATGGTGTTTGAACTGGTTGATTATTCTGGTCTTGAGACTCGTCAGCGTCGCAACCCCCGGCCTCCCACAGGTAGAACTTACCGGCACAGTAAATTCCACATTCATAAATATTGAATGGAGCAGAACCTTGCAAGTCACGATTCTGGACTCCGGGAATTACAGTTGGACCTCGTTCACAAAGTCGTATTCTGTTCAACTCATCTACCATGAATGTAACCACGCCGAACTCCGGCCATGGTGATCTGTATGCCAAATAAAACCGATCCGGCCCTGTAAAATCTATATTCTGGGCTTTATATATACCCCTGTCAAAGGCCTTCATATAATAATCAAAAATCGAAAATTTCTTTCGGTTCATTATACGGGTTTCCTTCTTGGAGAAAATACTCTCCGCGTCTTTCCACTCACCAGCTGGCAGAAAACTCAAAGAATCCAGCAACTCCAAATCATGATTATACAAGTACACCACAGGACGAGATACTGAGGAGCGAATCACGTAACGCTCATTAGCTCTCAATAAATCGCATGGACGAAAATGAGTCAGTTCAATTTCATGCTTCGGTGGATAGATGCTCTTTATACCTCCATCCTCTGCCCTAGTGCAGGAGATCACTGATTGAAACGGATGGTCAAGTGGATGATAATTGTAATAAAGTCCTCTTATTTTATAATCTAACGATGTGTACAATAATTCCTGGTCATGAGCACTCTCATAGCCAAGAAAAGCGCAGCTAGCCAAGTCAAACTCATAGTTCCTGTCCGACTCGATATACATAACCCCATGAGCGGCATAACAATGATTAACACCATAGTCCAAATCCCGCTGAACTGAATCAGGAAGAGCATAGACCATGTATTCAAATTGATCATCATGGACATTGAATTTCAAGAATACAAAATCGTTCTTCGCCACATGACGCTCCAAAGCCAAGTACAGATTTTCGCCATTGCTGTCTTTGAAGCCTCTACCTAAATTAAATATAGTCACAAACAAACTATCCTTGGCGCTCATACAATAAACTGAGTCGATTCTGGTCGTTGAAGACTGGCCGTTCACTCTGGACGAGAAAAAACTCATCACAAAAAAAACCGCAAGTCCCCAAGACTTGCGATTCTTAAAGTGCTTCTCAAAATTCAATGGTACCATTCATCATTCTTTGTAAAAGTCGACAACCACTTCTTTGTGAACTCCCGTGGCCCACTCCACTCGGTAACGACGATTGATTTCCTCCCCTTCTGCACTAACTGTTAAATATTCCACACCATTCAACGTCCCGTCACTCCAGGCATCATCTTGCCTCTCCATTAGTTCCCGGATAGCTGTTATATCAACAGAATCCAGATTAGCCGCTCCTGTATGGGGCGGGACGCAATGCACTCTCCCCGGACCCTGACAAATTCCCACCCAACACTGCCCGCCACCGCCACCGTTGTTAGCAATGCTCCATTCTACTTTATCGTAACCATGTCTCCCTCTTCCGCTTTTCGAGACAGAACAAATGGGAAGTTCGGTGGCAAATGCACTAGTCAAGGTCACAAGACCTAAAAAGAAGCAAACAACATGTTTCATTGGTTTATGGATTTAGAATTCAAAAAAAAAAAAAAAAGACACAAATCAAGAAATCCTTCCATTTTAACATTTCACCCCTCCGAATTCACCCCATCGAGCTCCTCACCGAAGATCTCATCCTCTTCCACCGGCACGAAATCCGAATCGAAAAGTGAGCCATCATCTCCCACACACTGAAAACGCGTCGGATCATACTCCTGCGGTGCCTTGAAATCACCTTTTGAGATGGAGATAGCGTTGTCCTTGTACACCTTGTTCATGTAGTACCCCCAGATCGGAAGGCCCGTGTTTGCGCCTTGTCCGAGCGCTGTGCTGTTGAAACGTACAGTAGGATCCTGAGCTCCTACCCACACCCCAGTTACCAAATCAGGCGTCAGTCCGATGAACCATCCATCCGTGTTGTTCTGAGTGGTTCCCGTTTTACCCGCAATCGGATAGGGAATATTGCCATAGGGGCGACCACCGCGCAAACGCGCACCCGTTCCCTGATTCACCACGCCTTTCATCATCTGCACAAGCTCATACGCTACAGATGGCTCCAGCGCCTGCTGAATCACCGGGTCCGCTTCCCAGATCACGTTGCCGTTCTTGTCCTCAATGCGCGTCACAAACGTCGGCTCGATATACACCCCCCTGTTTGCAAATGCGGCATTGGCTCCGACCATTTCATAGAGTGACAGCTCTGCAACACCAAGCGAAATCGCAGGCACGGCGGGAACTTTACTTTTTACTCCCAGGTTGCGGGCAAGGGTTATGACTGCTTCAGGACCGAACTCTTTAACCAATTGAGCGGTGATTGTATTCACAGAATTGGCAAGTGCCTTGGTGAGTGTGTATTCCCCGCCATACGCACCGTCGCTGTTGCTCGGACACCAGCGTCCGCCCTCCGGCAAATCAATACACGTTTTGATATTGAAGTATTTGTCGCAGGGCTTCTTTCCCAATCGCAACGCCGTGGCATACACCAGTGGTTTGAATGTAGAGCCCACCTGACGGCGCGACTGGAACACGTTGTCGTATTTGAAATACCGATAGTCAATCCCACCAACCCATGCTTTGATGTATCCTGTAGATGGCTCCACAGACATCAATCCCGCGTGCAGAATCGCCTTGTGGTATTTGATGCTGTCCAGCGGCGACATCAGCGTATCGATGTACTTCTTGTGTGCATACACACGCATCGACACAGGAGTCGCGAACACCTTGTCTATTCCCTTTTCGTCATGCGCGTGCCAGGTGTGCCCGCAACCTTCCTTGTCTTCATTACAATGAAAGATGTCTTCGCCATCCTTTTTCTCTTTGTCAATGTAAAATGCGGGGCGCTTACACTCCGGACAGATCTTTCCGGTGAGCACCAAATAGCGTTCGCTTGAGCGCATCGCATCCTTCAAGATGCGCTCGCGATCGGCGTCTGCAATGCCGTTGAAGAAGGGATATTTCTCCTTTTTCCGCTTATTCACATCTTTCGTAAACGCCGCCTGGAGCTCACTTCCCAGATGCTGCTCCACGGCCCACTCCGCGTGAGCCTGCATGCGTGAATCAATCGTGGTGTAAATTTTTAATCCGTCGCGATAGAGGTCATACGATTGTCCGTCAGACTTCATCCTCAGAAGATTTCCATCTTTATCCTTTTCCTGAAGGATCTCATCAATGCGTGCGCGCAATACCTCGCGGAAGTAAGGTGCGAGTCCCTCGTCGTGACTGATTCGCTGGAAGTTTAATCCCAGCGGAGTTTCGCGCAATGCCTCATACTGTTCTTCCGGCAGGTATCCATACTTCACCATCTGATTGAGCACGACTTCCCTGCGCTTCAGCACGAGCGAGTCGCGTTTGAGCGGGTTGAACAGCGAAGAGTTTTTAAGCATGCCTATCAACATAGCCGACTGCGGCACGGTGAGGCTGTCCGGACTCGTATTAAAGTACACGTGCGCCGCTGACTTGACACCCACAGCTTGATTAAGAAAGTCATATTGATTCAGATAAAGCGCAATGATTTCATCCTTGGTGTAAGTTCGCTCAATGCGCAGTGCGATGATCATCTCCCGCAGCTTTTGCCAGATACGACGCACAATTCCCACTTTGTCGAAGTTCTTTGAGAACTGCATCTTGGCGAGCTGTTGGGTGATGGTGCTGCCGCCGCCAGAGCTACCGAGCGTAGTGGCAGCCCGGATCATACTCTTGAAGTCAATGCCGCTGTGCTGACGGAATCGCGCATCCTCCGTGGCAATCAGGGCATCCACCAGATTCTGGGGAAGATTTTCATAGCGCACATCCGAGCGGTTTTCCCGGTAGTACGCACCCAGCAATTGCCCGTCGGATGAGATCACCTCCGTAGCCAGATTGATCTTCGGATTGGCGAGCGCCTCGATGTCCGGCAGTCCGCTGAACATGGCTGCTGAAAAAAGAACGACCGCAAGCGCCCACGGAGTGAATGCAATGATCCACAATCTGCGGCGGTACTTCTCCTGATCCGATTTCGTCTGCTTTGCCATACAAGGGAATTGAACCGATAAAATTAAAGCGGTTTGAGCGGCGAAAGCCTGCTAAAAATCGCATGCGCCAACACCGCGCGGTGAATGGATTCAAGAGTGAAAATGACGCCAAACTATGCCCGCCAGCCTTGCATTAATCACCTCGCGAAGCTGCTCCTCAGTGGCCTCCTTCACCTTTCCTACGGTTTTGAAGTGTCGCAGCAGGGTCTGTGTGGTGTGCATCCCCACACCCGGGATCTCGGTGAGCTCCGAACGAAGTGCATCCTTGCTCCGGCGATCGCGGTGATGGGAAATACCGAACC